>JANMGQ010000152.1:0-22522 GCA_031374735.1 Hyphomicrobiaceae bacterium | reverse complement strand
GACGAAACGTCGGCCACCCGCAACGTGGTCTCGGGCGGCCTTCACAGCGTCGTGCGCACTCCGTCCGGCCCGAAAGCCATAGGAGTGAGGCGAGAAGCCTGGATCGAAGAGTGGCATCAGCACTTGATGCAGTGCCTGCTGAACAAGCCGATCCACCGCCGTCGGAATGCCCAATTGGCGCATCCCGCCGTCATGCCGGAGGGATGCGTCCCGCATGACGCTTGGGGATACTCTCCTGTAACTAGCTGCAGCGCAGCACGAATGCTGCATCGCAAAAATCGCCGCTGCGCGGCAGCTTGTTTCATAGATCAAGGTGTGCGCCGCACATGGTAACTCACCCGAGTACGGACGCCTCATATGCGCTTCCTGTTCGTCAGGCCGGCACTTTGCCTTGGGCTTTCTTCAGATTCCGGATCGCTCCGGACACCCATGCCGTCAGCTAGCGGTAACCACACCCAGGGCCCGCAGAGGACTTCCACCTCCAAGTCATCGACCGGATACCATCCCGGCCAAACGTGCCTCGCGGCACTCCGCGCCATGCCTGGCGCACTCCCGGTGATACGATCACCCGGGACGCGTGACCGTAATCCGGGATGACGCCGTTGGATATGATAGGTCTGAAATTTTGCCCGCCGGTATAAGTCTTCAGTAAGAAATTTTCGCCGCTGGTCTGAGACGTGCAACGGGATCCAGTCACGCGCTCAAGCGGCCTTGATCTCGCGGGCCCGTGCCGCGATGGCAACGACCTGCTCCATGTCCGGCGCACGACCTTCGCGCAGGATGCGTTGACCGTCGGGCGACAGGGCAAAGTGCAGCACATCCGAGCACAGCGTGCCTGGATCCGCTTCGGCAATCGCCTCAAGCGTGCGATAGCCAGCGCCGACGAGAACTTGAGCTTGTGAGGCACGCATGTCGGGCAGCTGCAGCATGAGGCGCGCCTGCTCTTGCCACGCCGTCAGGACGTCGGGTGGCAGGTGACTGGCCTCAAGCCGGGCTGCGAGCGCGATCGGGTGCGCTTTCAGGAAATCGCCAACCGTATCGATCCCGACGGCATTGAGCCGAGCCGCCGTCTTGGGCCCGATGGAGGGCGCGTCGACGATGTCGCTTTCGAGCGACAAACGCGGCGCAGACGTCGGGCGGTCAGCAGGCCGGTAGCTCGACAGCGATGATGCGCCCGCGACCGGCTCCGTCGCGGGAACGGCAACAGGCTGAGCGCTGACGAAGGCCAGGGGTAGGGCTGCTGCTGGTGCCGGGCGGACAGTGGTTTCAGCGCTCGTTGTCACTGTAGAGACTGCCTCTGAGGTTGCGTCTGGGGCAGCCTCTGACGTGGCCATCGCGGAGGTGTCGTTTGTGCCTCTGTGCGCGTCGGCGTAGCGGCGCGGCTCGGGCGCCTCGATATGGCGCGGCGCCGGGCGCGGCCGCTCGACGGCCAAGCGCTTGCCGCGCGCGATAGCGCCATCGCTGGCCTCTACGGGATCGGCGTTCGGGTCGTCCACATCGGGCACGTGGGCGGCAGCGGGCGTCACCACTCCGCCGGACTCGATAGAGGTGGAAGGCACCGGTGACGTCTGCGGCGCGACGTCTATCGTGGTGGGCACCGGAGGCAGGGCGACCTGCTCCTGCGGCTTGTCCAGAACCTCCGCCCGATACAACGCCTGAATTTGCCGCTCATCGTCACGCAGCGTCTTGTCCACCCGGCCGGTGGCCATCAGCTCGTCGTACATGGCCTCGATCAAGTGGCGATCGCTGGCAAAGTCTTTGTTTCGGCGCCTGCGCGCGGCGGGCAGAGCGACGAAAGCTTTGAAGGCGTCGCCGGCCAGGGCCACCTCGTCGGGTTCGACCGCAGCGTCAGCAATAGCGCGATCGAGCACGGCTGCGAGCAATCGGCGCGCATAGAACAACATGGTCGCCGTGGCGCGCTGCCCGACCAGATCAAGCCCCTCCTCAGGCGCAACGACACCGCGCTTGAAATCGTAGTGCGCGAGCAGGGTTTCATAGTGCGTTGTCGCCTCGGTCGCGGCTCCACGCAACAATTCACTGAGCCATCCAGCCCCTCGCCCCGCCGCAGGCCGCGGGACAGTGTCGAGGCTGGCGCCAAGCGCCGAAAGCCGAGCGTAGGACGTCGACACCGTCCATTCGAGGGCCGCGTGGATGTTGCTCTCGGCAGTCGTCTGATGGGTGTGCAACGGCATGCACGGATCGGTGCAATAGTGGCCGAGCACGCCAGCGGCATAGGCAGCAGCGGGCCAGTCTTTCTTGCTCAGCGCTGCAACCAGTTCCCCATACCACGTCTCGGCTTGCTGTGGCGCACCGCCCCAATAGCCGTCGCGCGGATGCAGAACGTGGTTTTTGAAGTCCTTGAAGGCCGTATCCGGGGCCTTGGCGCCGTCGAGATAGGCCGCGATATGCTTGTAGAACAGACGCCGCCATGCGGGCGCAGCGCCCAAGTCATCGAGCGCATCGAGCGCCAGATGATGGTGGGTTCCACGGGCGTTGGCCGCGCGCAGCAGGGATAAAACCAGCGCCATGTATGCGCTCCAAATCAATCTGTTCCGAATTCGGAGCGTGGCAGGATTCGGGCTGAGATCGAGAGGCCTAGACCGCTGCATCCACAGCTTATCCGCAGGCTCTCCCCAGGTGCTGCTCTTGTCATCCCCCTCATCACGCTTGCGCAAAGCGGCCCGCATGTGGCCTTCTCGAAGTCCACCACGCCACGGCTTCCCATGCTCGCCCGTCTGCTGCTGACACGCCTGTTCGACTTGGGTCTCGTCCTTGCGGCGGTGTCGGTGCTGGCGTTCCTTATGATTCGCCTCATTCCGGGCGATGCCGTCGCCATCATGCTGGGTGCCAACACCGAAATCACGCCGGAAGCACTGGCAAAACTGCGCGCGCGCCTTGGGCTCGATCAGCCCTTCTACACGCAATACTGGGTCTGGCTCAGAACCGTGCTCGGCGGTGATTTCGGCACGTCGATCTGGACCGGGCGGCCGGTCGCCGCCGAGATCGCGTCGCATGTGTGGCCAACCGTGCAGCTGTCGGCCCTGGCGCTGACACTCGCGGCCAGCCTCGCACTGCCGCTCGGGGTGCTGATGGCGCGCCTCCGGGGCAAGCGGGCTGAGATCCTCGTGCAGCTCGGGTCCGTGGCCGGCCTCACCATACCGTCGTTCTGGCTGGGCATTCTGATGATCCTTGGCCTCGCGACACTCGCGCCGAGCTTGCAGGTGCTCGGCTATGTGCCGTTCAGCGAGGACCCGCTCGGCTGCGTCGCGCGACTGCTGTTGCCTGCCATCGCGCTCGCACTGCCGATCCTCGCCAACCTGGCGCGTCTCGTCCGCTCGGCCATGCTCGAAGCGCTCAGCCAGGACTACATTCGCACCGCCCGCGCCAAAGGTCTGACAGAGCGGCTGGTGCTCTATCGGCATGCGCTGCGCAATGCGCTGATCCCGTTTGTGACCAGCCTCGGCATCATGACCGGATATCTGCTCGGTGGCGCCATCGTCGTTGAGCAGGTGTTTGCCATTCCCGGCCTCGGCCGCTTGATCCTGGGCGCCATCGCCGAGCGCAACTATCCTCTCCTGCAGGCGACGCTGCTGGTCGTGACGTCGGCCTTCGTGGTGATCAACTTCATGGTCGACCTCGCCTACGCCGCGATCGATCCGCGGGTGCGCGGGCGCTGACGGTGTGGGCAAGGCAATCGCACGCGCAAAAACCTCGTCATCCCGCACAAGCGCGGCCGCTTTTGGCCGCGTGCAGATGCGGGATACAGCGCGTGAGCGCGCAGCGCACTTGATAGACCCATCAACACGGCCCGCTTCGCGGACGTCTTGCGCTGGATCGCGCATCTGCACGCGGCCGAACAAGGCCGCGTTTGTGCGGGATGACGGTTCATGCGATCGCCTGTTGCGCGCGGCGCTTGCGTTGCCGCGGCGCCACGGGTGATCTAAGTCTGTTCCAGCATCCGCCGCGGAGGGTTTCACACCATGCGCCTCAATCCACCGTCGATCTTCATCTTCGTTGTCTCGATCTTAATCGCCGCGCTGGCGTTGATCTCCAAGTTCGGCGCCATCGGCATCAACGTGCCGCGCTATCTCCCGCATCAGGAATACTGGCTCGCGATGGTCGCTTATCTCGTGCTCATGGTCGGCGTCATTGCACGCGGGTTGTGATCGCAGAGATCCTGGCGGTTGCCATTTCGATCGTCGATGTGGCCACGTCTGCATCCTGCTGCTGAGCTGAACGGGACGTTGCGTCAGCCTGCCGTTGCGTCAGCCTGCTTTGCAGGTATCGGCATGACAGGACCCTTGGCAGGCGCAGTTTTTGGCCGTGACTGTGGCGCGTTGCCGGCGCGCGATTGTGAGCACGCCGGCCAGTCGGGCGGTGGCTGTCACGACGCCGGCCGCAACCATCGCCAAAGGAGCAGCCGGATACCTCGGTGTCTTTGTGTCTTTGTCTCCGTGCCTCAATCCCTAATCACACTAGGAGCCTGTCCGCATAGTCCGTTGCACATAGCACGCCCGCGCACGCATTATCTTACTCCCGCCGCTTGCGCTCAGCCTCGTCCCAGGCGGTGAGCGCCTGATAGTCCGGCACGAAGCCGAGGCCTTTTTTGGCGTCGGACGAAACCACGGTCTGCGATGTCACCACGTCGACGACGGCGGGCGCGTTCTCAATGGCGCGTTCGATCGCTCCTGCGAGATCGCCAGGCTTCTCGACGCGTTCGCCGTGGGCACCGAGCGCACGCGCCATGGCGGCATAATCAGAGTGCCGCAATGTGGTGCCGACGACCCGTCCGCCGTAGTTCATTTCCTGGTCGAGCCGTTCGATGTTCCAGCCGGCGTTGTTTGAGATGATGACCACGATCTTCGCGCCGTGACGCACGGCCGTGTCGATCTCCATGGCGTTGATGCCATAGGCGCCGTCGCCCGTGATGGCGATCACTTGCCGATCCGGGAACGCGAGCGACGCGGCGATGGCATAGGGCACGCTGACTCCCAAACAGCCGAAGGCGCCGGCGTCCATGTAGGTGTTCGCTTCCAAGCCGACGCGGGCAAAGCTCAGCAAGTCTCCGCCGTCGGCGATGGCGATGAAGTCCTTATCCACCAGCGTTTTCAGCGTGTCGAAGATGGCCGCAGGGTGGATCTTGCCGTCGCTCCCTGTGGTGGCGGATTTTGTGCTCGGCTTGGAGCGGTCGAGGTGTTTCTTGCGCAGACCATCAGCCCAGGCGCGGTCCGTCGCCGGGCGGCGATTGCCAGCGGCTTTGACGATGGCCGCCAGCGCGAGTGACGGCGTTGCCAGCAGTTCCGGCGTGCCGCGACGGTTGTCGACGAGTTCACCCGCAGTGTCAGCAAGGCGGATGAACCGCTTGGCATTGGGAAACACAGCGGGCGAGCCGTACCCCATTTGATAATCGAGCTTGCGGCCGATCACGACCACGGTGTCGGCTTCCGTCATGGCGGCAGCCCGCATGGCACCGACAACGGACGCATGCTCGCCAGGGACGAGGCCGCGGCTTTCCTGTGTGTCGAGATAGACGGCGCCGCAAGCGTCCAGCAGGCGCACGAGTTCGGCGCCTGCCTTGGTCGCACCGCGCCCCGTGACCACGAGCGGCCGCTTCGCGCTCCACAGCGCCTCCATGGCTTGCTCAATGCTGGCTGGATCGGGCGCGATGATGCGCGTGGTTTTCGCCTGCATCCAATCATCGAGGATCAGTTGCTTCGGCACGACCGTGCGCAAAACATCGGTCGGGATTTCCAGGTACACCGGCCCGGGCTCTCCGAGATCACCGAATGCACGCGACACACCCTCGTCGAACTCGCGGATGACCTGGTCGGCGACACGCAGCGTGCGCGACTGACGCGTCACGGGCTTGAGAATGTCGACATGCGGGATGTCCTGCAGCGGCCCCATGTTAGCCTGCGGACGCGACGTGCAGCCGCCAATCAGCAGCACCGGCATGCGCGCAAGCGAGGCATTCGCCATGCCGGTCACGCAGTTTGTGACCCCCGGGCCGGCTGTCACCATGCACACACCGAGTTGGCCTGTGAGTTCCGCGTGCGCGTGCGCCATGTGCACGGCCGCGCCTTCATCACGCACATCGATGATGCGGATGCCGAGGCGGTGCACATAGTCCCAGATCGGCTGGATGTGGCCGCCTTGCAGGCCGAAAATGCGATCCACACCGCGCGCCTGCAGGAACTTGGCGATCCACTCTGCGGCGGTATCAGGCGTGCTGTTGAGGTCGAGTTGGGTCATGGGAGCCTGTTGGTGTCTGATCTCGGTCAGATACCTGACCATGGGTCGAAAAACATGGATGCTGCGAGAACGATGCGCTGGTGTCTGACCAGAGGTCAGGCACCCATGAACTTAAAGTCGAAGCCGTTGCCATGTGGGACAACGTGGCCGGCGGTCGGGCTTGGGAAGTGGACCGGCAGAACGACGGTCGGCGTATTGGCGACGCTGGCGAGGAACTTGCGTCGCGAGGCAATGGCCTTCTCGCGATCGCTGTCGAAGACAGTGAACCAATTGGGCTCACGGCACTGGAAAGCGTGATGCATCAGATCGCCTGTGACAACAGCGTGCTGTCTCTTGGATCTGATGTTGACGCAGCAATGGCAGGGCGAATGGCCGGGTGTTGGCGTCAGCGTGAATGTCTCGTCCAACTCGAAGGTGTCATCGACCAGCAGCGCCTGTCCGGCTTCCACGATGGGCAGGCAGTCCGTGCTCCACGATTTCGTTGGCGCAGGTCCCGGAGGCGCGCCGCCTGCTTTCGCGACTTGTTCCCAATGGGCGTACTCGTCCTTGTGGAAGATGTACTTCGCGTTCGGGAACGTCGGCACCCAGCGGCCATTCACAAGCCGTGTGTTCCAGCCTGTATGATCAAAGTGCAGGTGCGTGCAGAACACATGCGTGATGTCGGCGAATGTCAGCCCTGCAGCCTTGAGGCCGTCGAGCCAGGGCTGCTTGGGAAAGTCGAGCGGCGGCGGATAGCCCTTGTCCTCGCCCGCGCACGTGTCGACCAGCACCGTATGGCGCGGCGTGCGCACAACAAACGTCTGGTAGGTGATCATCATACGCCCCGACGCGACGTCGAACACGATGGGGTCAAGCGTCTTGAGGTGTTCCTTCGCGATCGCCGGATCGTAGGACGGAAACATGTCCTCCGGCTTGCGCCACGGGCCTTCGCGTTCGACGATCGAGGTGATCGTGACGTCGCCGATTTTGAGTGTGCGCATTGGGGCTCCGTTCTGTTTGGTGTCTGACCTCTGGTCTGACACTGTGGCATCGTGGGATCGCGTAGGCCGGACTACTTTGCTTCGTCCTGTATAGCGGTGTCTGACCAGAGGTCAGACACCAACAAACTTCTCCCGCAAAATCCGATGCTGGATCTTGCCGGTCGCGGTCCTGGGCATATCGGCTTCGCCGATGAACGAGAACGAGCGTGGCCGCTTGTAGCCGGCGAGACGATCCTTGGCCCAGGCGATCAGATCGACTTCGCTCGCATGTCGGCCATCGTGCAGCACGACGACCCCGTGCACGCGCTCGCCCCACTTGTCGTCGGGCACACCGACGACGGCGACGTCTTTCACGGCCGGATGGCTGCCGATGGCAGTCTCCACCTCGGTCGGATAGACATTTTCACCGCCCGAAATGATCATATTCTTTTTGCGATCGACCAGCCAGATGTAGCCGTCCGCATCGCGCCGGGCCATGTCGCCGACTGTGCAGTAGGCACCTTTAAAGGCTTCGGCTGTCTTCTCGGGCAGTTTCCAATAGCCATCGAAGGTGTACGGGTTTGAGTGAAAGAGTTCCCCGGCTTCGCCGTCAGGCACTTCGACACCGTTGTCATCGAGCATTCGGATTGGAGCCGAGCCGATGCACTCACGGCCGACGGAGCCGAGCTTGGTGAACTGTTCGTGTGGGTGCAGCATCGTCACCCAGCCGCCTTCGGTGGAGCCGTAGAGTTCGAACAGGCCGGAGTTCCTGAACATCTCCATGACCGCGCGTTTCGTATCCTGGCGCGCTGGCGCGGACGAGATCATCAGCTTGTTGACGCGCTCGCACGGGTATTGCGCGCGGATCTTTTCGGCGAGGCTCAGCAGCATGATGTAGTGCGTCGGCACCAGCGAGGTGAAATTGGCACCGCTCTCCGACACGGCGCGCAGCGCATGTTCGGGATCGAAGCTTTTGCGCGAATAGATCGTCACCGGCCCACCCGTCATGTTGAACGACGAGAAGAAATACAGTGAATTGGCGTGGCACATGGGCATGACCAACATCGCCCCTTCGCCCCGGCGAATGCCAAGTTCGATCTCGGTGATGAGGGCCACCAGCGCGTTGCCCTTGTGGCTGCGAATGGCGCCCTTGGGTGCGCCGGTGGTGCCGGATGTGTACATAAACATCCACGGATCGGTCGTGGCGACGGCGACGGCGGGCTCTCGATCGCTCGCAGCCGCGATCAGGTCTTCATAATCGCGCCAGCCGGCAGGTGTCTTGGTTTTGCCAAAGTGCACGATCCGCGTCGATGGAAACGGCAGGCGCGGCGCAATCTCCTCGACCACGCCTGCGAGTTCGTCCTGCACGATGAGGGCCGAGGCCTCTGCATTGGCCACGATGTAATGCGTTTCATTTGCGACAAGACGAAAGTTGACAGGCACGGCGATCAATCCGGCTTTGGCTGTCGCAGCGTAAATCTCGGCCCACTCTACGCAGTTGTAGGCAAGAACAGCGACGCGATCGCCCTTGCGCAACTCAAGACCGAGCAGCGCGTTGGCCAGTCGACAGGCGCGCGCATTCCAGAGACGGAATGTCATGGAGCGCTCAAGATCGCGGATGCCCGTTGTGTCAGGCATCAGGCGCGCTTGCGCGGACAGCGTTTCACCAAGTGTGAGCAGATCGCGGGTCATGGGCCGCCGTCTCTTCAGATGGTCGATCGGTAACAGGCGAATTCGGAATTCCGAATTCAATACGGTTAACATCGCGGCCGGGCGTCGGCAAGCGGGCCGGCGCAGATAATAATAATTGAACGTCTTGCGGCACATACGCCCCACCGCTAGCAATTGGGCAGGAGAGTTTTCTTTGGCGGTACAATCGAAATTCCGGCGTCGCTCAGCTGCTGCCATGTTGGTGGCGATTGCTTGCCTGTTGCTATTAGCAGTTGTGCCAATGCTTCCGATTCCCAGCGGCGCGGATTGGAGCAAGCCAGGGTCGGGGGGCGCTGTGCAAGCGTCCGCACGCATGGTGTTCAACATCGAACAGCCCGTCGTGCTCTCGCGGACGCCCTTTATCGAGCTCGAACGAGGCAGGTTCAGCGTCCAGGCTGGCGCTGATGGTACAGCCGACCGCCGCCTTGTGCTGGAAGGCGCGGTCTTGCGCCTCGAAGCTGGCCGGGTCGCAACCCTGCTGCCTATGGACGATGCGCTCAGTCCCTTGATGGCGCAACTTGCGACACTCGGCATGGACCGGGTCCTCATTCGCGGCGCGACCGTGCGCGTCTCAGCCGATCCGAACGGACGGGTCGGACCAATCGACGCCGATGTCGACCTGACCTCGCGGGGGCAGATTGCTTTGCGCGGGGTCGCGATCTTTCACGGTGACGCGCTCTCGTTCGAGGTCACGGCAGGACGGGATCCGGAGGTCGACGGCAATCCACGAGGGGCGAACCAGATGCGCCCGGTCAGCGCGGCCATCAAGGGCGAAAATTTAGGCGAGGTTGTTTTCGAGGGGGAACTCTCGAGCCGCGGCGGACTGGCTGGCAACGTCGATGCCCGCCTTGCGAGCCCAGCGGCGCTGATGCGCTGGCTCGGTACGCCCGTGCGACAAGCCGCAGCGTTACGCAATGTCTCGCTGAGTGGCAGGGTGCGTTGGCTGGATGGCATGCTCGATCTGCAACAAGATGCGCGGCTTATACTCGACGGCCAGAGGCCTGCGTCCGGTGCCTTGAGATTGCGCTATCGCAACGGGCGACCGATCATCGAGGGGACACTTGCGTTTGCGAGCCTTGATCTGACGCGTCTTGGGGCTGGCGATGAGGCAACGGCGGGCCCGTCTGCACCACAATCGCCATCGCAACCGAGTGCTGGGCAACCGAGTGCTGGGCAACCGAGTGCCGGGCAGCCGAGTGCCGGGCAGCCCAGCGGCGGGCAGGGTGGGCCGTTCCGCGCGCTGCTCGCGGCACTCACGCGCGACTTGCCGGCATACCTTGATATCGATGCGGATCTTCGTGTTTCGGCGACCACCATCATGCTGCGCGGCGGGGTACGCGGGCGAGGCGCCGCGACTATAACTGTGGATAGCGGCCTGTTGTCGGCAGAACTGGCTGATGTCGAGTGGGCCGGCAACAAGGCACGTCTGCACATCGATGCCGGCGGCCAAAGCTGGCGTCCGACGTTTGGAGTCCGCGGTCGCGTTGATCTTCTGCAAGCGCAAGACGTTCTGACGCCCTTGCTCGGTCAAGGCCTGGTGATCGGTCCCGCGTCCTTGACTCTCGATCTGCAGGGGCGTGGCGAAGGCCCGAACCTGCTACCCGGCGCGATGACCGGCAAGGTGAGCGTTGTGGCAGTGCCGGGCACCCGCAGTTTGCTCGACCCCTTCAAGGTCACGGAGCGGACAGTGGCGAAGCCAATCCGCGAGGTGCCGCTGTTGCTCGGCACGGCGCAGGCGATCGAGGCGTTGGACTTGCGCCTGTTTCTCGGCGAGCGCGCGATCCTAGTCGAGCAGAGTCAGATGCGCACGGCCGGCGGAACGGCGCGGCTGAGTGGGCAGATTGACCGGTCGTCGGCCGCGCTCGATCTCCTGGTGTCGCGATCCGTTCGGCCTCGTGCCGCAGCGCGCTCCGGCGCCGCCCCTGAAACTGCCGAGCAGACGTTTGCCATCACCGGCAGCTGGGCGGCACCAAGTGTGGTGCAAGTGGCGCCGCCCTGAGCAGGTCTCCGATGATGGGCAGAAGCATCCGACGCCCGTCAGGGCTGCCAGGCCTGCCCACGGACCAAACGAGTTGGGGAAAATAACAGTATCCCCCGATTCCCATTTGACTTTCGAGTTGAGCGTCCTACTTTCCGCTGCAACCGCGACGGCCATTCGGGCACGCGTGACTGACTGTGTCTCGTCACGGCTCACTGTGAGTCCGTACGCGACAGTCTTCGTGGCCCATGGCCGCCGAGGACATCACCGAGGACTCGTCGTCCATCATGGCTACGACTGTAAAGCCCAAGCGGCTTAAGCGTCCCCCGGCGCGCTCCTGCCTCGGCCCCGTGGCCGACCTCGAGCAGCATCTGCCCTCCGAGTGGTGGCGCAAACTGTTCAACGCGCTCTATGTGAAGACCGACGGCGACGTCGTCGAGAACTCTGAGAACACGCGTAGGGAAGTGGACTTTATCGTCCAGTCCGCCGCGGTCACGCCGCATAGTGCCATCCTCGATCTGTGCTGCGGCCAAGGCCGCCACTGCATCGAACTCGCGCGTCGTGGCTTCAAGAACGTCACCGGCGTCGACCGATCGCGCTATCTGATTCGCCTCGCCAAGAAGCGGGCGCAGGGCGAGGGGCTGCAGGTTGCCTTCAAGGAAGGCGATGCACGCAATCCGAAGCTCGCTGAAAACTCGATCGACTGCGTTGCCATCATGGGCAACTCGTTCGGCTATTTCTCGAACAAGTCTGACGACGAGAAAGTGCTTCAGACGGTTGGCAAACTGCTGCGCCCGACGGGTCAAATTGTGCTCGACATCACCGACGGCGCCTACATGGCCGAGCACTTCGAGAAGCGCTCATGGGAGTGGATCGACGAGCACCACTTTGTCTGTCGCGAACGCTCGATCTCGTCCGACAAGGAGCGACTGGTCAGCCGCGAGGTGATCGTCAACGACGAGACCGGCGTCATCGCCGATCAGTTCTATGCCGAGCGTCTGTATACGCGCGATGGCATCACGAAATTGCTGGAGAAAACTGGCTTCCGCAATGTCAGGCACCACGGTACCGCCGAGGCGCAATCGGACCGCGACCAGGATCTCGGCATGATGGCGCGGCGTCTGCTGCTGAGCGCGGACGCACCGGCCTACGCGCGCAAGCCGAAAGCCAAAGCCGCCGTGCTCGACGTTACGATTTTGATGGGCGATCCGCGCCTGCCCGATACCGTCAAGCGCAATGGCCAGTTCAACCCCGAAGACATGGATACGGTCCGCCGCCTGAATGACGCGTTGTTGGAGCTGCCGGCCTACAAGTTCAGATACCTCGACAATCACGCGACGCTCGAGCGGGATTTGCTTGATCTCAAAACCGACCTGATCCTGAACTTCTGCGATGAAGGCTGGAACAACGACGCGTTCAAAGAACTACATGTGCCGTCACTGCTTGAACTGCGCGGCATCCCCTATACGGGCGCGGGGCCTGCGGCGCTTGGCATGTGTTACGACAAGGGTCTTGTGCGCGCAGTGGCCCAATCGATCGACGTGCCAGTGCCGCTCGAAACCTACGTGCGGCCTGGCGACCAGGGCGCAACGCTTCCTTCTGTGTTTCCGGCACTGTTGAAGCCGAATTTCGGCGACAGCTCCATCGGCATCACCAAAGACGCCGTGGTCAAGAACCAGACGCAGCTGCTCGAGTATCTCGACAAGCTTCGCGCCATGTTCCCGAAACGCGCCATGCCTGTCCTGGTGCAGGAGTATCTGACGGGGGCTGAATACTCCGTCGCCATGGTTGGCAACCCGGATCAGGGCCTGCGGGCGCTGCCGATCCTGGAGGTCGACTTCTCACGTCTCGATCCGAATTTGCCGAAGATTCTCGGCTACGAATCGAAATGGGAGCCTGACAGCCCGTACTGGACGCAACTGCGCTATCACGAAGCACAGTTGCCAGAGCATGTGCAGCAGCAGCTGATCGAGAACTCAGCCCGTCTGTTCGAGCGCATGGGCTGTCGTGACTATGCCCGCTTCGATTTCCGCGCCGACGCAAAGGGCGAGATCAAGCTGCTGGAAGTGAACCCCAACCCTGGCTGGAGCTGGGATGGCAAGCTGAACATCATGGCGGGCTTTCAGGGCCTGCGCTACAGCGAACTGCTCGGGCAAATCCTGCAAGCGGCCGTCGAACGCACGGGTGTGACCGCAAAGCCGGCGGCAGCGGCGGCGCAGCAGGCGGCGTAGTCGACATTATCAGATTGCTTTTGGAGCCGGCTCACACAAGGGCCGGCTTCATCTGTCTTCAGCTGGGCTGAGCGCGCTTTGCACCACGCATCCCCTGTTGCGCTGCGCCCGGTGGCGATGCCATAGCCCGCGAAACGTCCACCTTTGGCCCGCACATCGATGAGCAACGCACGCCCCGAATGGACCGCCGCAAAGCGGGTCGTGGTCAAGATCGGCTCGGCCCTGCTGGTCGACCGCGTCAGCGGGCGGTTGCGCGCGACGTGGCTGAACTCGATCGCCGATGATGTGGCCGAACTGATCGCCGCGGGCAAAGAGGTCGTGCTGGTGTCGTCGGGGGCGATCGCACTCGGTCGCCATGTCATGGCCCTGCCCAAGGGGCCGCTGGAGCTTGAACAATCGCAGGCGGCGGCGGCCGTCGGCCAGATCTCGCTGTCGAGTGCCTACCAGGACGCGTTCCAGACGCGCGGGCTCAAGACGGCGCAGATCCTGCTGACGCTCGGCGATACGGAAGAGCGGCGGCGCTATCTGAATGCGCGGCGCACCATGAACACGTTGCTGGCCCATCAGGTGATCCCGGTCGTAAATGAGAACGACACGGTGGCGACTGCCGAGATCCGCTACGGTGACAATGATCGCCTGTCTGCCCGCGTGGCCAGCATGATCACGGCCGACGTGCTGGTGCTGCTGTCGGATATCGACGGTCTCTACACCGCCCCGCCGGGAACAGATCCGGCCGCGACCCATATCGCCGAAGTGCGAGCGATCACGCCGGAGATCGAGGCTATGGCCGGTGATGCGGGCACGGAGCTGTCCAAGGGCGGCATGAAAACCAAAGTGCAGGCCGGCAAAATCGCCATGGGCTCGGGCACGCATATGATTATCACGTCGGGCAAGCCATTGCATCCGCTGCGCCAGATCTCAGCCGGGGCGCCGGCGACCTGGTTCCTCGCCTCGTCGGATCCGGTGACGGCACGCAAGCGTTGGATCGCAGGCCAGCTTGAGCCGGCCGGCAGCGTCACCATCGATGCTGGCGCCGAGAAGGCGCTGCTGTCAGGCAAGAGTTTGCTGCCGGCGGGCGTGACCAAGATCGACGGCACCTTCGATCGTGGCGACGCGGTGGTCATTCGAGGGGCCAAGGGTGGCGAACTCGGCCGCGGATTGATTGCATACTCAAGCGCAGACGCAGCGCTCATCGCGGGCAAGAAAAGTGCCGACGTCGAAGCGATCCTCGGCCACGCCGGCCGCACGGAATTGGTGCATCGCGATGACATGGCGCTGTCGGCGGGGCGGTAAGTCAGCGCACGCCCCACGCGACAGGCAGATCGAGCAAGCCGCGGAATGCCCAGCCGCCGATCTTTGGCGTGCCGGCGAGACGCAGTCCCTTGAGACGTCGAAACACCGCAGGCAGGGCCACGTCCGCGATCATGGCGCGTGCGGCCCAGGCGCCGGCGCAGAAGTGTGGCCCCGCACCAAATGCTATCGCTTTCGTCGTGTCGCGGCCAACCACAAAGCGCTCCGGCGCCTCGAAGCAGCTCTCGTCGTGATTCGCGGCAGCGAACATGAGGCAGGCGCGTGTTTCCGGCGCCAAACACACGCCGGCAATCTCGACCGGTTTGGCAATCCGCCGCGGTGACATCCCGATGGGCGAGAGCCAGCGCAGGAACTCGGCAAGCACCTGCTGCCAACTCAAGCGTCCGGCCAGTACGTCGGCCAGCTGATCCTCGTGTGTCAACAAAGCCCAGATGCAGCCGGCAATAGCTTTGCGCGGCTCATTCTGGCCGCCACTGATGGTGAGCTTGATGTTGGCGCGCACCTGATCGTCGGGCATGCCGCCGTGGACCATCACGCTCAGCAACGAGACATCGGGCGATATGCGGATAACCGGCAGCATATCGTCGATGGCCGCATCTATGGCCTGTGCGGCTGCGCGGCAGCGGGCCTCGATGGCGGGGTCGCCGACGTAGTTTGAAACACCCTCGATCAAGGCCTGTGACCACGCGTCCATATCGGCGTGGGCAACGTTCGTCAGCCCGGTGAGGGCTTTCAGGCATTCACCAGAGAAAGGGCCGGCGAACTCTGTGACCAAGTCGGCGGCACCTTTCGACGCAAGCGCGTCGAGCAGCGCGTCGCAATGGCACTTAAAGCGGTGCGACCAGATCTCGGCGACAACGCGAGGGGCGATGGCTTGGAAATACACCTTGCGCTCGGTCATGTGCGCGTCGCCATCCTTGCGCATCATGTTCTGGCCCATCAGCCGGTTCATGAGGCCACCAGGCTGGTCGGACGAGAACGTGTCGACGTCTTTTTCCCAATGAAACACATCCGCCCGTCGCGACAGCAGAACGGCACCCAGTTGAGGCACGAACGCCACCGGCGCGTCGCGCCGCAGGCGCGCATAGGCTGGATAGGGATCTGCCCAAAACGACTGCGGGTCGATATCGAACTGGGGAATGGCCGGCATAGGCTCTCTCGAAGCAAGCGCGGACGTCGAAGATAGTCATATCGCGTCCGGGCGCTGGGGTGCATAGAAATCCTGCTGCGGCGATGATGAGCATTGGACGCCTTGGATATCTGGGAATGACGACGAAACGAGACTTTCACGATCTTGCCGGGTTTGCCGCGGCGTTACCGACCACGGGCGTGGTCATGGCGATCGATGTTGGAACAAAAACACTCGGTCTTGCGCTATCTGATCGCACGCGTCTGCTGGCATCGGGCCTGGAAACGCTGTGGCGCAAGAAGCTGACGAAAGATCTGGAAAGCCTGCTGCCGCTCGCCGCAAAGTGTGAAGTGGTGGCATATGTCATCGGCCATCCAATCAACATGGACGGCACGAAAGGACCACGCGCACAGGCCTCGGCTGCATTTGCTCGCAGCCTCGCCGCGGTGGTTGATCATCCCATTCTGCTTTGGGACGAACGGCTGTCGACCGTTGCGGCCGAGCGCGCCCTGCTGGAGGCCGATGCGTCGCGCGCAAAGCGCGCCGAGAAAATCGATATGGTGGCAGCCGTCATCATTTTGCAGGGCATTCTCGAGCGGCTTCGTGAATTGCGGAAAAATCCGATCGGCGCGTAAGTACGGCGCCGGCCGATTGTAACAGAAAGTGTAAACCTCTTGACGCGGCTTTGGACATGAGGCACGCGGCGCGTCTCGATCGGCGTCGTTTCGCGTGAGCCCATGACAACCCCATTCTCGCTTGCAGGTAAAGTCGCCGTCATCACCGGTGGCAATGGCGGGATTGGTCTTGGCATGGCTGAGGGGCTCGCTGCGGCGGGCGCCGATATTGTCATTGCAGCACGCGATTTGGCGAAGTCCTCGGCTGCAGCAAAAGATCTGTCTCGCTTTGGGACACGCATCACGACACTCACCGTCGACGTTGCCGATTCCGCAAGTTGCACCGAAATGATCACGTGGGCGATGAAGGTCTCTGGTCGGATCGACATTCTCGTCAACAATGCCGGCATAAACATCCGCAAGCAACCACAAGACTACTCGCCCGCAGAATGGCGCCAGGTGCTGGCAATAAATCTCGACGGCGCCTTCTATTGCGCACAGGCGGTCTATCCGCTGATGAAGGCAGCGGGCAGCGGAAAAATCATCAATATCGGCTCCATGATGTCTATCTTCGGCGCGTCCTTTGCGCCGGCCTATGCCGCTTCAAAAGGTGCGATCGTGCAGTTGACGAAGTCCCTGGCGACGGCGTGGGCAAAGGACAACATTCAGGTCAATGCCGTTCTGCCGGGTTGGATTGATACTGACCTGACGCGGGCCGCGCGCCAACAAGTTGACGGGCTTCATGATAAGGTCCTGGCGCGGACGCCTGCCGGCCGGTGGGGAGGCCCCGGGGATTTTGGCGGAATTGCTGTGTTTCTGTCGTCCCCGGCCTCTGATTTCGTATCGGGTACTGCGATTCCGGTCGATGGTGGCTTTTCCATCCAAGGCTGAGGCGTCGCGGCTCACTTGCCCGTTATCAACGTCTCGTTTACCGAATCTGAATTATCCAAATGTCACGGGAGCTGAAATATCAATAAGAATCGAATTTCGGAGTTGAATGCGTCGCCAAATAGCGCTACTCGGGAATATCCGGATCCAACCCAACATCAGCGAGACGAAAAATGGCCGTGAATGTCGACAAGATGAGCCTGAAGGAACTGCGCGACCTGGAAGCCAAAGTGGGGGCCGCCATTATCCGTGTTCAGGAACAGGATCGCGCGGAGCTGAAGACCAAGATTGAAGAACTTGCAAAGCGCCACGGCGTCTCTGTTCCTGAATTGTACGGCATCGGCAAAGGTCGTGGCGCCGGTCGTGGCGGCAAGGTCGCCGTCAAATACATGAACCCTGACAATCGCAGCGAGACCTGGACCGGTCGCGGTCGCCAGCCGCGCTGGCTTGCCGCGAAGCTGAATAAGGGCGCAAAGATCGCGGATTTTGCGATCTAACAATACCGTCTGCAGGACTTCGATCTGCGCTATGCTATAACCCGGGTGCGGCCGCTGCATCCGGGTCTTCCTTTTGTGTGAGGCAGCGCCTTGTGGTCCAGTCGATGAGGCTTGGCGTAGACGGTTCCGCAATAGATGTGAAAGCGCCCACGTGACAGATTCCCTAGACAAGCCGCCGGATCTTGAACCCGTGTCCCGACGCATTCGTGACCGCCTGCGTCGTAACAATCTGAAATTTCATGCCAACGACAATATCTCCGCCGCCATTGAGCCCGGAGACCTTGAGGCGTTGCAGAACGAGGTCGCCGACAAGATGCGGGCGGTGCTCGAAAGTCTTGTGATTGACATCGAGAATGATCACAACACCCAAGACACCGCGCGTCGCGTTGCCAAGATGTACGTCAATGAGGTGTTCCGCGGTCGATTCGTCGCGGCACCGCCGGTCACCGAGTTCCCGAACGCATCAAGCTTGAATGAGCTGATGATTGTCGGACCCATCACGGTCCGCAGCGCCTGCAGCCATCACTTCTGCCCGATCATGGGCCGCATATGGGTCGGCGTGATGCCGAACCAGCATTCAAATCTAATCGGCTTGTCGAAGTATTCGCGCCTTGCTGAATGGATCATGTCACGCCCGCAAATTCAGGAAGAAGCCATCTCGCAACTCGCCGAGGTGCTGATGGATATGGTCAAGCCGGACGGTCTTGCGATCGTCATGGAGGCTGATCATTTCTGCATGCATTGGCGCGGCGTGAAAGACACCGGTGCCAAGATGATCAACAGCGTCATGCGTGGCTCATTCCTGAAGAACGCCGCCTTGCGCCGTGAATTCCTAGCGCTCATTGCGCCAAAAGGCTGACCTACATGCTCGTCCGTTGTCTTTACGCCAGCCGCGCCACAAAAGTTGTCGGTGACGGTGCGCTCGACGCCATCTTGAAACAGTCGCGGAAAAACAATCCAAAACGTGGCATCACCGGCATGTTGTGTTACGCGAACGGCATCTTCGTTCAGGCGATCGAAGGCGGTCGACGCGAGGTCTGTGCCCTGCTGTCCGAGATCGTCAAAGACGAGCGCAACTCAGCCGTTGAGATCCTGTTGTTTGAGGAAATCACCGAACGCCGTTTCGGCAACTGGACTATGGGCCAGGTCAACATGGCATCGGTCAACTCAGCCTTGCTCTTGAAATACTCCGAGAAAGCCGAGTTGGATCCGTTTGCGTTGCCAGCTGCTGCGACCATGGCATTGCTGCACGAAATAGCAGATTCCGGGGCCATTGCCCAGCGCAACATATAGCGGCTTTCAGGGCTTCGCATATCCGAAGCGTTGCAACAGCGCAAAGACAGGCGCGGCCATCAGCATCACGAGCACGACACGGATCAAGTGGTGAGCCGCCACGAACGCCACCTCTGCCTGCAGCGCCATGGCGACGAGGCTCATCTCGGCAAGACCTCCAGGTGAATAGGCGAGCATCACCGTCGTCATGTCGAATGTCGTGAGCCGTGAGATGACAAAGGCAAACACACCTGTCCACATCAGCAGGATTGCGGTCGCACCGAGCGACAATCGCATCTGCGCCAGGATGATGCCGGGTGCGATGCCCGCGAAACGACAGCCAACTGTCGTGCCGATGACAAGCTGAGCGGCATTCACAACTTCGAACGTCGGCTTGAAGTCCGATACCCCGGTCAGGTGTACTGCGCCGCTGACCAGCATCGGTCCGAGAAGATTTCGCGCTGGTAGCTGCAACACATGACCGAGCAGAGCCCCGGACAAGGCGCACCCAAGCAACAGAAACTCGCTGACGGCAGGTGATGTGAAGATCGATGGCGCAGCGCTCGCTCCGCGCACAATCGAGACGCCGGCAAGCCATTGAATGATGAACGGCAGCGTCATGATGACGATCAGGATGCGGGCGCCGTGGATCAACGCGATCGCCTTCTCGTCCGCCCCGCGCTCTTCGCCGAGCATCACCATCTCGGCCAGGCCACCCGGCATGCCCGCGAAGTAGGCGGTTTGGGCGTCGATGCCACCGAACTTGCGCAGATACCAGATGCTCGACATGCCACAGCAGAGCATGAAGACGACGAGGCCGAAAATGGTTGCGGCCCATGCGCCGACCTGCGTGAACACCGAGGGGCCGAACGTCGCGCCAAGCAAGACACCAATGATTGCAGACATCGGCTGGCGTACGACTTGAGGTGCTGCAATCGGCAGCTGTGCTACGGCCCCGAGCGTGCAGGCTGTCATTGGTCCGAGCATCCAAGGCAATGGCAAGCGTAGCCACTGAAACAGAAAGCCGCCGAGCAGGCCAAGGCCGAGCGCGAGGCCAAGCTTGCCGTAGGGCAGACGATCGGGCGCAAGCGATTTCACGCCCTCTCCGACGTCATCGAACCAGCTCGAAACCGTTTGCAAACGCAGCATCCGCCCCCCGCAGCGCTCGACTGCTAACACCTCGCGCCAGCGGGAACACCACGCAGGTCGCCGCAGGTGTTCCGCCCGAGACAGCCGTTTGCGTCGCAGCCGCGCATGGTGGTCAAACAAACCCAGCTGGTAGGACACCATGAGTGCGCCCGAAAAGTCTGCTAGGGAGTGCGCTGCGGGTGACCGCGACATCGTGGAGGCCATCGAGAGCGGGTCCATGCCCATTGCTGGCGAACATTTGCGGCGCAAACTGGCCGTTATCCTGGCGTCCGACGTGGCGGGCTATAGCGCGCTCATTTCAGCTGATGAAGAAGGCACCGTCCGGCGCTATGCCGAGATTTCGCGGCTGATGCACAAACTCGTGTCGCAACAGGCCGGCCGCGTCTTCAACACCGCTGGCGACGCGATCCTTGCCGAATTTGACAGTGCTGTGAACGCGGTCCGGTGCGCTATCGATGTGCAGGAGGCGGTCAATGCCCTCGATGGGGCCGAGCCGGGGCGAGGTCGGCTTCGCCTGCGCATCGGCATCGCCATCGGAGATGTGATTGTTGCCGACAACGGCGATCTCCTTGGCGACGGCGTCAACATCGCAGCGCGCCTGGAGGGGCTCGCGGCGCCAGGTGGCGTCTGCATCTCCCGCGACGTGCTCAACCTCGTGCAAAGTAAGATCGGTCTTGGATTCGATGATCTCGGGCTGCAAGATCTCAAGAACATCGCGCAGCCCGTGCATGCCTATCGCGTCACGCCGACCGGCGCGGCACCACAGGTGCTGCCGGCGCGCGGTGCAACGCCAGCCGGTTGGTGGCCACCATCGAAAATGACGCTTGCAGCTGTTGTGCTTGGCTGCGTTGCGATGATCGCAGGCGGTGTGGTGCTTGGGCGACGCGACCGGACCACAGGTGTGCAGGCCTGGGAAAAGTTCGATCCGGCGCGGGTGCCGTTGATCACACGGGAGCGGCGCGAAAAGATAAGGGCCGGCTATCTGAACGCTGGCGGTCGCCGCGCGCTCTTCATTTCAAATGACGGCGACTCCACCGGCATGGCTGTCAACAGGGCGACCGACCAGGACGCCGCCACGGCAGCTGAGGAGGATTGCAACCGGGAATCCTCAACCCGCCCCGGACAGCGTGGTTGCTTCCTTTACGCCATCGGCGATCGTGTTGTGGCTGATCCGGCGCGCTTTCCGGTGCCGCCTGAAAGCGAAGCGCCGCGCCGGCCCATCGGGCAGAAATTCGGCGTCGACGATCCACCGCTTCTGCGCATGCAACAGGGCAATCGCCTGGGTCGAGACTACCCGCTGCATGGCGGGCCAAAGGCCATAGCCATCGGCACGCGCGGAGAAGCCGTGTGGGGTGCCTGGTCGCATGGCGTGAGCGACGACGAAGCGGTCCGCCGTACCCTTGAGTTCTGCGGCTCCCGAGCATCGAGTGGCGGGGGCGGTGGAGGCGGGGGAACTGGCACGGGCGCCGGTGTCGGCTCGGCGCCAAGCCCTTGCATTCTGTACGCTGTTGGCGACGAGCTCGTGACGCGTCCGCCAAGAACACGACGCATCATCGGCGTCCTCGTTATTGCCACCGACAAGGCTATTCCGGCTGCTGAAAGAGCGCGACTGGCGCAGGACTACGCCGCCGGCGACTGGCAAGCGCTCGCGCGGGGGCGAGGCGGCACGTGGCACGCGGCCAGCGGCGCCGTGAGCGAAGCGGCAGCAGCGGAGGCAGCACTGACCAAGTGTCAAGCCGCCGACACGGCGTGTCAGATCTATGCGATCGGCCGCTTTCTGGTTGCCGGTGAGGCTGGCTGACACAATGGGAGCTGTTGCGGCCCTGTTGCGGCTATCATTTTGGCGCAAAATTGCGTACAATTGAGTCGGATCGATCCAAAAGACCACTGCGGGCGGCGGCACGGCCACCGACCGGATCAGGCGGTGCGTGACAGCACTTTTTGATCTCGGATCCTTGGTCATGCCCCGCCTCTTAGAGGACGGATCATGAACGATCGCACACGCAAGCCAAAGCAGCCCAACGTGGTGCCTGCGAAGACAGGTCGCGTTGTCGACAAAGCCTTCCTGGAGCAACTCGCGGGCTTCAGCCTGACGACGGCTGAGATCCTCTATCGGCTGCCAGATCATCCGACTTTGCTGCAGACATTCGTGTGGCAGGACTACGATCTGTCGCCAAAGTTCCCCAAGCTGCTCGGCTTTCTCGACTACTGGCGCCGCAACCTGGAAGGTCCGCTGTTTCAAGTGCGGGTGGCACATGCGGCCCTCATCAAGCCGGCCGAGATGCGGCTCGTCGATGGCGAGTTCAGGCTGAATTGAGTGCGCAGGTCGCGCTGATGGGTCTGACACCGGCGGCCAAAATTTGTGACTGATGAACTGTCCCCCCATTGTCATGGCCGGGCTTGTCCCGGCCACCCATCGCGAAACGAGCGCGACGATATCTGTAGTGTTGAGCCGTCTCAACGTGATGGCAACCGCTCCGTGCGTTGCGGAATGGGTGGCCGGCACAAGGCCGGCCATGACAGTTTGGGGGA
>JANMGQ010000122.1:0-4939 GCA_031374735.1 Hyphomicrobiaceae bacterium | reverse complement strand
CCACAGCATCGAAACGGTGAATTCCTTCACCTTGAGCGCATGGCCCGGCGGCAGGAATCGATGCTCGCCAAAAGGGGGAACGTCGTTCGGTACGGTAAACGACTCTTGCTCCGTACCGTTCTGGACCTTTAATTGAATACGCACTCCGATGTCCGGACGCATGTTGAGTTGGAACTTCACATCCTTGTCGCCGGGATTCCGCACCCACAACTCGACCTTCACCTTCTTGCCGAGGATACGCCACTCGTCGCCGCTGATGCGGTAGCCAAGCGACAGACCGTTTTGCGTCTCGTTCCAAACAATGCCTTGCCCGTCCATCTTATCCGCCGGCGTGCCGGACTTCACGTATTGGGCATCGGGCACCTTGATGATGTTTGCACGCGGCGGCTTGGTTGCAGGCTTCCCGGCAGCCGCATCGGGCGTCGCCGCGGGAGGCGCGGGCTTTTCAAAAACCTGGGCCTGCGATTCGGCGGGGACTGCGGCGATTTCGAGCTGGCGTTTCACTTCGTCGCGAAACTCGGCGGGGAGATCATTCACCGGGGTGTCGGTGACTTCCCGCGGCTTGCTGAAGTCAATCTTTCGTACGCCGCCTTTGTGCAACAGGTAGAAGAATCCGTCGCTCGGGCGGCAGACGATGGCCCACGTGCCCCAGCCGTCGGGGACTTCGAGTTTGTGGGGGTCTGGCGGGCGTGCTCCCGTAAACTCCGTCGCCTCGAACATGAGCTGCGCATCGTTCGTCCGGCGGTCGCCCAACGGCTTACCGATGATTTTCAACGTGGCATCGCCTCTCGTCGTCGTCGCACTGGGTAGCGAATACTCGCCGGGACCGAGCACGACGCGCGGTTGCTTGTCGGCATCCGCATCGGCGGCGAGCACGCGAAACTTCGCTGGGGCGGTCGGCAGCTTGCCGCTGAATGACACCACATCCACGCGTGCGGCGAGCCGCTTGGCCAGCGCATCGAGAGCGTCGGGCGTTTTGTCGGCGATGAACACGGCGGTTTCCTCCGCGGACGGGGCAGTGGCGAAAAGTTCGCGGACCGCGCGGTCGAGCAAGCGAGTGCGCTCGGCGGCATCTGCGGGCAGCGGGAGTTCGCGATTGAGCCGCGTTTGAATGTGCGCCAACCACCAGCCCGGCCCAGAGACGTGCGGGTCGTCTTGGCTGACACCAACTTCGCTGCCGTCGAGGGGCACGAGTCCGTGCATGAGCGTCAGTTCGTCGCCCGCCTTCGCGAGTACATTCGAGCCGACGCGCGGTCCGGCCCACGTCCCCATCCCCGCGCGCGGCCCCAGCCCGATCCCCGGCGTGTTGATTTCGATGTACTCACCCGGCGCGAGGCGGACGCTAACGAGCATCGCATGTGTCGTCCAATCCATACTGGAGACATTAACTTCCGCGCTGGTCCCGTTGCTTGCCTTCACTCCGCCTTGATGCCACGTCGGCACTTGGAGCATCACTGGAACTGGACCAGAATTCTGTACTAGCAACCGCGCCTTGAGCGCCGTTCCGATGCGATGCTCTGCGGCGGATGGCTCCAGCACCCATGCTGCGCGCAGTCCGCTGGGTTGTGCTTCGCCCCATGCTGCATCGGCGAACTTTTTCGGCAGCGCTTCGCCGCTGCGAATCGTACGCCTTATTCCCTTCCACGGAGCAGGCTTCAGCAGCGAATCCTGAATCCCCACCACTTCGTCAAGCAACGTGATCGCATCAGCAGGTTTCCAGTCGTGGGTGGCGTCCAAACGTGGCAGGAGTTTGTTGAGCTTTGGGACCGTCTCCCAAGTCGGGTTGTAGCCGATGAACGTCTTCACGGCCGAAGCCAGTTCGCCGACCATCGCACCGGGAATATCGCCATTCGCCCTCGCGTGGCGCTGCCAGACTTCGTAATACGCACGGGCGTCCTTGTGCTTCGGAGCCGGCGCTGTTGCAACGTCTGCGGAGCCGCGCGTCGGGCCGGTGACGAGCTTGCCGATCCACGCGCCAGCTGGTGCTTTCGCAATCTCCATTTCCGCGACGGCATGGTAGCGGCCAATCTTGCTCAGATCGCCTTCGATGGCTGAGCTTGGAAACGTGTAGTCTTTGTCTCGCTCCTCCCTCGTGAACAGGCGGAGCACGCCGCACTGGCCAGGCTGCAGCTTCCAATCTGCCGCCGACACTTCCGCATCGGAGAGCTCCTGGACGATGCGCTCCCCTTCGCCGAAAAGTATTTTCCGAGGATTGGGTGCAGCATCGCTCGCGATGAAATGAACTTCTTTCTTCGACACGTTTTGCACGACGAGCTGGAAGAACGGCTCCTTGCCCAGCAGCGCGTCGTCGAGTGCTGGCGGATACGCAAGCGCCATGCGGAGGCCGTTCACCGGCTCGCCCCAATTCAGTTTCGCAACAGTCTCCGGCGCGAGTTTGCCGGTGAGGTTCGGCGTCGGCGCCACATCCTCGCGTTCCTGTGGTGGTATGGCGGCGATGATCGCGGCGAGTTTCGTTGCGGATTCCTGATCGGTGACGACGGGAGCGGCGATGTCGAGCTGTCGCACGGCACCATCGTCGCTGAGCAGAAAGACGCGGCCCTTCGCGAGGTCGTATTCTTTCTGTCCGAACTCGCGCGGAGGCGGAGCGGGCTTGCTGAGATCACGGCTTTCGGCGGGCGTAATGGTGATGTTGAGTTTGCCTGGCGCGGTGTGTGTACGGTGGAACGCGAGCGCAATACAGGGTTTCTTTGCGGTTAGCGTGCCGTTGTCGGTCCAGGTGCGCGTCGTCGGATTCGAGTCATGCGCCGACGATGATTCAGTAAATCCTTGGTAAGCGATCACAAACGACGTGTCCTTTCCGTCGTGGACGCAGTAGGCAGAAAACTCGTTCGTGCCGATGTGCGCGGCCTGCGGCGGGCTCCACTTTTCGTCCGCCGCGCGAAGCATGGCGATCGGCACCGCGATACCCACAGAGAGGGCCAAGCCGAGTCCCGCAAGTGCCACGGACACGTCGCGACGATTAAGATCCTTGCCGAGTACGGCGGTCAGACGACCTTCGAGCGACGACTTGCGAGCCATCGCCAAACCGCAGGATTGCGTCCAACGAGCTGGAGAAAGCCCCGTGACGACGTCGAGCAAATGCCCGGCATAGGCCGACGGCTTTATGCCGCTCGCCAACACCAGATCGTCGCAGGACCGTTCACGCTCCACATCCAGCCGCCAAGCGGCGAACCATACCAACGGGTTGAACCAGTGCAGAGCGCACGCAACCTGCGCGAGCAGTTGTACGAGGGTGTCGCGACGTTTGATATGAGCCAGTTCGTGTAGCAACACGGATTGCAATTGCTCGTCGCTCCACTGCCGCGCTGCAGCGGGGAGCATCAGTCGACAACGCAGAATGCCCCAGACAACGGGAATCGTCTTGTGCGGGTGAATCAGCAAGGTAATTGGGCGACCGATCCCAAGTTGCGAGCAGATGGCTTCCATCGCGGTGACCACGGGGTCTTTCGCCCCTTTCAAGTTTCGCTGTGACTCGCGGTCGAGTTGAGGTGCAACTCGACCAACGACCGTCGCGATCTGTTCGGAATTCCAGAGTATCCATCGCGCAGCCGACAGCCGCAGCATGAGCAAAACAAAACCGATCACCCATACCAGCGGCACCACATTGATCCAGTTCCAACTCCACACCGTCGGCGCTGGATCCGCTGCCGCCAAGGCGGGCTGCGAATCCGGATACTCGGAGAATCGTTGATCGACGGAAGTATTAGGCCGCTCCACTTCAAATTGTTCCGCCCTCTCCGGCGCTACGATCATTCCACTTGTGGGCCCGGCGATTGATGGCGGGCTGACAGCTACGACATCCGGCCTCGATGAATTCATCCAAGCCGGCAGCACGCGCCATTGCGGCAACATCGCCGACAACACCGGCACTACCAGCATCGCGACAATCGCCAGCAGCCAGACAAGATGTCGAGTCGCCGCCGAGTCACGTCTCAGGATCAAGGCCACAATAGCCGCTAGCGAGAGCAGCACCGTCCCTTTGACTGCGGAGTCCACCAGCAGCAAGCTCGACGCGCTCAGTATTCCGGTTACGGTCAATATCGTGCGATTCATGTTATCTTCCCTCCTGCTGAGCTTGTTCGATCAACGCAATAAGCCGTTGACGCTCATCGTCCGACACTTGATCCTTGCGCGAATGCAAGTGAGCGGCGAGTGCCTCTTCCAGAGACCCACCAAAGAACGTCTCCAGCACTTGCTCGAAGGCGAGCCGTCCCGCTTTGCCCTTGGTCTGACGAGGCAGATAGACCACCTCGCGACCGCTTTCCCGCCGTCGCAGATGCCCTTTCTCTTCCAGAATGTGCATCATCCTGCGCACAGCCATCGGCGTCGGCGGTGACGGAATGGTTTCGACAACTTTGTTCACGGTCGCTTCGCCAAGTGCAAAGACAGCATCCATGATTTGCCGCTCGCGACGACTCAGATCAGACGAATCAGGCATAAACAGTTTCTCCCTTGCCAGTGTGCTGGTTTCGTTCGCACTCCCACATAATGGCATAGCCGTGCGCTAATAATATAACGCAACGCCGATAGTGGGCAATACCGTTTGCGCTAAAAATTTATTGCTACTTCGAAACGCTGTGCCCGTTGGTGTCATGAACTTTGCAAACAGCGAGCTCCTCTAGCGCGAGCGGCGGCGCTTCGATCTTCAGTCGCTTTCCTTCTTCGTATTCAAGCACCCTGACTCCGCTCGGTCGCCCAGGCTTTCGTCCGGTTGCCGGAGAGTGACCGTGACGATCGACGACTTCAAGGCTTGAAACGCATCTTGCAACTTGGCGTTTGTAACTGCCTTGGCCTCTTGCGCTGGGGGAAGTTTGCTTGGTGGGATCTGGACATCGGAATCTTGATTCAGGAAGTGGTCGACGGCCTTTTCGAAAGTGGTCCAAGGGCCAACGTCAGTGATGAACCAGGCGTCATCCAC
>JANMGQ010000117.1:0-3779 GCA_031374735.1 Hyphomicrobiaceae bacterium | reverse complement strand
CCGTTGTCCCGCCATCGATCCCTCCGTGCACCACGTGGGTGAAACATAGCTGAATCGGCAAAATGGAAGAACAGAAACGGAATCAATCCACTCCGCAATCGACCGCTCAAAGATGACCGTCGTTAACCGGGGAGCATGGGTTCCCGATTGCCCCGATTGCCCCTTGCCGGCGATCCTGATGGCCGCTATACGGCGTAAGTTGCCTAAGGGCATCGGCATGGGTGCTGCGAGGCCACCTGTGTGCATTCCCGCGGGTCGGAGCGTGGCGCAGCCTGGTAGCGCACTTGCTTCGGGAGCAAGGGGTCGGAGGTTCGAATCCTCTCGCTCCGACCAATCTTTTCATAGATTTATACGGCTACTGCCCCATCGGAACTCATCACTGCGGTGCCGTGGCTACCACCTGGCTACCACGAAATCGGTGGAATACTGCGACAACCGACCGCGGCTGTGATCACGCGTCGAGAATGCACTTCGTGGCCACTTGAGCACCGAGCCGATTTCGGCACGCGTTTCCGGGCTGGCTGTGCTGCTCACTGCTCCCGTCATGGCTCGTTGAAAAGTGTGTCACTCGTTCGTCTGGGGCTGGCTTCCGCCAATGCGCTCATTTTGCCCCCCAGTGCACTACAGCTAAACCGAAGTTCCCCGGTCCGAAAGGCGAACACTCATCGCATTCTTGATGCGGATCATGTGATTGCGTGATTTTCGGCGGCGGTGATTGTACCCATGGAGTGCGACGCTCCGACTCATGTTGATGCTGTGCAAATCATGGTCAAAGGCGTCATGCACATTGACGCCATCCCCAATCGCAAGGCGCGCCCGACCTATCTGCTGCGCGAAAGCGTGCGCGAGGGGAAACGCATCAAGAAGCGCACGCTCGCCAATCTGACGCCGTTGCCTGACGCACAGATCGAGTTGATCCGCCGTGTCCTGAAGGGCGAAGATCTCGGCCCGACGGCGGGTCGGTTCGAGTGCGTGCAGTCGAAGCATCATGGCCACGTCGAGGCCGTGCGCACGGCCATGACCCGGCTCGGTTTCGAAGGCTTGATCGATGCGGCGCCGTCGCGCCGTCGCGACCTTGTCATGGCGATGATCATCGGTCGGATCGTCGCGCCGACGGCGAGCAAGCTCGCCACGCTGCCGGCGCTCTCGGACACGACACTCGTCGAGGATTTGCGTCTCGCCGATGCCGATGAGGATGAACTCTACGACACGATGGACTGGTTGCTCGAGCGGCAGACGAAGATCGAGAAAAGGCTTGCGAAGCGCCATTTGACGGACGGCGGGCTCGTCCTGTTCGATCTGACGTCGAGTTACTTCGAGGGCGAGACGTGCCCGCTCGCGCAGCGCGGCTACAGTCGCGATCGCAAGCCGGGCACGCTCCAGGTGAACTACGGCCTGCTCGCGAACGAACACGGCTGCCCGGTGTCGCTCTCGGCCTTCGCCGGCAATGTTGCCGACCCGAAAACGCTGCTGCCGCAGGTTCAGAAGACCAAAGACGCCTTTGGCATCGACAGAATGATCATGGTCGGCGACCGCGGCATGATCACCAACGTGCAGATCAGTGCAATGCAGATGATGACCGGTGTCGATTGGATCACGGCGCTGAAAAGCGGCGCCATTGCAGGGCTCGTCGACGACAAGACGCTGCAGCCTGATCTGTTCGACGAGCGCAATCTGCTGAGCCTGACGCACCCTGATTATCCTGGTGAACGTCTTGTCGCGTGTCGCAATCCGGCGCTGGCGAAGCGTCGCGCGGAGAAGCGCAAGGACCTGCTCGCCGCGACAGCGCTCGAACTCGACAAGGTCAAAGCGATGGTCGCCGCTGGCAAACTGTCCGGTTCCGCCGCGATCTGCGTGCGCGTCGGCAAGGTGATCGGCCGGCACAAGGTCGCCAAGCACTTCGATCTGACGATCACGGACGATACTTTCGACTATGTGACCGCCGACGCGCGCATCGTAGAAGAAGCAGCGCTCGACGGGCTATATGTGATCCGCACGTCGGTTGCGGCAGACGCGATGAGTTCAGAGCAGGCCGTGCTGAACTACAAGAAACTCGCAGATGTCGAGCGTGCGTTCCGCACCATGAAAGGCGTCGATCTGCACGTGCGCCCGATCCGGCACAGAACGGAGGATCGTGTCAAAGCGCATCTGTTCCTGAGTATGCTGGCGTATTACGTGCAATGGCACATGATCGAGGCGTGGGCGGAACTAACGTTCAAGGATGAAATTCCCGCCGATGCGCAGCGCGCGAAAACGCCTGTCGCACCGGCGAAGCGCTCGAAAGCCGCGCTCGACAAAGTGCATACGCGCACACTGCCGGACGGCACGGCCGCCACGACCTTTGCAGGCGTGCTCGGTCACCTCGCAACGATCGTGCGCAACACGCTGCGCCCCGCAAGCGCGCGCCCCGGCGAGGCGACGTTCACGCTGACGACCACGCCGAACGCCAAACAGCAGCGTGCCCTCGATCTGCTCGGCGCGATCAGGGCGTAGCCAGTACGGGCATAAGCGGTTCAATCACATCAGATTGAAAACGCTCATGCTTTGCCTGATGGTGGCCGGGAACTTCGGGCTAAAGTAAACTGGCGGCCGGCTTGGGCGCGATTTCAGCACGCCTGGTCGGCTGCATCCGTTCATGGTCGTGACGTAGAACGGCATTCACGAAGCCAGGAAGCGCTGGCGCAGTCCCAAGTCGACCCAACCGCACTGCTCGACTTGATGACCGCGACATTCGTGCTCGGGCCATTGGCCTGCCCGCCGAGGCGAATGGTTCCGTCACGGCCGATCCGTCATTCAGCCGACAGAGACAATCGTCATCGTCCCCGTCGTACCGATCGACGGGGTATACGGTGCCGTGAAGCCCGCCGTGGGCGGGTCCGGAATGTTGCCCTGCATGGTCAGGGTCATGCTCTGGTCGCCCGAGAGCTTGAGGATGTTGCCCTCGCGCTTGAAGGTGCCTTTGCGGCCGTCGTCGCTGACAACTGTGCCGGTCGCCCGGTCGAACGTCGCTGTCGTGACTTTGCCGTCGCTAGTCGTGAACTTAGCAACAATTTTCATGGAACGACCTCGCTGGATGTGACCACCGGCGCACCGCCGCAGCAGCTCAGTGTTCGTTGCCGCCGATCAACCAGCATTGCACTCCGCCGTATGGCCAGCAACGGCGATCTGGGGCGTTCTGGATGCGTGCCTCAGTTCGACGACCGCCTGCAGTTCTACCTCGTGGCGCGCCGTCTTGCCCGTTCATGATCTCATCGCCCGAACTCATACCGAGCGCGATCGCCCGCGGTGCCGGTGATTGCGACCAATGCTGCGCAAGCGCATTGGTCGCATGATCGTTCGGGCCAAGATTGCAATGGCGGCTTTGCAGAGAAAGCTGCCGGACATCGGCTGGATGCCATCATCCGTGGCGGGATTATAGAGTAGGCGCGGTCGGTCCGCCTCCGACAGCGGACCCTCGGACCGTCGTGCGCTAGACAGGCAGGGGCGGGCGTGATCATCTCAATCGTCGCTGTGGTCAGAGACCGACCGTAGGGGCGTCGTCGAGACGGGCCAGGTGCTGCCGTCGAGAGCGCGCCCACACACTTTAACACTGTCATGGCCGGCCCTTCGTGCCGGCCACCCATGGTGCGGCAAATGACTTAGTCTTACTGCGTCATGAACTGCGCGGCCTTGACGAAACCACAGTGGCGGCATGGCAGCAAGGACATCTCGGTAGCGTCTGGGCGAGAGCTGCTGTCAGCCTGCGCCGCATCGTTGTAATAGAGTTCGGGACGTGGCGT
>JANMGQ010000116.1:0-3248 GCA_031374735.1 Hyphomicrobiaceae bacterium | reverse complement strand
AAAGGAAATCGCGATGATCGACGCGTGGCTGAAGAAAAAAGGGTGATGCCAACTTGAGCATTCGGACGCCTACCCGCGCCTGCACCAGGCCGTTTATGAAGGTCAGAAATGGGAGCATCGCGGCCACGATCCGAAGGCAGTATTGTCAGTTTCAGGGCAGGTCGCTGAAGAAGCGCCAATCGGAAAGCGTCAACACGATGCTAGCCGACAAGCGGCCTGCGGGCGAAGAAGCCTGTGAACCCGATCCGGTCATCCACGATGTGCCGAAAGGGTTCCCTATCCGAAGCATGCCGAGGACACTCGGTTCGAAAAATGACAGGCGGTGCGGAGGTGTCTCGTCACCCGGCTCGTCACCCGGAGCGAGATTTCTTCCGTTGCCGATGGAGTGAAGCAATGTTGTCGGACATAAACCTGAAACTGGCGAAGCGACGCGTCGCCGCCCTCAAGAGCTTTGACATCCACCTGGGCATCTTCGTCCTGGTGATATGCGGCCTCGCTGTCATCGACGCTGCTACCGGACCCGGATGGTGGGTTCAATGGCCGTTTCTGGGCTGGGGCATCGGCCTGCTTGTGCACGCTTATGGCGTCTTCGGCAGCTCGCCCAAATTGCTGGCCAACTGGGAGGCTCGGAAAGTCGCGGCCGAAAAACGCCGCTTGGACGAAGTCAGTCCAAAAGGCCCGAGTGAATGACACACGCAGCAACAACACACGCGAAGGATCCCGTCTGCGGCATGGACGTCGATCCGCAGTCTGCCACGCACACAGCGGAGCACCGCGGCCAAACCTATTTCTTCTGTTCAGCCGGATGCCGGGCGAAGTTCGTTGCTGAACCGCCGAAGTACACTGAGCACGGCGCATCTTCCACTGCGTCGGCCGTGGTCCCGGAGGGCGCAATCTACACCTGCCCGATGCATCCCGAGATCCGACAGACTGGGCCCGGCTCCTGCCCCATCTGCGGCATGGCGCTGGAGCCGGAAACGGTCACGGCAGAAGTGCTGCCGAACGCCGAACTCGCCGATATGACCTGGCGCTTCTGGATCGCGCTGGCTTTGACGCTGCCCGTATTCGCGCTGGAAATGGGCGGGCATCTGACCGGCTTGCATCGTTGGTTCGGACAACAGACGTCGAACTGGATCCAGCTGGTGTTGGCGACGCCCGTCGTGCTCTGGGCGGGCTGGCCGTTTTTTGAACGCGGGTGGGCATCTCTCAAAACACGCAATCTCAACATGTTCACGCTGATCGCGATGGGCACCGGTGTTGCGTGGATCTACAGCATCGTCGGCACGCTGCTGCCGGGGGTCTTTCCGCCGTCCATGCGCGGCGCTGACGGCGCGGTGCCCGTCTATTTCGAGGCGGCGGCTGTCATAACGGTGCTGGTCCTGCTGGGCCAGGTGCTCGAACTTCGTGCCCGCGACCAGACCAGCGGCGCGGTGCGGGCGCTGCTCAATCTTGCGCCCAAGACGGCGCGCAGGATCAAGTCAAACGGCACGGATGAAGACGTCAGTCTCGATGCCGTTGTTGTCGGCGATCGGTTGCGCGTGCGGCCAGGCGAAAGCGTGCCTGTCGATGGCGCGATTGTAGATGGCCGCAGCACGATCGACGAATCGATGGTGACGGGGGAATCTCTGCCGGTCAGCAAAGAGGTTGACGCGAAAGTCGTCGGCGGCACCATGAACCAGACCGGCAGCTTCGTCATGCGCGCCGAAAAGATTGGCCGCGACACGCTGCTCGCAAAGATCGTGCAGATGGTCTCGGAGGCACAGCGCAGTCGTGCGCCGATCCAACGTCTGGCGGACCAAGTCTCCGGATGGTTCGTGCCTGTGGTTATCGCTGCGGCCGTGTTGGCGTTTGCAGTTTGGTTCGTCTGGGGACCGGAACCGCAGTTCGCATTCGCACTTATCGCCGCCGTGTCAGTGTTGATCATCGCCTGCCCGTGCGCTCTCGGTCTCGCGACACCGATGTCGATCATGGTCGGCGTCGGACGCGGCGCGCAGTCGGGCATTCTGATCAGGAACGCTGAAGCGCTGGAGCGGTTCGAGAAGGTCGATACAATCATTCTCGACAAGACCGGCACGTTGACCGAGGGCAAGCCGAACGTTGTCGCCATTCGCACCGCGCCCGATGTCATCGACGCTGATCTGCTGCGCTTGGCGGCCAGTCTCGAGGTCAACAGCCAGCATCCGCTTGGTGCCGCGATCGTTGCCGCCGCGCGTGAGCAAAAGGTCACGCTGGCATCGGTCGAAAACTTCGATGCGCCGTCGGGTAAAGGTATTACCGGCACTGTCGATGGGCGCACGCTTGTCATCGGCAATGCCCGGATCATGAGCGACGCCGGGATCACGCTTGGCGCCTTGGTCGAACAGGCCGAGCAACTGCGCCACGATGGTGCCACGGCTATTTTCGTTGCCATCGACGGCAAGGCTGCTGGTGCTATTGCCGTCGCCGATCCGATCAAGGCGACGACACCGGCGGCGATTGCAGCCTTGCAAGCGGCTGGATTGCGCGTCGTGATGTTGACCGGCGACAACGCCACGACGGCCAAGGCAGTCGCCGACAAACTCGGCATCACCGAAGTCGAGGCCGACGTGATGCCGGACCAGAAGGCCGCCGTCGTACAGCGGATGAAATCCGAGGGCCGCGTGGTTGCGATGGCGGGCGATGGCGTCAACGATGCGCCGGCACTTGCAGCAGCGGACGTTGGGATCGCCATGGGCACCGGCACGGATGTCGCCATGCAGAGCGCGGGTGTCACGCTGATCAAGGGCGATCTGATGGGTATTGTGCGCGGGCGCCAGCTCTCGGTCGCGACAATGGCCAACATTCGCCAGAACCTGTTCTTCGCGTTTGTCTACAACGCCGTCGGCGTGCCCATCGCAGCGGGTGTTCTGTATCCGTGGTTTGGACTCCTGCTGTCGCCGATCATTGCGGCGACGGCCATGGCGCTGTCGTCTGTCAGCGTCATCGGCAATGCGCTACGGCTGCGAAGTGCGACGCTGTGATGCCTCAATGGCCTCAACGCGGTTGTCTGGTGTCGCTCACCACGTACTTGCTCGCCTCGTCTCGCTGCTGGTCTCCGTCCCCGTGGGGCCCGCGTCAGCGGGTTACCATTAGTCTTACTGCGTCATGAACTGCGCGGCCTTGACGAAACCACAGTGGCGGCATGGCAGCAAGGACATCTCGGTAGCGTCTGGGCGAGAGCTGCTGTCAGCCTGCGCCGCATCGTTGTAATAGAGTTCGGGACGTGGCGT
>JANMGQ010000096.1:0-19466 GCA_031374735.1 Hyphomicrobiaceae bacterium | reverse complement strand
ATCACGTTCATCAATGAAATGGCTGACCTGTGTGAGGCGGTTGGCGTCGACGTGCAGGAGGTGGCGCGCGGCATCGGGTCGGACAACCGCATCGGGTCGAAGTTCCTGCATGCTGGCCCGGGCTATGGCGGCTCCTGCTTCCCAAAGGACACACGCGCGCTGCTGCAGACGGCCCACGATCACGGCGTCGCCTCGCGCATCGTCGAGACGGTGGATGCGATCAATACCAACCGCAAGCGCGGTATGGCACGCAAGGTGTTGACCGCGCTTGGCGGCGACGTGCGCGGCAAGACCATTGCCGTGCTCGGCCTGACCTTCAAGCCGAACACAGATGATATGCGTGAAGCTCCCTCGATCGCGCTCGTCACGGCGCTCAAGGATCTCGGCGCCACTGTGCGTGGCTTCGACCCCGTCGGGATGGAGCAGGCGCGCGCGGTGTTGCCCGAGATCGAGTATGCCGCCAGCGCCTATGCCTGTATCGAAGGCGCAGACGCGCTGGTGGTTGCGACCGAATGGGATGCGTTTCGTGCGCTCGATCTCGCACGCATCAAATCATTGCTGACGTCGCCGATCGTGGTCGACTTGCGCAACATCTATCGGATCGAAGATATGCGGCGGCACGGTTTCCACTATGTCTCCGTGGGCCGCCCGACGATCAGCGACGCGAAGGGTTGAAATGGACACGGCGTCATCAGCGGATATGAGGGTAGTCGCCGGAGTCGATGGCGTTTCGATCGCCGAGCGCGATGGCGGCACGGTGATCGACATAGCAACCCGCGCGGGCCACGCCGCGATCGCGCTGCAGGGTGCGCAGGTGCTGCATTGGCAGCCCGCGGGCCAGACGCACGATGTGTTGTGGATGTCGCCCGTCGCGCGTCTCGGCGGTGGCAAGGCGATCCGCGGTGGCGTGCCCATCTGCTGGCCTTGGTTCGGGCCCCATGCCGACCCTGGCAAACCGCAGCACGGCTATGCCCGCAACTGCATGTGGTCCATCGTCGAGGCGCGACGGACCGGCGACGATGTTCACATGGTTTTTGCTCTGCCCGCCGACGCGCCCGGCCATGAACACCTGCCCGGCTCGGCACAGGTGCGCTTTCAGGTCGCCATCGGCAATGCCCTTGCGATGCAACTCGAGACAAAGAACACCGGCGCGGCCCCGCTGACCATCACGCAAGCCTTGCACACCTACGTGCGGGTTGGCGACGTGGCGCGCATTGCCATCGATGGCCTCGATGGCGCGACGTATCGGGACAATACCGATAATGGCCGCGCCAAGGAACAGCTTGGAGCGATGACGATACCCCGCGAGACTGTGGCGTTGTTCGATGAGGCGAGCGCAAAAAGCAACCTCACCGATCCCGTCCTCGCCCGCCGTATCCTGGTCACGCGCACGGCGGGGCGCTCGACCGTGGTGTGGAATCCTGGCGCCTCTGCCGCTGGCATGGGCGATGTCCCGCCACCGAGCCAGACGGAGTTCGTTTGCATCGAGAGCGGGAACATAGGCCAGGCGGCGGAGCATGTGGCGCCAGGTGCAACGATCAAGATCGGGCAGCGCCTAGAGGTCATGGGATGAGCGTGTTAACGGTGGACATGCTGCGATAACGTGCTGGCCTTGCCGACCTCGCTCCTATTGTGAAAACGTTGATGTTTCCGTCAGATCAAAAACGCCTTGCTGCCGCGCGTGAGATACTGGCGCACATGGCGGCGAAGGCCGAGGCCAATCTGACGGCGGAGCTTTGGGACGGCAGTCTAGTGCCCCTCGGGCCCAACGCGCGCTCCGATGTGCGTCTGTGTATCCGGTCCGCCGCAGCCTTTCGTCGCCTGTTGAAGTCGCCGAACCTGATGACCGTTTATGAGCAGTTTGCGGCGGGTCAGCTTGATGTCGTCGGCGCCAGCCCACTGCAGGCGGCAGACCTGTGGGATCACGGCAAGCTTTTGCAGCTTGGCCGGTCGCTGGATCGGAAAAAACTAGTGGCGCTGGCGTGGCCGTTCCTGCTCGGCGCTGGGTCGGCCAAAACAGAGGCACCCGCGGCTACGGCCCCGTCGTTCGATGACACTGTACCGGCGACTCCATCGGCCGGCCGGGACGACCAGGCCATGATCTCGTTCCACTACGACGTCTCGAACGATTTTTACGCGCTCTTTCTCGACCCTGAAATGGTCTACTCGTGCGGCTACTTCGCTGAGCCGGGCATGAGCATTGAAGACGCGCAGGTGTTGAAGCTCGATCGCATCTGCCAGAAGCTCCGTCTCGCGCCGGGTGACCGCATGCTCGACATCGGCTGCGGCTGGGGCGGGCTCATCTGTCATGCCGTGACCAAATATGGCGTCACCGTGCACGGTGTCACCCTGTCGAAAGAGCAACTCGCCTTTTGCGAGGCCAAGGTCGCCCGCCTCGGCATCGCCGATAAGGTGACGCTGGAATTGCGCGACTATCGCAGTATCGAGGGCAAGGCCCAGTACGACCGCATCTCCCAAATCGAGATGTTTGAACACGTCGGCCTCGACAATCACGAGGCGCACTTCAAGACCGTACATCGCCTGCTGCGGCCGCGTGGCACCTATCTGCACCAGGCCTCGACCCGCCGCGCGACCCTCGATCCCGCAGATTTTCGCAAGGAAACGAGCTATGTGAAGGTCATCCGCCGATACATTTTCCCAGGCGGCGATCTCGACCACATCGGTATGTCGACGACCAACCTGGAGCGCTATGGCTTCGAGGTGCATGACATCGAAAATATGCGCGAGCATTTCGCCATCACGCTGCGTCATTGGGAAAAGCGGCTTTACGACCGCCGCGTCGAGGGCGAGCGTCTCGCCGGCCGCGACCGCACGCGTCTTTGGCTGATCTACTTCGCCATGTTCGCCAAATCGTTCGAGCGTGGCACCACCGGTGTGTTCCAGACCGTCGCAACCCGGCGCTACTCCGGCCCGTCCGGATTGCCGCTGCAGCGCACGCCTTGATGTGCCGCACCGCCCCAGCCGGCACATGTCGTGCATGAACCTTTTTGAGCGAGCGAGCGTCGACCTCATATCGCCATGACGTTTGGGAGCACGTCATGTCCGCATCTTTCGGTACCATCATCAAAACGTCGCGCCTCACCCGCCGACGCGGAGAGGCCGCGTGACTGGGTCGTCCAGCACAGTCTACGAACTCTGCATCCGCGACGCGAAGGGCCAGCTACGCAAACTGAATCTCGATGGCGGTTGGGTGAGCCGGGACGCCTTGGAGGGAGCCATGGGCCGGCCGGTAACAGCCGAAGTCGAGGGCGGCACCTCGATCATGGCCATGTCGAGCCAGAACAAGCCGATCCTGCTGTATGAAAACAGCGTCAAAACCTACGAAGCCGCGACCAAATCCTATCGCGACATGGGCGCGCCCATGATTGTGTTCGGGCTCCCATTGCTCCTGATCGGCTTCTTCCTCAAGCGCCGATCGCTGAACAAGGCCGCACGAGCTGCATCAGCGCAGCCGGCGGCCTGACCTGACGAACGTCAGCGGACATTAGGCCTGTCGCGCGATCACGCTTCGCTCAGGATTGGCCGTCGTCCGTCGGCTTCGCCGTATCCTGCCGCACTTTGGGGCTGGCCAGCAGACGCTCGATGCGGTCGGCTTCCTCGAAGCTCTCGTCTTTGCGAAAGCGCAATTCGGGCGCGTACTTGAGCGACAGCGTGTGTGCGATCTCGCGGCGGATATAGGCCTTGTTTTTCTCAAGGGCGGCCAACACCGGCGCGATATCCTTGCCGCCGAGTGGCATGACGTAGACTGTCGCAAGTTTCAGATCTGGCGACAGGCGCACTTCGGGTATGGTGATGACCGCGGCGGCGATCACGTCGTCATGGATTTCGCCACGCGACAGCATCTCGGCGAGCTTGTGGCGGACCAGTTCGGCTACCCGCAGCATGCGCTGCGACGGTGCCTTGGACGACGCCTTGGCACTCGATGACGCCTTGCCGCCCGTTCTGCCACCCGACGTCGCTGATCTCGACATGGACGCATTCGCGCGGCGGGCCGCGGCTCCTCTATCTGCGCTCTAAGACGATAACAGCAGCCGCGTAGTCGTCCTTCGGACCTGTGGCAAGGGGCGCGCGCGTCACCTCGCGCCACTCGGCGGGTGAAAGGCCTGGGAAACGCGTATCACCGTCAATATCGGCTGAAAGCACCGTCTGGTAAACGCGCCCCACGAGCGGCAGAGCTTGGGCGTAGATCTCGCCCCCGCCAAGGACCATGGTTTCCGGGCTGGCATAGGTCTGCGCGACGTCGATCGCCGCAGCAAGAGTATCGACCACGTGGCACGGCGGGGCACCTGCACCGAACGCGCCCTTGATGCGCTCGGCCTGCTCAGCATCTCGCGTGATCACGATGTGCGGGCGGCCCGGCAGCGGCTTGCCGCGGAGCGACTCGAACGTCTTGCGGCCCATGATGCAGGGCTTGCCCATGGTCACCGCCTTGAAGTGCGCCATATCGGACGGCATGCGCCAGGGCATGCCGCCGGTACGGCCGATGACGCCGTTGCGCGCCATGCAGACGATGATCGATAGGGTCATGCGCCCTCAATCGAACATGATGACGCCGCGCGCAACCGTGCCCGAGGCCAAATTTTTGAAACCGTCGTTGATTTCGTCCAGCTTGTAGGTGCGGCTGATCAGGCTATCGAGGTCGAGGCGCTTCGACATCGACAGGTCCGCGAGGATCGGAAAATCCACCGCCGGGCGCACCGAGCCATAGAAGCTGCCGGTCAGCTTCTTTTCCATGAACACCATCATGAACGGTGAGAACGTCGCCGTGGTCGTGACTGAGGGAATTCCGACCAACGTTGCATGGCCGCCGGGCGCGATCATGTCGATCACCTGCTGGGCGGTCACCTGGCTGCCGATGGCGTCGAAGGCGTAGTCGACACCTTGCCCGCCCGTGATGGCCTTCACGGCCTTGACCACGTCGCCGGCCGTCTTGGCGTGGATGGTGTGGGTTGCGCCGAATGTCTTAGCGTACTCGAGTTTGTTGTCCAAGAGGTCGATGGCTATGATGGTGCGTGCGCCAGCAAGGCGAGCGCCCTGCACCACGTTGAGGCCGACGCCGCCGCAGCCGACAATGGCAACCGTCGCGCCCGCTTCCACGTTGGCATGCCGCGTGACCGCGCCGACACCCGTCGCAACGGAGCAGCCGATGATCGCTGCGTGCGCCCACGGCAGATCCTTGCGCACGGGAACGACCATTTCGGCCGCGCAGACAACATGCTCCGAGAACGTGCCAATGCGCGCCATCTGGTTGATCGGCTCGCCATTGAGCGTGATGCGCGCTGTGCCATCGAACATGCGCCCACGTGGCGCGGCAGCACGGCCATTGCACAAGATCACACGGCCCTTACTGCAATAGCTGCAGTGGCCGCAGTTCTCCTTGAACGAAAAGATCACGTGATCACCGACCTTTGTGTTGGTCACGCCCGGGCCGATCTCTTCGACGATGCCGGCTGCCTCGTGGCCTAGCACCATGGGCATCGGCATGGGCCAATCGCCGATCATGATGTGCCAGTCACTCATGCACACGCCGGCGGCCTTGGTCTTCACGCGCACTTCGCCCGCCTTCGGGCCATCTTGTTTGAGGTCGAGAATTTCGAGGGGTTTGTTGACGGCAGTCATGACGGCGGCGCGCATGCGAAGCTCCTGCGAATTGGTTTGTAACATGCGAGCACGGGTCTGCCCCGCATGCAAGCGGCGCAACTTGTAGCATCGCGGCCCCATCATCAGATGGGGCCGCTATTATGTCTTGCTGAGCGGGGGCGATGGATCAATGGCAGACGTAGAACAGGCGTGGGCCCCAATGGGTGTACTTGATGACGTTGAAGCAATGAGAGGGTTTGTAGACATAGCGGAAGTATCCGGCTTCGGCCGTAGTCGCCGTGCCGATGGAGCCGACGCTGAGGGCCAGAGCGAGGGCGATGGTCGAGAGCAGAGTGCGCATTGTGGTCTCCGTGTGTGCTGGGGTTTGCCGTTGCTATAAGAACCGGATGTCTGTTTCCGATGAGCAGACCCTAACTCTCGATGGGCTCCCGCGCTGTGTTGCACAGCACGGGCTGACGGCATGACACGGACAATCGTTTCTGTGGTTGCAGCCCTCGTGTCCCCACCTGCTCTACGGCCAAGTTGACACGGCCCCTTACGGGACCAGCACAACGCGGCCGACGACCTTGCCGTGCTTGAGATCCATCAGTGCTGCATTGGCCTCATCCAGCGGGCGGCGCGTGACGTCGACCATCTTGAGCTTGCCGCTCTTGGCGAGGCCGACGATCTCGGTCAGCTCGGCGAGGTTGCCAACATAGCTGCCGCGAATGGCGAGCGGTCGCATCGGGAAGAGTGGCACAGATACGTTGATCTCGCCGCCATAGAGACCGACAACAACAATCTCGGTGCCGCGGGTGGCCGCAGCCAGTGCCAAGTTGACGGTCGAGGCCGCGCCGACGAGGTCGAGCACCATGCGCGGTCCGCCGCCGGTGGCCGCTACAATCTGCTGCGCCGCGTCCGCCGCGCTGCCGTCGATGGCCGATAGCGCGCCAGCTTTGACTGCTGCCTCGCGCTTGGTCTTGTCGATGTCGACCATAATCGCGCCCTTGCCGCCCATGGCCGCGAGAATCTTGAGCGCCATATGACCAAGGCCGCCTGCCCCCATGATGACGACGGGCTCATGCTGGATACGTGTGCCGAACTTTTTCAGGGCGCTGTAGGTCGTCACGCCCGAGCAGGCGAGCGGCGCCGCTTCGGCCGCATCCAAGCCGGCGATATCGACGCAATACTCAGCCTTGGGCACAATCACGTAGCGCGCATAGCCGCCATCCTGGAACACGCCGAGCGAGCGCAACTTGAGGCAGATGTTCTCGTCGCCGGCCTTGCACACCGAACACTCACCGCAGCCGATCCAGGGATAGACGACGACTGAGGCACCGATTGTCGCGCTTGTGGCCTTTGGCCCGGCTTTCACGATCTCGCCGGCGATCTCGTGGCCCATGGTGAGCGGCAGCGCGACGCCGCGGTCCTTGAGCGACAACTTCTTGCCGCCGCCAAGGTCGTAGTAGCCTTCCCAGATGTGGATATCGGAGTGGCAGACGCCAGCGCCGGTCACGCGCACTAGCACCTCACCGTCCTTGGGCTCGGGGATGGCGCCGTCGCGCATTTCAAGCGGCTGGTGGTGGCCGGTCAGGCAATAGCAGCGTTGCGACATGGACGAAGACCCCGGTGTTCAGACTGAAGGAGTGTTCCACTCTTCCAGACCCAAACGCCAAGGTCCACTGTTTGTCTGCGCGTGCGGTTTGTCTGCGCGTGCCGACACGCGTCACCGCGAGCCGGCCGGCACGCGCGGCCGGAGTTACTTCAGGTCGGAATTACTTCTGCAGGTGCGGCATGGGGTCGACGGGCTTGGATCCCTGACGCAATTCAAAGTGCAGCTGCGGCTGGCTGACGGTGCCGGTCTGGCCAGACTTGGCGATCAGCTGTCCACGCGTAACGGTGTCGCCGCGCTTGACCAGAATTTCGCTGGCGTGGGCATAGGCCGAGACCCAACCATTGTCGTGGCGCAGCAGGATGAGGTTGCCATAGCCTTTGAGTTCGCTGCCGGCGTAGGCAACGGTCCCAGCCGAGGCGGCTTGCACATCCGTGCCGGCGGGGACGGCAATGTCGATGCCATCGTTCTGCGTGCCGTCAGGACGCTTGCCAAAGCTGCTCAGCACTTGGCCCTGCACCGGCCAACGGAATTTGGCGTTGGCTGACGCGGCACCGGCGGACGGGGCCGCTGTAGTCACAACCGGCGGCTTTTCGGCCGCAGGCGGCGCGATCTTCGGTGTCACCGGGGCGACCGTCGGCTCAGTCGGAGCCGGCGCTACGGGGGCGACGACCGCCGGCTGGGCATTGATGATCTTCGGGCTCATCGTTGTGCCGACACCCGATGCGGCAGCGGCAGGTGCTGCGGCCACGACCACGCGCGGCACCTCAGGCGCCGCCGTGCTGACCGCACTCGCGCCAGGAACCTTCAGGACCGCGCCAGGGCGAACCTTGGTCGCGTCGGCGATACCATTCACGCGCTGCAATTCAGCCAGCTGCACCTTGTGAGCGCGGGCCACGTTGTAGAGGCTATCGCCCGATTTGACCGTGTAGCTGCCAGCCCACTCGCCAGCGGGTGCTGCAGGCGCTGCGGCGAGCGGTGCCGGAGCGGCCGGCGCTGGTGCTGCCGGGATAGCTGGCGCAGGCGTCACAACCGGCGCGATGGCCGGCAAGGCGCCACCAGCCGATGCGACCTTGGTCTCGGTCCGCACGGCAGGCTTGCGCGCGCCGGGCGACGCCGGCAGGGCAAGCTTCTGGCCCGGCTTCAAGTTCGGCGACTTGAGCTGGTTGACGTCCATCAAAGCGGCAATCGACACGTTGTGACGTTTGGCGATCGAAAACAGGCTATCGCCTTGCTGGACCTCAACACTGCCGGAGGTCGGAATTTTTGAGCCGCCCACGGGCGTTGCGGCGACGGGCGCTTTAGGCCGATCGAACGGTTTCGAGAGCCCCGCCGTGTTCGGCAAGCTCGAGGCGGGCGGCAAAGACGACGGCTGGTTGCCCGTCACAGGTGGCGGCAACGGCGCGCGCGGGCCTGAGTCGTTCCACGCCTGATCGCTGCCGGTTGGCGCACCAACACCACGACGGATCGATTCGGATGGACGCGGGCCGCCTTCGTTGAGGCCCATTTGTGGTTGTTCGAGCCGCCGGAAATCGGTGCTGCACCCAGCACCCGCCGCAGCCAACGCCAATGCGAGCCCCGTCGCGCCGTAGCGCGTGACAGAACTCGACAACACTCCCAAACCCGCGATACGCAACATGGGGTCCACCTCTCGCCGCAAAAGTTACCAGCCCGATGGTTAAGAGGGTGTTAACGGCGGGGAAGGAATCTTCAGTCGCCTTGTGTGCAGACGCCGTGGCCGAGCGCATGCAGGCTCCAAAGTGCCCAATCCCGTGTTGCGACCTCTCCCTCCCGAGCGCCCGCTTGATGTCACTGAACGCTGTAGAGGACGACTACGGAGGACGTGCGGCCGGTCTGCGGCTGAATAGTGGCATTGCACAGGAGCCAGCTGCCAAGTGGGTGGCGACAGACGCATAGAATTGTCGCTTGGCGATGCCTTGCCTCTACACACCTCAGGGTCGAAGCATGATATAGACCCGAGAATTGATGCGGTCCGTGAGAACCTATGGCCGAAGATCCCTACAAGGTATTGGGCGTTCCGCGCGGTGCAAGCGAGGATGAGATCCGTCGTGCCTATCGCAAGCTTGCGAAGGAAAACCACCCCGATCTGAACCCGAGCAAGACGGCGCAAGCCGAAGAAGCCCTTAAGATCATCAATGGCGCCTTTGCAATCCTGGGGGAGGCCGAAAAGAAGCGCCAGTTCGATGCCGGGCTTATCGATTCGGACGGCGAGCCGCGCCGCGCCTACAGCCGGGCTGGTGCCGCCGGCCGACCTAGTGGGCCGGGCGGCCCAGGGGGCGAGGATTTCGGCTTCAGCGACATTTTCACCGACCTGTTCGGCCGTGGCAAACCGGGCCCGCAACCGGCACGCGGCCAAGATGTCCGCTATTCGCTTGAGGTCGACTTCCTCGAGGCAGCTGTCGGCTCGCGCAAACGCGTTACCCTGCCGGAAGGCGGCGTGCTCGACCTGGTGGTGCCGGAGGGCGTCTCGGACGGTCAGACACTGCGCCTGAAGGGTAAGGGCCTCGCCGGCCAACGCGGTGGCGAGAACGGCGATGCGCTGGTCGAGATCAAGGTGCGCGCGCATCCCGAATTCCGCCGGGACGGCGATGATATCCTCTACAATCTCCCCATCACCATCGATGAGGCCGTGCTTGGCGCCCGCATCGAGGTGCCGACCATCAACGGCCGCGTCCAACTCACGCTGCCAAAGAGCACGTCGTCAGGTCGCGCCTTCCGCATCAAGGGCAAGGGCGTCAACAATGCCAACAGCGGCACCCAGGGCGATCAGATCGTGACGGTGCAGATCGTGTTGCCAGACCGGCCGGATGAATCGCTCGCCTACTTCTTGTCGGAGTGGCGCAAGAAGAGTGCCTATCGGGTGAGATAGCGTTGCCGTGACACGTCGCTTCCAGATCGCGCGCACTGCAAAGGTTTTCCTTGCACTAGCCGTTGCGTGCAGCGCCACGACGTCCGCGCAAGAGCGCCCTTCACGCCTGAAGCCCGGCAAAGAGTTCCAATCCACGCAGACCCAGTCGCTGCAAGCCGATGACGGCGCCAACCCCGGCATGTTGTGGGTCGAGGAAGGCTCGAAACTGTGGGTCCAACCCGCCGGCACGTCCGGCAAAGCCTGCGCCAGTTGTCACGGGGAAGCAGCGGCGTCCATGACGGGCGTGGCCGCGCGCCTGCCCACGGTCGATACGCGCTCGGGCAAACTCACCAACCTCGAAGCCCGCATTCAAACCTGCCGGACAGATCGGCAGGGTGCTGCGCCGTTGGCCTACGAGAGCCAGGACCTGCTGCGCCTGACGGCCTTTGTCACCCTACAGTCGCGCGGCTTGCCGCGCTCGGTTGCTATCGATGGACCTGCAAAGCCGTTCTTTGAGCAAGGCCGGACGTTCTGGGAAGCACGGCAGGGACAGATGAACCTTGCGTGCAGCCAATGTCACGACGACAACGTCGGTCGGAAGTTGCGCGGCGACACCATCAGCCAAGGCCATTCCCATGGCTGGCCGGGCTATCGGCTGGACTGGGGCGGGGTTGGCTCGCTGCATCGCCGGCTGCGGGCGTGCAGTCTCGGTGTGCGCGCGGAGATATTGGATTTCGGATCGCCTGAGTATCTGGCGCTCGAGCTGTATCTCGCCTGGCGTGGCGGCGATCTGCCGATCGAGAGCCCTGGAGTCCGCCGATAGTGGCCCGCCGGGCATTGCCCGACGGGTTTGCACGAGATGGACCGAGCTTTACAGAACCGCTGCAAGCTTGCCGTACTTCTCCGCGAGGAGGTAATAAAACGCCACCCGCGACTTGTTCTTGTCGCCCTTCATCTTCTCGCAGATGTCATGGATCGCCTTGTCGAGTTCGGCGTCCGGCTGGGTCAATGCCAGTTTCTTCTTGCACCAGCTGTCGCGCACGCGCACCAACTCGTCCTTGGACGAGCATGCCACCAACTGGCTATCGGTGCCCTTCATGGCGATGCCCAGGTGCTTGATGATGCCGTCGATGTGCTTGGCATCGGCGCCCGGCGCGTACTTCTTGACGTCGGCTTTGTGATCGATGTCCATGTGGACCTCCCATCCCCAGTTGCGACATGCGGCTCGGGTGGGGGCTCCGGGGCGCGACTAAGACTTTGTTTTCGCACACTATGGCGAAAGTGCGAGCGTCCGTCTACTGCGGAAACCCAAATTGCCAACGCCCCTGAACGGTCGTGACAAGCCTTACGCCCACTCAGCCGGCTCGCTCGGTGCCAATCCTGGGCCGATGCGCAAGGGGTGGACGTACGTCGCAAGGCCGCTTTTGTCGTCGATTTCGATCGCAAGACCAGAGACGGTTCCAGGGCCCTCGGCCGGGCGGAAGCGGTCCTTCGGCAGGCGTGTCAGGAAGCGCTGCACGGGCTCTTCGGATTCCATGCCGATGACGCTGTCATAGCACCCGCTCATGCCGGCGTCGGTCATGTAGGCCGTGCCGCCCTTCAAGATGCGGTAATCGGCCGTGGGCGTATGCGTGTGCGTGCCGACAAGACCGGAAATGCGCCCATCGAGGAAGTGGCCGAGCGACTGTTTTTCGCTCGTTGCCTCGGCGTGGAAGTCGACGAAGATCGCGTCGGCACCCTGCTTGAGCTTGCAAGCGGTGACTTCGGCATCGAGCGCCCGGAACGGGCAATCCATTTCCAGCATGAAAACCCGGCCAAGCGCATTCAGCACCAGCACGTCGGCGCCGTTCTTGGCCCGCAGCATCGCGCCGCCACGGCCAGGTGTGCCTTTCGGCAGGTTCACAGGCCGCACGAGCCGTGGCTGACGACCAATGAAGACCAGCGCCTCCTTGTGGTCGAAAGCGTGGTTGCCGAGGGTGACACAATCGGCGCCGGCATCGAACAGGCCCGACAGATGATCTTCAGATATGCCGAAGCCGTGGGTCGCATTCTCACCGTTCACAACGACGAAATCGAGCTTGTAGCGGTCGATCAGGCCCGGAAGCGTGCGCGCGATGGCGGATCGGCCGGATTTACCAACGACGTCGCCAAGGAAAAGAAATCGCATGCCGGGCCGGTTTCGAAGAGATCATGACGGGAAGGCGCGATAGCCCGAAGGAGTGAGCACCGCATCAATACGTTCGTCATAATCGAGGTGTGGCACGGCGTCGATGACCTGTGCGTCAAAGGCGAGGCCAATCGCCTGCACGGGCTTGATCGTGCGCAGGCGCATCAGGGTACGGTCATAATAGCCGCCGCCATAGCCGAGGCGATATCCTGCCCGGTCAACAGCCAGCAGCGGGACCAGCAAAATGTCGGGCACCAGAACCGGCTTATCGCTCGTCGGCTCGCGGATGCCCCATTGCACGGTGGCCAGCTCATCACCTGGCGCGTAGGCCCGAAACGTCAGCGGTTGAACGCGGCCGGTCATGACCGGCAGACACAGCTGGCACGTCCAGCGATCGCGCAAGACCTGCATCATCGGCGCAGGGTTGATTTCATCGCCGATCGCCAGATAGCCACTGACGACCGCGTTCTCCCACACGGGAGTCGGCCCATTGATCAAGGCGATCAGGGCCAAGTCGCCATCCCGCCGTTCAGCTGCCGGCATGGCGGACCGAATGGCCCGCATCTGGCGTCGCAGCGCGGCTTTGTCGGTCGAACTTGAGATGATGCAGCCCCGCGTCAAGCGGTCCCGCGCATGGCGGCCGGCTCCCCGCAGGGGAGTCGCCATGCGCCACAAAGAAAGTGCAGAGCCGCCTGAGCCGTGAAGCTGTTGATCCCGCGTGGCCCCTACAAAAGTAAGGTGGGCGCCGTGTGTCCGAGCCCACGGGCTCGGCCAGGGACAGCTCCCTAGCGGTATTTATAGGTCCCCGGGTCTATGTGCGACGACGAACCCTGCAGCCCTGCACCACGCAATATAAGCTGTTCGGCGCGAAACACCAGAGGCTGATCTGATCCCTCTCCCGGTGAAGAACGGGGAGAGGGAACTCCACCCGATTGCCCTGCCGGGGCCGGCCTTTTTTCATCGTCAACTCAACGCCCGCACCAGCCACAATGATAGCGACGGCAGCGCGAGGCACAGCGCGAGGCGGATGACATCGGCGACCAGGAACGGCAGCACGCCGCGATAGGTCGACGTGATGGGCACCGCCTTGGCGATCGACGATATGACGAACACGTTCATGCCGATCGGCGGCGCGGTCAGCCCAATGCCGACCACGATCAGCACGAGAATGCCAAACCAGATCGCCACTTCGTCTGCTGGCATGCCGAAATCCAACGCCTGCACGACCGGGAAGAACACCGGCAGCGTCAGCAGGATCATGGCGAGTTCGTCCATGACCGCGCCGAGCAGGATGTAAAACGACAGCATGGCGATCAGCACCATGTACGGCGAGAGGCCCGAGCCGCCGATCCATTCAGCAGCTGTCGACGGCAGACGTGAGAGTGCGAGGAAGGCGCCGAACACTTCCGCGCCCAGCAGGATGATGAAGATCATGCCTGACGTTTCCGCGGTCTGCTTGATCGCGGCGAGCGTGTCGTCCCAGCTGAGTGTGCGCTGCCCTGCGCCGATCAGCAGCATGGCGATGGCGCCGACGGCGGCGCCCTCGGTCGGCGTGAAGACGCCGCCGTAGATGCCGCCGACCACAACGATGGCGACCAGGATCGCGGGCATGACGGCCGCATCGACGGCGACGCAGATGACGGCCAGCAATAGAAGCGAGGCCTGCGGCCAAGCTTCAGAGACGGCCGCGCCGAAGCCTTTTGTTGCGAACGCCTTCTGGATCAGAGCGGCTTCGGCGTAGAACAGGCGCATTGCGACACTCAACACAACAGCCGCCGCCAGCCATTGCCACCAGGCCCGCGGGCGCGGCTCGACCACCACGCGCTGCACGTCGGGTGCGAGCGACGGATTGCGGCGCACCATGATGGCGATCGTGATGCAGTAAAACAGGGCGGCCAGCAGGCCCGGGATGAGCGCCGCCTGGAACAGCTTGGCGATGTTCTGCTCGGTCGTGATGGCGTAGACGACCAGGATCACGGACGGCGGAATGAGGATGCCGAGCGTGCCACCGACGGCGATCGTGCCGGTCGCAAAGCCACCGTCGTACTTGTATTTGAGCAGCTCCGGCAAAGCCGCGCGACCGAACGTGGCCGTGGTCGCGACCGACGAGCCGCAGATGGCGCCGAACGCCGTGCAGGCGCCGATGACGGCCATCGCGAGACCGCCCTTGAAGCGCCCGAGGGCGCGCTCCGCGGCCTTGAACAGGGCGGACGCGATGCCCGCCCGTTCCGCGAGTGCGCCCATCAGAATGAACAAAGGGATCACCGACAGCGTGTAATTGGCGAACTGATGATAGGCGTTTGTCTTCATGTAGCCGAACAGGGCCATGGGGCTCGACAGATACGCATATCCCGCAGCACCGACAGCAAGCATGGCAAAGCCGATAGGCGCGCGCAGAACCATCAGACCAAGCATAACGGCAAAGCCCAGCAGGGCAATCATCATGCCGCTCATGACGGGCTCCGACTGGTTTTCTTGGTGATGAGGCGGAGCGCCGTGGCGATCGATATGACGGCCAGCAGGATGCACAGCGCGGTTGCAAGCGCGATGCTCGGCCACAGCACGATCTGGCGCTGCATGGTGGTCTCGCCGCTTTTCAGCGCCTCGAGCGACCCGTTGACGAGGCAGTAGCCGATGAAACCCATCAGAGCTGCGTAGGCGAGGTCCCAGAAGGCATCGAGAAAGTTGCGCCCGCGCTCGGGCAGCCAGCCCGTGAAGGTGTCGACCATGATGTTGCCGCGCCGCGCCTGCGTGTAAGGCAGATAGGCGAACACAGCGACCGCCGTCGCCATTTTCACGAATTCAAAATCGCCATCGATCGGCGCGCTGAACAGCCAGCGCATCGTGATGCTGGTGGTCACCAGGAAGGCGACGGCAAGCGCGAGCAGGCCGCCAAGGATCGCGACCCAGCCTGTCAGCCGCTCGATCCAGTCGACTGGCCAATCCACGCCCGTTGTGCCGTCGACGGATGGCTCTGCGCTCATGGTGACCATTCCCCCAGGCAGTTCAAATCAGGCCCGAGAGCTATCAGCTTCGAACACTTTGTCGAGGTCAGCGCCGCAGATCGAGGTGCGACTACGGCTAAAGTCATCGCTGCGATGGAAGAACGGGCGATCGCCTGGTGCATAGAAACCGCACTGTGATTCGGTCGACCGCGACTTTTGCTACCAGCCAAAGTCTCTGACTGACGACTTCGCCCTCCCACTGTCATGGCCGGGCTTGTCCCGGCCACCCATCCACCAGCAAGCTTTACCGTTTGAATTTGTTGACATCTCTCAGCAAACTCCAGGCTATCGAGTGCGCTGAGGAATGGGTGGCCGGCACAAGGCCGGCCATGACAGTTTTGGGGGCTATCCAGTCAGGTGTTCCAGCCGATGGTGTTATTTCGGCAACGCGCCGTCGATGCCCTGGACATAGAACGTCATGCCCGAGAGCTCTTTGTCCTCCATCTTCTCACCGGCCTTGAGGAACGGCGTGCCGTCCTGCTTGTTGAGTGGGCCCGTGAAGACATGCATCTCGCCCTTGGCAAGCTTGTCCTTGGCGGCATCCGCTGCGGCTTTGGCGTCAGCCGAAACGCCTGGGCCGTAGGCGGCTATGTTCAGCATGCCCGAGCCGATGCCGGCCCACACGTCGCCGGATTTCCAGCTGCCGTCCATCGCTTCTTTCACGCGGCGGACATAGTACGGCGACCAGTTGTTGACCAACGATGTCAGTACGGCGGTCTTGCCAAACGTGCTCATGTCGGAGGCTTGGCCGATGGCGAAGATCTTGCGCTCTTCGGCAAATTTCACGGCCGCCGGGCTGTCGGTGTGCTGGAAGATCACGTCGGCGCCCTGATCGGCGAGAGCCTTGGCAGCGTCGCCCTCTTTGCCTGGATCAAACCAGGTCGAAACCCAGACGATCTTGAACTTGACGTTCGGGTTGACAGACTTGGCTCCGAGGTATGCGGCGTTGATCCCCATCACAACCTCGGGAATCGGGAACGAGGCGATATAGCCGACCGTGCCGGATTTGGAGGCCCTGGCTGCGAGAATGCCGGCGACATAGCGGCCTTCGTAGTAACGGATGTTGGCGGTTGCGACGTTGTCGGCCCGCTTATAGCCGCTGATGTGCTCGAACTTCACATCCGGATACTTGGCGGCGACCTTGATGGTCGGGTTCATGAAGCCGAACGAGGTCGCGAAGATCAGCTTGTTGCCCTGGCTTGCCAACTGGTCGATGACGCGCTCGGCGTCTGGGCCCTCCGGCACGTTTTCGACAAACGTCGTCTCGACCTTGTCGCCGAACTCTTTCTTTACGGCCTCGAGGCCCTGGTGATGCTGGTAGCTCCAGCCGTGATCGCCGATAGGCCCGACGTAGACGAACGCCACCTTGGTTTTGCCCTGGGCATTGGCACTCTCGGTTGCAAAGCACAGTGCCAAGCCGGACGCAGCAACTGCCGCCGCGAAAACGCGTCTCGAAAACATGATGCAAGTCTCCCTGAACCCGCGGACGAAAGCCCGCCATGGGCGCGTTATAGCCGATCGCGCGGCCGCAGGGAGGGGGACAGTGTTCACAGGTGTGGATGGGAGACGGGCAGCCGAGCCCAAAATGGCGCCAGTGCCGTCACTCTCCCACGATCATTCTGCCAATCCAAGGGCCGCGAGATGGCGCCAGCCATTCTGCACGCCCATGAAATCATCGACTTCGAGAATCAGCCGGGGCCTGCTGGTCAAATGGGCAAGCGCCTCAAACAGGAACGGCCACACGATGTTGCCCTCGCCCGGGTGCCAATGGCGATCGGCATACCCATCCGTGTCCTGCAGATGCACGTGATGCAGCAGGTCGCCGGCAACGTGCACATGATGATCGACGGGCGGGCCGTTGGTCACGCCGCGCGCATAGTTGGCGTGGCCTGTGTCGAGCGACACGCGAACGGCGTCGCTGTCGAACGAGCGCACGAGTTCTACACGTGAGCGCGCATCGTTGTCCTCGATGTTCTCTATGACAATAACAACACCCATCGTCTCTGCGCGCTTTACCACCTCGCGCATCGCCAGATGCGTGTACTCAAGCAGCTTTTCGCGCGCACCGGGCCGGCCATCTAAGTTGTAGTGGTTCCACGTCGTGAACGGCGAGTGCACCACCAGTTGCGTCGCGCCCAGGACGCCGCAGATATCCAAACCCTGCTGCAGCCGCTTCTGCACGACCTTGCGCACGTCGTGATCGGACGTTGCGATGTTGAAGCCATAGAACGGCCCGTGCACGCCAAGCCGCCCCGTGTAGCCGTCGAGCTGCGCTTTGATCTTATCGGCCAGCGGCCGCCAGTCGCCTGCGATCACGTCGACATCGTAGAAGTCCTGGATTTCAAGATCGCGCTGCTTGTCCAGCACCCAGGCGCGATTGGCCGCGAGGCCATCGGTCATCAAGGCCGCGCCGAGGATGGGTTTCGTTGGCATCAGCGGCCCCGGATCAAGCGTGGAACTTCAAGCCATCAACGACGTTGTCGATCACCTCAAGCCTGATCGCGTAGCCGCGCCAGCGCTTCATCGCGCCCGAGCACGGCCATCATGTCGAACACCGGCGGCGAGACAGCTCGCCCCGCGAGCGCGGCGCGGAGCGGCTGTGCGAGCTTGCCGAGTTTGGCGCCGGTGTCTTCCGCGTGCTGACGCACGATCGCCTCCAGCGCTGGTGCGCTCCAGTCGTTGGCCGCCTCAAACTTGGCGATCAATGCCGCGAGTGCAGCTTTAGCCTCCGCATCGACCAGGGCTGCTGCTTTGGCATCAAGCTTGAGGGGGCGCTCCGCGATGAGATATAGCGCGCCCTGCGCCATCTCGGTCATGGTCTTTGCGCGCTCCTTGAGGCTCGGCATGGCCGCGGCCAGCTTGTCCCAGCCTATGGTCTTGAACGCCGCCAGCAGATCCGCGCCGGTCTTGATGTCAGGGCGGAACTCGCTAACGGCCTTCATCAACATGACATCCGGCCGCGATTCCGGTTTCACTTTCGGATCAAGCGCCGCAACGAGCTCTGCATACGGCACGATCCCCGGCAGGCAGCGTTCCAGGTGGCCGAGCAGTTCGTCGTTCGGCGTCGCCCGGATATAGTGGCCGTTCAGGTCTGCGAGCTTCACATAGTCGAAGCGGCCAGCCGATTTGCCGACGTCTTTGATGTCGAACCAGGCAATGGCTTGTTCAGTTGAAAAAATTTCGTCGTCGCCGTGGCTCCAGGCCAACCGCGCGAGATAGTTGCGCAGGGCGGCCGGCAGATAGCCCATGGCGCGGAATTCAGGCGCACCTTGGGCACCGTGGCGTTTGGACAGTTTTGCCCCGTCAGGCCCATGCACAAGCGGGATGTGGGCAAATGCTGGCATGTCCCAGCCGCAAGCCTGATAGACCTGCGTTTGCCGCCCGGCGTTGGTCAGGTGGTCCGCCCCACGCACAATGTGCGTGACGCCCATATCGTGATCATCCACCACGACGGCGAAGTTATACGTCGGAATACCATCGGAACGCACGATAATAAGATCATCGAGGTCCTTGTTGGGGAACGCGACGTCGCCCTGCACGAGATCCTTGACCAGCGTCTCGCCCTCGCGCGCCGCGCGCAGGCGGATGGACGGCTTGCCGCCCTTCGGCGCCGTTGCGGGGTCGGCATCGCGCCAGGGCGAAAGGATGACCTGGGGCAATTTCTTGGCCACCAGCTCCTCACGCATTTTGTCGGTCTCTTCCCGCGTGAGATAGCACCGATACGCCTTGCCCTCGGCGAGCAACTGCGCTGCCACCTCCTGGTGCCGCTTCACGCGCGAAAACTGCGATACGGGCTCACCATCCCAATCGAGACCCATCCACTTCAAGCTGTCGAGGATGCCGGCCGTGTATTCGTCCTTGGAGCGCTCGCGGTCGGTATCTTCGATGCGCAACAGGAACTTGCCGCCGGTGTGGCGGGTGTAGAGCCAGTTGAACAGTGCGGTACGGGCGCCGCCGATGTGCAGCGCGCCGGTCGGCGAGGGGGCAAAACGTGTGACGACGGGTTTCATGACGGACTCTGGCCAAGTCTTAGGGCCGTGTTTTTGTTGCTATGGAGTGCGGAGGGCGGCGTCTAGTGTTCCGATTCTAACGCTTGGTTCCCAGTTTTGACAGCGTTCAGTTTTGCCCGGGCGCGATCGACCTTGTTCAAGATGACGTCGGCGGACTTGGTCCACACGAACGGTGTCGGCGCGGCGTTGCGAGCGGCCAGGA
>JANMGQ010000072.1:0-31999 GCA_031374735.1 Hyphomicrobiaceae bacterium | reverse complement strand
GTCAGACACCCCGGCATCCGGCAGGGCGGGTGGCGGACCGTGCATGGAACAGGTGAGTTTCGATCACGTTGATCGAAGCAACAGGCCGAACGTTGCACGCCGACCGCCCATCGAAACCGGGCATCCGTCCGCTTCGCCGCTGTTTGTTGGCCGCGCGCGTTAACCATATCGTCGCGGGCGAAACAGTTGTTTGCACCTATCGGCTGTCTTGCGCTGGCGCGCTGGTCCGGCGAAAGAAGGCTGTGTTGGGCGTAAGCTGTTCTGTGTCGAGGGCGTGTGGCTATGGTGCCTGTTGCATTGTCCGATGTGATCGCGGTCGGCGAAGTGCCGACAGCTGAGCAAGTCGATATTCTCGCCAAGGCGGGATTTCGTTCCATGCTGAACACGCAGCCCGACGGCGAGGTCGAGCGGTTGATGTCGTCGAGCGACGCCAAGGCGATCGCCGAAAAATCCGGCCTCGTGTTCCAGCATCTGCCCATTCCAAGCCGTCGTCCCGATGCGGCGACATTGAGCGCCTTTGCGACGGCGCTCGCGGCGTTGCCAAAGCCGATCTATGCTTGCTGCTACTCGGGCGCGCGGACAGCTGCGGCGTGGGCGATCGCGGCCGCGCGCCATCAGCCGCCGGCTGAGGTAATGAAGGCCTGCGCCGAGGCGGGCTACGACATTTCGTTCCTGGAGAAGCGCCTGATCGACGTGCACAATGGCACGGCTCAGGTCGAGCCGGCGGCGAATGGTAACGCGGTGGCCGCAGCGGGCCCAGCCGTGCCGCCGCTGAAGCCGATCGCGCTCATTCCGCGTGCGGCCTCGGCTGGCGGATTTGCCGTCGCGGGCTGAGGCATCGGCGCGCGGGTGCTGTTTTTCTTGAACAGCAAATCTTTTCGGTTTGACCGCTTTTCTCGACCAGCCATGCGGTGTGGTCAACGGCGGTGCGCGTGCATGTGCTGGTCAAGGCGTGTTGCCACCGCTACGTCTGGCGTCAAACCAGCGCGCGAGGACACCATGCAAGACGCCAACGCTCCTACCAAGCTCCAGACGTTCAAGACCTACATCGGCGGCAAGTGGCAGGATGCGGCGTCGGGCAAGCGCTACGCGACGTTCAATCCGTATACCGCCGAGCCGTGGGCCGAGATCCCTGAATGCGATGCCGTCGATGTCGAGCGCGCCGTGGATGCAGCGCACACGGCGTTCACCACGGGACCGTGGCCGAACATGACGCAGACGGCGCGCGGGAAACTGCTGCGGCGCATTGGTGATCTTGCTCTGCAGCATGCGGAGTATCTCGGCCAGCTCGAGACGCGCGACAACGGCAAGCTGATCTCGGAGATGTCGATCCAGACCAAGTTTCTGGCGGAGTGGTATTATTTCTACGCGGGCCTCGCCGACAAGATTACGGGCTCGGTCATGCCAAGCGATAAGCCCGACCATTTTTGCTATACGCTGCGTGAGCCGCTGGGCGTGTGCAGCTTTATCCTGCCGTGGAATTCGCCGCTGCTGCTGCTCGCCTACAAGCTCGCGCCGGCGCTCGCGACCGGCAACACGGTCGTCGTCAAGCCGAGCGAGTTTACATCGGCCTCGACGCTGGAGTTCTGCCGTCTCGTGCTGGAGCCGGCGGGCGTACCGCCTGGCGTGGTCAATGTCGTCACCGGCTATGGCGCCGTTGTCGGCGAGCCACTGGTGACGCATCCGAAAGTCGCCAAGGTCGCCTTCACGGGTGGTTCGGCAACGGGATCACGCGTCAACGAACTCGCGGCCAAGACATTCAAGAAAGTGTCGCTGGAACTCGGCGGCAAGTCTCCGAACATCGTGTTTGAAGATGCGATCCTCGATGATGCGGTCAACGGTGCTGTGTCTGGCATCTTCGCCGCCTCGGGTCAGACGTGCATCGCCGGCTCGCGCCTGTTGCTGCAGGAGAGCATCCACGACGAGTTCGTTGAGAAGCTGCTGGCGCTCGCCAAGACCGCGAAGCTCGGCGATCCCAGCAAGTTCGATACGCAGGTCGGGCCGGTGACGACGCCGCCGCAATACAGCAAGATCCTCGGCTATATCGACATCGCCAAAGGCGAGGGCGCCAAGTGCGTGCTCGGCGGCGGCGCGGCAACGGCGGCTGAAGGTGGCGGTACATACTTCGTCAAGCCGACGATCTTCACGGGCGTAAACAACAAGATGCGCATCGCGCAGGAAGAGGTGTTCGGGCCGGTGCTGTCGATCATTCCGTTCAAGGACGAAGAGCACGCGGTCGAAATCGCCAACGACGTCATTTATGGTCTCGGCTCGGGCGTGTGGACGCAGAAGGTCTCGCGCGCGCTCAACATGGCCAAGCGCATTCGCGCCGGCACCGTGTGGGTGAACACATACCGTGCCGTTTCGCCCCTCATGCCATTCGGCGGCTATAAGGCTTCGGGCCTGGGGCGCGAAAACGGCGCGACGGCGATCGACGAATACCTGCAGTTCAAGTCCGTGTGGATCAACCTTGGCGGCAACGCCGGCAATCCCTTCGTGATGAAGACGGCAGAGACCAAGTGAGGGGGATCAAATGGCAGGCAGAGGCTATCACTGGGTCCACGATCCCGAGGGGATCGCGGACTTCAAGACGGCAAAGCCGGTGATCGAGCGTGAGTGCCAGCGCATCATCGACGAGGTGTTCAAGCCGCGCCTGGGCGTGGTGAAGCCGGTGCCAGATCACAACTACATCTATGACATCGTCGGTTCCTGGCACGGCAAGAACTTCCGCTTCATTCAGAAGTATCGGACGGGGACCAAGGTCAAGCCGGTCGAGGAGTTCGACAGTCCGTTCGTGCGCTTGGAGTACTACGAGAAAGAAGACTACAACCTGTATTTCTTCCGCCACACCGGCAAATGGTGGCTGCTTGATACCGGCCTCAAACTGGATGAAGCGCTGACGCGGATCCGCGAGGACGAAATGCTGCAGCCCTATATCTGACATGACATGTGGGACTATGACTGCGGCTCTATGGTCGCGGCCCACCGCGCCACGTTGTGGATGGCGGGCTTGCGCGGTGTGCGGCTGAGGCGCAGTGCATGTTGCAGGATGCGCAGCAAACGGGACGGCCGAACGGGATAACCTGGGGTCGGGGCCAAACACGATGGCGCGAGCCGCGATCGCTCGAGTGATGGCTGGCGAGCAGCCCGGTGATGTGCCGCCGATCGCGCCTGCGACGGCGCGTGTGTCCGAGGCTGCTCTGTCAGAGTCCAATCTGTCAGATTCCAATCTGTCAGAGTCCAATCTGTCAGAGTCCAATCTGTCGGAACCGATGGCGCGCGCGCAGGCGGTGCTTGAGCATACCTTCGGCTACAAGGCGTTTCGTCTGCATCAGGCTGCGATCATCGAAACCCTGCTGGACGGCAAGGATTGCCTTGCCTTGATGCCGACGGGCGGTGGCAAGTCGCTCTGCTACCAAGTGCCGGCGCTGGTGCGCGAGGGCACGGCGGTGGTCATTTCGCCGCTGATCGCACTCATGAAGGACCAGGTCGACGCGCTGCGCGAAGCTGGCGTTACTGCGGCGTTTCTGAACTCGACGTTGTCGTGGCAGGAAGCCCTGCACGTTGAAAGCCAGCTGAAATCCGGCGAGTTGAAGCTGCTCTACGTCGCGCCCGAGCGCCTCGTGCAGGATCGTATGCTCGAGCTGCTGTCGAATGCAACCATCGCGCTGTTCGCCATCGATGAAGCGCACTGCGTGTCGCAGTGGGGGCACGATTTCCGCCCCGAGTATCGCCAGCTGCGCATTCTGCCCGAACGCTTTCCCAACGTGCCGCGCATCGCACTGACCGCGACGGCGGATGAAAAAACCCGCGAGGAAATCGTTGCCGAACTGCGCCTCGAAGACGCCAACCGATTCGTTGCGAGCTTCGATCGGCCAAACATCCGCTACATCATCGCAGAGGGCGGCGGTGGCGCATCTGCGCGCGAGAAACTGCTTCAGTTTCTTGAGACAGAGCACAAGACGGATGCTGGCATTGTCTACTGCCTCTCGCGCAAGTCGTGCGAGGAGACCGCGGATTGGCTCAACAAAAAGGGCCGTCGCGCCGTCGTCTATCACGCCGGTCTCGACCAGAAAGTGCGCGCGAGCGCACAATCCAAGTTCCTCAAGGAAGACGGGCTCATCGTCGTCGCCACCATCGCCTTTGGCATGGGCATCGACAAGCCGGATGTGCGCTTCGTCGCGCACCTGAACCTGCCCAAGACCATCGAGAGTTATTACCAGGAGACGGGGCGCGCAGGACGCGATGGTGCCGCAGCCAACGCGTGGATGAGCTATGGTCTTGAAGACGTGATCACTTATCGCCGCTGGAACGAGCAGAGCGATGGCAGCGAGCAGTTCAAGGCGGTCATGCGCCAGAAACTCGATGCGCTGATCGGCCTGTGCGAGACGGCGCAATGCCGACGCCAATTGCTGCTCGGCTATTTCGGCGAGGGCAAAACCGAGCCGTGCGGAAACTGCGACACGTGCCTCGAGCCGCCGGAGCGCGTCGACGGCACGGAGAGCGCGCAGAAAGCTCTGTCCGCTGCCTATCGCACGGGCGAGCGCTTCGGCATGACCTATCTGATCGACCTGCTGCGCGGTGGTGGGGACGACCGCATCGTGCGCAACGGGCACGATAAGCTGAAGGTGTTCGGCATCGGCAAGGATCTCACCATCGACGACTGGAAGAGCGTGTTCCGCCAGTTGGTGACCGGCGGATATCTGGTGCAGGATATGGAATTCGGCGGGCTGCAGCTGGTCAACGAGCGCGCGCGGCCGCTGCTGCGGGGCGAGCAATCGTTCCTCATGCGGCGTGCGATGATGTCGATGCGCGCGGTGAAAGAGGCCAAGAAGAAGGAAAAGCGCGGCGGCCCGACGGTGCCGCCCAACGACGAGGCGTTGTTTGGGGCCTTGCGTACGTTGCGCCAGCAGTTGGCGGCCGAGTCGAACGTTCCGCCCTATGTCATTGCGCACGACAGCGTGCTGCTGGAACTCGCGGCCAAGCGGCCGAAGACGGAGCGTGAGTTGCACGGCATTTCCGGCATGGGTGATCGCAAGGTCGCGCGCTATGGTGCGGCGCTGCTTGAGGTGATCGCCAAGTTCAAGAAGCACCCGCTGCTGGACAATCGCCTGTCGGCGACGGTCAATCAGACGCTGGCACTGCACATCGAAAAGAAAAGCGTAGAAGAAATCGCGGCGGCGCGTGGCATCACGGTATCGACCGTTTACGGCCATTTCGCCGAGGCGATCGAAGCCGGCCTGGTCGAAATCGACGAGGTCGTGGATCTCGATGCCGGCGCAATCGACGAAATTCGGGCGGCCTTCGACAGTTGTGGCACCCGCGATAGCCTCAAGCTCGGACCTGCGCACGCGGCCCTAGAAGGGCGCTACGACTATGGCGTGTTGAAGTGCCTGCTGATGGCGGATGGGTAAGCGCTGTTCACGGGACGAAGTGGCTTAGACCGAAGTTCCCGGGAACTTCGGCTTAGAGTCACGTTGCCTTGGGACGCTCCAAAACCACACGTGGATGCACTTTGATCATGCCGCCGTGGCCGGCACCCAAAATCACGTCGGCTGCTCGCAATCTGTGCGCTGCTGCGGTTGACAGGAGGCGCCGCGCGCGCGACCATTCATGCTCACTCAAGCCATGCTTTCGCATACATAATTTGGCTTTCATTTCGCGCATTTCACGATAGGCAGCGTCTTCGCGACACATGACTCACAACCCACATTTTGATGCATTGAAGCAACGCATCGCCACTCAGACATGCAAGATCGGCGTGATGGGCCTCGGCTACGTCGGCATCCCCTTGGCGCTTGCGGCCATCCGCGGCGGCCATGCGGTCGTCGGCTTCGACACCAACCCCAAGACGGTCGCAACTCTCAATCGTGGCCAAACCAGCATCAAGCACGTCGATGCCAGCGAAATCGCCTCTGCCATTGAACGTCGGCTGTTCGATGCGACAGGTGATTTCTCGCGCCTGGCTGAAGTTGACGCGATCCTGATCGCCGTGCCGACACCTCTGACCAAGCATCGAGAACCCGATCTCTCGTTCGTCGAGGCCACCGGCCGCAATATTGCACGCCGACTGAGACCAGGCCAACTGATCGTGCTTGAATCGACCACGTGGCCCGGTACAACCCATGAGCTCCTGCGCCCGATCCTCGAAGAATCCGGCCTCGTCTGCGGACGCGATTTCTTCCTCGCATATTCCCCGGAACGCGAAGATCCCGGCAATCCCAAATTCGGCACGGCAACGATCCCAAAGGTGGTCGGCGCAGAGGATGCACTTGCCCTCGAACTGGCAACGATTCTCTACGAAGCCATGGTGGTCAAAGTCATCCCTGTGTCGTCGTCGCAAACGGCCGAGGCGGTCAAACTGACCGAGAACATCTTCCGCGCGGTCAACATCGCGCTCGTCAACGAGCTGAAGCAGGTGTACGCGCGCATGGGCATCGACATCTGGGAGGTGATCGACGCGGCCAAGACCAAGCCGTTCGGATTCATGCCGTTCTATCCGGGGCCCGGTCTCGGTGGGCACTGCATCCCCATCGACCCCTTTTATCTCACGTGGAAGGCCCGCGAGTATAACTTCGCCACCCGCTGCATCGAGCTGGCAGGCGAGATCAACACGGGCATGCCGCGCATCGTCGTCGACGAATTGCGCATCGCGCTCGACGCGCAGACGGGGCGAGGTCTGAACGGTTCGAAAATCCTGATCGCGGGGGCTGCCTACAAGAAAAATGTCGACGACATGCGCCAGAGCCCGTCGCTGGTGCTGATCGAGTTGTTGGAGGCGGCCGGCGCCAATGTCGACTATCACGACCCCTATGTGCCGGTGATCCCTGTGATGCGTGATCATCCTGCTTTGCTGGGACGAAAATCCGTCGCCTGGACGCGCGAAAGTCTGCGTCTCTACGATGCCGTCTTGATTTCTACGGACCACGACGACGTCGATTATCGGTTGCTCGCGACCGATGCCAAGCTCGTCGTCGACACGCGCAACGTCTGCCACAGGTTCGGCGTGACCGGAAAACACATCGTCAAGGCTTAGTGGCCGCAGTGGCTAGGCCGTCGGCTTGCGGGCTTGCGAGACCAGCCGTCCGCATGCGACGTGGCGGGACACCACGTGAGATGCAGCAATGACCATCGAACCCTGCCTCGACGTCGCCCATCTCGGGCATGTCGAACTGCTGACCGACAAGCCGGAGAAAAGCCTCGACTTCTTCGTTAATTCGCTCGGCCTTACGGAGAGCGGACGCGAGGGCAACTCGGTCTATCTGCGCGCCTATGACGACTACGAATTCCACACCTTGAAACTGACCGCGTCAAACACGACGGGCATGGCACATGTAGGATATCGCTGCATCAGTGAGCAGGCGCTGCTGCGGCGGGTTGGGGCCATCGAGAAATTAGGTCTTGGCATCGGTTGGACCGACGGCGATCTCGGCCATGGACGCAGCTATCGTTTCCGCGATCCCGACGATCACGTGTTCGAACTCTACTACGAGACCCAGCGCTACGCGGCGCCCGCACTCGAAAAGCCCGCGCTGAAAAACCAACCGCAGCGCAATCATCGGCGAGGCGCGGGCGTGCGCCGTCTTGATCACTTCAATCTGCTGGCGGTCGATGTCGGCGCCATCAGAGACTTCATGCCCAAAGCCATGGGCAGCCGCGTGACCGAGCAGATCGTGCTCGACAACGGGTCTGTCGGCGGCTGCTGGTTCACGCACAACAACAAGAGCTACGACGTCGCCTACACGCGCGATGGCACGGGCACGAAGGGGCGGTTCCACCACGTCACCTACGCCGTCGATCAACGCGAGCATGTGCTGGAAGCCGCCGACACGTTCCTGGAGCATGGCGTGTTCATCGAGACCGGGCCGCACAAGCATGCGATCCAGCAGACGTTTTTCCTCTACGTCTATGAGCCCTCCGGCAATCGCGTCGAGGTGGCGAACGCGGGCGCGCGCCTGATCCTCGATCCCGACTGGCAGACCGTTACGTGGACCGAGACTGAGCGCAAAAAGGGCCAAGCCTGGGGCCTCAAAACCATCGAGAGTTTCCACACGCACGGCACACCGCCAGTCAAAGCCTGACGCCCAACAGCCATGCGCGCGCCTCCTTGCGAAGACGCGCCGGATCATGCCACGCAAACCTCGATTGACAACTGACGGGCAGGCGGCGTCGGCACGGCAAGGACCGGCAGAGGCGGGGTTGTGGCGGAATTCTTCGGACGCTTGAGCAGGCCAATCGCGGATGCTTTGCGCGGGACGGGCGATCGCGCGCCGAACAATCTGGTGGGCATTGCCGCTATGCTGGCCGCCACAGCCGTGTTCGTGACGGGCGATGTGATCATGAAGATCATGGGCACGCGCATGCCGACCGGCGAGACCATGTTCATCCGTGGCATCATCGGAACGCTGCTGGCGTGGCTCCTGCTCTGGCGGGCCGGCATGCTCGGCGACGTGCGCCGGCATTTGACCCGCATGATCGGTTGGCGCACGGCCGGCGAGGTTGGCGCGTCCTGCTCGTTTCAGTCGGGCCTCACGCGATTGCCCTTCGCCGAGGTCGGCGCCATCGGTCAGATCAACCCGCTGGTGATCACGGCCGCGGCTGCATTTTTCCTTGGCGAGAAGGTCGGCTGGCGCCGCTGGACAGCGACGGCTGTGGGCCTTGTCGGCGCCGTGCTGATCATCCGGCCGGGCGGCGCGACGTTCCAGTGGGCGAGTTTGTTGATCCTTGCTGCGGTCTTCTTCTCGGTTTCGCGCGACATGATCACGCGCAAAATGGCACCGGGATTTTCACCCTTCGTGCTGGCCGCGATCTCGGCCGCGGCGATCGGGCTGTCGAGTTTGCTGTTCCTGCCCTTTGAGATGTGGATCTGGCCGGCGCCTCTTGATGTGGTCTGGCTGGCGTTCCCAGCCATGTTGATGATGACGGGCCAGGTCTTGGTCGTCATCTCGATACGGGCGGGCGAGGTTTCGGCCGTCGTACCTTTTCGATATGCGGCCATGCTGTGGTCACTCACCTACAGCTTTCTCATCTGGCGCGAGGTGCCTGGCGCGCTGACGTTTCTTGGCATCGCCATTGTGTGCGGCGCGGGTCTATACACCTTCCACCGCGAACAGGTGCGCAGACGCGAAGCGGCAATGCGCAACGTTTCCGCCCATGGCGACACGCGGGCTTAAGTTGTGTCTGCGCCGGTGCACGCGGCCATTCCAGGACATCCACACATGCAGACGCCAAGCCACAAGCGACCAGCCACGAGTGACGCTCTTATTGGCATTGGCGCCATGACGGTCGCGATGCTGTGCTTCAATGTCGGTGACACCATCTTCAAGCTGTTGGGTTCAGAGATCCCGGTCGGCGAGATGCTGTTCGTTCGCGGCATCTGGGCGACGCTGATGGTGGGCGTTGTGTGTGCCTACACCAACGTGCTCCCGATGACGCCGCGCCTGTTGACACCCTTGATTGGCGTGCGCGTGGCTATGGAAGCGCTCTGCTCGGTGCTGTTCTTTGTGGGCCTCATGCACCTGAACTACGCCGATACGGCCGCCATCGGTCAATTCACACCGTTGATCGTCATGGCTGGCGCCGCGCTTTTTCTCGGCGAAGTCGTGGGCTGGCGCCGGTGGACATCGGCCGCCGTCGGCTTCATCGGCGTGCTGATGATCATCAAGCCGGGTACCGGCGCGTTCCAACCCATGGCGCTGGTGGTTCTGGCGTCCATGGTGTGTGTGGCGGCGCGCGATCTCGTCACGCGCCTGGTGCCAAGAGACATACCGACATCGTTGTTGACAGCCGCGTCCGCGGTGGCCGGTATGCTGATCGGCCTTGCCATGGCGCCGTTTGAGCGTTCCTGGGTGGCGCTCAGCTTTCGCGACGTGATGATCATGGCTGTATGCGCCGCAACCGTACTTGGCGGATATGTGTTCATCATCATCGCAATGCGGCATGGGCCAACCGCCGTCACGTCGCCATTTCGCTACACCTACATGTTGTTTGCAACGCTCTCGAGCTTGATCATCTTCCGCGAGCGACCGGATATGTGGAGCTGGACCGGCATTGCACTGATCATCGGCTCCGGGCTCTATATGTTGCATCGCGAACGAGCCGTGGGGCGAACCACAGCGGCGTACGTGCGCGTGTCGGACTGAGCGGCAGTGGTCCACACACTGCTGTTGACTCAGGAAACGAGCGCGATGCCGAAGTGCCGGTGCAAAATGTCGGTGATGAGATCCAGGCAGGATCCGCGCCGCACCACACGCATGTCGCGGCTGTCGATCAGCGTCGAGGACGCACCGTACGCGTGATACTTGCGCAAGCCGTAGTCGATGGTGACGTCGGCGATGGCACGCAACATCCTGCGCGTGGGCAGCGCGTTCTTCCTCTTCAGTAGAGCGGCCGAGATAGCGGGTGTTGTAGAGGCCGTGGCTCATGACGTCCCACTGGCGCTCGCGCACCAGAGCGGCGATCTCAGGACAATGCTCAAAAATCGCGAAGTTGGTGGAGGCGGTGATCTACACGGGATATTCGGCAAGCGCCTCCGCCATGCGCCACACGCCGACGCGATTGCCATAGTCCCGAAAGCCCCACTGCATAATGTCGGGATGTGCGATGCGGCTGAACTGATTGCGGAAATCGTAACGCTGCGGAAGATACTCATAGTATTCGAGATTGGGCACGATCCAGACGGCAATGCGTTTGCCGTCCGGCCACTGGAAACGGGGCCGCGTCTCCCGCGACCAATACGGAATGCGCTCACGTGTGTTCCAGGTGTGCGGTGCTGCCGTGCCAGCCATCGTCGAACTCCTTTGACTGAAACGGACACAGATCACGAGCGGCTGTCAATGCGGGGCGCACGCACCAGTGCGGGGGAAATGCAGGCCGCGCCGGTTGACCACGCCCCACCGCGGTGATTGTCTCGCTCACGCTCGGTTGCGCTCGTGTGCGGCCGTCCGCATCAACCGAGTGGCCAGATGAACCGGCGTCGACGCATTCTCTACGCTCTGCGACGCAACATCCTGGCGGCGATCCCGACCATCCTGGCGATCGTCGTGCTCAACTTCTTCCTGCTCAAACTTGCGCCGGGTGATGCTGTCGATGTCATGGCGGGCGAGTCGGGTGCGGCGACGGAAGAGACCATGCGCCAGATGCGCGAGCGGTTCGGGCTCAATCTGCCCGTGCTCGCGCAGCTGAAGACCTACGTCAGCCAACTCGCGCAGGGCAGTCTTGGCTTTTCCCCGCGCTACAACATGCCGGTGCGGGACCTGATTTTTCAACGTCTACCGGGTACGCTGCTGTTGATGATCTCGGCACTCTCGATCGCCTTCTCGAAGCGGCTGCGGTCGAGATCGACGTTGCGAAGCGCAAAGCCTTGTTCAAGGAGTTCCAGCAGCTCGTGCACCGCGACATTCCCTCGGTCGACATGATCTCGCCGCTTGAGGTGGTGATTGCGAATAAGAAGCTGCGCAACTACGCGGTCGGTGCCGAAGGCGTCAGCAGCAACTGGGCCGACGCCTACTTCGCCGCCAATTAAACTCTTTAAGCGATGGCTGGCCGCGTGGTCGCCGCGCCGAGGCGGGCCTCGATGGATGCAACAGCGGCACGAACCTCGTCCTCGAACGTGAGTGACAGCGCGAGGTCGCGCCCGGCGGCGGCGATCCGCGCGCATGCGTCATCGTTCGACCGGCACCAGGCGACCCGCTCGGCGAAATCGGAGAGATCGGCGGCGACGGGAACGAAATGGACCCAAGGCTCGAGGCGATCATAGTACCATTGGCAATAGCCAAGCGGTGACGCCACCTTGAGAACGCAGCAGCCATACAACAGACGCGTGAACAGGTTCGACCAGGCGTTGGTATTGCCGTCGATGTCGACGGCGAACTTGTCGCCGAGCCAGGCCGACGATGGCCGTGCGCCCTTGAGCACACCCGCAGCGGCGAGCATTCGGCTCACGCCGTTGGGATCGACGCTTTGGACGACGGCCGACACGCCGATGTCGGTGTCGGGGACCGCGCGGGCGATGGCAGCCAGCCGAATGCGCGGGAGGACTCCGGCCGCTGTAAGGTCGTCCGGCCCGTTCGGAAAGCGCCCGTGCCCCGTTGTCGAGCCACGCCAGACAATGGTCGCCGCGCGGTTCTGCCATGCAGGCCGCTCGACCGCCGCCGCGCGGACAGCGGCATAACTCTTTGAACTCAGAAACTCGAAATCCGGCACGAGCAACGCGCCCGGCAATGACGAACATTGCATGACAGTGTCCGCATCGGCGACACCGTCGCCATCGCCAATGTCTATCGACACTCGGCCGACACGGTCTGAGGTGGCCGCCACAAGATCGAACAACACGGGAAAACGGGCCAAGAGAAGCTTCAACTCCGTCTTGCTCTGCCGTTCGCCAGTGTGCGGCACCACGAGATCGATGCGATGGCTGTGTCGCTCATACCGAATGATCCAGGGCTGACCACTGATCCAGGGCTGCCCACGCTCGAAGCGCAGGTGAACGGTCCGCCCGCACCGCTTCTGGAAGGTTCTTGCCAGCAGTGCTGCGGCCAGCCACGGGGGCGACCGCTTCAGAATAGAAACCATCGAGAACGACATGAGTGTCCAAACGTTTTAAAAGGGGGACGCACTCACTACAGTGTCCGGCTTCGGTTCGAAATCCTTCACTCCAAGAAACCGTCCGCGGCGCAAGTTGTCGAGCGCAAATTGAAACCGAGATCTTCCACCTCCGACGGCCTCGGGAGCAAGAGACTGAACCGAGCCTGTCAGGGCAATTGCTTGAACCGTCATCCCGCACAAACGCGGCCTCTTTCGGCCGCGCTTGTGCGGAATGACGAGGTTTTCTTCATGCGATTGCCTTGCCGAGCCTGTCAGTCTACTGGACGATGCCTTAACCTTTGATTGCATCAATGCGCATCTCCCAGTCTGGCTAACCGGCCATAACGCACGGCACTTGTGCCCGGCGTGCGCTTGCCCCGCACCGCCACCCATGCAAAGCGGGCTCGCAAATGGTGCGGCTCGCGTCCGCGCCGCGCGAGGGAGAGCGCGACATGTCTGCGTCCGAAACCGAGCCGAGCCCTTACGTCGTCGTATCGTCGCCCGGCATGGAGGACCTCGCTGCTCGTGTGCTTGAGATCATCAAGCGCAAGGAAGGTATCGAGTTTCCACACCACCGCATGGCGTATCAAGATTTCGCCAACGGCGAAGTGCTGCCGCGCCTGCCCGAGACGGTGCGCCGCCAGCATGTGTTCTTTTTCCACCCCATGCAGACGCCAACGCCCAACGATGCGCTCGTGCGGTTGATGCTTGCCAACGATGCCATGCGGCGCGCCTCCGTGCACGGCATTACACTGGTGCTGCCGTACATGACGTATCTGCGCCAGGATCGGAAAGACAAGCCGCGCGTGCCGATCTCGGCGCGCGTTGTCGCAGACGTCATCGAGATGAACCGCAGCATCGAACGCGTCATCACCTTCGACATGCACGCCGAGGCCGTGCAGGGCTTTTTCTCCATCCCCGTCGATAACCTGACCACCATCAGCCTCTATGCCGAGGCCTGCCGGCGGCGCTTTCCGGGGCTGCACAATGTGATGATCGTCGCGCCTGATTTCGGCGGCGTCGTGCGCGCCCGGCGCTTTGCCGCTGAACTGGGTGACTTGCCCGTTGCCATTCTTGAAAAGAACCGGCCCGAGGCCAACAAATCCGAGGTCGTGTCTGTCATCGGCGGCCCTGTCGAGGGCAAACACGTCGTCATCTACGATGACATGTGCGACACAGGCGGCACCATTCGCGGCGTCGCGGCCGAGCTCAGAAAGCGCGGCGCCAAGGACGTGACGGTGCTCGTAACCCATGGCATCTTCAGCGGCGGCGCCGAGGCCAAGTTCAGAGAAGCCGGCTTGCCTGTCTTGGCCACCAACACCATCCCGCGCAGCGCCGCCTACCAGGCCGAGAACGCCTCCTGGTTCACCCAGCAACCGATGGACGATCTGCTGGCAAGCGCAGTCTATCAGGCCTCGATCGTCGGCGGCAGCGTCAGCCAACTGAGTACCAACGGTCGGCGGTAGGGCGCGCCACAGGTCAAGGCGCTGCCTCTCCCTCACCGCCCGACACAGCGCACAGCCAACGTCCCAAAACGGCAGCCGCGATGGCCACACCTGCGAAGGCCACCGGCACTGCAACCGTCGTCGCCGCAAGCCCTGTTGGGCCGCCGTCGATGGTGAAGCCCGCGAGATTGGCGACAATGCCTGACAGCGCGGATCCCAGACCAAAGCCCGTCTGTTGAATGGTCGCAACGGCCGAGGCGGCGATATCGCCCTCGCCGGCCCGCGGCTTTGCCATCACGCGCTGCGCCACGAACGACCAGGTCGTGCCCATACCGGTGCCAATGAGCAGCAGGGCCAGGATGATCACCACGACCGGTCCGGTTGCGAGGGTCAGCGCAAGCATCAGCAAACCGGTGGCAATAGCGACCGGTCCCGCCATCAGCAGCAGGTCAGCCTTGGCGCGCGACACGGACGCCGTGACCAGCGCCGCCAGGGTCCAAGACACCGCGGCACAAGCGACGGCATAGCCCGCTGCGATCGGCACGAAACCCTGCAGCTTCTGCAACAGAACGGGCACGTAGATGTGCACCGGGCTGAACGCGATCGACAGCAGCAGCGCCATCCAGAGCCCGAGCCCGGTCGATGACCAAACGGAAAAAGCATCCGTGGGCAGAAGCGGCGCCGCCGATCGTGCATTGAGACGCACCATGACGATCATGGCCGCGAGCGAGGCGGCGATCAGCACGGCCTTCAGGGCGAGCGTGGTGACGATTGCGGAAATGGACATGAGCGCGATTGCCGCAGCCACCAGCGCAATCAACCCGACCGGCACGGCCCGCGTGCTGCTGTTGCCGCCGACGCTGGCCGGCAGCGTCCGCAGCGCCACGATGCCGATGGTGCTAGCCAGCATGGCGACCGCAATGAACGCGGCGCGCCAGCTGCTGTAGGTCGCGAATATGCCGCCAACCAGCGGCCCGATCAGCGCCGAGACGCTCCACACACTGGTCAACAGCGCGAACACCCGCGGTAGCAGCACGATGGGAAACACCTGCCGCGCCAGCACATAGGCGAGTGCGGACAGCAGGCCGCCGCCAAACCCCTGCAAAAAGCGCCCCGCGATGACCTGCAACATCGTCGGCGAGAAGGCGCTGACAATTGCGCCAAGAGCAAACACCAGGGCGGCGCCACAAAACATCCGGGCAGCGCCGACCAGCGATATCAGACGGCCAGCGACCGTCGTCGCGATGATCGACGAGGCGATGTAGGCGGTGGTCGGCCAGGCGATCATGTCTTCGCCGCGGATGTCGGCAACGATGCTCGGAATGATGGTTGCCAACAACAGCACGTTCATCGAGTGCAGCAGCACGCCGCACAGAAGCACGACGAGGACTGGCAGTGTGGCCGGCCGCATGAGCGCGCGCCAACTGTCGTCGGCTCGCCCTTGGTCGGCATATGACTCAGTCATGACTATCGTTCTTCCTTGTTCGTCAGGCAGCGGATTGTACCGAGCCATGGCCCGACATCCGCGTCTCGTCTCAACGCGTGACACCGTCTGCAGGTTTACCAACGGTTTTCAATTCGATGGCGCGCGCTTAGCCCGCGCTTTGTTCCTGGCGGGCTTGGGGACCAAGGCTGAGGCTGAGAGCGCGAACACCTCGCCCTCGCTCTCGGCGGTATCGAGCCACAGAAAAGGCAGATCCGGGAAGTCACGTTCAATGATGCCGCGGCCCTGGCCGATCTCCATGACGAGCACGCCGTCGGGCGTAAGATGCTTGGCTGCCTCCGACAAGATGCGGCGCACCAGCATCATGCCGTCCTTGCCGCCGTCGTGGGCCATAGCGGGTTCAGCGGCATACTCTGGCGGAAAGGCCGCGACAGCGGCGGCTGTCACATAAGGCGGGTTGCTGACGATGAGATCATACGTGGCCGTGCCGATGGCGCCGAACAGGTCGCCCTCGTGCAGGGTCACGCGCTCGCCAAGCTTGTGCTGCGCGACGTTGCGCTGGGCGACGGCTAGCGCATCGGTCGAGAGGTCGGCCGCGTCGACGCTGGCCTCCGGGTAGATATGAGCCGCAAGGATGGCGAGGCAACCAGACCCGGTACAAAGATCCAGCACCGAGGCCGGCTGAGCATCATGGCTCCAAACGCCGTCCAGACCGGCAACCATGAGCTCGCCAAGGAACGAACGGGGCACGATGACGCGCTCGTCGCAATAGAATTTGTACGGGCCGATCCAGGCGCACTTGACCAGATAGGGCGCCGGCTTGCGCGTCACGACCCGCTTTTCGACGATGTCGGCAAGCTTCAGCCGCTCGGGCATGGTCAGGCGGGCGTCAAGCCACGGCTCCAGGCTGTCGTGGGGCAGATGCAGCGTCTCAAGGATCAGGAACGCCGCCTCGTCCAAGGCGCCATCGGTGCCGTGGCCATAGGTGAGTTGCGCCTCGTTGAAGCGCGAAACAGCAAACCGCAGCCAGTCGCGTATGGTCTGCAAAACGGGGAGATTGGGATCGGACATGCACTAGCGCTACCGTCTCAGGGCACTCGGAGGCAAGCACCGGCACGCTAAGCAGAGTGCGCTGAAGTGGTCCTCCCGGTTCAGCGATAAAACTCTGCGAAATCATGGAATCTAAGCACGCATTCGTTGGGCAACCAACGAAAGTCTGCTTAGGCCCCGCCATTATGCATTTTCCGTGTCGCCTCGGAATTTCAGGTCAAGCCACGGGACAAGCCGGGAATCGTCGTCTAAGGTCCCGCGATATGACCTTAATCACCACCACTGCTGACCTGACCGCGGCCTGCCGGCGCTTAGCGGCACACCCGTATGTCACGGTCGATACCGAATTCATGCGCGAGGCGACATTCTGGCCGATCCTGTGCCTCATCCAGATGGCCGGGCCGGATGACGAGGTGATTGTCGACCCCTTGGCGCCTGGCATCGACTTGAAGCCATTCTATGAGCTGATGGCTGATGAGCGTGTGGTCAAGGTGTTCCACGCCGCGCGCCAGGACGTCGAAATCGTCAAGGTGCAGGCCGGCATCATCCCAAAGCCGCTGTTCGACACGCAGGTCGCCGCGATGGTGTGCGGCTTCGGTGATGCCGTCAGCTATGCCACGCTGGCCAAGGAACTCGCGGGCGTTGATATCGACAAGAGTTCTCGCTTTACGGACTGGGCACGGCGCCCATTGTCGCAAAAGCAATTGGTGTACGCGCTTGGCGACGTGACGCACCTGCGCAAGATCTACAAATCTTTGTCGGCCGAAATCGAGAAGACCAACCGCACACGGTGGCTCGACGAAGAACTGGCCATCCTCAGCGATCCCTCGAGCTATGAGACCCTGCCAGAAGACAGCTGGCGGCGGCTCAAGATCAAGGTTCGCGGGCGCAAGAGCCTGGCAGCCCTGATCGAACTTGCGGCGTGGCGCGAGCGCCAGGCGCAGGCACAGAATGTTCCGCGCAACCGGGTCATTCGCGACGAAGCTCTCTATGATATTGCCAACCAGCTGCCAACCGAGACGGCGCAGCTGGCAGGCTTGCGAACGCTGAGTGACGGCTTCGCGCGCTCAGCGCGGGCAAAGGAGATCGTCGAAGCTGTCAAGCGCGGCCTAGAGCGCGACCCCAAGACTTTGCCCGAGATCTCGAATGGCGGCTCCTTGCCGCCCGAAAAAGCCGCCCTGGTCGAGCTCTTGCGCGTGATGCTGAAGGCTGTTGCCGCGCGACATCGGGTGGCCCCGCGCCTCATCGCATCCACGGACGATCTCGAGCAGATCGCACTCGATGGGGAACCCGACATTGCCGCGTTGCGCGGCTGGCGCCGAGACCTGTTTGGTGAGGATGCGCTGCGGCTCAAGCGTGGCGAATTGGCCATTGCTGTCCGCAAGGGCGAGGTCGTGACAGTCCCGGCTTGAGATGTCCTGGCCTGACATAACATAACCTAATCTAACATAACCTAATAAGACGCACAGCCCTGACTAAAGGGCTGTGCGTCTTGATCTGCGACAGAGCGAGACCTCCGTACTCTCTTTTTTGGGGTCGCCATGTGCATGCCCTATACGATAGGCCAACGCGACAGGGCGCGGGCTCGTGCTATGGACCGTCCGTTGGCCGACCACGGATCATGTGTGATGACGGACTTGTCTACCCCCGACGTTGACGCTCTCGCAGCCAGCCTGTTTGCAGCCCGCGCCAAAGGCGGGGCGTTGGTGCCAACACCCGCGCGTGGACCGCAAACCGACGATGAAGCCTACCGGGTACAAGATTTCATTACGGCACGCCTCGCCGCCAAGGTGCAGGGCTGGAAGGTGGGCGCCGCAGACCCAGTGTCCACGCCCAATGGCGCACCGATTTTCGACCTCTATAGTGCAGGTCCCGTTCCTGGCCGCGCCTCGACCGGCGTGGAGCTCGAAATCGCGTTCAAGCTTGCCCATGGTTTTCCGGCAGGCGGTGCCAAGCCAAGCCGCAGCGAAGTCGAGGCGGCGGTTGCCTCGGCGCACATAGCGCTTGAAACCTGCGCGTCGCGTTTGGTTGAGGGCATGGCTGCGTCGGCACATCTGCGCCTGGCCGACTTCGGCACCAACCTCGGCCTGGTTATCGGGCCCGAAGTGACGGGATGGCGCACGATCGACGCCAAGGCATTGCGCGCGGAGATCACCGCCGATGGTGCGGTTATCGCCGATGTCACAGGCGGGCACACGGCGCCCGACCTGCTTGGTCTGCTGACGTGGATCGTCGGTCACGCCGTATCAAAGCGGGGCGGTATGGACGCTGATACCATTGTCACGACCGGCTCGTGGATGGGCATCAAGTGGGTCGACACACCCGCCAGGATCATCGGCACGTTGCATGGGCTCGGCAGCATCGACGTTCAATTGACAGCGTAACACCTCGCTCCACACGTCGGCCGAGCCGCGTAACAACATCAGCGTGTCGCCTTTGGCAGGGGATATGTCAGCCGCGCCACTTGGCGGAACGCGGCCGGTCCCTGAATGCTCTCCAACGTAGGCGCGATTCGTAAGTGCGCCCGAATGCCGAAGGAGGGCAGGATGGACGCGGCCGTTCTCGACATCGCTGGCAGTGGGCTTGGCTCTTTGCCCGCCGCCATCCAAACGGCGAAGCTCGATCGTGATCGGTTGCGGGATATGGTGCTGTTGCGCCTCGCCGCGGCTGGCAAGGCGGTAGCACGTGACGCAATTGCTAAAGAGTTTGCGCCGCTCGCGGCCCACCTCGTCCCGGCGGACGAATGGACGGCATTGATCGAGCGCGATCTGGCAGCGCTTGCCGATGCGGGACTGGCGATCGTCAAGACCGTTGGCGTTGAGACAACGGAAGCCGGCCTCAAACGGGCGGCCATCGTGCTCGGTGGTCGCGGCGCGTTTCCAAAGTCGTGGCCGGAGGCACGTGACGTGCGCCTTGTCGCCAAGGCGTTGGGCCTTGAAAGTGAGGCTCCTGCCAAGCTCAAGAAGCTCGCCAAGCCGGATGGCTTGCGGGCTGCAATACTGATCAAGACGTTTGATCTGAAAATCCGCGGCGCCGCTTCGCCCGTGCGGCTCCGCACGGCGCTGGCAAAAGTGGCTCTGGCGCGGGCCTTCGGCCAGGACGAGGGCGGCGTCGAAGACGGCAAGACCGGCCTGTCGGCAAAGGACGGGCGCTCACTCGCCAGCCGGTTGGGGCGCGAGCCCGCGAAGTATCGCACGGATGCGCGCCTGATCGCGGGCCTCGTTGCCGACATCGTCGGCGCCGCTAAAGTCGACATGAGCGCGCTCCAAACCGCGATTTTTCGCCGCTATCTCACCAAGGGTGACGCGCCGCCACCAGCCCAGCCAAAGCGCAAACTCAAAATTGTGGCAAAGGCAACCGTCCCCGCGACGACCTCCGCGCCCCAGGTTTCACGGTCATCGCTGCCACAGCAGCAGGCCAGGCCATCGCTCGACCTGTTCGTCTCCGACGTGTTGCGCATGGCTGCGATGTCAGCCGAAGGCTTCGCCGGCAACCGCAAAACCTTCATCTCGCGTCTCTGGCGCTCGATCATGACGGAGCGCGCGCACTGGGGTCTGTCGGAGGTCGAGTTCAAATGCATGCTGACGGAGGCCCATCGCCTCGGCCAGTTGGTGCTCGCCAACGCCGACCTCCGCGATGATCGAAATCTCGAAGACGTGCAGAAAAGCGCCGTATCCTATCGCAACGCCGTGTTTCACTATGTACGGGTGGATGTGTGAAGGGAGCGAATTGCGAGTTGGAGGTTGCGAGTTGGGAAGAATGAAACAACCCAAATCACAACTCGCAATTCGCAACTCGCACCTTCTGTGATAAGGCTGATTCGTCTGTATATTCGTTGCGTCGCGTGTCCCTCAGAGCGTGTGTAGAGGACCGAAATCCGATGCAGTTGCAGGCGAACCTCGCTGGCGCCAACCAGGGCCGTATGTCCCAGGCGTTCGAGCATTCGATCACATGGGAAGACGATATCTGGCGGGCCGATCCCGTCGATGTTGAACTCGTACATGCGAAGGCGCGTGCGCGTTTCACAGAGGTCCTCACCACCGTCGCGAGCCAGGCCAATGCGGCGCCGATGCAGGCCCGCATGCTGCTGTTTCACGGCCAGTCGGGCGCCGGCAAAACCCATCTCATTCGCGCGCTGCGCACCTCTGCGCATCGCTCGGGCATGGCCTACTTCGGCTATGCGCAGATGACACCGGATGTCGCGAACTACGCCGACTATTTCCTGCGCCGTCTGATCAACTCACTCGAAAAGCCCTACGATCCCGACATGGGCGGGGAGAGCGCGTTGGCGCGCTTGACGTCGCGTCTCGTTGGCGACGCCGAAGTCCTCGATCCCGGCGCGCTGGATGCGCTGCGCGATGCAGAACTCGATGAGGCCGGCCTGGCGCGCCTGATCGTCGATCTCGCAGATCAGATTATTGCTGCGCCGAAGCTCGCCGGCCAGGATCTGGACGTCAATATCATCCGTGCTCTGCTCTATCTGCAACGCTGCGACCCGCGCATCGACCAGCGCGTGCGCCAATATCTCTATGGCCGGCCACTCAATGAACTGGCGCAGAAAGCCGTCGCAGCGCTTGACCCCAACATGGGTGAGGGCCGCGCCTTCGAAATCATCGAGAGCCTTGGGCGGCTGATGTGGGTCGTCGATCGCGCAGCGTTCGTGTTCGTCATCGATCAGGTCGAGGATCTGCGCTTCTTCGACGACTATCCCGAGCGCTTCCAGAAGGCCGTGCGGGATCTGATCCAGATCGCCAATCGCCTGCCGACGGCCATCATCCTCGTGTCGGTGCTGGGCGACTTCTACGAGAAGGTGCGCGAGCGCTTGGCGCAGTCCTATATTGATCGCCTGGAGAAAGCCGGTCCCGTGCCGCTGATCGAAACGCGGACGGCCGAAGAAGCACGTCTGATTATCCAGAAAAGACTGGAATATGGCGCGGCGCGCGGACTTGAGATCGGCGTGACTGATCCCGTGCAGTACTTCGGTCCGCAATTCTTTGAAGAGTTCTCGGGGCTTTCGACGCGCCGTCTGCTGGAACTGGCGCAATCGCGCTGCCGGTCGCACAGCGAGGAAGCCGCCGCCGACCCGGCCAATGCCAACACGCCGAGCTTCATGTCAGCGCTTGTCGCGGCGCTGGGCGGCGGGTTGTTCGGTGCACCAGCATCGCCGACGCCGTCGGGCGCACCGCCGTTGATGCCATCTTCGTCGACGGATTTCCGCGAGCTGTGGGAGCGCCACAACGCGGCATCTGAGACAGATGTGACGCTGGATGATCAGGACATGCTGCTGTCGCTGCTGCAGTCGTCGCTGACGCTTGCGCGCGACGAATGGGGCGGCCAGCTTGAGGTCGGCCTCGAGAAATTGCAGCTGTCGGATGAGCTGCCTGCGATCGACTTGACGCTGCGTCACAAGAGCGGCCTCACGACGGAAACGCGCATTTTCCTGTGCAACAAACCGACGCAAGGTGGCGGCTTCAAGCGGCAGCTGGAACGCGCGTTGCAGTCGATGGGCACGCGTTCCTGCTTCATGGTGCGCGCCAGCGACTTCCCGCCCAACACCAAGAGCCAGACGTCGCAATCGTTCCGCAAATTCCGCGAGAGTGGCGGTCGCTCGCTGCTGATCCCGGTTGCGGAATGGGAGCGCATGGCCATCGTGCGCGATTTCTACAACGACAACAAACATGCTGGCGACTTTGCCGCGTGGTTCGAACAATCGAAGCTGCTGTCGGGCTTGTCGTCGATCATCGCTCTGCTGCGACTGGATCTGTTCCAGCGCAACGTGACGAAGGTCGAGGGCGCCTCCAAGGCCGCGTTGTCATCGGTGATGCAAGTGGCAGGCCTCGCGCTTGGCGGCGGCATCACGCAGATCGGCAGATCGTTGCCACCACCATTGCCTGCAGCACCGGCGTTTGCACAGACATCTGCGCCGCAACCGCAGGAGTTGCGCATCGAACCGGCAGCACCTCAACCCGGTCTCACCGATCATAGTCTGCCGACCAATCCCGATTGGCTTGGCTGGGGCAACGATCAACCGGTATCACTGCCGGCGACGCCCGACACGGACAGCACAGAGCCGGACTTGCCGATCGAGGTCATTCTCGATGAAGGTGGATCGCCCAACAGCATACAAGTCGGCACGATCCAAAAGACGGGCAAGAACGTCACGTTGGCAAAGGATGTGCTCAAGCGGCACGCGGCCGTGCTCGGTGGCTCAGGCTCGGGCAAGACGACGCTGGCGCTCAATCTGATCGAGCAGGTGCTATCCAAGGGCATTCCGGCGATCCTCATCGATCGCAAGGGCGATCTGTGCTCGTACGCGAACCCGGATGTCTGGCGCGCCATCGATGGCGATGCGAGCGAGCACCGCGGCAGCCGCGAAAAGCTCGCCGACAGCATCGACGTTGCGGTCTACACGCCCGGCCGCTCGTCTGGCCGGCCGATCAACATCACGTTGTTGCCACCCGGCATCAAGGAGTTGCCCGAGCACGAGCAGCAGTTGCTGGCAAACCTGTCGGCGGCAGCGCTCGGCGACATGTTGCACCTGAAGAATTCTTCGACGCACCAGAAGATCTCGGGGCTGCTGTCGGTCGCGCTGAAGCTTCTCGGGCAGCGCTTCTCGGCGCAAGTGATGCTCGGCGATCTCATCCACATGCTGGAAGAGGACGATCCGGAACTCGCCGACGCCACGCAGCGCATAGACCCCTCGGGCAAGCTACGTCGCGATCTCGTCGGGCAGCTCGACAGCTTGCGGCTGCGCAACTCCTCGCTGTTTGAAGGCGACGGCGAAATCCTGTCGATGGACACGCTGCTCGGTCGCGGCAAGCACGCGCGGCCCGGCCGCACGCGCCTGTCTATCGTCTACACGGGCTTCCTCGGCGACAATGAAAACATCCTGTTCTGGGTATCGCAATTCCTCTCGGAAGCGCTGCGTTTCTGCCAGCGCAACCCAGCCGACGAGTTGCAGGCACTTCTGATGCTCGACGAGGCCGACTTGTACATCCCAGCCAACGGCAAGCCCGCGACGGCCGAGCCGCTGCAGAGCTTGTTGAAACGTGCGCGGTCAGCCGGCCTCGGTATTATGCTGGCGACGCAATCGCCCGGGGATATGGACTACAAGAGCCGCGATCAGATCACGTCGTGGTTCATTGGCCGCGTGCGTGAGGACACGGCGCTGCGCAAATTGAAGGCCGCGTTCCAGGCCGAAAGCGGCCTCGATCCCGCAGCGGTACTGCCACATCAGACCGTCGGCGAATTCCACCTCGTGCAGGAAGGTCACGTGCGCTCGATCCGCGCCAACCGGTCGCTCATTCTCGCCGAGCAGGTACCGTTCGACCGCATCGAGCAACTCGCCCGCGAGACCAAGGGGCAGGACGAGCGGCAGCTCCGGCTGTTTGCGTGAGGGGATGGACCGGGCCGCGCACATTGCAGGGTTCATCCGAATGCTTGAAGCCACGTTGGTGCCGGCCGCGAAACGCGCCCTTGGAGCGAACGGCACGCGGCGCAAATGCTCAACAAGGTGTGCCACCGGCTCGCCTTGCGTGATAATGTTTGCACGTCAATCCCGGAAGGCCAGCGCAGCACGGTGGCCCTCCTTGCGGCTCTGACGGCTGCAGGTGCGCCGCCGACCTGCCAGCGTCGCCGGTACGCCTTCAGGATCCTTCAGGATCGGCAGCTCTTCCCATATCAGCTCGCCTTTGGCACAAGCACGCCGACGCGACTGGAACGAACCGCAACTCTTCAGGCAACGCGACTGGCGGCGCTCTCCGTCTCTTGAGACCCGACCATGGCCGAGAAAAAAACCGACAACCGCAAGACAATTTCCGAGAACCGCAAGGCCCGCTTCGAGTATTTCATCGAGGAGACCTTTGAGGCCGGCATCGCCTTGACTGGCACGGAGGTGAAATCGTTGCGCGCGGGCTCGATCAACATCGCCGAGAGCTATGCCTCGGCCGAGAACGGCGGCATGTTCCTGATCAACTCGTACATCCCCGAGTATGGCAAGGCGGGCGCGCATCTGCAGCACACGCCGCGGCGTCCCAGGCAGCTGCTGTTGCGCAAGCGCGAAATCCACAAACTGTCCATCGCCGTCGAACGCGAGGGCATGACCATCGTCCCACTCGAGTTGTATTTCAACGAGAGCGGGCGCGCGAAATTGCGCATCGGCGTGGCCAAGGGCAAGAACATGTCCGACAAGCGCCAGACGTCGGCCAAGCGCGACTGGCAGCGCGACAAGGCCCGCATCATGCGTGACAAAGGTTGAGGCGCCGCCCCATGACCGAAGCCCTCCACACCTCTCGACTCACGTCCCTGCCGCTGCTTGCCCGCGGGAAAGTGCGCGACAACTACGCCGTTGGGGATGATCGCATCCTGATGGTCGCCTCCGACCGCATCAGCGCGTTTGACGTCATCATGGGCGAACCCATTCCCGGCAAAGGCGCGCTGCTGACCACGCTGTCATTGTTCTGGTTCGATAAGCTTGGTCCGGGCGGCCTCAACATCTGCCCGAACCACCTGACGGGCGAGACACCCGAGAGTGTCGTCAATGCTGCCGATGCGCCGCAGGTACGTGGCCGCTCGATGTTGGTTCAGCGGCTGAAGCCGCTCCCTGTCGAGGCCGTCGTGCGCGGATATCTGGCGGGTAGCGGCTGGAAGGAATATCGCGAGTGCCGCTCTGTGTGCGGGGTGCCTCTGCCTGAAGGCCTGCAGAACGCCAGCAAACTGCCCGCGCCCATCTATACGCCGGCCGCCAAGGCCGAAGCGGGCGAACACGATGAGAACATCACCTTTGCCCAGACCGAGGCGATGATCGGCCCCGCGCTGGCCAATCAGATCCGCCGCATTGCAATCGCTCTCTACACGGCTGCCGCAGAAATCGCCTTGGCGAAGGGCATCATCATCGCCGACACCAAGTTCGAGTTTGGCTTGGACGCTGCGGGCAAGCTTGTGCTCATGGACGAGGTGCTGACGCCCGACAGCTCGCGCTACTGGCCGCTGGAAAGTTACCAGCCCGGCCGAAACCCACCGAGTTACGACAAGCAGTATCTGCGCGATTGGCTCGAAACGGCTGATGTCGCGGGCAAGCCGTGGAACAAAACGGCGCCGGCCCCGCACTTGCCGCAAACCGTCATCGACGAGACCGCGGCCAAGTATCGCGAAGCGCTCACGCGGCTGGTGGGCTCCGCAGCGGCTGGCGGCGCCGCAAACTGAACCAGCAGAATGTTGACAATGCGGGCAACCTCTCACATAGAGAGGGAAGCGCGCACGGAACCTGGTTTCGTGCGTGAACTGCGCTGTCCGAGGCCTCGATCTTTGTTGGTCGAAAAAGTCCACCCAATGGTGGCGCCACAGGACGCGAAAACCAAGGCCGGACCTCCGGCACACAAGGCAAGGCTCCGGATCAACGGGTGCCGGGAAGGACACTATGACGTACGCGGTCATCAAGACCGGCGGCAAACAGTATCGTGTTTCCGCCAATGACGTGATTACCATTGAGAAGCTTGAGGGCGCTGACGGCAGCACCATCGAGTTCAAGGACGTTCTGATGATCGGTGGCGACGCCGGCGTGAAGATTGGCTCCCCGATGATTTCGGGCGCCAAGGTCACCGCAGAACTCGTCAAACAGACGCGCGGACCGAAGGTCATCACTTTCAAGAAGCGCCGCCGCAAGAATTCACGCCGCAAGCGCGGCCATCGCCAGGACCTGACGACGGTGAAAATCACCGGCATCACAGGCTGAGCGACGAAACTAAGGACTGAACGCCCAAGGCTGCGCATCGCGCCGGGGCTAAAGAAGCGAAGGACGTAAGACTATGGCACAGAAAAAAGCGGGCGGCTCATCGCGCAACGGTCGCGATTCCAACCCGAAGATGCTCGGCACCAAGCGGTATGGCGGCGAACACGTGCTCGCCGGCAACATCCTTGTGCGCCAACGCGGCACGAAGATTCATGCAGGCCTTAACGTTGGCATGGGCACAGACCACACCTTGTTTGCGAAATGCGAAGGCACGGTCGAATTCAAAGCCAAGCGCAACAACCGCATGTTCGTATCCATTAAACCGGCGGCGGTTTCCGAAGCAGCAGAATAGGGCCAGTTCCCCGCACCAGGGTCTGGCCACGAGCCAGGTCCGAAGCGGGCACTCACGCCCCCAAAGACCTGATCGAACCCGAAAGGGGCTGGTGCACACCGCACCGGCCCCTTTTTTCGTTTTCTGCCTGGCGCTTGCGACCGCCGCCTGCCCCCATCTCATCGAGATGGCCGGGCGGCGCTCGCAGGCACCACCTGCACCACCCCGAGCGGTGTCTGACTTGAGGTCAGCCACTGACACACCGAGCCAGAAAGACTTGAGCCATGACCACGCCAACCACCATGCCGACCACGTTGATGACGCCACGCCTGCGCTTGCGCGCACCGGTGTTGGCGGATGCGTCGCGTATCGCCATGTTTATAGGCCACTGGGACGTGGTGAAAATGCTCGCGCGGCCACCCTATCCCTACACCGAGCAGGACGCGAAACAATGGATCGCCAATCCCGGCCAGGGCCAGCATTTCGTGGTGGTGCATGCCAACGGTGTCATCGGGGTGGTCGGTCTCGACGTGCGTGGCTCCTCAGGTGCCCTCGAACTTGGCTACTGGCTCGCAAAACCGTTCTGGGGTCGTGGATTCATGACCGAGGCGGCGTCAGCCGTCATTAAAGCGTTGCGAGGCTGTGATGACAGTGCGGACGTGACGTGCAGCCACTTCGCAGACAACGCGGCATCGGCGGCCGTTATCCGCAAGCTCGGCTTTGTACCGACGGGCGAGCGACAGATGAACAGCATCTCGCGCGGGCAGACCGTCCGCTCGCTGACGTATCGCTTGCCTCCGGTTGCAACGCACACCGTCAATCGGGCTGGAACTGAAGCTGGAACTGAACTCGAAACCGCAGGGGGCGCAATATGACCGCGCAACTGGCAGAGCCCGCAGCACCATCGGTGTCAGCCCCCGTGAAGGCCATAGCCGCCTTCCCAGAGCTGACGCGCGACGAGGTGTTCATGATCGGCACGCGCCGTCTGTGGCTGCGCTGGCCGCGCTTTGACGATGCCGAGGCGCTTGCGCGCATCGGTGGCGATGTCAGCGTTGCACTCAACATTGCGACGTGGCCGGTTGGAGCATCGGCTGCGCTTGCGCGTGAGCGCATTGCCGTGACGCGTGCGGCGAATGCGGCCGGCACCCGCTTCGCCTTCGTCATCGCGCGGCGCGACGCGTGGGACGATCCGATCGGTTTGATCGGCTTCAGCAGCGCGTGCACGGACGATGGCCTTGCCGCGACCGGCGGCTATCACTTGGCGCCAGAGCATTGGGGGCAGGGCTATGCCACCGAGGCCCTCAGCGCCATTGTCGGCATGATCCGGTTGCTGACCCGCATTCGGGTGCTGAAGGCCAGCGTGATGCCGCACAACACGGCGTCGCGCCGCGTGCTGGAGAAATCCGGCTTCGCACCAGTCGGTGACGGCACTCTGACCACGGAGTTCCGGGGCACTTTCCCGGCCGTCCACTATGCGCGGCGCCTCAACGGCATCGCGCCAAAGGTGCCGATGCCGGCCAAACCGGCTTGAGCGACGCCCGACGTCCCGTCGGTCGCGTCGATTCGCAAGAATGGGGCGCGACCACGGGCGGTCGGGAGGATGGGCGGCTGCGAAGGCAACGCGTATCCGCTCGCTGTAACGAAGGTGGCCGCGCTTCCACGCGACCGACGGTTGCTTTGGCAATCGGGCTGATCAGGCCTTCAACGGCTTGGTCGCCAAACCAGCGCTGGCCTCACGGCGCCAGAGCCTGGGTCGGGGCTGGGCCTTCGCCCTCTTCGCGACCGCCGGAGCCGTCGTTGATGCCGTCACGGTTGTAGATGTCGGGGCGGAACACGACGCGGCCGTCAGACTCGGCCCAAGCGGTGATATAGACGAAGTAGACTGGCACCTGGCGCAGCAGGTTCAGGTCGATGGCATTGCCACTTTCGACCACCTGCTCGGCGCGGCCGGGCTTGTCCCAGCCGGCTTCATAGCGCGCAATCCAGTCGACCAGCTTGTGCACGTCTTGCACACGCACGCAGCCCGCCGAGAAGGCGCGCGAGCGCTGCCCAAACAGCGGCTTCATGGGCGTGTCGTGCATGTAGACGCCCTCTGAGTTGGGCATGTCGATGCGCATCAGACCAAGGGCATTCTGCGGGCCGGGATCCTGGCGGAACTTGATCTCCGTCGACGACGCCGTGTTCCAATCGATCTGCTGGGCATCGAGCTCTGGCCCGTTGAAGTTGCCCTTCACGACGCGGATCTTCTCCTTCGCGAGATACTCAGGCTCTTTACGCAGACGCGGGATCAGATCGAGCGTCGCGACGCTGTCAGGCACGCGCCAGTACGGGAAGAAGTTGATGGCGCGGATGCTGGCTTTGACGACCGGGGTCGCGCGCTCAGGTTTGCCGTTGATGGTGCGGTGGCGCTGCTGGACCTCGCCTTTTTCGACGGCCTCAAGCTGGAAGGCCGCAGCATTGACTAGAATATAGCGATCTTCTGGCCGCTGGCTCATGATGTCGCGAATGCGATTCATGTTGAGCTTCAGCTGCGCGATTCGCGTCTGCACGGGAATGTTCAGTGCGGCCAACGTGGTCTTGTCGACCCGGCCAGACACGCGCAGGCCGTGGTTTTCCTGGAACCGGCGCACGGCTGCATCAAGGTGCTCGTCGAACGCGTAGCTGTTCGAGGCGCCGCCCCCGTTGCGGCCGCCGAGTTCCCCAGTCGCCATCAGGCGGCGACGCAGGACGGGCATGCGTTCGTCATCGTCCTCCGGGCGAATCATGCGCGCGCCAGGGATCTGCGGCCAGCCACCCTTAGCCGCGATCTGCTCAAACCTATTGATGGCTTTGCCAATGGCGTCGATCATGTCCTCGGAGCGCCAGGGCATGGCGTCCGGACGCAGATCGTTCAGCACCTCGGGCTTGCGCCGCTCGGATGTGGGTTGAGCATGGCTGGCCGGCCCGAAGATCTTGTCCAGCCAGCTTTCGCTCGTCCCCTGCGCCATCACGGGCTGAGCGGCACCGGCTGCGGCGACCGTCAGCGCGATGCGGCCTAGGGCGCCTCGGCGTGTGAGGCCCGAACCCGGCGAGGTCGATTTGCTCATGTCACCTGCTCTTGCGAGTATTGGCCCACCGCGCTGCCGCGCGGCAGCACCGTCCCTCGGGGCAGTCTTTGCTGGTCGCATACACCGATTGCCCCCCAGGCGCCACCCGTGCAACCGCCTACCTGCCTCCCAATCCGGCCCATGATGTGGCCAAAGCGTGCAAGGTCACAAAAATGTGGCGCCGATGTCAGCCGACATTGCGAGGTAGGGGCTTGATCATGTGGGTGACACGCCGGTCCTGAAGTTGTTCGTGGCGTTCGATCTGATACCCATGATGATGGTACCAACGAATAAGGCCCTCAAGGACGGCCCCCGTGTAGAGCCGCATGGTCGAGCGCCCCAGCTGCTTGGCGCGCACTTCGGCAGCATCGAGCATGATGTGTCCAACGCCTTGCTTTTGCGCCTCAGGCGTCGCGGCAATCGACCAGATCAACATGTCGTCTGGCCGTGGCTCCAGAATGAGCACGCCCTTCAACTGGTCGCGCTCCTCGGCCAGCCACACCTCCATGGTGCGGAAAATCTCGGCATAATCGGCCTGCAACGGCAGCGGTTCAACGCCGAGGAGCCGCCGATTGCGCGCGTATGCCGCATGCTGCAGCGCCTCGACGGCGGGTCGGTCGGCATCTGCTGCACGACGAAACGTAATGGGCGCAGGAGCGCGCGGATGAAGCGGAGCTGTCATGCGCCACCATAGCAGATCCGTGGCGGCTGAAAAATCTGCCGGAAAAGGCTTCAATCGCGTGAACGATCTGTCAGCATCTCCCCCTTGCCGCGCCACACTGGCCTGCTAACGTTCTTGTGATCCGGAACCAGGACTTCCGGCAGGGAGAACATCACGATGCTCAACCGTCGCACGTTCGGCGCACTTGGCCTGTCGGCCACTGCCATGGCCGCGGCAGGCCACTCGGCGTTTGCACAGGGTGCGCCGGTCAAAATCGGTGAACTGAACTCATACGGACGCATGGCGGCTTTCGCCGTCCCGTATCGCAACGGCATCGAACTCGCACTCGCCGAGGTGAATGCCAAAGGCGGCGTGCTCGGTGGCCGTCCGCTTGAGTTTGTCATTCGCGACGACGGCGCGACGCCGGGCGACGCTGTCCGTGTGGCTGAAGAGCTGGTCACGCGCGAAGCCGTGTCGATGCTGGTCGGCACGTTCCTATCCAACGTCGGCCTCGCGGTTGCTGACTTCGCCAATCAGAAGAAGACGCTGTTCCTCGCCTCAGAGCCGCTCAGCGACTCGATCACCATGGCGTCGGGCAACCCATATACCTTCCGTGTCCGACCCAACACGTACATGCAGACCAAGATGCTGGTCGATGTCGCCAAAGCCAAGAACCTCAAAAAGTGGGCCATCGTCGCGCCAAACTACGAGTATGGGCAGTCTGCCGCGGCCAGCTTCAAGCGCCTGATCAAGGAAGCCAATCCCGCAGCCGAAATCGTTGCCGAGCAATATCCTGCGCTGGGCAAGATCGAGGCGGGCCCAACCGTGTCGGCCATCGCCCAGGCCAATCCGGACGCGATCTTCAACGTCACGTTCGGCGCTGACCTGACGGCGTTCGTGCGTGAGGGCAACACACGCGGCTTGTTCACCGGCAAGACGGTCGTCTCGCTGCTGACGGGCGAGCCTGAGTACATGCTGCCGCTGAAGGACGAGACGCCGGAAGGCTGGATCGTGACGGGCTATCCGTGGGAGCAGATCACGGACCCCGCGCACAAGGCCTTCGTCGATGCCTACCGCGCGAAGTTCAACGACACGCCGCGTTTGGGTTCGTTCCTCGGCTATGTCGTCGTCTACATGGTGCGCGATCTCATCAACAAATCTGGCGGCACGGACACGGAGAAAATGGCGGCGACTTTGCGCGGCATGGAGTTTGACACCATCGCCGGCAAAGCCACCATGCGTGCCAGTGATCAACAGCTGTCCATGGGCGCCTGGGTCGGCCTCACCACGCAGAAAGCCGGCCAGGGCATGATGAAGGACTGGACCTTCGTCGACGGCAAGACGGTCATGTTCAGCGACGCTGAAGTGGCGGCGGCGAAGAAGAAATAGCGCGCATTCATGCTGCCGTCGGTCGCGACGGGCGAGCTTGTGAATTTCTCCCGCGACCTCTTTACATCGGTAATCGGGTAGGAGGCGAGGTTACCCTCGCCGTCCTCCCACACCACCGGACGTACGGGTCTCGTATTCGGCGGTTCATGATGCGCGAGTGAGGCGTAGGCGTTCCTTTTGCAGTTCCGGCAGTCCGAGTTGGGCGAAGAAGCCGTTCCGGAAGGCGTCGTGCCCCGCACGCGAAGCATGACGTTCATGTGTGCTGCCCCGGCATTTCG
>JANMGQ010000066.1:0-69809 GCA_031374735.1 Hyphomicrobiaceae bacterium | reverse complement strand
GTCAGACACCCCGGCATCCGGCAGGGCGGGTGGCGGACCGTGCATGGAACAGGTGAGTTTCGATCACGTTGATCGAAGCAACAGGCCGAACGTTGCACGCCGACCGCCCATCGAAACCGGGCATCCGTCCGCTTCGCCGCTTTTTGTTGGCCGCGCGCGTTAACCATATCGTCACATTGATCGCGTTTGACCACAATCGCCGCGGTTGCAGCACAGCGAGCGGCACAGGCAGCCGTCTGTCGGTGATGGTGTGTTGCATGGGTTTTCCGAGAGTAAAGGCCGCTGTCGGCATCAAACGGCGGGCCGGCGCGTCCGGATGAAACGATGACCGTGCACATCGCCTGATGCCACACATGGTGCTGGCGCGACTCATGTTAGCGGCCACGCAGTTGCCGAAACACATGCGACCGCTGACGTGCCCGAGGCCTTGATGCGTGGATCTCATTTCTGGCTTGCCGCTGCCACTGTGCTGGTTGCCGTGGCGGGCTTTTCGACCCCCAACGAGGCGGAGGATCGCGGCTGCTCGAGCGCCACCAGTGAGGAGGTGCGCGCATTGTATGCGGGCTATGCCGATCTGCTGCGCCAGGGTGACGTTGAGGCCCTCACCAGCCTCTATTCGCCGGATGCCATCCTGATGGGCCCTGGCGCAGCGTCCGTCCGGCTCGGACGTGCCGAGATCGCCGGATACTACTCGTCGTTCCTGCAGCGGCGGCCGTCAGTGGTGCCACTGGAGCGCGTTGTGCGGACAGACTGTGGTCTCCTCGGCGCCACTGGAGCAGAAGCACTGTCTCTGTCGATGGACGGCCGCCAAACACGATCGTTTACAACGCGCTTTTCGCTCTCGTACGCGCGTTTCGGTGAGCGGTGGCTGATCGTGCACCATCACCAGGAGCTTCAGGATGGGCCGCCATCGCTGGATTTGAAACCTGAGAGCGCGTCGGCCGCGCGCGTTGTGACGGGCGCAAATCCGCCAGCTTCGACACCGAGCATCACACTACCGCCACCGGCGCTCCAATTGCCGGCTTCGGGACCAGTGATCCTGACAGGACAGCGACCGCTGGTGACCGAACCGGTGGTGGCCATCGACCACGCAGCCCTTGATCAACTGATGGATCTGGCGCGCCAGATGATTGCCAAGCGCGACATCACGATCCCGCGCATGGCGTATTCGTTGGGTCTATCTGCGCCGACAGTCGAGATGCCTTCGACGGCGGGGGCCGACGCTGAAGTGGTGCCATCCGTTCCGATGCTTGCCGCAAAACTGCCCGTGCCACAGCTGGCCGCGACAAAGTTGCCACCGATCGTGATCGCTGTGCCCGCAGCACAGTTCACACTACCATCGCCGCCGCCAGCAATTGACGTGTTGCGACTGGCTGGCGAAGCAGCGGTGCTCCCGTCGGCGCCGTCCAAGCAGCGTGAGATCTCGGCGGCGAAGCCTGCCGTGGCAGGATTTGCGCAGCGCGCGCCAGCTTCACCTGTGCCGGCATCACCTGTGTCAACTTCGCCAGAGCCACGCACGGCTGCGCTGCCAAAGCCGCCTCGGCACGACTTGCCGACCAAAGTCAAAGTCGAGCCACGGGCAAAGCCCGAGCCGCCAACGAAACCGGCTGCACTTGTAAAGGCATTGCCCAAACCTGCCGCCAAGGAGCCACCGGTCAAGACCGGACGGTTCCTGCGTTGGGAAGATGGCGTGCCGATCTTTGATGAGTGATACCGGCGAGCAAAATTTCTGACTGACGACCTCCCCTCCCACTGTCATGGCCGGGCTTGTCCCGGCCACTCATCGCGAAACGAGCGCGACGGTCACTGGGGTGCTGAGCCATTTCAACATGATGGCAACCAGCTCCGTGCGTTGCAGAATGGGTGGCCGGCACAAGGCCGGCCATGACAGTTGAGGGGAGGCGCATCCGTCACTAATTCTGGCCGCTGGTATGAGCCCCCAAAAACAACATGGTGCCCGACCTTTTGGGGCGGACACCATGCGCAGGCTCACAATCAGCAGGCCGATCAACCCGCGACGGCCTTGATGCGGGCAATCATCTCGTCGATTGCCACTTCGACCGTGACTTTGTCGTTGAGCACGCGGTTCATGGCCTTGGCCCAGACGTTCTCGTTGTTGACGACGGTGAACTTATAGTTGCGCACCATCTCGAAGTTGACCGTGCCGTTGGCGAACTGGTCGCGCACGGCTTTACGATGTGGGTCGCCATCCCAGAAGGCAGACTTCTGGCCTTCGATGGTGACCGGGAACCAGCGGCCGAGCGCGCCTTCAACGTAGGGCGAGAGGTTTGCTTCCTCGAGTAGGAACGACACGAACTCCTTGGCCTTGGCCTTGTTCTTGGCGGCCTCGAAGATCACGCCGACCTTGACGGCCGCGCGGTACTGCATCGGTTTGCCGTCCGGCCGGTTCGGGAAGCCGGCGGTTGCGATCAGCTCGGTGTAGTTCTTCTTGGCGGTCTCGCGCTGCTCTGGTGTGAGCGTGGCGTTGTTGCTGTCATCGAGCCATTTGGCTGCGATCGAGATGGTCGCGTTGTGCGTCATGACCGTCGTTTTATTGTGGAAGGCGACGTTGTTGTCGGGATCTTTCCACGAGGTCGAGGACGGCGGTGTGCAGCCCTTGGCATAGATCTGCGTGTAGTCGGTCATGGCTGACACAAGACCGGCCTTGACCTTGGGATCGTCGAGCAGCAGCTTGCCGTCATCGTCGACGAGCTTCACGTCGTAGGCGTCCATGAAGGTCAGGAACGAATAGAAGCTGTCGGTTGAGTCGACGCCCATCGGGTTGCCGATGCCGAAGTCGCGCTTGCCCGTTTTGGCGCGGATACCTGGCTGCACTTTATCGCACCAGAACGACCAGTAGCCCTTCCAGTCCGTGGGAATATCGCTGGCCTTGAAGCCGGCCTGTTCCAGCAGATCTTTCCAATACTGGATGTGCATCGTCTGCTGTTTCAGGGGGTAGGCGTAGTAGGCCTTCTTCTTGGTCTTCTCGTTGTAGAGGAAGGTCGTCGACAGGGTGTTTGGCGCGAACTTGGCCTTCATGGGATCAAGGATCGAGCTCAGATCTTCGAGCTTGCCTTCGGACGCCCACTTGCCAGCGGTCTGGAAGTCGAACGTGTCGGCGTAGGCGACATCAGGCGTCGCGCCGGAATCGAGGGCAGCCACGACCTTTGGGATCATGTCCTGGATCGGGTACTGCGACAGCTCGACTTTGACGCCGCTCTTGGCTTCGTATTTCTTGATCGCCTCAAAGAGGGCGTCATCTTCGGCCTTGTAGAAGCCCTTCACCCACCAGACGTTCAACTTTTCCTGCGCCGAGGCTGGGCCTGCGGCGATCAGGGCGGCGGCGGCCACCCCTGCCAGCCAAGCGCCGGCCTTTCGTCTTAGCGAAGTCATCTGATTTCACTCCCTGTGGCGATCTTGGATAGGTCGCGCCATTATGTCCGCCTCGAACTGCGGACTGGGCGCATTCCTAGCGATGATCGGGGCGCTGTAAAGGCCATCTGTGCTGACATGTTAAGGGGCGAAGCCGTGATGGTGCGCCCAAGCCAGCCACTACCTCCAACCACCTCCAGCCACTCTCGCCACTCTCGCCACTCTCGCCACTCTCGACAAGGCTCGCCTGTTCGCGTAGAGGGCTGCTCAATCCCAAGAGATCGGGATTGCCCCTCCGGGCCGCACGAGCGGTGCCGCAGGTCGCAGCTGTGTTTCACAGTGGCGGTCTGACTGCGCATCCAGCTCCTCTGCACTCAATGATGTCCAAGCAAGGATGAACAACAGTGAACATCATTCAACAAATCGAGGCGGAGCAGATCGCCAAGATCACTTCGCAGCGTCGGATCCCCGAGTTTCAGCCAGGTGACACCCTCAAGGTGATGGTGCGCGTGCAGGAAGTCGCCGAGGCCGATCCGAAAGACAAAAAGAAGGCCGCCAAGAAGGACGCGCCGAAAGCCGCGTTCCGCCTGCAGGCCTATGAAGGCGTGTGCATTTCGCGCTCGGGGGCAGGCTTCAACGAGAGCTTCACTGTGCGCAAGATCTCCTACGGCGAAGGCGTCGAGCGCGTGTTCCCGATCTATTCGCCGATGGTGGCTGAGATCGAAGTCATCCGCCGCGGCAAGGTCCGTCGCGCCAAGTTGTACTACCTGCGTGGCCGTCGCGGTAAAGCCGCTCGCATCTTTGAACGTACCGACGTGCGCGCGAAAAAGCTCAACGCCGCTTTCAAAGGCTTCAAGAAGCCGAAGGGCGCCGCAGACGACCTCACGAAGATCGCCGGCATTTCGGCGGAACTGGCCGGCAAACTCTCGGCAATCAACTGCATCCAGTACGCCCAGATCGCCAATTTCTCGGACGAGGATTTGGCAAACGTGGACGAACTGATGAACCTGAACGGCGCCATCGAGAAGGACGGCTGGATCGAGAAGGCCCGGGTGTTGATCACCGAGGCCGAAGCGACAGCTGAGCCAGCCAAGGCCTGATTGGGCGACGGGGTTAAGAGACGGGTTAAGAGATATGTGGGGCCGGTGACACGTTCACCGGCCCCTTTTTTCGCGCGCTGAGCGCGGAACATCTTTCCCGTTCCGTATGAATTGGGCCATGATCATGCCGCACGCCTCGCACATAGCGATGGCGTGTGCGCGCATGGGTGGATCCACCGCTCGGCCGCAAAAGTTCAAGAGGAGGAATCGCCTGATGAAAACGCTCAAGATCGCCGCCGCAGCCGCAACGCTCGCCCTTGGCGCCACCGCAGCCCTGGCCCAGTCGAGCCCGTTCGGCACCTGGACGCGCCCGTCGAACGGCACGAAGGTTGATTTCTATGACTGCGGCGGCAAGCTGTGCGCCAAGGTCATCGCCTCCTCGAACAAAGAGTCGGTTGGCAAAGTGATCATGAAGGGCGCCGACAAGACCGGTGCCAACACCTGGGCTGGCGACCTGCTCAACACCGAAGACGGCAAGACTTATTCCGGCAAGGTCACACTGGAAGGCCCGAAAGCCCTCAACTTGCAGGGCTGCGCTGCCGTCGTGTTCTGCAAGGGTGAAACCTGGACACGCTGAGTGGTCGCGTCGATTTCGAAACACTTTGACCCGCCATGGACCGTCCATGGCGGGTTTATCGCCTCTAGGTTTTGGTCAGATGCTCCAGCGCGTCTGCCACGAGCCCTCCGAGCAACGTCAATTTATAGCCTGTCATCGCCAATGGTTTGGCGCCGACCGCCACCTGCCGGCGGGCTTCCGCAATCGGCAGCGACGACAGCGAGGCACCAGCCAATGCTGCCTCGACGGCTGGAAGACGCATCGGCACGGGCGCAATGCCGCCCGCTGCGAAACGCGCCTGCCGCAACACACCGCCCTCGATCCACAAACACGTGACCAGTTCAACGAGCGGCCATTCCGACTGCGCCCGCCCGATGGCCCGCTTGTAGTGGCCACGTTCCCCGGCCAGCGGGGCGGGCAGCATGATCTCGATGATGGCTTCGTCAGGCGCCAGCTGATGGTCGTGCGCGCCATTGCTGCCCGTGCCGAGGATATCCGTCATCGACGCCTTGGACCGTGCCGTCGTCGTCACGCGCGCGTCGTAGGCAAACAATGCGGCAGCCAGCGTCGAGGGATGTGGCGCCACACAGGGGCCGAGGTCGAAGACAACACCATAGAGGTGATTGCCCGTCCGCGCCGGACAAGCGCTGCCACCCTTTTTCAAGCAGGCGATGTCGGGGCTGCGATAGTACCAGCAGCGCGAGCGCTGGGCGATGTTGCCGCCAAGCGTCGCGACGTGGCGGATTTCTGGCGTCGCGAGATCGCCAGCAGCGCCTGTCAGACCGCCATAGGCCGCCGCAAGGCGCGCATCAGCCGCGATCGCCGCAACGGTCACACCGGCTCCAATCGTGGCACCGCCATCGGCACGCCAAGTCACGGCGCCGAGACGCGCGTCCTGCGGCAACGGCTTCACGGGGCCGCGCGAGAGGCCGTGTCGGCGGCGCTCGAGCAGGTCCGTACCGCCGGCGAGCCACTCGGGCGCCATATCGTTGTGCACGGTCATCGCTCATGCCCTCCGCATCATGTCGAGGCCGGCGAGCAGCCGATCCGGGCGGATCGGCGCTTCGTAGGGGCGGAAACCCGTGGCGTTGTACACCGCGTTGGCGATCGCGGCTGCGACGGGCAGCGTCGCGATTTCACCGATACCGACCGCGCCGCCAGGCACATGCTCGAAACCTTTCTCGTCGAAGTGGACATGCATTTCAGGCGTGTCGCCGATGCCAGGAATGCGATAGTCGTCGAAACCAGCCGACAACACATTGGCGTTGGCCGGATCATAGGCGCGCTCTTCATACAGGGCGTAGCCGATGCCTTGGATGATTGAGCCCTCGGCTTGGTTTTCGGCCAAGCGACGCACATGGGGTTTGCCGACGGTGAGGCCGGAATAGAAGCGGCGCACACGCGTCTTGCCGAGCCACGTGTCGACTTCGACATCGGCGATCTGGACAGCGCCCGCAACCCCGCGACCTGTGTCGATGTGGGCGAAGTTGCGCAGCATCCAATCAAAGGCCGTGCCGATGAAGCCGACCGCCTTGAGCGGATGCGGCGCATTCGGGTTGATCGTCGTGCTGTCGGTGGGGCGGCCTGCCTTGAGGCGGAGATCACCCGACGCCGCAATCAGATCCGACCACGGCACGTTGTCACCAACGGCACCGCGCGCCCCCGGGCGCAAGCGCCCCTTCAGCATCTCGACCGCGGCCATAACAGCGGGTACCAACGATGCCGTCGATCGACTGCCAGCCGCCATGGGACCCGTCGGTAAATTCGAACGCCCTATGTCGACCTCGACTGAAGACGCAGGCACCGCAAATGCAGTGGCCATCGTCTCGGCCAGGACAGTGCGCGAGCCCTGGCCAATGTCCTGAGTGCCGCACGCGACGAACAGTTTGCCTTTGCGCACGCCAATCTCAACTTCAGTGTTACCCTGCACGAAGTAGAGCCAGTTGCCAGCGGCAACGCCGATGCCGCGCCGGAAGCGGCCGGTCTCACGGCCGGCGTCGCCGCGCTCGCGCCAGGCGTCGAGACCCTTGGCCCACGTGTAGAGGCGCTGGCGATTTGGGTCTTGGTCCCACCTCTGGCGCAGTGCGATGGGGTCGATTGCCAACTTGACGGCCGCTTCATCGATCGCCTGCTCCAGCGCGAAGCAGAGCGGCGGTCCACCAGGCGCCCGGAACGGCGAACCCGGCGGCGTGTTCGTCACCACATCCCAATCGATCAACTCTTTCGAACCCGCGGTGTAGACGAGCCGCGCGAGACCAGAGACCGTGGAATTGATGGCGACACCGGCATTCGAGTGTGTGCGCACCGACAGCGCGTCGAGCCTGCCGTCCTTGCTCGCCAGCAGCTTAATCTCGATTTCGGTTTCCGGGCGATGCCCGGCGACGGACAGTTCTTCAGCGCGATCATAGGCGATGCGCACGGGCTTGCCTGCGGCCTTCGACAGCGCGAGCGCGATGTGACTTTCGATGCCAAGGCCAACCTTTGAGCCGAAACCGCCGCCGACATGTTCGGCATGGCCCGTCACGTCCTTGACACCAGACGTCTTGGCGATTTGCCCGGTCGCAAACTGGATCGCTTGCGATGACACGTGGGCGACGATTTTGCTGCCCTGATGATCGATGATAGCGGCGTGCGGCTCAAGGCACGTGTGGCTTTGGCCGGCATTGCGATAGGTGCCTGTCACCAGCAACGGATCATTGCGAGCTGCAGCGGCAGCAAGTTCACTTTTCGCGCGGCCTCTGGCGAGTGAAAACGCAGACGCTGGACCACGCCGATTGCCACTCCAGGGCATCGGCAGCGCGGGTCCTTCCGCGCTGTTCGGCGCGGGCTTGAACAGACCCGCATAAAGTTTCGGGCTGTCAGTCATTCGCGCAGCCGCAGCTGAGGACAACACGAACTTGCGAGCATAGCTGACGCGGATCGCCGCCAGCCCTTTCTCGGCCGTCGCACGATCAACGGCGGCTACAGCCGCGACGGCCTGTCCCACATAGCGCACCGTTTTGTCGGTCCCGAGCATCGACACGGCAGCTTTGACACCCGCAATTGCGAGCGCCGGCGCCACATCAAGCGCCGTCACATCAGCGTGTCCGTGCGGCGAGCGCAGGACGAGGCCGTAGAGTTGGCCGTCCAGAACCTTGTCGACGGTGTACTTGGCGGCGCCGGTGACTTTATCGTGCGCCTCGTAGCGTGGCGATGCGTGAGCGTCTCCGTCATGGCGGCCTTCGCAGGCGGCGGCGACGGCGCGATAGATGCCGGGATACGCTCCACACCGGCACAAGTGGCCTGCGAGTGCCGATGCGATATCGCTCTCAGACGGCTTTGCTGTGCCATGTTTTGCACGCCACGCATCATGAAACGCTGACGCCGCGACGACAAAGCCCGGCGTGCAGAAGCCGCATTGCAGCGCATCTTCGGCCATGAAAGCCTTCTGCACGGGGTGCAGAATATTCTGGCCTAGCTTGGCCTCGCCCAGGCCCTCGACGGTGACGACGGCTTTGCCGTTCACGTGGCCGACCGGCATCAAACAACTGACGACCGCGTGGCCATCGACCTGCACCGTGCACGCCCCGCACACACCCGCGCCGCAGGCCTGCTTCGTGCCTGTCATCTTGGCGTGATCGCGAATGACATCGACAAGTGGCGTTTCGATGGGAATTTCAACTGTGAAGGGTGCGCCGTTGAGCGTGAACGAAACCATGCGGCAGTTGTCCCTATGGTGCGTTGCAATTGCCCCCTCTTGACGCGTTGGTCGATCAAAATCAACCAATAAAATCACTCAGGATTGCACACAAAAGCGCAACCTTCACTCCGCTTCGGGCGTGCAGGCCTCCACCTCGGACACGAAGCGCGCCAGCAGTTCGAGCGCGTCTTCCATCGTCAGCTTGTAGAAATTTTCCGTGCCTTCGCGCCGCGCCGTGACCAGGTCCGCCGCGCGCAGAACCTTCAAATGATGCGAAATCGCAGGCCGAGACAGGTCCATCCGGCCCGCGATCTCAGAGACGTTGAGCTCTTCGGTTTCAGCCAACATCAGGATGATCTGTTGGCGTGCGGGCTCGCCGAGAGCTTGAAATAGCGGCGTACATCTCGCGAGCGTGTTCGCAATCTGGTCGATGGAAACTGCCGATGATCGGGACGTGCTCATGCGATCCGACTCAAATCAGCGAACCGGGAATGGAGCGCGAAAAGCCCCGAAACTCCGCGATCACGGCGCCGCTCTCATCGCGCACGGTAACGTCGTAGATGCCGGACCGCTCCGCGCGCTGGCGCTCCTTGGCCTCGGCTGACAGACGCATGCCAAGACGTCCCGGCGCGATGAACGCGATGTTGCACTGCTGCGCGACCGTGCGCTGGCCATAGCTGTTGCAGGCATAAGCGAAGGCACTATCGGCGAGCATGAAGATATAGCCGCCGTGACACAGTCCGTGACCGTTGGTCATGGCGTCCGTCACCAGCATCGAGAGTGTCGCCTCGCCCGCGGCGATTGCATCGATGCGCATGTTCAAATGCTGACAGGCGCGATCTTCAGCCCACATGGCATCGGCTGACCGCCGTGCGGTGTCGTTTCCTGCCCCGCCCATCACGCACGCCCCGTGTATTTCGGCGCGCGCTTTTCGAGAAATGCTGTGATCGCCTCGTGGCTGTCGGGCTCGGCGGCCAACTGGACTTGCAAATCTCGTTCGAGGTCGAGTTGGCTTTGCAGCGTATTGCTCTCAGCCGCGTGCAGCGCCTGCTTGATGGCCGCATAGGCCCGCGTGGGCCCGCTCGCGAGGCGTCGCGTCAACGCTGTCGCCTCCTCGAGCAGCTTGTCGTCATCGACCACCTGCCAGATCAGGCCGAACTCCAGCGCCCGCTCGGCAGTGATCGTCTCGGCGAGCAAGGCAAGGGCGCGCGCGCGCGCCGGCCCAACGAGGCGCGGCAAGAACCATGTGCCACCCGCATCCGGCACTAGCGCGATCTTTGAAAACGGTTGCAGGAACTTGGCAGAACGCCCCGCAATGACGATATCGCAGCCGAGCGCGATGTTCAGACCCGCGCCCGCCGCGATGCCGTTGACCGCACACACAATCGGCATGCGGAACTGGGCGATGCGCGTGATGATGGGGTTGTAAAGCCGGTCGAGGGTATCGCGTGTCTTGCCCCTGCCACCTGCTGCTGCTGCTGCAAGGTCTTGCCCGGCAGTGAAGGCTCGGCCGTTTGCCGTGATCAGTACGGCGCGACACGCGGGATCCGCGTCAGCTGCATCGAGCGCCGCCTGAATGTCCAGGTTCATACGCTCTGTGAACGCATTGAGCTTGTCCGGCCGGTTGAACGTGACGACGTGATAGCCGTCGGTTTTGGTAACGAGGATCGGCTGGTCCATGGGCAACACTCCGTGCGGGGGTCCATGTCCTCTACTGCCCCGGCACGGGCAAATGCAAAACCAAAAAAATATGCCGACCCCTCGCGAGGTCGGCACAAATCATCGGCAGGTGTGTTCAAACGTGGCAATCAGTTCGCCTGGCCGCCGGCCGAGGCGCGCTCGGCGGCGCCTTCAGAGTAGGTGTTCTTTTTCTGCGAGTGCTGCAGGGTGCGCTCGAAGAAGATGTCGCTGTCGCCCGGCATCAGGGTCGGGTTGCACTGCGGTACGCAGTTGTAGCTGAAGCGATCAGTCGACTTGTAGACGTTGACGACACGCACTTCGTCGCGGCGCACGATGATGCGTTGGTCCTGGATAACCTTGCGCTCGACATCAAGGGCGATAATGTTGGTGATGCCAAACGACTTGCCCGTGACGACGAGCAGGTTGCCGGACTGGATTGCGACATCAGCGATAGAGGGGTTGCCGATGATCACTTCAGCCGCGGGCCGCGGCAGCTGGAGGAGCTGCGACTGGTCGAACTTGACGATCAGATCTTCGGCGACGGCGCGCTGAGCCGACAACGCAACAGTGGCGGCCAACGTGAAGCCGGCGACTTTGGCGGCAAGCCGCAACGAGCGCGAGAGCGGAAGAGACATCGGAAACCTCGGACCAGGGAGAATGAGCCTGCCCGGACCTTGCAGCAAACGTATTAAAAAAGCAGAAATCCGTGTCTCGATTGGTGGCACGGTCAAAAACAGGGGGCAGCATGGGCGGTCACACGAAGGCGGCCGCGACTGCCGATGGCCCCGAACCATTCGTGCCGAAGATCGTATCGGTGATCCGCGAAGGCTACAGCGGGGAACGCCTGCGCCGCGATGCCGTTGCTGGCCTGACCGTTGCCATCGTGGCGTTGCCTTTGTCGATGGCGATCGCGATTGCCTCAGGCCTTGGCCCGGAGCGCGGGCTCTATACGGCGATCGTCGGCGGCTTCCTGATTTCGCTGCTGAGCGGCAGCCGCTTTCAGATCGGCGGTCCCGCAGGCGCCTTCATCGTCCTCATCGCAGCTGTCGTCGAGCGCCATGGCTATGACGGCTTGCTGCTGGCCACGTTGATGGCGGGCGTCATGATGGTTGTACTTGGAGCGTTGAGGCTTGGCCGCTTCATCAATCTCGTGCCGCACGCCGTGATCGTCAGTTTCACCGCGGGCATCGCCGCGATCATCTTTGCCAGCCAGATCCGTGAACTGCTCGGGCTGACGATAGGCAAAGAACCAGCGGCACTGCTGCCAAAGCTCGGTGCCCTCTGGGCGGCCATCGGCACGATCAAGCCCGCAGCGGTTAGTCTCTCGCTCGGCACCATCGCCGGTATCATCGCGTTGCGGCGGTTGCGGCCGACGTGGCCCGGCATGCTGATAGCAGTCGCGCTCGCCGCGGTCATGACGGCCGCAATTGACCCAGGCGTTGCGACCATCGGCACGCGATACGGTGGCGTGCCATCATCGCTGCCAGCGCCACTGTGGCCCGACACGTCATGGGCACGCATGCAAACCGTTCTGCCCGACGCCATCGCCATCGCTCTGCTTGGGTCGATTGAATCGCTGCTCTCGGCCGTTGTCGCCGACGGCATGAGTGGTCGCCGGCATCGCTCGAACATCGAGTTGGTGGCGCAAGGCATTGGCAACATCAGCGTCGCCTGCTTCGGCGGCATGCCCGCAACCGGCACCATCGCGCGCACTGCAACCAACATTCGCGCGGGCGCGACGAGCCCTGTCTCGGGCATGTTGCATGCCGTCTATCTGCTGGCCTTCATGCTGCTGGCAGCTCCCCTCGCAACGCACATCCCACTCGCGGCGCTGGCTGGCGTACTCGCGATCGTATCGTGGAACATGGCGGAACGAGACGAGGTGCTGCGATTGCTGCGGCATGCATGGCCAACCGCACTGATCGTCTCGGGAACGTTCCTGACCACGATCTTCTATGATCTCGTGGCTGGCATCGCGCTCGGTCTCGTGCTCCATCTGGCAACCCGCAAGCTGAGGTGAGGCCATGCACGTCAAGGTCAACGGTGTCAGGATCTACTTCGACGTCGAGAACTCCGGCCTTGTGGCGGACGGCGCGCGCATGCGGGAAAAGCCGACACTGTTGCTGCTGCACGGCGGGCCGGGCTTCGACCACACCATCTTCAAACCAACTGCAGTGGATCCAGGCTGGCGCGCGCTGACCGACATCGCGCAGATCGTCTACATCGACCACCGCGGCAACGGGCGCAGCGATGATGGCGGTCCCAGCACCTGGAATCTTGCGCAGTGGGGCGACGACGTTAAAGCCTTCTGCGACGCACTCGGCATCGTAAAGCCCATCGTATCAGGCACGTCGTTTGGTGGTTTCGTCGCCCAGTCCTACGCAACGCGCCACCCAGAGCATCCGAGCAAAATGGTATTGATCAGCACAGCCGCCAAGTTTGATCTGGATGCCATCTTCAACGCGTTCGAACGCATGGGCGGACGCGACATCCGCGCCATCGCCGAAGACCGCTGGCTGCGGCCGACGCCGGAAAATCGCGCGCTCTACATTCAGCGCTGCTTCCCGTACTACCGCACACGCACAGGCGACCCGAACGTGTTCACGCGGGCGATCTCGAAGAATCCCGTTGCGATGCACTTTTCCGGCGCGGGCAGTGAGTCCGAGCATCTGGATTTTCGGGCAGCCCTTGCGCGCATCCAATGCCCGACGCTTGTCATGGCCGGCGAGCAGGATCCGATCACACCGGTTGCCTTCAGCGAGGTGATCGCGGCATCGCTGCCAAAGCGCCTCGTACAGTTTGAACGGTTCGATGACTGCGGTCACGGCGTCGTTGCTGATCAGCCCGAGCGCGGCTTTGGTGTGCTGCGTAACTTTATCAACGCCGCGTGACGCGTCGTTGGCGCAACAGGAGCCACCCAGATGTCATCGCCGATGCTCGCCTCTGAAATCATGATCGCGGCCATCTCGCGCATGCTCGATGGGCTCGGCCATGTCGCCTGTGGTGCGCAGTCACCGATCCCGGGATCGGCCGCACTGCTGGCACAGGTGCGCTCGCAGGGGCGCATGCGCGTGACCATCCTCGGCTCGATCGCCAACAATCCCTTCACGGACGGCGGCAAGGAATTGTTCGATGCGGCGGGACAAGGCCGCATCGACGCCTTCTTTCTCTCCGGCGGGCAGATCGACGGCGCCGCGAATGTGAACCTCGTCGGGGTCGGCGACATCGACAGCTATCCCAGGGCCACCCAGCGTTTCCCGGGCTCCTTCGGCTCAGCCTACCTCTACTACGTCGTGCCGCGGGTGATCCTGTTTCGCGAAGAGCACACACCGCGCGTGCTGGTCGACAAAGTTGACTTCATCTCCGCACCTGGCACCAGCCCCAAAGAGGTCTATCGCCCTGGCGGCCCCTTTGGTCTGGTGACCAGCCTGTGCGTGTTCTCGTTCGACAAGGGCCGCGCCCGCTTCGTGTTGCAGAGCCTGCATCCCGGCGTCTCTGCCGCGGATGTGAAGGCTGCTACTGGCTTTGAGTACGATGCACCGGCTCAGGTGCCGGTGACACCCGGCTTGGACGCTCAAGAGGTGCAGCTGCTGCGCGGCACGGTTGCCCGTAAGGTGTCGGCAACGTATCCAGCCTTCGCGCGCAAAACCTGGAACATCAGCACCGATTGAGCCGCACAAGTGTTTCAACGATCGCTTGGGGTTCGCGGCTTAGCGTCGACCTGCTGTCAGGTGTAAGCGACTGTTACGTTTCGTTCGTCCAAGGAGGCGCTGAACCATGCTGCAGATCCGCCTCGCGCTTGTTGTTCTGCTCGTTGGTCTGTCCGCTGCGCAGGCACAGATGCCTGTGCCATCGGTGCTGGAGTCAGTTCTGGCCCAGGTGCCGGACTTGAAGCTTTCGGATGGCCGCGGCGCCCTTGATCGGGCGGCAGCCAAAGGCGAGGGGCCGCATGCACCAGCGGGTCTATTGCTGCATGCACCGATGGTGCTGCTCGGCGCCAAGACACTGCAAGCCCAGGACGCCAGCGAACTTGTCAGCTGGATGAAGGCGAAAGGCCGCGCCGTGCGCATCGCCCATGCCGGCCCGTGGTCGGCTTCGCTTGACTGTGCCCTGCAGGTGCAGGATCTGCTTGAGGCAAAACTCACCCTCGTCTCGTCTGCCAACACCTCCGAGGCGCTGGATAAGCTGCAATCGGGCGCCGTCGACGTCATGTGCGAGGCGGTACCCGCTGTTGTCGAGTCCGTGCGCCGCGGCGATATCCTGGCCTTTGTGCTGGCGGCAGATGAGCGCCTGCCAGCCCTCTGGGACGTGGCAACGGCCGATCAAGCAGGACTGCCCTTGTTCTCGGCCACCTCGTGGATAGGCGCTTACACAGCCTCGGCGAACGCGACCAGCGTCTCAAAGGCGCTCACCGACGACATCACCAGCAAGCTCGCCGACGTCGGATGGAGCGTGTTCGCTCAAAGCTATCAGACAAGCGACGCCCATAAGCAGCATCTCGCCGCTGAAGATGAGCGGCGCAAAGGCCGGTTCAACGAATCTGGCTTGCCCGTTGCACCTTGACCCTAGCGCAGCCACAGCGACGCTAGGCCAAGAAACGCGAAGAAGCCCACCACGTCCGTGACGGTTGTGACGAACACGGTTGAAGACACCGCGGGATCGAAGCGGAAGTGCGCCAGCGCCAGCGGGATGAACACGCCGGCGAGGCCAGCAGCCACCAGATTGATGATCATGGCCGCGCCAATCACGAGGCCGAGTTTGCCTGGCCCGAACCAGAAGACGACGATCACGGCCATGATCAGCGCAAACGCGATGCCGTTCAAGAGACCGATCGCCACCTCGCGAAACACGATGCGCGGCACCTTGGCTGGCGGCAACTCCTGCGTGGCCAGTGCACGCACACAAACAGTCATCGTCTGCGTGCCGGCGTTGCCGCCCATGGAGGCCACGATCGGCATCAGCACGGCCAACGATACCATTTGCTCGATCGTGGCATCGAACTGCTTGATCACGACGGAAGCCAAAATGGCCGTCAACAGATTGACGAACAGCCAGGCAAAACGAATGGGCGCGACGGTCTGGACGGTATCGTTGATGCTTTCGTCGCCAACGCCCGCAAGCCGGCGCACGTCCTCGTCGGCCTCCCGCTCCAGCACCTCGACCACGTCATCGACGGTGACCACACCGACAAGCCGCTGGTTGGCATCGACGACGGGCGCCGAGCGCAGATCATAGCGCTCGAACTGGCGCGCGACCTCCTCCTGATCGGCTGTCGCGAGCACGGGCTTGCCGTCGCTTTCCATCAGCTTGTCGACGAGGACGTGCCGCTGGGTGCGCAGCAGGCGTGACAGGTCGAGCGAGCCCAGCACGTGGTGCGTCGCATCGACCACGAAGATGTCGGAGAACGTATCGGGCAGATCGTCTGCCTCGCGCATATGGTCGATGACCTGGCCGACCGACCAATAGGGCGGCACGGCGACGAAGTCCGACTGCATCAGCCGGCCGGCCGTCTGCTCGGGATAGTCGAGGTTGCGCTCGACGGCCGCGCGCTCGGCGCGTGGCACCTGTGCCAGCACGTCCTTCTTGTCAGCGTCCTCGAGCCCTTCCATGACGTAGGCGGCGTCGTCAGTGTCGAGCGCCGTCACGGCCCTGGCGATCACGTCGTTGGGCAGACTTTCCGAGAGCTCGTCTCGAATGGCCTCGTCGAGTTCGGACAACGCATCGTAGTCAAAGTCTGCGCCGAGTATCTGGATCAGCTGCGCGCGCTCAGCGGGCTCGAGCAACACGATGAGGTCGGCAAGATCGGGCGCCTGCAGATCCGCGACGAGCGCCTTCAAGCGCTCGCGGTCCTCCTTGACCAGGGCGGCCGTGACGGCTTCAGCTCGCGCCGTTTCAGAGCCGGTGAACCCGGCGGTTGTCTCGGCCGATTGCGTTTCACTCATGGCGGCCTGCACGTGATGAAGTCCGACATGAAGGACCGGCGCGGCCCCAAGACACAACCCAGTCGGCCGCGCTTCTAGTGCAGTTTGGTCCGTCAGGTAAACATCGCCCTTTGCGTCTGATTGATGTCATGCGGGCCGGCCGATGGGCATTCCGCGCGTCGTGGAAAAGCGCCGCGCTTCCCGCTCAGGGCGGGTCATGTCATGGTGCAGCCGCAGCGACCGCAGGAGAGTTGCAGTGGCACAGTCGTCCCTAATGTATGACCATCACAGTCGCTTGAGGCGTGCCCCGAGCACGGCGGCGCGGCGCCCAGCTTAATGACAAATCCAGCCCAATGACCGTCCGCGCCATCCGCATCTCCATCCACGCCATGGGCGGCGAGGGCACGGTGTGCTCGCCAGCTGGCTGGTCGATCTACTATGATCCCGCCTGCGAAATGGTCGAGTGCCGCAATGGGCTGACCTGGGCCACAAGCCCACAACCGACTTGAAGGAACCGAGATGACCGACCGCGAGCGCTACGACGCCGGCATGAAAGTGCGCCGCGAGGTGCTGGGCGATGCCTGGGTCGATAAGGCCAAGTCGAAGTTGAATGGCTTCAACGGGCCGTTTCAGGATATGATCACGCGCTATGCCTGGGGCGAAATCTGGACGCGGCCGGGCCTCGATCGCAAGACGCGCTCGTGCATGACGCTGTCGATGATGATCGCGCTGGGCGCCTGGGACGAGTTCCGCCTGCATGTTCGTGCGGGCTTCAACAACGGGCTCACCGTCGAGGATATGCAGGAAGTGATCCTGCAAGCGGCCATCTATTGCGGTGTGCCGAAGGCCAACCACGCCATCAAGGAGGCCGAGGCGGTGTTCGCTGAGCTCGGCCTGCCGGTAAAGCCGGCTAATTCCAGCGCGCAAAAATTCTGACCCACATAAACAAGCCGCGTCATCCCGGAATACGATCACGCGTCCCGGGTGATCGTATTCCGGGATCTTTACCTCTGTCTGTAGGGCACAAGTGCCAACGCGCCAGAGGTAAGGATTCCGGATATGCCTGCCGCGCCTAGGCGCGCCGGGCATTCCGGAATGACGATGATGGGTTTGATCAGTCAAGAATTCAGACCGCTGGGATTAGCGGCGCCGCGCGATTTTGCACGGCCGCCATTCGCTTGCGGCGATGGTATCGCGGTGCGCAACGGCGCAGGATGCTCGCGACTCAAAGCGAGACGCGGTTCATTCAACCGCATGCGGGCGCAATGCCGACAGATGGCTACAACGGTTTGACCCAGATCCAGGGCGCACACTTCGCGCCCGCCGCAGACCCGCGGCGCTGGCACATACCGACGTCTGCCGAGATCTCGGTGCTGCGCGGCGACGCCCTGTACATGGGCATCTTCTGGGTCACGCTCGCAACGGCGCTGTTTGCCGGGCTCGCCGGTTTCGCGCGCGCGACCATTGCCGCGGGATTGCCGCCGACGGAGGTGGCGTTCCTGCGCAATCTGTGCGCGCTTGGCTTCCTGGCGCCGATGATCGTGAGGCGTGGCCGCGATCTGTTTGCGACCGAAAATTTCAAGCTTTACGGCCTGCGGTGCACGCTCTCGACCGTCTCTATGACCGCGTGGTTCTGCGCCATTGCGCTCATTCCGCTTGGCGAGGTGACTGCGATCAGTTTCCTTGCGCCGTTATTCGGCACCTTGGCGGCCATGGCTGTGCTTGGCGAAGTCGTGCGCGCGCGCCGCTGGACTGCGCTTTTCATCGGCTTCCTGGGTGCGTTGATCATCCTGCGGCCGGGCGCGGCACAGATCGGACTGGGCCAAGTGTACGCGCTCGTCTCGGCCATGCTCGGTGGCTGTCTCGCCATCATGGTGAAGCAGCTGACGGTCAAAGACGATTCGAACCGCATCGTGTGCCTGACCACTCTGTTCATGACGCCGCTGTCGCTCATTCCCGCGTTGTATGTGTGGCAATGGCCATCATTGTCGATGCTGCCGTTGGTGCTCGGCATGGGCCTCAGTGGCGTGCTCGGTCACATGGCGCTGACGCGCAGTTTTGCGGCCATGGATGCGTCGCTCGTCATGACCTTCGAGTTCTCGCGCCTGCCCTTCATGTGCACCATTGCCTATCTCGCCTTCGGTGAGACCATTGATGGCTGGACCTGGGTCGGCGCGCTCATCATTTTTGCCTCGGCCGTCTACATCACGCGGCGCGAAGCACAGTTGCGGCGGGAGACGGCCTCGGTCGCTTAGCCGCCGCTCCGTCCCGATTTTGGCGCGGCTTGCGATTTTTCGCTGTCACATGCTCCATGCAAGTACGTAAGGTTCGGAAGGGAACACCATGTTCAATCGCGCCTGTTGGGCCATCGGATTGCTGTTATGTGGCTGGTGCGCGACGGCCCTCGCTCAGGTCGCGCCGCCGGCCAACCGCACGCTGACGCGCATCGCCTTTGGCTCGTGCGCGTACCAGGAGATCGAGCAGCCCATCTGGCAGGCCGTGCTCGCCTACAAGCCGGAGCTGTTTCTGTTCGGCGGTGACAACGTCTATGCCGACGTCCAAGACGGCAAGGTCGTGACGGACGAGGCGCTGCTGCCCGGCGCCATTGCCGCAGCTTACGCGAAGGCTGCAATCATTCCCGGCATGAAGGTCCTGCGCGAGACGGTGCCGCATCTCGCCGTATGGGACGACCACGACTACGCCAAGAACGACGGCGGCGCCGACTTCCCGCTGAAAGGCGAGGCGAAACGGCAGTTTGTCGAGTTCTGGAAGCTGCCGGCCAATGACCCGCGCCGCACGCGCGAGGGGCTCTATGATGCCTACACCTTCGGGCCACCGGGCCAGCGGGTGCAGGTGATCCTGCTCGATACACGCTGGTTTCGCTCACCCCTCAAGCCCACGGACCAACGTGCCAAGGGGAAGGAAGTCTGGGTGCCCGATGACGATCCCGCCAAGACGATGCTTGGTACGGCACAATGGACATGGCTCGATGAGCAACTGAAGGTGCCAGCCGATCTGCGCCTCGTGGTGTCGTCGATCCAGGTGCTCGCCGACGGCCACGGCTGGGAAAAGTGGGCCAACCTGCCGCGCGAGCGCCAAAAGCTGTTCGACATGATCGGCGCGACCAAGGCCGGCCGCGTGCTGTTTCTCTCCGGTGACCGGCACATCGGCGGCATGTATCGCGAGACGAAGGGCACGCCTTATCCGCTCCACGAGATGACCTCCAGCGGCCTGACGCAGTTCTTCAGCGCGGCGAGCGAGGACGGCCAGAACCGCGTCGGGGCGGTGTTCGGTGCGGTCAATTTCGGGACCATCGACATCGACTGGTGGGCGGGGACCGTGGCCCTGTCGATCCGCAGCATGAATGGTGAGGTGGTGCGGCGGCAGACGATCGACCTCTCGGAGATGGTCGCGAAGTAACGGCAATTGAGTTGCCCCGAACATGAACGAATGCTGCGCATACGCTTCAGGCTGCATTCAATCCGCGGCGGCTATATCCCACGTCATGAGTTGGCCGTGGGGTGACGGCCAACGTGAGACACCTAACCTGGGGCACTTCAATGACCATCCTGCGCACTGTCAGTCTTGTGCTGGCGTCTACCATCGCATTGGCTTCCGCCGCCTCTGCCGACTACGGCCAGCGTGACGGCCGCGGTAACCCGGGCAATCGCCCGCATGCGGGCTCGGACCGCCCTGCCGTTCTCCCGACATCGCCCGGTTTTCGTTCGCACCCGGTGTCGCCACCCGTCGTCATTGTTCGCCCGCCGGTTCCCCCGGTGATCGTGCGCACGCCGCCGCCGGTGGTCTATCACGAACCGCGCCGCCCCTACGGCTACTGGTGGAAGCGTGACCGCGACCATCGCGACTTCCGCGGCCACCACCGTGACCGCCGCTGGTATGGCTGGTGGTAAATGATGGCCTGAACCGAACGCCGCGCTGCAGCCGCAGCGCGGCGTTCGTGCGTCATGCAGGCTCCCGAGAAGTCGTTACGGCTTGGTCGGATCGAACTTCTTTTTCAGTCCCGACCAGCAATCAGCGTAGTCCGTCTGCAGAGACGGCGTTTCCACCGCAAACCGCGTCACGCGCTGGGGAAAGCGCGTCTCAAACATGAAGGCGAGCGTATTCGAGAGCTTCACCGGCTTCAGCTCGACCGTCGAGGCATGCTCGAAAGCATCCACGTCGGGTCCATGCGAGAGCATGCAGTTGTGCAGGCTGGCCGCACCGGGCGTGAAACCGTGCGGCTTGGCATCGTACTGGCCGTACACGAGCCCCATGAACTCGCTCATGATGTTGCGGTGATACCAGGGCGGACGAAACGTGTTCTCGGCCACGGCCCAGCGTTCGGGGAAGATAACAAAGTCGATGTTCGAGGCGCCCGGCGTCTCCGATGGTGCCGTCAGCACAGAGAATATCGAGGGATCCGGGTGATCGAACGAGATCGATCCGACCGCCGCGTAGCGTCGCAGATCGTATTTGTAGGGCGCATAGTTGCCGTGCCAAGCGACCACATCGAGTGGTGAATGCCCCAGATTGGTCTGCCAAAGCGAGCCGCACCATTTCACGGTGAGCTTGGTCGGCGTGTCGCGGTCTTCGTAGGCTGCAGTGGGCGTGAGAAAATCGCGCGCGTTGGCGAGGCAATTGGCGCCGATGGGTCCGCGCTCTGGAAGAGTGAAGGCGCCGCCATAGTTTTCGCTGATGTAGCCGCGTGCCGGTCCGCCCAGAAGGTCAACGGCGAACTTCACGCCGCGCGGGATGATGACGATCTCCGACGGTTCCGCGTCGATAATACCAAACTCGGTACGAAAGCGGAGGCGCCCCTCCTGCAGCACAATCAGTAACTCCCCGTCGGCATTCCAGAACACCTCGCCCGTCATGGAGCGGGTGGCGTGATAGATGTGCGCCGCCATCCCCGTTTGCGTGCCGGCGTCACCGCACGTCGTCATCGTTACGATGCCCTCGATGAAAGAGGTCGGCGTCTTTGGGTAGGGCAGCGGCGACCAGCGCATCTGCGTGATCGGCACCTCGACCTCGACGAGCGGTGCCGTGCGCCAGCCGCGCGCGTCAGCCTTGGTGAAGCGGCCGGAATGCAGCACGGACGGGCGAATACGATACAGCCACGAGCGCTCGTTGCTGGCGCGCGGCGCGGTAAACGGTGAGCCGGAGAGCTGCTCGGCGTAGAGGCCGTAAGCAGCACGTTGCGGACTGTTGCGGCCAACGGGGAGTGCGCCCGGCAGCGCCTCAGTCTCAAAACTGTTCCCAAAGCCCGATTGATAGTTCAGCGCCGCGCCAGTCGCAGACGGAGTCTGTGCGTGCTGGAATTGCGGATGTGCATCTTGGGCCATGCCACTGCTCCCGGTGACGATATGAGACTTGACGAGCGTGCACAGCACGATAGTTTCATTTGAAATCAAATCAAGAGGCGAACCACCGCCGCATGTCGTCCGCCCTGTCATCCGCCCTCGCACTCGATAAGTTTGTCCCCTACCGTCTGGCTGTGACGGCTGGGGCGGTGTCGCGTGGCTTGAGTGCCGTTTACGAAGACCGTTTCGGTATTAGCATCGCGGAGTGGCGCATCCTCGCCAATCTCGGTCGCTTTGGCGTTCTGACAGCCGGGGCACTTGCAGAGCACTCGACCCTCGACAAGCCGAAAGTGACGCGCGCGCTGCAGCGCCTGAAGTCACGCCGGCTTGTGTCGCGTAAAACCTGTCGCGCCGATCGCCGCGAGGTGGCCATCACGCTGACCATCGAAGGCGAGCGTGTCTATCGCGAAATAGCGACCCTCGCGCAGTCGTGGGAAACACAGCTGCTGGCAGCGCTCACTGTCACCGAACGCGGTGTACTTCTGCGCGCCCTGGGCAAGCTCGATGCACGCGCCCTGCGGATGAGCGAGACGCAAGACAACCCTGTCGCCCGAGTTGCGCCCTGAGGACACTCCCGGGTCAGCCACGGGGCGATCACCGCCGCGCGACGCCTTTGCCGTTCTCGGTCACAATGGGGCGGAAGCGGCTGGCAGGGTAAACGCCGAGTACGCGCAATTCGCTTGAGAAGAACTGCAGTTCCTCCAGCGCGCGCGCGACGTTGGCGTCCTGCGGGTGGCCGTCGATGTCGGCGTAAAACGTCGTCGCCGTGAACGAGCCGTCGCTCATGTAAGACTCAAGCTTGGTCATGTTGTCGCCATTGGTGGCAACGCCGCCGAGGCCTTTATAGAGCGCGGCGGGAACGTTGCGGACGCGGAACACCAGCGTCGTCATGTTCGGCCCCTGGCCGGCGGGCGCATCTTCCGGCTCACGCGAGAGCACCACGAAGCGCGTCGTGTTGTGGGCAGAATCCTCGACGTTCTCGGCGAGGATCTTGAGGCCATAGATTTCGGCTGCCAGACGCGGCGCAAGCGCACCTTTGCTGGGATCATTCCACTCGGCGACCTCGCGCGCGGCGCCGGCCGTATCGCCGGTCACATGCGCGCTCATGCCATGCTCGCGCATGAACTTGCGGCACTGCCCGATCGCGTGCACGTGGCTGTAGACATCCTTGATGCCCGACAGCGTCGAACTCTTGAGTCCCATCAGCTGGAAGCGAATGGGCAGGAAGTGTTCGCCGACAATGTAGAGCTGCGAGGACGGAATAAGCCGGTGCACGTCGGCGACGCGGCCTGCGATGGTGTTTTCAATCGGGATCATGCCGTAACGCGCTTCGCCCGACTTCACGGCGGCGAGGGCATCCTCAAAGGTCGCGCATGGCATCGGCTCAAGCTTGGGAAACATCTCCTGGCAGGCAATGTGCGAGTTCGCACCGTTCTCGCCCTGAAAGCAGATGCGTTCCGCGGTGGCTTTGGAGCGGCTGGCGGCTGGGCGGGATTTGGTCTTGGTGGCGGACATGACGGCTCGATATGGCAACAAATACGCCCCGATGGGCGCCCGCCGTCATGTGTGGCGAGGCTCTGAAAAGCAAGAAAAAACCACCGTCCAGCCATGTCCCGCCCTTGCCATTGCCGCAGGGTCTCCGTAAGCAGCCGCCGATGTGCCGCTGTTTGCGGCCATGAAATCCGCTGAAGACGCATGTGACCGGACGGGCTGTAACGCCAACCCGCGCCTGCCGACGGCAGCGCTCCGACGTCACAATCGAACCCAAGAAAAGTCTGCCATGGGCCGCCGCAAGAAGGGCAATGTCGTCAACGGCTGGGTGATCCTGGACAAACCGCACGGGATGACGTCGACGCAGGCCGTTGGCGCCGTCCGTCGCGCGTTCGACGCCCAAAAGGCCGGCCATGCGGGTACGCTCGACCCGCTCGCAACCGGCCTTCTGCCGATCGCGCTTGGAGAGGCTACGAAAACCGTGCCGTTCGCCGTCGATGGCGACAAGGCCTATCGGTTCACTGTCGCCTGGGGCGCTGAGACGACCACCGACGATGTCGAGGGGCCGGTAACCAAATCGAGCGAGAGCCGTCCGACACGCGCTGCAATCGAGGCGCTGCTGCCGCAATTTATCGGCGCCATCCAGCAGACGCCGCCGCAGTTCTCCGCCATCAAGATCGGTGGTGAGCGGGCCTATGATCTCGCGCGGGCCGGAGAAACAGTGGAGATCGCGGCACGCACCGTGAACGTGCACGCCTTGCGCATCGCCGAGATGCCGGACGCCAACACGACTGTGTTCGAAGCCGATTGCGGCAAGGGCACATACGTGCGCGCCATCGCGCGCGATCTCGGCCGCCTGCTCGGTTGCTATGGCCATGTCACGGTGTTGCGCCGCACGCGGGTCGGGCCGTTCACGGAAGAACGCGCTGTGACGATGGACACACTCCGTCTCGCAGCCTTCGGCACAGTCGAGCTGCCCCCGCGCGACCCGAATGTTGACCCGAAAGATCGCCCACCGCCGCTGCCGGTCGATATCGACGCTGTCAGCAAGTATCTGGAGCCGGTCGAGACGGCGCTCGAGGAGATCATCGGGCTGGTGGTGACACCATCAGACGCGCAGGTACTGGCGCGCGGCAAGTCACTGATCATCCGCGGCCGTGATGCGCCCATCGACAGCGGCATGGCCTACGCGATGTGCAAGGGCGTTTTGATTGCGCTCGGCGAGCTGGACAAAGGCCAACTGCATCCGACGCGGATTTTCAATCTGGGTTGAGGGGGGCTGGGTTGAGGGGGGCTCCGCGTGAGGCGGCCGGCTCCCCGCAGGGGAGTCGCCACACGCAATAAAGAAAGTCCGTTGCCGGAAGGGGCGACACCCTCGCGTCGGGGAGGGAGGTGTGTGGCGGTGCGGGAGCGCCGCATCTTCCGGCAACGGGTCGTTTTGGGCGGCGACACAGCTCTGTTTCGAGAGCCTTGGAGTAGAGCCGCCGCCCCCCACCGATGCGGGGGGAGGACCCGATCGGTGGTAATCCTGTGGTCCCTTGGGGATGCCCGACTGTGGTAGGTCGGAGGCGCTTCACCGCAGGACCAGCGAAACAGTGCTCGCGTTGTCGGCCCGGATCGTGACCAGATCTAGGCAAAGGCGCGGCCATTCGGCGGCGATCGCATCACAATGGCACAGCGCCTCGAAACATTGTTCACGATGTTGCACGAGACGCTGCGTCAGCGTGATTTGGGAGGGCCGAGCGGAAGCGTTACGCCGACGGTTCCGGCCGGCCTCGTGCTTCGGCTCCACGTCACTTTTGGGTCGTTGTAGCGGACAAGCAGCTGCATGGGTGCAAGTAACTCAGCCAAACGCGCAATCGAGAGGTGCCCCGTCTTAAGCCGCGTCGTGGTCGCATAGTTATCGTAGATGAAGGGCTTCCCCGCGCGATAGCAAACGGTTGGAACAGAGCACATCACCGGGGTCGTGATACGACGCACCACCTCAATTTCGTCGGCCATTGCGACAACGCGCTCACGGATCTGATTGCGAAACGCGGCCGATCCGACGCGGTAGGGTTCGACGTTGGGATCGGCAAGCAGTCGCGCCAGCACCGCGGCCGATATCAAAGCCAGCGCCACCCTCGCCCCAAGACCTTCGGTCACCGCGCGCTGGACAAGAACCGGAACCGCAAGCCCGAAACCGACGGCCGCGCCGATCCACATCTCGAACAGGGCATTGATGCCGACGCCGGGCGACATTTTCTGCAGGCCATAGGAAGCGAAGCCGAGGGCCAACCACACCGCGGTGAATGCGACTGCCGGACCGCGCGGGCGCGCCTGGGCCCAGACGCCCCAGACCACGACGCCGGCTGCAATGAATTGCAGCCGGTTGAGGTGCTCCACGACGCGCATCAGGCGGATCTCGCGTGGCAGGGTGAGGTTCGCGATGAAGTCGGCGCCGTAGAGCACGTGGCAGGCCCACAACATCATGGCGGCGAGCACGCCTCCGCCAAAGGCGGCACGCGCTGCGGGCAGAATGCCGCGCCGGCTGGCATGCCAATAGAAAGCTGCCAACGGCAACACGATCAGGTTGTGTTTGATGAAGCCGGCGCACACTATGAGCACCAGCGGCAGAAGGATCGATCGATCGCGTTCGACCTGCGCCACGTACCAGGTCAGCCCTGTCATCATCACGGCTAGACCCAGCAATGCGGGATCGTTCGCCCCCACGTAATCGGCGGCAAACCGAAACATGGAGCTGAGCCAGAACAGAGCGCCAAGGACCGCTCCAAGGGGAGCCCCGCCGAGCCGGACGATCAGGATGGCGACGCAGCCGCCAATGGCGATCGTCGACAGCAGCGATAAGATGCGGCCAGCGAGAATGTTATCGCCGATCAAACTCCCGAGCACGCCGACAATGTAGAACGACAGCGGCGGGTAGTTGTTCAAGATCAGCTCGTTGCCGCTCGGATAGAGTGGACGTGCCCCTCCGGCTGACGTGCCCATGGCCGATGCGGCGTGCCAGGCATTCCAGGCCTCGTTGGGATCAATCTGCAGAGGCAGAGGCAGCCGGAAAAGGATCCAGATCAAATGCACGAGGGTGAAAATCGAGAGTGCGCCGATCAACGCAGCGTTCAAATCAAAGCGACGCGGCAACATGAAACCTTCCTAAAAGCATCCAAGCGCGGATCAGCCCGAGCCGAAACATTGGCTCTTGCTTGTGCCACAGACGCCGTTGAAGGCCCACCTCGATCAAGAACGCAGATTGCCCCCATCCGGCCGCGATCACGCCCTTAGGCCGTCGTCTTGAACCTTTAACACGCGGACATGCGGCCCCGGGCATCGGGCTTTGGGTCGCTCGTGCGGGCCGGAGCGTTGGCTCAACCGACCCGCGGGAGGTGTTATGCGTCTGTTGCGTCCGCCAGATCGGTATGCGTTTGCCCTTGGCAACCCCGTGCCAGAAAGGTTCGCAGCGTTGGTGGTGTTGGGCATCCTGATCCATCCATCCGCTGCATCTGCAGGGCTGGACCTGTCCGCCAGCGCAGCAGGCTGGTCCACGTCATGGCCCAGCGCCTGGGTCGCCGAAGCTCTCACGGTCGCACTGGCGTTTGCTTTGCCCGCGATCATCGCTGGCGTCAGCGTCGTCATCAGGCGTGCCTTCACCAGCAAAGACCGTTCAGATGCGATCGGGTATCGCTTAAGATGAACGCGCGCCGTCGACGGCTGTGCGCGTGTTGCGAACCAGCAACGAACTGCGGACTGGGCGCCACCTTTGAGCCATAAACCGGCCCGAAGACGTTGGCGCGACGAATGAACGGCTTAACTGACCGGAGGAGGGGGAAAGAACGCGACGGGTTGCCGGATCCAACCGGCCAGGTAACGTGTGTGTTGCCCATCCACAAGCAAGACCTATTGAGCAGCCGCAGCCAAGCGGCAGCGTGGTGTGTGCTTTGAGAACCGCAGTCGCGCTGCCCGGACCCGCCATGCTCCAAGCCATAATGCCCCAGCCCATGCAAATCGCGACCGCCCGGCACGTGACAGTTGCCCGTATCGAGGCCCGTCTCTGCGCCCATCTCAAAGATGTGAAGTTGGATAAAAATCAGCAGCTTGCCGCAGTCGATTCCGCTCCTATATATACTTTGGGCGGTGCCGTTAGCTGCAGAAGCCAGCGCGCACCCGTGGGGGCCATCGTCAAGGTGGCCACAATGAGTTGTCCGACCCTGAGTGGTCCTGTGCGACAGGCAATCACCTGTCGCCGCGCGTTCGGTGATCGCGCCCAAGCGTACGCGTCGTACCGGATGCGTTCGAGCGAGGCCGCCCCAAGCTTGTGGGATTCTGGCCCGCAAACCCGGGCCCCAACAAATCTAGACCCAACAAACCTCGAGCGTGAACGCCGGCCCAAAGCCGCGCCTGCTCTCGATATCCTCCACATCACTGGCGCTGTGCGCAAGTATCCTGACCAGCCTGAACCCGCCATCGACGGCGCGATTGTTCAAGTTGGTGGAAAGGCCGACCGTGTTTGCCACGCGAACATCTAAGCGCATCGCGCTAACCGCTCTGCTGCTCGCCGGAGGCAACGTCGCGCCCGCGATCGTGTCGGCATGGCTGCAAGCGCCATTGGCCGGTCTCGTGACATCAGCAGCGGCGCGCGACCTCACATACAAAAGCACGCGCGATGCGTTCGAGCAGGGTCTTGGCGCCTACCGCTCGGGCTTCTACGAGATCGCGATCCCCGCGTTCGAGTATGTGATCGCCAAGAAGGATACGCAGCAAGGCTTCTTTGCCGAGTTCTATCTGGGCCGCATGCTGGCCGACAACTCCAGCACGCAGACGGACCACTCGAAGGCGTACATGTTCTTCCAGAAGCTCGCCGACGAGAATGCCGACATCGACCCTGATGACCTCAAGAAGGCCCCGTTCGTCGCCAAGGCGCTGACAGCCGTTGCCTTGTATGTGCGCGACGGGTTGCCCGAGATCGCCCTGCGCCCCGACGAACAACGCGCGGTCGAGTATCTGCGCCACGCGGCGACGTTCTTCAACGAACCAGACGCGCAGTTCGAGCTGGCGAAAATGTTCATACCCAGCGACATCGATCGCCCGACGGGCCTGCATTATCTGCAGAAGCTCGCCAAGGAAGGTCATCCCGGTGCGCAGGCGGTGCTGGCTGACCTGATGGCGCGCGGCAAATACATCAAGCAGGACCATGCGCAGGCGCTCGGCCTGATCAAGATGGCGGTCGAATCGGCTTCGTCATCTGACCGCATCTGGATCGAGGACATCTATCAGAACATCTTCTGCAGCTCGCCCAAGGATGCGCGCGAAAAGTCCAAAGGGCTTGTCGCGACGTGGCGCAAGATGTTTGCGGTTCCCCGGCAGTCCGTCGAGCAGCCCATGGGGCTCGGCCGGCGCGGCGATGCGGCGCCGACGCGGGTCTGCTCGAATGGCGAACGTCTCGACTTGCCACAGCATGGAACGGCGCCACCGTCAGCCTCGACCATCGCGCCGCCGTCTGGCGTCACGTCGGCATCGCAGCCCTCTCTCGGCCAACCGTCTTTGGGCCAGCCTTCACTGGGACTAACCGGACCGCCGCCCGCCACGCGGCCCCCACAGCGCTGAACCATTGAGTGAACCGCGCGCCCGTCGGGCGATCTGTGTCGTCCCAGTTTCGGACGCCGGCAGCGTCGTGACCGCGAGCGGCTCAAACTCGGCGAGGAAAAGGTTGAAGACGCCACAACCGTGTTCACCTGGCACTGGCGCGCGCACGATCACAATGAGCAGGACGCGCTGCTGGTGCAGAGAGCCAACGGCGCGCGCCACCTCACCACCGAGGACTAGGATGACCTCGTGGACGGATAGCGGTGCGGGCATGGCTGACGAACTCCCGATGCGTGCGTTACCCTTCAGACCAACGATTTTTGCCCTTCAGGCGCCGGTATGACACCCATTTGCCACAGCGTTGCGCGAGTGAGGGCGGGCAGGCTTCTTGCAAACCCTGTTACGGATCCGCGGGGCCTGTTGGCGGCACAGCCGGCGCTGTCGTAGGGTGAATGGACTTGGTTGGGATCGAACGCATGGCGCGGCGCAGACGTGTATCGACACTCCTGATCGCAAGCAACGTGATGACCGGCGTTGTCTCCGCCTTGGCGCAGCCCGCTGCACAGTCCATCCCGGCAGCCCTGGCCAATCCGCCAATGCCGGCAAGTGCCACAGACAGCGCACGCTCCATTCTGGACCGCACACGTCCATCGGTCATCCAAGTCAACGGCTTCGTTTCAACCAGCACAGCGCCAACCTTTCACGGCACCGGCTTTGCGGCCGCGCCGGGCGGATACTTCGTGACCAACTATCATGTGGTCGCAGACCACGTGCAGGACCCCGCCAAGTATCGCCTCGAATACAAGACGCAGGATGGCAAGTCTGGTGTGTTGAAGGTGCTGGCGGTCGACGTGCGCAACGACCTCGCGATTGCCTTTGCCGCCGACCATGCCCCGCAGCCGCTGACATTTGCCGAGGGCAAGCCCGGCAAGGGTGAACGCGCCTACTCGATCGGCTACCCCCTCGATGTCGGATTGACCATCACCGAAGGCGTCTCGAACGGGCAGGTGGAGGGCCAGTTCGTGCCGCGCATCCACTATTCCGGCGCGCTCAATGGCGGCATGTCCGGCGGTCCCGCGCTCAACAGTTCGGGAGAGGTGCTGGGCGTCAACGTCTCGCACTACAGGTTTCAGCAGTCGATCAGCTTCTTTGTGCCGGCAGACCATGCGCGCGCCCTCGTCACATCGACGGTCGCGGCCAAGGCCGATGGGAAAGCGCTCGACAAAGCCATCGCCACACAAGCACGCGCGCACGCCTCAGCCCTGCTGGCCGGACTCGGTCGCGGCGTCCCGACCGAGGTCACATCCGGCTACACACTACCCGGTAAACTCGCGCCCTTCGTCGATTGCAGCGCCAACGCCTCGGCATCTGCAACAGCGCCCGTACAGGCCGTGCGGATCACCTGCTCGGCCAAGGCGCAGATTTACCTTGGACAATCGCTTGCGACCGGAAACTTCGCCTACGCCCATACCGTACTCACATCGGCCAAACTCGATGCGTGGCGTTTCGCACATCGTCTGTCGGCCGGCGGCGGCGGTTTCGTCACGCCTGGCAACCAACGCCATGTCGGACCACTGACTTGCGAGTCCAAAGTCGTCGCCCTCAAGGGCTTCGATGCCGATGTCTCCATCTGCACGCGCGCATACCGCAAGCTCGCCGGCCTCTATGATTTCAGTGTGCGCGTGACGAGCGTCAGCGGCACCTCGCACGGCTTCACCTCGAGCCTCGATATGAGCGGTATGGAATTCGAGGCCGGCATGACCTTCATTCAGAGCTTCGTCGTTGCCATGGAGCGCAAGGCATGAGCGCCCCTGTGCAAGATGTCCCGTTGGACGCCCGGGCTCCACGGCCAGAATTACTCGGCAAGACCGTCATCGATGTGATCGATGCCGACGGCATCGTCCGCGAGCGCTTTCGATTTCCACAGTCAAAGTCGCCGATCACCATTGGGCGCAGCATGACCTGCGACGTGACGATAGATGACCCCTACGTCGCGCCGATGCACGCCATTCTCGAAATCACGCCATCCGGCACCGCACGCGTCAGCGATACGGGATCGATCAGTGGCATTGTCGTCGGTGGCAAACAGCATCGCAGCGCCTCAGGCGTCGCCCTGCCGGACGAACGGTTTCGCATTGGCCGCAGCACCGTGCGCGTGCGCACGGCCGAGGGCGCTCTGCCGCCGGAGCTGGTCGAGGGCAAGCCACGCAAGCGGCCCTTCGCGCATCCCATTGTGTGGGCGACCATCTTCGGCGCCGCCGTTGCAGGCCATGCCATCTACGAGCGTTGGCTCGGCGCGCCGCAAGATCTTCTGACAGACGCGGTGGCGGGCGTGCTGCTGCCCTTCTCGCTGCTTGGCGGCTGGATTGCGGCCTGGTCGCTGCTCACGCGCATCATCCGCGCGCAGTGGCGGTTCGCGCAGCACGCGGCCATCGCGTTCGGGGTCACCCTGCTTTACGAACTCGCCGATGAGGCAACGATGTTCGGCTTCTTCGTCAACGGCATGCGCGCGCCCGGATGGCTCGGGGTCGCAACCGGCGTGATGGCTTTCAGCCTGTTGTCCGCATTGCACCTGCAGCAAGTCTCAAGTCTGGCGCGATCCAAGGTGACAATCGCGGTCTTGCTGATGCCAATGCTGGTCGGGGGCGGCTTCTTCTGGCTCTCGAACAGTCTCGACCGCCGCGGATTGATCCGCTCGGAGGCGGCGCTGCGCCTTTACCCACCGAACCTGCGCCTGCGCCACGCGGAACCGGTTGGCGAGCTCTTCAAGCGCGCCGTCGATCTGCGCGCCAAGGCCGACCGCCGCAGCGGCGAAACGGCCAAGGACGCTGAGGAGTGAGTGGCGTCTTCGCCTATTGCCACTTTTCCCTTACGTCTTCTTCCCCGGCTTGGCTTGGCCGGCGCGCTTGGCTTGCTCCTCGGGGCTGATCCAGCGTGGGAACACGCCAGTCGGCGCCGGCAATTTTGTACCGGCTTTTAGGCGATGCGCTGCACTCAGATGGGCAAACGTGCGTTCGCCTTCCGGGATCGCGAGCAGGTCGAGCAGTTTGCCTGCGCTCTCTGGCATCGCTGGCTGGATCAGGATCGCGACCTGCCTGACGACGTCGGCCGTGACGTAGAGGATGGTTCCCCGACGCTCTGGCGTTAAGGCTTTGTCGAAAGGGCGCTCCTTGTCAAAGTAAGCGTTGGCCTCGAACAGCACGTTCCACACGGCATCGAGCCAGACCTTGATCGCCTGCTCGTTCATGGCCGTGCGCGCCGTCGCATAAAGCGCATCGACGGCTGATAGCAGCGCCTTATCGGTGTCGCTGAAGGCTTCCGGCTGCTGCACCACGCCCTCGAAGTTCTTGGCGATCATCGACAGCGAGCGCTGCGCAAGGTTGCCCAAGTTGTTGGCGAGATCCGCGTTCATGCGGTTGATGATGGCTTCGTCCGAGTAGCTGCCGTCTTGCCCGAACGCAGTTTCGCGCAGAAAGAAATAGCGCACGGCGTCGCGGCCGAAGGCCTCGACCAGATTGAAGGGGTCGATGACGTTGCCGACCGATTTGCTCATCTTCTCCCCGCGATTGTACAGGAAGCCGTGGGCAAACACGCGCTTGGGCAGCGGCAAGCCTGCGCTCATGAGGAACGCCGGCCAATACACCGCGTGGAAGCGCACGATGTCCTTGCCGATAACGTGCAAGTTGCAGGGCCAATAGTCCGCGCGCGGGCCTTTACCGTCGCCGTTCAGGACGCCGGTCGCTGTCACGTAATTGTTGAGCGCGTCGACCCACACGTACATCACGTGCTTGTCGTTGCCGGGCACCTGGATGCCCCAGTCAAGCGACCCGCGCGAGATCGACAGATCATTCAATCCACCCTTGACGAAGCTGGCGACCTCGTTGCGCCGCTCGGGCGGCAGGATGAATTCGGGGTGGGACTCGTAGTGCGCGAGCAGCTTGTCCTGATACTTCGACAGGCGGAAGAAATATGTCTCCTCCTCGGTCCATTCAACGGGTGAGCCCAGGGGTTCGCGGCGAATGCCGTCCTCTCCCTTGGTGGTCTCGGCCTCGTCGAAGTAAGCCTCCTGGCGCACCGAATACCAGCCCGCGTACTTCGACACGTAGATGTCGCCGTTTTTCTCCATGCGCTTCCACAGCTCCTTGCACGCCTCGTGGTGGCGCGCCTCGGTCGTGCGGATGTAGTCGTCGTGGCCCGTGCCCAGCGCTGTCATCAGTTCTCGAAAACGATTCGAGTTTTTGGTCGCCAACTCCAGCGGCGTTATCTTCTGCTCGATGGCGGTCTGCTTCATTTTGAGGCCGTGCTCGTCGGTGCCGGTCAGATGAAACACGTTCTTGCCATCAAGACGCTCAAAGCGCGCGATCGCGTCGGTCACGATGGCCGTATAGGCGTGGCCGATGTGCGGATCACCGTTGGGATAGAAGATCGGCGTGGTCAGATAGAAGCGCGATTTTGCAGATTGGCCGCTCATGGGAGGGCTCCGGAAGGTAAAGGGGATTCGATTGGCGCGGGTATAGAGCCCGCAACGGCACGCGCCTAGGGCGCACGTTCGGCGCCTGATCGGGCGCCTGAGATGGGGAGAAACATGCTCCCGCCCGGCCGGTTCCGTGGAACCGGCTCAGCGCATTCGCGCTGCAGCCCGTGAGGCCAGAAGGGCAAATTCAAAGATCATGATGCGCATGTAGCACAGGTTTGGACGGATTTCGAGACGGTTTCAGCGCGTTCGTACTGCCGCAGCAGCGCGATCACATCCGAACTGCGTCCGCCTTCGCCACCTCAAGCTTGAACGCGGCGGCGAGCAGCGCCTTGGTGTAGTCCTCCTGCGGGGCCTCAAAGATCTGCTTTGACGGGCCCTGCTCTACGATCTTGCCGTTGCGCATGACGATGACGTAGTTCGACAGCGCACGCACCACCTTCAAGTCGTGGCTGATGAAGAGATAGGCGAGATCGCGCTTCTTCTGCAGGTCGCGCAGCAGGTCGACGATGCGCGCCTGCACGCTCATGTCCAAGGCCGACGTCGGCTCGTCCAGCATGACGAACTTCGGGTTCAGAACCATGGCGCGCGCGATGGCGATGCGCTGGCGCTGGCCGCCGGAGAACTCGTGCGGATAACGATCTTGCCATTCCGGCGGCAAGCCGACCTCGGTGAGTGTTTCTCCGACGCGGGCGCGCCGCTGGTCATAGTCGAGCTCGGGGTTTTGAATGGTCAGCCCCTCCTCGATGATCTGGCCGATGGAGAGGCGTGGCGACAGCGAGCCGAAGGGGTCCTGGAACACGATCTGCATTTCGCGCCGCAGCGGCCGCATGCGCTTGCTGTCATAGCCGTCGATACGCTGGCCGACATAGGCAATCGGCCCCTGCGAGGAGATCAGGCGCATCAACGCGAGGCCAAGGGTCGTCTTGCCGGAGCCGGATTCGCCGACGACGCCAATCGTCTCGCCCGCGTGCAATTTGAGCGACAGACCATCGACCGCCTTTATGTGATCGACAGTTTTGCGCAGGAGGCCGCGCTTGATCGGGAACCACACTTTGAGATCATCGGTCTCCAGAACAACGGGCGCATCGGCGGCGGGCGAGGGCGGCACGCCCTTCGGCTCGGCCGAAAGCAGATGCTGCGTGTAGGCGTGCTGCGGCCTGGTGAAGATGTCTTCGGCCCGGCCCTCTTCCACCACCTCGCCCTTGTTCATGACATAGACGCGCTCGGCCATTTTCCTGACGATGCCGAGATCGTGGGTGATCAAGAGCATCGCCATGTGAAACTCGGCCTGCAGCTCTTTGAGCAACTCCAGTATCTGGGCCTGAATGGTGACGTCCAGGGCCGTCGTCGGTTCGTCCGCGATCAGCAAATCAGGCTCGTTGGCGAGCGCGAGCGCAATCATCACGCGCTGGCGCTGGCCGCCCGACAGCTGGTGTGGATAGGCGCCAAGCCGCTTTTCGGGCTCGCGAATGCCAACGCGGCGCAGCAGCTCCAGCATGCGCGCGCGCGCCTCCTCCGTGCCCATGCCACGGTGCACCTTGAGGATTTCCGTCACCTGCTTCTCGATGGTGTGCAGCGGATTGAGCGACGTCATCGGCTCCTGGAAGATCATCGAGATGCGCCCACCGCGGATCTCGCGCATGACCGGCTCTGGCGCCGTCAGCAGATCAACTCCGTCGAAGAAAATCTCACCCTTGGGATGCGACGCCGGCGGATACGACAGCAGCCGCAAAATCGAGAGCGCTGAGACGGTTTTGCCGGAGCCCGACTCTCCGACGAGAGCAACTGTCTCGCTTTTCGAGATATGAAAATTGATGCCTCTGACCGCCAACACCTGCTTTTCGCCCGTGCCGAAGGCGACGTGCAGGTTGCGGGCGCGCAGAAGGGTGTTGGCGGTCGGTTCGGTCATGACCCGCTCCATAGCCCGCCTGTCGCGCGGGGTGAATGGGGTCCGAGCTTGTCTTCAGGCGGACGGCTCATCACCCTTGGGTCGCGACGCCTAGGCCAGAACGCGCCGCGCTGAGATCAGGTCCGACAGCTTGCGTACGGCGGCGTCCATCGACAGCGAGGCGCGCTCACCGGTCTTGCGTTCCTTGATCTCGACTTCGCCCGTCTTGATGCCCTTCGGGCCGACAATGAGCTGGAACGGCAGGCCGATCAGATCCATCGAGGCGAACTTCGCGCCCGCGCGGTCATCGGTGTCGTCCATGAGGACGGACACGCCGGCCATCTCAAGCTTCTGGTAGAGATCGTTGCAGGCGTAGTCGGTGTCCTTGTCGCCAGCCTTGAGGTTGATCAGGCCAACTTCAAACGGTGCGACGGACACCGGCCAGATGATGCCGTTGGCATCGTGGCTGGCTTCGACGATGGCCGCGGCCACGCGCGTCGGGCCAATACCATAGCTGCCCATATGCACCGTAACCGGCTTGCCATCCGGCCCCTGCACCTGCGCCTTCATGGGCTCGGAATACTTGGTGCCGAAGTAGAAGATGTGGCCGACTTCGATCCCGCGCGCGGACACGCGTTTCTCAGCTGGCAGGGCGTCATAGTCAGCGGCTTTGTGCATTTCCGACGTGGCTGCGTAGAGCGACGTCCACTTGTCTACGGTCGCTTGCAGTCCAGCGGCATCGTCGAAGTTCGTCGTCGCCGGCGGGATCGTGTAGTCCAAGTAGTCCTTGTGGCAGAACACTTCGCTCTCGCCCGTGTCGGCGAGGATGATGAACTCGTGGCTCAAATCGCCACCGATGGGGCCGGTGTCGGCACGCATGGGGATCGACTTCAGGCCGAAGCGCGCAAACGTGCGCAGGTAGGCAACAAACATGCGGTTATAGGCGACGCGTGCGCCCTTCTCGTCGAGATCGAACGAATACGCGTCCTTCATGAGGAACTCGCGGGAGCGCATGACGCCGAAGCGCGGGCGCACCTCGTCGCGGAACTTCCACTGGATGTGGTACATGTTCAGCGGCAGCTGCTTGTAGCTTTTGACGTGGCTGCGGAAGATATCGGTGATCATCTCCTCGTTGGTCGGGCCGAACAGCATCTCGCGCTCATGGCGATCCGCGATGCGCAGCATTTCCTTGCCGTAGGCCTCGTAGCGGTTGCTCTCGCGCCACAGGTCCGCCGATTGAATGGTCGGCATCAACAGCTCAACGGCGCCGGAACGGTTTTGTTCCTCGCGGATGATACGGTTGATCTTGTCCAGCACCTTCAGGCCCATGGGCAGCCAGGCGTAGATGCCCGACGATTCCTGCTTGATCATGCCGGCGCGCAGCATCAGCTGGTGCGAGACGATCTCGGCCTCTTTCGGCGTGTCTTTCAGCACCGGCAGGAAATAGCGTGAGAGGCGCATGGGGCAAGCTCGTGGGAAACGGCGGGACACGGTCGACCGCAGAGGACGTCGCGCCTGATAGCCATATATGCTGGCCGAGACAATGGCGTGGGATGGCGGCGCTGCGGGCTATTGCATGAACCGTCACCCCGCACAAACGCGGCTTCTTTCAGCTGCGTGCAGATGCGGGATCCAGCGTAAGACGCCCGCGAAGCGGTCCGCGTTGACTGTTTTATAGCGTGCGCGACGCGCACTGATCTGCTGGATCCCGCATCTGCGCGCGGCCTGAAGGGGCCGCACTTGTGCGGGATGACGAGGTTTTCGTTCATGCCACGACCTTGCGGCCAGGAGCCTATTCCCAACAGGTGCAAGGTCATGCCAGTCTGTTGTCATGACCCGGACCTTGTATCGCTTGTCCCTCGGTTTTGCGGCGTTACTCGTCGCAGTGTGGCTTGGCGCGCGCACTGAGGCGCAAACGGGCGCGCCGCCCCGCCTTGACCAAGCCCGCGTTGACAAAGCCCGGGTTGACCTCGAACTGATCATGGCCGTCGATATCTCGCTCTCGATGGACTACGACGAGCTGAAGTTGCAGCGCTCAGGGTATGCGGCCGCTTTCCGCGATCCTGAACTCCAGCGCGTCATCGGATCGGGGCCAACACAGCGCATTGCTGTGGCCTATTTCGAGTGGGCCGGGCGATCGGTACAGAAGCTGATCGTTGATTGGACCATCATCGACAGCCCCGCGGCCGCCAACGCGTTCTCCGACCGCCTGGAACGGGCCCCGATCTCGCGAGAGCGCATGACGTCGATTTCGGCCGCGATGGATTTCGCCGGTCAATTGTTCGACGCAAGTCCCTATCGCGGTGCGCGCCGTGTCCTCGACGTGTCGGGCGATGGGCCAAACAACAATGGTCGGCCGGTCACGGCCGCGCGCGATGCGCTGCTCGCCAAGGGGATCGCCATCAACGGCTTGCCAATCGTGCTCAAGTCCGGCGGCACAGTCTTCGATATCGCCGACCTCGATATCTACTACATCGACTGCGTGATCGGCGGGCCTGCGGCCTTTTCAGTACCGGTGCGTTCCGAAGACGAGTTCAAACCGGGTATCAGGCGCAAGCTGCTGCTTGAGATCGCCGATGCACCGCCCGCCCAGTTGCGGCGGGCCCAGATGGCACCGGCACCTCGCATTGATTGCATGATCGGTGAACAGCTGTGGCGCCGCTACATGGACGGGCGCAATCCGAATTGACGCCCGTCGGTTGATCTGACGACGCCCTATCGGTCGCAGCCTCGGGCTTTATGAGACTTTTGTTGCATTCGGGCCTGTGCAACGCTGAGCAAATCTGGCATGTGGCTTTATGGCCGCAGACGTTGTGTAGGCCACACTTCAATAAGCCTGCCAATAGAGCCAATAAAAGACCGGGCACAAGAACCATGGCCACCGAACGCGCGCCGAGCCTTCAAGATCAATTTCTCAATCACGTTCGCAAGAACAAGATTCCTCTGACGATTTTTCTCATCAACGGCGTCAAGCTCCAGGGCATCGTGACGTGGTTTGACAATTTCTGCGTTCTGCTGCGGCGCGACGGTCACTCACAGCTGGTCTATAAGCACGCGATCTCCACCATCATGCCGGGACAGCCCGTGCACCTGATGGATCAGGATCCGGCCGAGCCCGCGGCTTGACGCCCAAGCTGAGGAGCGATCCGCATGCCGTCCATTAGCGACGAGATCCGCTCGATCTACGAGACACGGGCGACTAGGCAATACGGCCTATCGGATGTGAACCAGCAGCAGCACGCGCTGCAGGCCGCCACGATGGCCGAGGCCAACGGCGAGAGTACAGCCCTGATCACTGCAGCGCTGGTGCACGATATCGGCCACATGATCCACGATCTCGGGGAAAACCCAGCCGACGCCGGCATCGACGACAAGCACGAGGCGCTGGGCGCCATCTGGTTGGAGGATCACTTCGGGCCTGAGGTGACAGAGCCTGTGCGGCTGCACGTGCCGGCGAAGCGGTATCTGTGCACGGTCGACAACACGTATTTCGGGCGCCTGTCTGAGGATTCGGTGGTGTCGCTGAAACTTCAGGGCGGGCTCATGTCGGCCGACGAGGTCAAAGCTTTCGAGGCCAACCCGCATGCCCAAGCGGCGGTGCGGCTGCGCAAGCTCGACGAAGCTGCCAAAGACCCTCACATGCAGACGCCGCCAGTCGCGCATTTCATGCGCTATGTGGACGCCATGCTGCGGCCAGCCAAGTGAACGCGCCGCACTTCCGCCGGACCGATGCCATAGCACGGCAAAATCAGCGAGATTGACCAGGGAGGGCACATGCGTCGGACATTGGCACTGCTGCTGGCCTTATCCGGGCTCGCCACGTTCCCCGCCTATGGGCAACAGCCCCAGGCGCCGCCGAGCGGTTGGGGCCCGAATGTGCGCCCTCAACCCGCAACTCCGGCCCAGCCCGCCACGCCCACGGTGCCGCCGTTCAAAGGCACCACAATCGAGACGCCGGCCAACACGACCATCATCGCGCGTCCCTCGTCGGAAAATCGCACCGGTGGGCAGGTGACGCTGTCGGCCAAGGTGACCGAGGACGGCGTCGATATCGAACAGGGCGTCATCTGGCGCATCTATCGCGATAAGCCCGGGCCCGACGGCAAACTGCGGCTGCTGTCCCTGCACCGAGATGCGGCGCCGATCCTGCGGCTGGATGTTGGCGACTACCTGATCAACGTCGCTTACGGCCGTGCGAACTTGACCCGCAAGGTCACGGTTGCTGCCGGCAAGGCCGTGACGGAGAAATTCGTCATCAATGCTGGCGGCCTCAAGGTCGCAGCTGTTCTGGCGACCGGCGAAGCTCTGGCCGACAACAGCGTCGTGTACTCCGTGTTGTCGGACGAGCGCGATCAGTTCGGTAACCGCGTGACGGTTCTGTCGGGTGCGCGACCGGGCACAACCGTCCGCCTCAACGCCGGCCTGTATCAGGTCCAGTCGACCTATGGCGACGCCAACGCCATTGTCCGCGGCGAAGTGGCCGTGGAGCCGGGCAAGGTCACCGAGGCAACGCTGGTGCACAGCGCCGCTCGCGCGACGTTCCGGCTGGTGACGCGGCCTGGCAGCGAGGCCCTGTCTGACACGCAATGGAGCATCGTTGGCAGTCACGGCGAGACCGTCAAAGAGAGCGCGGGCGCCTTCCCGACGCACATCCTCGCACCCGGAATTTACGCCGTCGTCGCCAAGCGCCTCGGCCAATCCTTCCGCCGCGAGTTCACCGTGCAAGCCGGCGAGACCGTCAGCGTCGAACTGGTGGCGCAGCCGCAGTAGGCTTAGCGCGCCTGCGTATGCCGCGTGATATCTTCGACGATACGCGGCCAGACGGCGCGGGGCAGCGAGTGCCCCATGTTCGGGATGATATCGACGGTCGCGCGGCCGATCGCCTTCACCAGCGCATGACCGTGTGACACCGGGATCAGCGGATCAGCGTCGCCGTGAATGACCAAAGCGGGTGTCGTCGTCTTGCCGAGCGCGGCCGTTCGATTGCCGGAGGCATAGATGGCCGCGAGCTGACGCGTCGTCCCCGCTGGATTGAGGCCACGCTCGAAGTTGCGCCGCGCGCGCGCCTCGTCATGCGCTTCTTCGTCTGGAAAATGCGGCCCGCGCAGCACCTTCACCGTCGCCTTGTAGGAGGCGAGATAACCGTCGAAATCCGCCGGCGTCGACTTCAAGAGCACGGCGATCGCTTGCGCCGTCGGTGCCTTCAGCTTGGGATCGCCCGGCGACGCCATGATGCAGGCCATGGTCTTGAGGCGCGCGGGATAGTGGATCGCGAGTTCCTGCACGATAGCGCCACCCATGGACGCGCCAACGACGTGGGCCGTCTCGATGCCGAGAGCATCCATCAAGCCGATCGTATCGGCCGCCATGTCCCGCAACGTGTAGGGTACATCCAGTTTCCGGCCGATGGCCATCATGCCCATCAAAGCCATGATATTAGGCACGCCCGCCGCATCAAAACGTGTCGACTTGCCGATGTCGCGGTTATCGAAACGTACGACGAACAAGCCCTTTTCCGCCAAAGCCGCGCACAGGGCCTCGTCCCAGGCGATCATCTGCGTGCCGAGCCCCATGATCAGCACGAGCGCCGGGTCCGACTTGTCGCCGAAGGTCTGGTAACACAGCTCGAGGCCATTGGCCTTCGCCATGCGTTCGCCGGATGTTTCGATCATGTTTATTGTGCTCGTCCGCAGCTCGTTGGATGTACTAGCAAGCAACCACAGTCTTGTCCTGCCAGCGCTGTCGCACATTGCGCACGTGGCATTCACCTGTCTCGCCTATAACATCGCACAACCCGCCCCACGTGCACTCTGTCATGCTAAACCACGTCTCATGTCCTATGAACTTGCCCTGATCATCGCAGCCATCGTCGTGTTGCTGGCACTGTCGGCCTTCTTCAACGCCAGCGAGACGGCGCTCACAGCCGCCTCGCGCGCGCGTATGCACGCCATGGAGCAGGAGGGGCATCCGCGCGCCATCCAGGTCAACCGCCTCATGACAGCGCCCGAGAAGCTGCTCGGCGCCGTTCTGCTCGGCAACACGCTGGTCGACGTGCTCGCGGCGGCGCTCGCCTCAGCCTATGCTGCCAAGGTGTTTGGCGAAGTCGGCGTGATCTATTCGTCGATCCTGCTGACGACGCTGATCGTGATCTTCTCGGCCGTGCTGCCCAAGACCTATGCACTCACCAACCCGGACAAGGCGGCGCTTGTGGTGGCGCCAATCATGCGCGCGGTCATCTGGGTGCTGACGCCCGCGACCGTGCTGTTGCAGATCGTGGTGCGCGCCATCCTGAAGCTGACGCCGTCGACCAAGGACGACAAGGCCAATATTCTGGCAGCGCAAGAGGAGCTGCGCGGCACCATCGAGCTGCAGCAAAAGGAGGGCGCGGTGGCGCGCAACGATGCCGAGATGCTCGGCGGCGTGCTCGATCTCGGCGATCTCACGGTTGAAGACGTCATGGTGCATCGGACCAAAATGGAGACCATCGACATCGACCAGCCGCCGTACGCCATCATCGATGCTGTGCTCAAAAGCCAATACACGCGCGTGCCGCTGTGGAAGGAGCAGGCCGAAAACATCGTCGGTATTCTGAACACCAAAGACCTGCTGGCCGCCCTGTCCGCGACCGGTTTTGCGCCTGAAAAACTCGACATCAAGGCGCTCGCCCCCGCGCCCTGGTTTGTCCCGGAAAGCACGACGGCACGCGCGCAACTGAACGCGTTCCTGAAGCGCAAATCGCAGATGGCGCTGGTCGTCGACGAATATGGCGAGGTGCAAGGCCTCATCACGCTTGAGGACATTCTCGAAGAGATCGTCGGCCAGATCTCAGATGAGCACGACACCGAGGGCTCGGCCGTGCGCACGCAGGCCGACGGCTCGGTCAATGTCGACGGCTCGCTCGCCGTGCGCGATTTGAACCGGCAGATGGACTGGAACTTGCCCGACGAGGAGGCGACCACGATCGCTGGTCTGCTCATCCATGAGGCGCAGACCATTCCTGAGCCCGGGCAAACCTTCACGTTCCACGGCTATCGTTTTGAGATCCTGCGCAAGAACAAGAACAAGCTGACGGCGCTGCGCATCAAGCCCGTGACGGCACCAGCGGGCGCGACAGTTGTGCCCGCGCGCAAGGCCGCACCTAACGCCTCGGCCAAACCACCGGGCGGCGAGCGGGATGCCATGGAGGGCGGTTGAAGGGCATACCAGCCGATTGCACGACGAGGAACAGCGAAGTACTCACCGCATGACGGCACTGATACCAGCGGCCAAAATTTATGACTGACCAACTATCATCGTCATCCCGGAATGCCGTCGCGCCGAGGCGCGACCGGCATATCCGGGATGACGCCGTTGGATGTGATAGGTCAGAAATTTTGCGCGCTGGTATGATCCACCGAACGAGAGCGTTCCATGTCCAAGACACCACCCGTGCGGCGCAGTGATGCGCTGCTCGCGAGTTTGAAGGCACTCCATCCGCTGATGATGGATCTGTCGCTTGGGCGGATCGAGCGGTTGCTGGTCAAGCTCGACCATCCCGAACGCAAGTTGCCACCTGTGGTGCACATCGCTGGCACCAACGGCAAAGGCTCGACGACAGCGTTTTTGCGAGCGATCACCGAGGCCGCAGGCAAGCGCCCGCATGTTTATACCTCGCCGCATCTGGTGCATTTTCATGAGCGCATTGTGCTGGCGCAACCGGGTGGGGGTTCCGCGCCCATTTCAGAGGATCAGCTCGTATCGCTGCTTGAGCGCGTGCGCGACGTGAATGCAGGCGACCCCATCACGTTTTTTGAGATCACCACGGCAGCGGCCTTTCTCGCTTTCGCCGAGACGCCGGCGGACGTGCTTATTCTTGAGGTTGGTCTCGGCGGCGAGTTCGACACGACCAATGTCGTGCAGCGGCCGCAGCTGTGCATCATCACGCCGATATCAATGGATCACGCAGAAAAGCTCGGCGGGACGCTTGAAAACATCGCCTGGGCCAAGGCCGGCATCATCAAGCGCGACGTGCCCGTGGTGATCTCGCAGCAGGAGCCGCTGGTGCTCGATGTTCTGCGGGCCAAGGCGCGGGCCGAGCGCGCGCCGATCCTCACCTGGGGCGAGGATTTCGATGCATTTGAACAGAATGGGCGGCTGATCTTCCAGACCGAGAATGAGTTGCTCGATCTGCCGCTGCCCGGTCTGATCGGGCGCCATCAGATCATCAACGCAGGAACGGTCGTGGCGGCGTCACAGCAGCTGCGCGCGTTGCTCAGTCTGGACGAGGAGATCATCGGGCGCGGGCTTGCGAAAGCGGTTTGGCCCGGGCGCATGCAGCGTCTCGCCACCGGATCGCTGGCTGAGCGAGCGGGCAAAAGAATCGAGTTGTGGCTCGATGGCGGGCATAATCCTGCCGGCGGGCAGGTGATCGCGCAAACGTTGGCAGACCTGGATGAGCTCAGGCCCATGCCCGTCGTGCTGATCTTCGGCATGCAGGGCCATCGGGACGCGGGCGGGTTCCTGGCGCCGTTTTCCGGCATTGTGCAGCAGGTGCTCACGGTGCCGGTCGCCGGTGCCAGAGAGATCCCGCACGACCCGGTTCAGCTTGCCAAGGCCGCACACGGTGTTGGCATCCCCGCCGAGCCCGTGGCCGATCCTCTCGCGGCCCTTGACCAGCTCTCGCGCACCGTCACGGTGCCGACGCGCGTGCTGATTTGTGGTTCGCTGTATCTCGCCGGCGCGGTTCTGGCGGTGCAAGCCGGGGAAACGCCACAGGCCAACTGAATGCTGCATGTGCGGCATTGATGGAGCCGGGCGCTGCGGGTGTGCGAAGTCAAGACGGTTGGCAGCCGATCTCGGCGGCCGAGCGCTCAGACAAAAAATGAGAGCCTTGACGCCGCCGCAGTGGTTGGCGAAGCAAGAGCGGCACGGCCAGCCAAGGCCGAAACATCTGGGAGGATACACATGACCAAACGCGTTTCACGCCGCGGCCTGATCAAGGGCGCTGGCGCCCTGACCGCCGCCGCCACTATCCCGACCGGCTGGGCCATTGCCCAGGCCAAGCCACTCAAGGTCGGCTTGATGCTGCCTTACTCGGGCACGTTCGCGCAACTTGGCGAGAACATCACACATGCAATCGAAATGGTCTTGGCCGAAAAAGGCGGCAAACTCGGCGGCCGCGACATCCAGTTCATCAAGCTGGACGACGAATCCAAGCCGGAACTCGGCCCCCAGAACGCCGATCGCATGATCAAGCGCGACGCAGTCGACGTGCTCATCGGCACTGTCCACTCGGGCGTGCAGATGGCCATCCACAAGGCCGTCACGGAATCGGGCACGCTGTGCATCGTGCCCAATGCCGGCGCCGTCGGCGTCACGCGCGCGCTGTGCGCCAAGAACGTGTTTCGCGCTTCGTTCTCGAACTGGCAGCCCGCCTATGGCATGGGCGTTGCGCTCGGCAAGCGCGGCGTCAAAAAGGCCGCGTGGATCACATGGGATTATGCCGCGGGCGCTGAATCGGGCGCGGGCTTCAAGGAAGGCCTCGAGGCCAACGGCGGTCAGGTTGTGCAGACATTGACGCTGAAATTCCCGGAAACCAACTTCCAGCCGTTGCTGGCGCAGATCCCGGGCCTCGGCGTCGATGCCGTTGGTGCCTTCTTCGCGGGCGGCGGGGCTGCCGCGTTCCTGAAGGACTACAAGGCGGCCGGCCTCTCCGTGCCGCTGGTCGGATCCGGCTTCCTGACCGAGGGCGTGCTGGGCGCCGCGGGAGACGCTGCCAACGGCGTTGAAACCGCGCTCCACTATGGCGATGGCCTCGACAACCCGAAGAACACGGCCTTCCGCGCGGCCTTCAAGGCCAAAGCCGGTCGCGAGGCGGATGTGTATGCGGTGCAGGGCTATGACAGCGCGCAATTGCTTGCCATCGGCCTCGAGGCCGTGAAGGGCAAGATCGAGGATGAAGCCGCCCTCTACAAAGCCATGCGCGAAGCCAAAATCGACAGCCCGCGCGGCCCGGTCAGCTTCTCGAAATCGCAGGAAATCGTGCACAACATCTACCTGCGCAAGGCCGAAGGCGGCCAAAACAAGGTTACGGGCATCGCCGTTGCCGGCCTCGCCGATCCGGGCACAGGCTGCAAGCTCTGATCCCACGGGGCATCAAACTTTGACCGCCAACAGTGGCGGTATCCTGGAATGCCGGTAGTGCGATGGCGCGACCGGCATGTCCGGAAGCCTCATCGGTCGCGCTGAGGCGTCGATACTGTATTGCCGAGGTGTGCAGGTCTCGGATCTGCAAGCACCGTGGCGTGCTGTCGTAGTGCGGAAAACGTGGCTTGAATGATCGGTCGCTGTCTCTAACCGCAGGTACGGGTGCTTTGATGTTTGGTTCTACAATCAGGGGACCTCGGGGGCCGCGAAAACAGGGCTCACGGATCACGCCATGACCGAGCCTCGCACTGACAAACCGCGCAATGCCGCCTATCGCCGAGATGCGCTCTGGTCGGCGGCGTTCATCCATCGCGTCAGCGGCGTCGCGCTCGCGCTGTTCCTGCCGTTTCATTTTCTGGTGCTCGGCTTTGCGCTCAGGGGCGAAGCAGGCTTGGATAGCTTCCTCGGCTGGACGAAGCAGCCCATCGTCAAACTTGCTGAAGCCGGGTTGATCTTCTGCCTCGCCGTCCACCTCGTCGGCGGGGTGCGTGTCTTGATGCTCGAGGCACACGGCTGGCGACCGAGCCAGCGCGCCGCGGCCATCGGTGGTATCGTCGGCGCGGCATTGCTAGGTGCCGCCTTCTTGATTGTCGCCTGAGCGAGGGATCTCCGATGAGCCACCAACCACTTCGCATCGGCATCCTCGGCGCAGCCGACATCGCGCGCGCCTTCGTCAAGGCCGTCGCGCCCTCGAAGCTGGTGACGATCGCAGCCGTCGGCAGTCGTACGCTGGATAAGGCGCAGGCGTTCGCGCGCGAATTCGACATCCCCCGCGCGCATGCGAGCTACGACGCCCTGCTCGCCGATCCCGATGTCGAGGCCATCTACAATCCCCTGCCAAACAGTCTGCACGCGCCGTGGTCGATCAAGGCGGCCGAGGCCGGCAAACATGTGCTGTGCGAGAAACCCTTGGCCGTCGACGAGGTCGAAGCGAAAGCGATGTTCGATGCGGCGCGGCGCAATCGCGTGCATCTGGTCGAGGCCTACCCCTATCTTGCGCAACGCATGACAGGCGAGGTGCGCCGCCTCCTTGCCGAGGGCGCGATCGGCAAAGTGAAATTGATCCGCGCCAGTTTCGGCATCCCGTTCTCCGATCCGAACAACATTCGCCTGAAAGCCGATCTGGCCGGCGGCGCCGTGATGGACGCGGGCAGCTACGCCATCAGTTTCGTGCGCGTTATGGCTGGCGCTCGCCCAACGCGCGTCTCGGCAACCGCGCAATACACAGCGACAGGCGTCGACGAGACGCTGCTCGGCACGCTCGAATTCGCAAACGGCGTGGTTGCGCATGTCAGCGCGAGTTTCGCCACAGGCTATCATCGTCACGGCCAGATCATCGGCGACAAAGGCTCCATCGAGACGATGTTTCTCAATCACCCGCCCATCGGTGGCCCCGCCCAATTCCAGATCCGACGTGGCCCGGCGGCCGTCTCGCCGATCGAGACGCGCGCTGTGCCTGAAGGGAACGGCTTCTTCCACGAAGCCGAGAGTTTCGCGCGCATGGTGCGGGAGGGCGCGCAGCACTGGACCGGGGCGACCGAAGGCGAAAGTTGCGATATCGCGGCAACCATCGCAGCACTGCTCAAAAGCGCAAAGACCGGCGGATCGGTGACGCTATGACCTACGACACGCACGCAACCGACATTCTCATCCTTGGCGCGGGCGGCGCCGGGCTGTTCGCGGCACTGCACGCCAAAAAGGCCGCGCCGCATCTCTCCGTCACGATTGCGAGCAAGGGCTTGCTCGGCAAATCCGGCTGCACACGGATGGTGCAAGGCGGCTACAACGTCGCGCTCATTCCGGGCGACAGCGTCGAACGCCACTTCATGGATACGATCGAAGGCGGCAAATGGCTGCCGAACCAGGATCTCGCGTGGACGCTCGTCACCAAGGCCATCGAGCGCGTGCGCGAGCTTGAAAACGAGATCGGCTGCTTCTTCGATCGCAATCCAGATGGCTCGCTGCATGGCAAAGCCTTTGCGGGGCAGACGTTCGATCGCACGGTCCATAAGGGCGATCTCACGGGCATCGAAATCATCAACCGGCTGATGGAGCAGGTGTGGGCCCGGCCGGGCATCCAGCGTCTCGAAGAACACCGCGCACTCGCGCTGATCAAATCCAAGTACGGCAGCGCGCTCGCGGGCGTGCTGCTGCAAGATGTGCGCACGGGCGCGTTCAGATTCATACGCGCCAAGGCCGTGCTGCTCGCGACCGGCGGCGGGCCGACGATGTACAAGTATCACACGCCCTCCGGCGACAAGAGCATGGACGGGCTCGCCATGGCACTGCGCGCGGGGCTCACGTTGCGCGATATGGAGATGGTGCAGTTTCATCCGACGGGCGTGCTCGCGGGCAAGGGCACGCGCATGACCGGTACGATCATCGAGGAAGGTTTGCGTGGCGCAGGCGGCTATTTGCTTAATGGCGACGGCAACCGCTTCATGTTCAACTACCATGAGCGCGGCGAGCGGGCGACGCGCGATCTCGTTTCGCAGTCGATGTATCGCGAAATGCAGGCCGGCCGCACGACGCCGAACGGCGGCATCTACATCGCCATGGGGCACCTCGGGCCCGAAAAGGTGCGCAAACAGTTCAAGGGCATGGTCGAGCGCTGCGCCGATTGCGGTTTCGATCTCGCGGGTGGGCAAGTCGAGGTGGTGCCGACCGCGCACTACCTCATGGGCGGGCTCGAATGCGACGTCGACACGCGCACAGCGCTGCCGGGCCTCTACGTCGCGGGCGAGGATGCCGGCGGCATGCACGGCGCCAACCGGCTTGGTGGTAACGGCGTTGCCAATTCGACCGTGTTCGGCGGCATTTCCGGTGATGTCATGGCGGCCGATGTCGCTGGTGATCGCGCGCAACAAGACCCTGATCTCGATCAGGTCGCCGCCGAGATCGAGCGTGCGACGCGCCCCTTCCGCCAACCCCGCGGCAACATCAACGCGCTGCGTGACACGCTGCTCGAACGCATGTGGGACGACGCGGGCATCATCCGCACGCAGGAGCGGCTCACGCGTGCGACTGTGATGCTCGATGATCTCGGTGCGGAGCTTGCGCGCACCGGCGTGCCGGATGGCGATCGCGCGTTCAACCTCACCTGGGCCGATTGGCTCAATCTCGACAGCCAGCTGCTCGTCTCGAAGGTGATCACGGCGGCGGCCCTGAAGCGCGAGAATTCGCGCGGCGCGCACTATCGCGACGACTTCCCCGACGCCGGCGATCTACCGACCTCGCGCTACACGCGTGTGCGTCTCGACGGCGATCGCGTCGACGTGTCGGATGCGCCGGTGCAGTTCACGCTGGTCAAGCCGGGCGAGACGCTGCTCAAGGACAAGGCGGCGGCGGAGTGATAAGATGGCGTCAGCAAGGCAGGAGAGGCTGACATGAAAAGCCGCACATTCAAGGTCGTCTTTATTCCAGAGCCCGAAGGCGGATTCACTGTCACAGTACCGGAGTTACCTGAGGTAGTGACCTGCGGACAGGACATGGACGAGGCCATTCGCATGGCGCAGGAAGCGATCGAACTTGCACTTGAGGTGCGGCTTGAGGAGGGCGATCCCATACTTGGCCAACAGGGTGTCGAGATTAAGGAGCTAACGATTACGATTCCAGAGGCTGCATGAGCGGCCGTTTGCCTCCGTTGCGTGGGCGCGAGATCATGCGCGCCTTGAAGCGTGCTGGGTTCGAGTTGCGCCGCACCCGCGGCAGTCACCATATCTATCGACACATGACGGACAAGCGGCGCCAGACAACTGTGCCAGATCATGGAGCGCGCGAGCTGCCGAAAGGCACCGTGAAAGCAATCATCGCCCAAGCCGGGCTGACAGAAGACGAGTTCAAATCTTTCCTATGATCCCAACCTCCCTCATCCAATCCACCGCCGAAATCTTGATGGCCAAGGCCGCCATCGAGATTCCCGACGATTATCTCGGCGGTTTGCGCGCGTGCGCGAACACGGAGAAAGGCGACCTGTCGTCGTTCGTCATCAAGGCCATGCTCGACAACTATGAGGCCGCGAAAGAAGATCGTCGCGCCATGTGCGGCGATACCGGCGTGCCGCGCTGGTATGTGAAGTATGGCAACGACGCGCGCGTGGCGGGCGGACCTGTCGCGCTCGAAGCGGCGTTGCGGCGCGCGACGGCGAAGGCCACGCAAGACGTCCCGCTCAGGCCCAATCGCGTGCATCCGCTCTGGCGCACGGATCACAACAACAACGTCGGCATCAACGCGCCGGAGATCGAATATGCGTTTCATCCTGAGGGCGACTGGATCGATCTGACGACGGTGCACAAAGGCGGCCTGTTCGGCTCCGACTATCGCATGCTGTTTCCGGGCGACGGTATGGACGGCATCCGCCGCTTCTATCTCGATACGCTGATTGGTTTCGGCAAACGCGGGCTTGCCTGTCAGCCAGCCATCGTCGGCGTCGGTCTTGGCGGCTCCAAGGACGCCTGCATGACGCTTGGCAAACAGGCCTCGTGCCTGCGCACGGTCGGCTCGCGCAATCCCGATCCCAAGATCGCGGCGATGGAGGACGAATACAAGCTGCTCGGCAATTCGATCGGCATGGGCGCGATGGGCTTTATGGGCTCGTCCATGGTCGTCGCCTGCCACATCGAGGCCGGGTATTGCCACACGGGTGGCATGCCGATGAGCGTGCACATGTTCTGCCTATCGTCGCGCCGCGCAACGGCCCGGATCCACGCCGATGGCCGCGTTGAATATCGCACCGACCCGCAGTGGTTCACCGACTACTCGCGCCGCACCGGTGTGGAGTGGGACAATGCGAGCGGTATCGTGCAGGCGGCGGAGTGATCACATGACCCTGCGCACCATCCACTTGAAACTGCCGGCGACTACGGAAGCTCTCGCCCAGCTCCAGCTTGGCGACGTCGTCTATCTCACGGGGCGCGTGCACACGGCCCGTGAGGGGGTGTACAAGCGCGCCGTCGATGAAGGCATTGCGCTGCCGGCTGACATCGGCACGGCGAGTTTTCACTGCTCACCGGCGGCGTCCCTCAATCACAACGGCGCACCGACAGTGGGCGCCGTCACGGCGACAGCCAGCTTTCGCTTTTCCAAATGGATCGAAGGCTGGCTGAAGGTCTCTGGCTGCAACGTCATCATCGGCAAAGGTGGCATGTCGAGCGCCGACTACAAACGCGCGTTTTTGCCGAACAAGGCCATCTATCTGACCACCGTCGGCTATGGCACAGGCGCGTTGCTCGGGCGCGGCATCAAGGATGTGCCGGCCACGCATTGGCTAGAACTTGGCCTTGCGCAGGGCATCTGGGTGCTCGACGTCGAGAACTTCGGGCCATTCCTGGTCGACAGCGATTTTGAGGGCAATTCGCTGTTCGAGCGGGAAAACGCCAAGATCGAGCCGGGCATCAAAGCGCTCTACGCCGGCACCAAACCGCCTGCGCTACGCCGCTTCGGCGAAACAGACGACCGCACCGACGAAGTGATCTGATGGCAATGGCAAAGCAACGCAGAGGCGCGGATCTGCTTGTCGAAGCACTGAAGTCTGCTGGCGTGCGCCACGTGTTCGCGCTGTCCGGCAATCACATCATGTCGCTGTTTGATGCTTTGCTTGGCTCCGGCATCGAGATCATCCACACACGCCACGAAGCCGCCTGCGTGCACATGGCGGATGCCTACGCGCGGCTGACCGGCGACGTCGGCGTTGTGCTGGTCACGGGCGGACAGGGCTTCACGAATGCGGCGGCCGGCTTGCCGACCGCGATCGCGGCCGACAGCCCCGTGCTGCTGCTCTCGGGCGACACGCCAACGACGGAGGTCGGTCGCGGGTCGTTTCAGGAACTCGATCAGGTCGCCATGTCGCAGCCGGTGTGCAAGCAATCGTTGCGCGCGGCCACAGCGGACGATTTCGGTAACGGTATAGCCCGCGCGATCCGCACAGCGCTAAGCGGCCGACCCGGACCGGTCCACATCGCACTGCCGAGCGATCTTCTAGAGGCCGCGACAACGGCGACCGTGACGGAGAGTGCCGCGCGCCACGCGATCGCCGACCCGATGATTGAAATGTCGCAGTGGCGGGCCGTTGCGGCGTCCGTTCGCGGCGCGAAGCGGCCACTTCTTCTCGCTGGCCCAATGTTCGCGCGCAAGACCGGACGCTTTGCACTCGACCTTTTCGAGCGGCAGACGCGTATTCCAGCGCTCTTAATGGAGAGCCCGCGAGGGCTCGCCGATCCGAGCCTCGGTGCCTTTGCCGAAGTCTTGCGCGAGGCCGACCTGATCATCCTGGCCGGCAAGCCGTTGGACTTCACACTGCGCTTCGGCACGCCGGTGGGCATCTCTGCAACCGCTGATCTCGTCGTGCTCGATCCTGATCAATCGATGATCGACCGGGCGCGCCGCGCGCGACCGGCACGGTTCGCAGGCCAAGCCCATGTCGACGTCGATACGACCGTGGTGTCGCTCGCAAACGAACTCGTCAACACGGGCGACGTAGCATGGCTTGAAACCGTGCGTTCAGCCGTCGCCTACCGTCCACCGGCCTGGGCGACCACCACAGGCGCTCGCGGACTGAGCCATCCACTCGACCTCGGTCGCGCCGTGCAGCAGGTACTCGACCGCGACACCAAAAGCATTTTCATCGCCGACGGCGGCGAGATCGGCCAATGGGCGCAGGCGTGCATCAGTGCGCCACGTCGCGTCATCAACGGGGTCGCCGGCTCCATTGGTGCGTCGATACCATTCGCACTCGCAGCCCGCGTGGTCGAACGCAAAGCACCCATCGTCGCCGTCATGGGCGATGGCACCTTTGGCTTCCACATGGCGGAATTCGATACGGCCGTACGCCACACTCTGCCGTTCGTCGCCGTGGTCGGCAATGACGCCCGCTGGAACGCAGAGCATCAGATCCAGTTGCGCAGCTACGGTGCGGATCGCGCGCATGGCTGCTCGCTTTTGCCGACAGCATATGAAGCCGTCGCAATAGCCCTTGGCGGCCATGGCGAGCGCGTGACGTCGGCAGATCAACTGCTGCCAGCGCTTGAGCGCGCCATCGCCAGCGGCAAGCCGGCCTGCATCAATGTCATGATCGAGGGCCATGCGGCGCCGACGATCCGACGCACAGGCTGAGAGTGTTCGCAGGCTCACGGAGGCACGCCCATGACAACGCTTCAAACTTTGTGGACCATGGCTGGCGGTCGTCGCGCGGCGCTCGATGCCGTGCATCTCACTGGCAGCGATCCAGCATTGCCATCATCGTTCCGTGTCGGGACGATCGCGCAGGCGACGATCGCCGCAGCGGGTTTGGCCGCGGCTGAAATCTGGCGCCAGCGCATCGGCGAGGAGCAAACCGTCAGCGTCGATATGCGCCACGCAGCGATCGAGTTCCGCTCGGAGCGCTACGTGCGCGTCCCCGCGCCACCGCAGGACCTGTGGGACAAGATCGCCGGTCTCTACCGCACGCGCGATCATCGCTGGGTGCGCATCCACACCAACTTCGCGCACCATCGCGACGGTATTCTCGCGCTGCTCGGCGCCGCGTACACACGCGAAAGCGTGCAGGAAAAGCTGCTCGGGTGGGACGGCGAGGCGTTTGAGACTGCCGCGGCTGATCGCAACATGGTCGCGACGATGCTGCGCACGCAGGCTGAATGGGCGGCGCATCCGCAGGGCCGCGCGGTGGCGCAACTCCCACTGTTCGAGATCGTGAAGATCGGCGAGGCCGCACCGCGCACGTTTACGGCACAGCCCACGCGTCCATTGTCCGGCGTGCGCGTGCTCGACTTGACCCGCATCATCGCAGGTCCTGTCGCCGGGCGAACCCTGGCCGTGCACGGTGCCGACGTCCTCTATGTGACGTCGCCGCATCTGCCGTCGATCGCCGTTATGGACGTGGCGCGCGGCAAGCGGCCGGCCTTCGTCGATCTTGCGACGGACAGCGGTCGCGCGCACTTGATGGCGCTTGCCGGTGGCGCGGATGTGTTCCTCGAAGGCTATCGTCCCGGCGGCCTGAGCGCGAAAGGTTTCTCGCCCGAGGCGCTCGCCGCGGCGTCACCCGGCATCATCTACGTAACGCTTTCTGCCTATTCGCACGTCGGCCCGTGGGCCGACCGACGCGGCTTCGACAGCCTCACCCAGAATGCCAACGGCATCAATGTTGCCGAGGCCGAAGCTCTTGCGGGTGCAGGCGTGTGGGACCGTCCCAGGGAACTGCCCGCGCAAGCGCTCGATCACGGTGCGGGCTTTATTCTGGCCTTTGGCGCGATGGTGGCGCTCGCGCGCCAACGCGAGCAGGGCGGCTCGTGGATGGTGCGCACGTCGCTTGCGCAAGTGGGCGAGTGGCTGAAATCGCTCGGCCGTGTCGACAACGGTTTTGCCTGCCCGGATCCGACATTGGATATGGTACAAGATCTGATCGAGACGACACCATCCGGTTATGGCGAGATGCGTGCCGTGCGGCACGCCGCGCAACTCTCGCGCACGCCAGCCCGCTATGCGCTGCCGTCGGCAGAACTCGGCAGCTATCCGGCGGCCTGGGCGTGACGGCGAAACCCTCCGGTGCAGGGGCACCGAAGGGCTCGCAGTTTTCAAGCATGCGTTGGCGCGGATCGCTCAAAACGAGATCTTGCCACCGTCGCCGCCGTTGCCGGAGCCGTTGCCGCTGTTGCGGCTGCCGCCGTTGCCACCGCGGGCCGAGGCTGTTGTTCCGGACTTGGCTTTGCCGGCTTTGTTGATCTCGCCACCAAATCCGCCGTTGCCGGAGTTGTCGCCGGAGTTGCGGCTGCCGCCGCGTCCACCGTCGGCATTGAAATTGCGCTTTGGCCCGGCGAAGGCAGAGGGAATATCGATGGCCGATGCCGTGAAGGCTGCGAGGATGGCGGCGAGGATGATTTTCTTCGACATTGGGTCTCTCCTTGGGGTGTCTCACCGAGCGGGTGGGGTTGTTTTGTTTCGCTCGTGACGCTGTTATGCGCCGACCCAGGAGAGGCGGCTGTTCCGGAGGATACATCAGCAGAAATTCAACGCCGCGGGGTCTTTTGCGCAAGTCGCGCCGCCAGCGTTTCAAGCGAGCCCACGCGATCGAGTTTCAGCTTGAAGCCGCCGCTCTCGACTTCGCCTGCGGCCGGTAGCACGGCCGCCTTGAAGCCGAGCTTCTGCGCTTCGCGCAATCGTGTCGCCATATGTCCTGCGGGTCGGACTGCGCCCGACAAGGATATCTCGCCGAAGTAGACGTGCTCGGCGGGCAGCGGCGCATTGGACAGCGACGACAGCAAAGCGGCGGCTGCGGCGAGGTCAGCCGCTGGCTCAGTGATCTTCAAACCACCGGCCACGTTGAGATAAACATCGTGCTGGGCAAAGCTGACACCACAACGCGCGTCCAATACGGCGAGAATCATCGAGAGGCGGTTTGAATCCCATCCCACCACCGCACGCCGCGGTGTGCCGAGGGACGATGGCGCGACCAGCGCTTGGATTTCGACCAGCAGTGGACGCGTGCCTTCGACTCCAGCGAACACCGCTGACCCAGGCGTGGTCGAATCGCGGTCGCCGAGAAACAACTCGGATGGATTGGCCACTTCGCGCAGGCCCTCCTGCGCCATCTCGAACACGCCGATTTCGTCGGTCGCGCCGAAGCGGTTCTTGATGCCGCGCAGAATGCGAAAGGGATGCCCGCGATCGCCCTCGAACGAGAGCACGACATCCACCATATGCTCGACCACTTTCGGGCCGGCGATGTTGCCCTCCTTGGTGACGTGCCCGACCAGCACGACGGCGCAGCCGGCCTGCTTGGCGTAGCGGATCAAGGTCTGTGTGGCGGCGCGCACCTGGCTGACCGTGCCGGGCGCACTGTCGACGCCATCGGCCCACAGCGTTTGAATGGAATCGACAACCACGAGATCTGCATGCTTTTCAGCGTCGAGCGTGGCGAGGATGTTCGACAGGTTCGTTTCCGATGCGAGGCCGACTGGCGCCTTCGACAGGCCGAGCCGTTCCGCGCGCAACCGAACTTGCGCCACGGCTTCCTCGCCGGAGAAGTAGATGGTGCGTCGGCCGGCCAGCGCCATTTGCGCGGTCAGCTGTAGCAACAGCGTTGATTTGCCGATGCCGGGTTCGCCGCCGATGAGCAGCGCCGATCCGGGCACGATGCCGCCGCCGGTGACGCGATCGAGTTCGGGCATGCTGGTCTTGAGACGCGGGGCGTCCTTGGTCGAGCCTGTCAGGCTTTCGAGTGCCACGACACGGCCGCGGCTCGTGCGCGTCAAGCCTGATCCCGGCGTGGCTGCCGCATCGGCCTCCTCGGCCAATGTATTCCACTCGTTGCAGCCGACGCATTTGCCGGTCCATTTGGGCGCGGTCGTGCCGCAGTTCTGGCACACGAACTGGGTCTTGGCGGCTTTCGCCATGGCAGGCCTCGCTGCAGATCACGTCTGGCCCTGGTGGCATGAGCCGAACCAGCGGGGCAATCCCGGGGGCACACAGCCCTGTTGGTCAATCCGAGTTCCGCCGCAGTTTTACGCATGATAGGCTTGGTCAACGATGCGGACAGTGTGGATGCGCGACATGATCGGGCAACGGTGGATTGCGGGGGCCCTGAGCCTGTGCTCAGTGGCGGTGCTGGCGCACGTTGAAGCGGGCGCTCAAGAGGCAAAGCCCGCCGATCCCGCGGCCAGCATTCATGCGCCGACGCCCGGCAATGTCGTGCAGCCCGTCCGCCCGCAGGAGCCTGTCGTCGCCGCTCGCAGTCTGTTTGGCGCGTTGAGTGCGCCGGCCCCGCTGGCAGCCCGTGCCATCGGCAACTATTCCAAGGGCTGCCTTGCCGGCGCCAAGGCGCTGCCCGTCGACGGACCCGCGTGGCAGGCCATGCGCCTGTCGCGCAATCGCAACTGGGGCCATCCGGATATGGTCGCGCTGGTGCAAACGTTTGCCAAGGACTCCAAGGCCAAGGACGGCTGGCCCGGTTTGCTGGTCGGCGACATCTCGCAGCCGCGCGGCGGACCCATGCTCACCGGGCATGCATCGCATCAGATTGGCCTCGACGCGGACATCTGGTTCACGCCGATGCCGCCGCGCACCCTGTCAAAAGCCGAGCGCGAGGAGATGTCGGCGATCTCCATGCTCGCACCCGGGGACCTGTCTGTCGATCCGAAGGTCTTCACCGAGGCACACCGCAAGCTGCTCAAACGCGCGGCCGAATACCAGCAGGTGGAGCGCGTGCTGGTGCACCCGGCCATCAAGAAGGCCATCTGTACCATGTCGGCTGCCGACGCGGATCGCGGTTGGTTGACCAAGGTGCGACCGATCTGGGGGCATTATTACCACTTTCACATTCGCATCGGTTGCCCCACGGGCTCCACGACGTGCGCGCAGCAAAAGGCCGTTCCCGGAGATGATGGCTGCGGCAAAGAGGTGGACGATTGGCTGAAGCTGATCGCCAAACCACCGAAGTCGACGTCAGAGGGCGAGCAGCGTCAAATCACGCTCGATCAGCTGCCGGCCGACTGCAAGGTGGTTTTAGAAGCGGGTCGCAATTAAGCGGCTTGCTGCGGTGCGACTGGCGAAAGCTGCGAGGCTATGTGATCCGCCCGCGTCGGAGTAGATCAATGTCATCGACCGATGGTCAATTGCATCACGCCGGCAAGGCCGAGTAGCGCGAGCACGACGCGATCGAAACCCTTGTCATCAAGCCGCGCATAGAGCCACTGGCCGATTGTGACACCGACAAACGTGCCGGGCAGGGCGACCACGGCGGCTGTCAGCAGGCTGGCAGGTATCAGCCCCATGACGGCATGAGCGATCAGCATTGCCGATAGGATCACGAAGTTGAAGGCCTGGAACACACCGCGGCGTCGCTCCTTGGTCCAGCCTTGTAACGCGGCCCAGATCGTCGGTGCCGGGCCGGACATGCCAGCGAGACCACCCAGAAAACCACCAATGAAGCCGACGACCATTTCAGCGACGCGACCGCGTGGCGCCAGGCGCAAGCGGTCACCCGCAAACAACATGCTCAGCGCATAGACGATCAGCGTCACGCCAACAACCTGCTTGAACAGGACGGGATTGATGAACGTCAGACACACAGCGCCGAAGGGGATACCGACCAGACCTGCGAGCAACATCGGCAGCAGATTGCGCCAGTCGATCGCATGCCAAATCGCACGAAACGTCAGCAGCTGCCCCGCAATGCCGCCGCACGCACCAAGCTGCGCCGCGACCGGTGGCGGCACGGCCTGTAGCCAGAACGGCATGGCCGACAAGGCCGTGCCGAAGCCTGTGAGACCGTTGACGATGCCGCCGGTGAACCCGCCGAGCGCGATCAAGGCCAGGGCGGACCAGGAGAATTCGGCGAACGAGAACATCTCAGGTATTCGCCCCAAGCGCGCGATCGAGGTCACGGATCAGATCGCCGGCGTCTTCGAGGCCAACAGACAAGCGCAGCAGATCGGTCGGGCATGGGCTGCCCGCGCCCTCGATGGACGCGCGATGTTCGATCAGGCTTTCGACCCCGCCGAGCGATGTGGCGCGTTTCCAGATGTTGACGTTTGCCGCCGCACGGACTGCCGCGGCTTCTCCGGCCTTGACGCGGATCGACAGCATACCGCTGAAGCCGCCTTGCATCTGGCGCGCGGCGACAGCGTGGTTTTGATGTCCATCGAGGCCAGGGTAAAGCACGTGCGACACGCGCGAATCGGCGGCGAAGTGTTTGGCGACGGCCGCAGCGGTCTCAGTCTGGCGGGCGACGCGCACATGCAACGTGCGCATGCCGCGCAACAGCAACGCGGCCTCGAAGGGACCGAGAATACCGCCCAGCATTTTGCGAACGCGCACGGCGCGCTCAAACGTGGCGTCCTTGCGGGCAAAAACCAGAGCGCCCGCGACCACGTCGGAGTGGCCGTTCAGATACTTGGTGGCTGCATGCATGACGATGTCGGCGCCGTGTTCGATGGGGCGCGTGAACACGGGTGTCGCAACCGTCGAGTCAACCGCCAGCTGCGCGCCCGCGGCTCTGGCGATCTTTGCGGCGCCGGCAATATCCGAGATGGTCCAGAGTGGATTGGCGGGTGTTTCGAGCCAGATCATTTTTGTCTTGCCGGGTTGTACGGCTTTTTCGAAGGCTGCGAGATCAGCGCCGTCGACAAACGTCGTCGTGATGCCGTGCGCCGGCGCATCCTCCTTCAGCCAGAGCTTCAAAGCCCAATACATGACCTCAGGCGCGACCACATGGCAGGGGCGTTCGAGGGCGAGAAACGCGCACGTGGCCGACGCCATGCCAGAGCCTGAAACCAGGGTTGCCGCACCGCCCTCCAGCGCCGTCAGCACGTCTTCACACTGGCGCACCGTGAGATTGTCCGGCCGGCCATAGATGAACCCCTTACGATACTGATTGTCGGGATCGCGGATGTAGGTCGTCGCGAGGTGGATGGGCGGGACGATCGCGCCAGTATCAGCATCGATCACGCCGCCAGCCTGTGCCGCATACGTTTCGGGCCGCACGGATTTCGGGTCGAGCGATTTCGGATCGGACATGGCGGCCTCAGCACGGGGGAACTGGTGCACCATAGACGCTCGCACCGCCGTAAAGGGGATGCGGCAAATGGCATGGCGCCTGAAGCCGCGCCACGCTTTTGACGCCGTGGTCGGATCAGCTTATGGAGCGGCTGCTGGCGCTTGTTGCGCCGCACAACAGCCCTCTGGCTTGGACTTCCGCCATGGATATGGATGAGTTCTACCGCATCAAGCGTCTACCGCCGTACGTGTTCGCGGAAGTGAACCGGCTGAAGGCCAAGGCGCGCGCGGGCGGCGCCGATATCGTCGATCTCGGCATGGGCAATCCGGACCTGCCGGCGCCAAAGCACGTCATCGAAAAGCTTGCGGAGACGCTCGGCAAGCCGCGCACGGACCGCTATTCGGCATCGAAGGGCATTCCAGGTCTGCTGCGCGCGCAGGCGGCGTATTATGATCGCCGCTTCGGCGTGAAGCTGAAACCTGAGACACAAGTTGTCGCCACGCTCGGCTCGAAGGAAGGCTTCGCCAACATGGCGCAGGCCATTACGGCGCCGGGCGATGTCGTGCTGGTGCCAAACCCGAGCTACCCCATCCATGCCTTCGGCTTTCTTATGGCCGGCGGCGTCATCCGCTCCGTGCCAGCCGAGCCGACACCGGCGTTCTTCCCGGCGCTTGAGCGCGCCGTTCTGCACTCGATCCCAAAGCCGATCGCGCTGGTTGTCTGCTATCCTTCGAATCCGACGGCCTATGTCGCAAGCCTCGACTTCTATCGCGATCTCGTCCAGTTCGCGAAGAAGCACGGCATCTTCATCTTGTCGGATCTCGCCTATGCCGAGGTCTATTTCGACGACAAGGATCCGCCGCCGTCTGTGTTGCAGATCCCCGGTGCGATGGATTGCACGGTTGAGTTCACGTCCATGTCGAAGACGTTCTCCATGGCCGGCTGGCGCATGGGCTTCGCCGTCGGCAACGAGCGGCTCCTCTCGGCTCTCGCCCGTGTGAAATCATACCTCGACTACGGCGCCTACACGCCGATTCAAGTTGCAGCGACCGCAGCCCTCAACGGCCCGACCGACTGCATCTCGGACATGCGCGCCACCTATCGTCGTCGCCGCGATGTGCTGGTCGAGAGCTTCGGGCAAGCAGGCTTCGTCGTTCCGCCGCCGTCTGCGTCGATGTTCGCGTGGGTGCCGATCCCAGAGCCCTACAAGGCGTTGGGCTCGGTCGAGTTTGCCAAGCTGCTGATTGAAAAGGCCGACGTCGCCGTCGCGCCCGGCATCGGCTTTGGCGAGCACGGCGACGACTACGTGCGCATCGCCATCGTCGAGAACGAACACCGCATTCGCCAGGCCGCGCGCGGCATAAAGAAGTTCCTCGGCGCTGGGACGGGCAGCATGCACAATGTGCTGGCGAAGGCGGGGTGAGGCTTCACGGGCCCACGGCGAGCAGTGGATTGCGTGACCTGTCAGGCGCGCAGCCATGTTGACATGGCTCTATTGACCGCGTCTGGCTTTTCGAGCGTCGAGAGATGACCGCAATCTGCGATGATCTCCAACCGTGAGCCCGCAATACCTGCGGCGATCAGCTCGTGCTCGGCCACTGGCGTCAACAGATCCTGAGCGCCGGTCAGGACCAAGGTCGGACAACGGATGGCCGCAAGCGTCGGCCGGCTGTCGGGACGCGCCATGATTGCGGCCTGCTGCAGCGCGAACGTGTCGGGCCCCGTGTCGCGCCCCATCTTCAAGACGGTTGCAACCAACGCCGCGTCCTTGATGTGGACGGGATGCAGAAACACCGGCATCAGCTTGCTGACGGCGGCCTCCATTCCCTCCGCCCGCGCGTGGGCGATCAGGGCATCGCGCGCTGGCGCCTGCGAGGGATCGAAGGGCTTCGCGCTGGTGTCGAGGAGAGCCAAACGCGTGACCCGTTCCGGCGCCTGCCGCATGATCTCGAAGGCGATATAGCCACCCATCGACAGGCCCGCGAGGGCGAACTGGGCTGGCGCGGTCGAAAGAATCTGCCGGGCGATGGCGGCCATTGTGTCGTGGCCCGAATGGTCGGCAACGGTGATCGTGGCGTGGGGGCCAAGTGCTGCGATCTGGGGTGCCCACAGTGCAGCCGTACAGGTCAGTCCCGGGACGAGAATGAGAGACTGGGTCATGGGCGCGATCTTCCGGGTTGAACGACGTGGCTGTCGAAAAGGCGCGGCTAGCAAACGTCTGCGAGCGCGCTTGCTATGAAGTTGTATGCACGCGCCGCTTAACCCGCTCGCGCCCGATCCGTCAGCATGGCCGCAAGGCTTGGGGACAGGCCAACCGTATCAACCACTGGCGTTGCTGCATATGAGCCAGCCCGCGCTTTCATGGCAGCCATCGTCACGAGTGCCTCCGCCGTTTTGACGGCAGCCGTCACGCCATCGACGAGCGGCACTGGCACACGTGCGGCGATCTTGCTCGCGATCCCGGCAAGTCCGGCGCCACCCAGAATGATGGCCTCGGCGCCGTGGGTTGCGACGCACGCATTGCAGGCCTCGGCCAGCAGGCCGTAAGCGGCCTCGGGATCACGCGCGATGTCGCCGCCGCTGGGCGCAACGGCTGTGACACACGCCAGTTTATCTGCAAGCCCTATGCTGGCAACGAACTCCTCCAGCATCGGTCCCCAGCGCTCCCCGCCGGTGACGATGGCAAACCGCCGGCCAAGCGGTGCTGCCATGTGGCAGGCGGCTTCTGCCATGCCAACGACTGGGCAGGGGCAAAGCTCTTTCAGCCCTGCAAGTCCAGGATCGCCAAAGCACGCGAGGATCACGCCATCGGCTGACTTGCCATGTTCGGCATAGGCATCGAGTGCGGCGTGCGCGGCGATGGCCGAGGCGGCACGTGTGGTAATGTAGCGTGCGCCGAAGCGACCGGTTGCAGCTTTGAATGTCGTGCCCGGAGCTGCCACGGTGAGGGCTGCAGCTTGCACCAGATCGGTGATCGCAACGGTCGTGTTGGGATTGATGAGCAGCAGGTGCATGTCGGGGCCGAGGTCTTGCGCGGGGGAATTGGCCAGCCTCTCTAGGCGAGATCGACATGCTGGGCCAGGGAGAGCAGGCTATGACCGGCTGTCGCGGTGGCGTCCATCACAGGCTTTGCCGACATGCACGTCGTTCTCGATGCCAATGTGCTCTATTCCGAGACGGTGACGGACGTATTCGTGGCGTTGGCTGCAGCAGACCTGCTGGCCGTAATCTGGTCCGATCGGCTGCATGAAGAATGGGCTCTCGCCCTTGGCCGCAATCGACCCGAGATCGACCAACCCGCAATCGAAGCACGCGGCCGCGCGCTACAACACGCGCGGAACTGGACCTGCATCACGGTCGACACAGCGTTGATCGAGACGCTGGTGTTGCCCGACTGCAATGATCGACACGTCCTCGCAGCCGCCGTTCAATCGGGCGCATCTGCCATCGTCACGTCAAACCTGCGCGACTTTCCAAAGCGAACTCTTGCGGCGTTTGGTGTCAGTGCCATGCCCGCTGACGCGGTATTGAAGCAGCTGTTGGAGCGCGAGCCTGAAAGCACGGTCGCGGCCTTGAGCCCAAACGGGGCCGTTGATATCGACGCCCATCTCGAAAGGCTGCGCCGCGCTGGGCTCGCGCGCTCTGTCAAAGCATGGCGCGTCAGGCTCAACGCGTAAGCACAATCACGCGGCCAGCTGCTGCTGTGTCAGCCCCATATCGCGCAAAACCTCGGCGACATTGGCAAGGAAGCCGCGCATCTCGCTAGCGCCGATGCGACCGATGCAGCCGACGCGGAAACTATTCGCGACCGTCAGCTTGCCCGGGTAGATCACATAACCGCGATCCTTCAGGGCGTCGTAAAAGCGCTGGAAGGCGAAGTCGGGTGTTTTCGGCATATGGAACGTGTAGATGATTGGCGCCTGCAAGTTGGGTGGCAGCAATGGCTTGAAGCCCAAAGCCTGCATGCCCTCGGTCAGGATGCGGCCGTTGTCGGCATAGCGCTTACCGCGTCCGGGTTGACCGCCTTCGGCGAAGAACTCCTCCAGCGCCTGATGGAACGACACGATGACATGGATCGGCGGCGTGAACCGGTATTGGCCGGTCTTGGCGAAGGCGTCGGCTTGCTCGTAAAGATCGAGGACCAGTGTCGTCGCGTTGCCCTTGGTCTCGTCGAGCGCTGACTTCCGCGCCAGGACAAAGCCGAGGCCAGGAATGCCTTCGATGCACTTGTTCGACGAGGCCGCGATCGCATCGCACTTCACCTTGCGCGTGTCGAGCGGCAGCGCGCCAAAGGCGCTCATGGCATCAATCAGCAGGCGGCGACCATGGCTCTCGACCAGCTTGGCGATCTCGGGGATCGGGTTGAGGATGCCGCTCGTGGTCTCACACTGCACGGCGAACACATGCGTGATGTCCTTGTGGCCCTCAAGGATCGCGTCGAGCTTCTTAAGGTCCGGCGGCGTGTCTTCCGGCGTCTCGTGCACGATGGTCGCGCGCTTGGCGATGTCGAGGATCTTCTTGGCGCGATGGCCATAGGCGCCGTTGATCAGCACCAGGCACTTGCCCTTGGGCGGCACGAACGTCGTCAGCATGCCCTCGACCGCATAGGTGCCCGAGCCCTGCACCGGCACCGTGACGAAGCGGCCCTCCCCGTGCGCAATCTCCGGCAGGCGGCCCAGCACAGTCTTGTTGATGGTCAGGAAGGCGGCGTCGCGCGAACCCCAGTCGTGCACCATCACCTCTTTGACGCGCTTCGAGGTGGTTAACGGTCCCGGCGTCAGCAACAGCGGGTCGCCCGTCTCCGATTGGCCCTTTGGCGCCATGCCTGTGCTGCCAGTGGTGCTCATGACGTCTCCGGCGTGCATACGGTGATTAAAACCGCTCCTCCCATAACGGTGTGTGAGGGGCTGTGCAACGCGACCGGCATACTTCTAACGGGGAATGTACCGCCGCTTGCCGCCACGCACCTTCGCGATTGCCCTGCCGCTGCGCTGCGTCTATCGCTGCGCCAGTCCTGTTCCAAGCCAAGCCCCGACCGCCATGCCGAACCGTCCGACCCGCATCGTTGCCGCTTTGCCCGCCACCGTCCCCTTCGTCGGGCCGGAGGCGCAGGAGCGCGCACGCGGCCGCGCCTTCCGTGCGCGCATCGGGGCCAACGAGAGCGTGTTCGGCCCGAGCCCGAGGGCGATCGCAGCCATGCAACAGGCCGCCGCCGACAGCTGGATGTATTGCGATCCTGAGAACCACGATTTGCGCGGTGCCATTGCGGCGAAGCTCGGTCTCACGCCGCAAAACGTCACCATCGGCGAGGGCATAGACAGTCTGTTCGGCTATACCGTGCGCCAATACGTCGAGCCCGGCGACGCCGTCGTCACCTCGCTCGGGGCTTATCCGACCTTCAATTTCCACGTCACGGGCTATGGCGGGCGTCTCGTCACCGTCCCCTATGTGAACGATCGTGAAGACCCTGCGTCGCTGATCGAGGCCGTCAATCGCGAGCGGCCAAAGCTCGCCTACTTCGCCAATCCCGATAATCCCATGGGCTCCTGGTGGCCCGCCGCCGATGTGCAGCGCCTGATCGACGCCATTCCCGATGGCACGGTGTTGGTGCTGGACGAGGCCTACTTCGAGTTCGCGCCGCCGGGCACAACGCCGCCGCTCGACATGTCGAACCCGAAGGTGATCCGCTATCGCACCTTCTCGAAGGCCTACGGCATGGCTGGCGCGCGCATCGCCTACGCGCTCGGCGAAGCCACGACAATCCGCTCCTTCGACAAGATCCGCAACCACTTCTCGGTCAACCGCATTGCCCAGGCTGGCGCGCTTGCGGCGTGGGCCGATGATGCCTATCTCGCCGGCGTGAAGGCGAAGGTGCATGCTGCGCGCGAGTCGATCGGCGCCATCGCGCGCAAGCACGACCTCGAACCACTGCCATCCGCAACCAACTTCGTCGCCATCGACTGCAAACGCGACAGCGCCTTCGCCAAGCGCGTGCTGGATGGATTGATCGCGCGTGATGTGTTCGTGCGCATGCCCGGCGTTGCGCCGCTCAACCGCTGCATCCGCGTGTCGGCCGGGACCGAGGCAGATCTGGCGATCTTTGCCGAAGCCCTCCCACAGGCCTTGGCCGAGGCGGCACGATAAGTGATGCCCGTCACAGGCAAGACAGTCGCCGTCATCGGCTCAGGGCCTGCCGGTTTGATGGCGGCACAGGTGCTGTCGGCCGAGGGCGCGCGCGTTGTCATTGTGGAGCGCATGGCAGCCCCTGCGCGCAAGTTTCTGCTCGCCGGCCGTGGCGGCTTGAACCTCACGCACAGCGAGGAACATGCGCGCTTGCTCACGCGCTACGGGACGGTCCCGCCGCATTTGCAACAGGCGCTGGATGCATGTCCGGGCACGGCTGTTACAGCGTGGGCCAATGGGCTCAGCCAAGAGACGTTCGTCGGCAGTTCAGGTCGTGTGTTCCCAAAGGCCATGAAGGCCTCGCCACTGTTGCGCGCCTGGCTCGCGCGGCTTGCTGCATACGGCGTGACGCTGCGGCTCAACACGCAGTGGCTTGGCTTCACTCAGGCGGGCGAAGTGCGCCTGTCCCATGCAGGGGCCGAGTCCCACGAGCGGTTCGACGCCGTAGTGCTGGCGCTCGGCGGGGCCAGTTGGCCGCGGCTTGGGTCAGATGGCGCGTGGGTGCCGGTGCTCGAGCGTGATGGGGTGTCGGTGACGGCGCTCGCACCGGCCAACGCCGGTGTGCAGATTGTTTGGTCCGACATCGTGCAGTCGCGGTTTTCAGGCGCACCATTGAAGCGCATCGCCGTAATCGTCGGCGACACGCGCGTGCGCGGCGAAGCGCTCATCACACGCGACGGCCTTGAAGGCGGCGCCCTCTATGCCGCGAGTGACGCCATCCGCGCGGCACTTGCCGCGAGTGGCCCGTTGTCGATCGTCATTGATCTGCGGCCAGATCTGACCGCCGACGCCCTCGCCGCCAGACTGACGGCGCCCGCCAAGCAATCGCTTGCCAACACGCTACGCCGCGCGGGCCTGTCACCGGCGGCTGTCGCCGTGTTGCGCGAAGCTGGGCCCCTGCCGCGCGATCCGCTGACGCTTGCCGCCCGCATCAAGGCCGTGCCGCTCACCGTCACAGGCTTCGCCGGCATGTCGCGGGCCATTTCGACGGCAGGTGGCGTGGCTTTTGACGGTCTCGACGAGCACTGGATGTTAAAGGCGCGACCAGGCGCGTTTGTGGCGGGTGAAATGCTGGACTGGTCCGCCCCGACAGGCGGCTATCTGCTCACAGCCTGCCTCGCCACAGGTCGAGCGGCGGCCGAAGGCGCGCTGCAATGGCTGCGGCGGCCTTGACAGTCTGGCCACCTGGACATACGTACGCATCACCTTGGTCCTGGCGGGGTAGCTCAGCTGGTTAGAGCACGGGAATCATAATCCTGGGGTCGGCGGTTCAAGTCCGCCTCTCGCTACCAAGGCTAAATCCCGATGTTGAGGGTGGAGCGTCGCAGCACGTAAGATGTTCGCGTGGTCAATCCATGCAAAATGTGTGATAGTGCAGTACGGCAAAGCTTTTAGAACGCCACGTGTGAGATACACGTCCGGTCGATGACCGACTGACGTTACTTGAGGACGTGTGGCGCTCCCTTGAAAATGAGGGTGAACGGGTGCCAGCACCCGATTGGCACCGTGACGAACTTGATCAACGACTGGCGGCACACGCAGAGCGTATGCAGCGCTCTGTTTTGGACGACCGCTTGGTTTAAATTTCACCCAAACTCCTTACGGATCGCAGCTGAGTGCTGCCCCATGGCCGGCACTGGCCGGTAGGTCGGCTTGTCCCCCGCAATGGCAGACGCGGGCGCAATGACACTCACTTCGCCCTCCGGCGTCGCGTAGGTGATCGTCTTCAATTGCGGGTGGTCAATCAAGCCGTCGATGCCGTTGATCAGGCCGAACGCCATCTCAGCTTCGTCCAGCGCCTTGGCCACCTCGGACCGCGCCCGCTTGGCGAAGTTGGCGTCGATATGAGCGTCGAGCGCCGAGCGGTTTTTCAGCCGCTCGCTCGGGCCGACGTACTCGGGCCGCGTCGCAAGTTGTGGCTCGCCCAGCACCACCTCGCACAACCGCACCCATTCGCGCTCATTCTGCACCGAGAACAGGATATCGCCATCCTTGCAGGTGAAGCGGCCGTAGGGCGCCAGCGTCGGATGGTTCACGCCGGTGCGCGGCTGTGAGAACCCGCCGTATTTGCGCTGCAGATACGGCACGTTCATCCAGTCGGCCATGCCAGAAAACAGCGACACCTTGATGCCGCGTCCCGTGCCCGTTTTCTCACGGCCATAAAGTGCCTGGAGAATGGCCGTGTGCGAATACATACCGGCCGCGATATCGCACACCGACACGCCAACGCGTGCCGGCGCATCGGCACTGCCGGTGATCGAGGCCAAACCTGTCTCCGCCTGTACCAGCAGGTCGTAAGCCTTCATCTCGCTATACGGCCCATCCTCGCCATAACCGGAGATATCGCAGGTAATCAGGCGCGGATGCATCTCGCGCAGTTTCGCCGAGGCAAAGCCGAGCCGGTCGAGTGCGCCGGGCGCGAGGTTTTGGATCATCACGTCGGCGTTGGCGAGCATGCGACCGAGCACGCGCTGATCGTCAGCGCTTTTCAGGTCGAGCGTGATGCTCTCCTTGCCGCGGTTGAGCCAGACGAAGTAGCTCGACTGCCCCTTGACGTATTTGTCATAGCGTCGCGCGAAATCGCCCTCAGGTCGCTCGACTTTCAGCACACGCGCGCCCGCATCCGCGAGGCGGGATGCGCAATAGGGTGCGGCCACCGCTTGCTCGATCGAGACAACGAGAAGGCCTTCGAGGTCGTTTGCCATCGGATGTGTTCGCAGTCGAGCGGCCAGCGTCCACGACGTCAGCCGGCCAAGGTGGCGGGAGAAGGTTTCACCGACCTAGCGCAGATGACACCGGTCGGCCAGCGGCGCATCTCCCGCAATGGCGACGCCCGACACGTCCCACCGCCGACGCCCTGGGGCCTGGCTGAACCTGATGTCCGCAGTTGACAGAGCTGCCGCAGAACGCTGCCGAGCGCGTTCGACGTGCTTTGGCCCATCTCGTCCGGTCCCGGTCCGATCCAACCGCGTCCGCAGCCGAGGGCATTGCCAACGAGCCCGGCGGCGCAACTTCGAACTCCCGGGCTCTCCTAGCCAAAGAGTAGGCCGTTGCGGGCAGAGCGGCCACTGGAGCGCGGCTCGTGCCGCGCACAAACGAAACGGCCCGCCGCCGTCCAAACTGTGCTATCCGTGCCGCGTCGCTCCGGAGCTGCCGATGCCTGAACCTGCAAGCTATGACCTCGCCATTGTCGGTGGCGGTATCAATGGCGCCGGCATTGCCTGTGATGCGGCCGGACGGGGTCTGAAAGTCATTCTGGCCGAAATGAACGATCTCGCCAGCGCGACGTCGTCGGCGAGTTCTAAGCTGATCCACGGCGGCTTGCGATATCTTGAACACTACGAGTTCCGCCTCGTGCGCCACGCGCTCGCCGAACGCGAGGTGCTGATGGCCAAGGCCCCCCACATCATCTGGCCCATGCGCTTCGTGCTGCCCCATGTTCCGGGCCTGCGCCCGCGCTGGATGATCCGCGCGGGCCTCGCTATGTACGACAACCTCTACCGGCGCAAAGCGATACCGGGCTCACGCAGCGTTGATCTCACGCGAGATCCTGCGGGCGAGCCGCTCGCGCCCGCTCTCACCTCAGGCTTTTCATACTACGATTGCTGGGTCGACGATTCCCGCCTTGTGCTGCTCAATGCGCAAGCAGCCGTGTCGAAAGGCGCGGACGTCCTCACCGGCACCCGCGTCACCAGCATCATCAGGGACGGCCGCGCCTGGCGCGTCACGCTGCTGTCAGGCAACACCGAACGCGTCATCACGGCGCGTGCGCTGGTCAACGCGGCGGGGCCCTGGGCGGATAAGATCGACGGACTTTCAACCGCCGCCGTGGTCGACAGCAAACCTACCGGACACGTCCGCCTCGTTATGGGCAGCCACATCGTGCTGCCGCGCATTCCCGGTACGGGCGAGACTGCCTATCTGATGCAAAACGCCGACAAACGCGTGGTTTTCGTGCTTCCGTTCGAGGAAAAGTTCACCATCATCGGCACGACCGATGTCGCCTATGAGGGCGATCCGGGCAAGGTCTCGATCAGCCGCGACGAGGAGCGCTACCTGCTCGACCTCGCACAAAAGTCCTTCAAGGTGCCGCTGAAGTCGTCCGATGTCGTTTGGCGTTATTCAGGTGTGCGGCCGCTCTACAACGATGGCGATGATGACCCGTCAGCCGTCACGCGCGACTATCGTCTCGATCTGCATGGTGGGCATAATGATCCCGCACGCTTGTCCGTCTACGGCGGCAAGGTCACGACGTATCGGTGTCTGGCGGAAGATGCCCTAAAAAAGCTGGAGCCGTTCCTGCCGCATATGGGCAAACCGTGGACCAGCACGGGCGCGCTGCCAGGGGGTGATATTCCCAATGGCGATTTCCGGGCGTTTCTAGACGATCTCGTGACGCGCTACTCCCGCTTCGGGCGCTTGCACCTACAGCGGCTTGCCCACCGGCATGGCTCGCGCACGTTAGACGTCATCGGCGACGCCAAGGACCTCGCCGGCATGGGGCGCCACTTCGGAGAAGGCCTGACCGAGCGCGAGGTGCTCTGGATGAAGGCCAACGAGTGGGCCCGCACAGCCGATGATATCCTTTGGCGCCGCTCGAAGCTCGGCCTCCACATGCTGGCCACCCAGGGCGAGCGCGAACGCGCGGATACGGCCGAGGCGATCGACCGCCTGCTGTGATGAACTGCGGGGGTACAACCTCGTCATCCCGCACAAGTGCGGCCCCTTCGGGCCGCGCGCAGATGCGGGATCCAGCGGGTGAGTGCGCATCGCGCACATTATAGATCAGCCAATGCAGACCGCTTCGCGGGCTCTTTGCGCTGGATCCCGCATCGGCACGCGGCCGAAAGAGGC
>JANMGQ010000050.1:0-60473 GCA_031374735.1 Hyphomicrobiaceae bacterium | reverse complement strand
CGACTGGAACAACACGCAGCCGACGTGGAACCAATGGATCCGCGAGTTCAACAACGCCGGCACGCTGCTGAACGAGATCTTCGTTTGAGCACGCAGCCTCCGAGGCTCGACATGTGTTCGGCGGCGACAGCCGGACGGGTGCCCCGGAGAACGGGCCGGTTTTCATTGCCGTCGTCCGCGCGGCGAGGAAACATGGCTGCCTAGACACGCTTGCGCTTGGCGGCCACCGATTTAGCCGCATTCTTTGCGGGTGTCTTTCCGGCGACGCTCGTCGCCCCATAACCGCCAGCGCCGCGCTGGTTGCCCGCGTTCGGTCTCGTCTCGCACGGGCTCGAGCAGGCGGAGGGCATGACGATCGGCGGGGCTCGAGCCAAGTGCTTTACCAGACCGGCACCTACGATGCACCACCCGTGGCGGGCTGGCACCATTGGACGACGACCTACACGACGCCGGGCGATCAATCGCATTATGTGCAGGACATCTACAATGCGGCCGGCGGCGTGGTTGCGCACTTCGTGGTGTGAGCCGATGCTACGGCGCCATTGATGGACAGGGTAAGCTCCACTATTACCGTCGGTATCGCTAGCGCCATTTCGACGGGAAGTCCCTGCCATGTTCGAACCTGTCAGGCAGGTCGCCGTCCTCGTTGGCGGCAAGGGCACGCGTCTTGGTACGTTGACGGCTGCGACGCCGAAGCCGCTCATGGCTATCGCCACTGGGCGCGTGTTCCTGGACTATCTCGTCGAAAATCTGGCACGGCAGGGCTTCGACGACATCGTGCTGATGGCCGGCCATTTCGGCGACCAGCTCAGGCAGCGTTACGACGGCCAGCGCCGTTACGGAGCGCGCCTGCGCGTCATGGTCGAACCAGAGCCGCTCGGCACGGCCGGGGCGCTCATGCAGGCGAAGGACCTGCTTGCCCCGCGCTTCCTTATGGCCAACGGCGACACGTTCTTCGATTTCAACGCGCGCGCGTTTGCGACCGCTGCTGCGGCGCAGTCCCGGCCGGCTGTGCTGGCGCTGCGGACGGTCGGCGACGGCGCCCGCTACGGGTCGGTGTTGATCGAGGGCGGCCGGATCGTTCGCTTCGTCGAGAAAAACCTGGCGGCGACGGGGGCGGCGCTGGTCAGTGCCGGGACATATGTCATTGACCGCGCTTTGCTCGATCGGATCGATACGCTGCCAGCGTCGATCGAAACAGGTGTGTTTCCGAAGCTTGTCGCCGAAAGGCAGCTCGGGGGCATCGAAGCAACGGGGTACTTCATCGATATCGGTCTCCCTGAGACGCTTGTGGAGGCGCAGGCGGAGCTGCCGCGCCGGACGAGGCGGCCGGCCGTGTTCCTCGACCGAGACGGCGTGCTCAACCACGACAGCGGGTACGTGCACACGCCCGCGGCGTGGCGCTGGATCGATGGGGCGCAGGCTGCTGTACGCCGCATCAACGACATGGGCGCACTCGCCATCGTCGTCACCAATCAGGCTGGCGTCGCGCACGGCTACTACGACGAATCAGCGGTGCTTGACCTGCACGGCTGGGTTAGCCAGGAGCTGGCTGAAGTTGGGGCTTACATCGACGCCTATTATCATGCGCCGTTTCATCCCGACGGCAAAGTCTCGGCCTATCGGCAGGATCATGACGACAGGAAGCCGAAGCCCGGGATGCTTTTACGTGCGATGGCCGACTGGCCGATCGATCGCAGCCGCTCGATGCTGATCGGCGATCGCAATACCGATATCGAAGCGGCGCGGCGCGCGGGCGTTACCGGTCATCTTTTCCAAGGCGGCGACCTTGACCAGTTTATTCAGGCGGTGCTGCCAGCCCCGATTCCCGGCTAAGGGCTGAGACGGGGCGGGGTCGCCTTGAGCGGCGCGATCGATCAAAGGAGTTGTTCCATGGCTGGTTCCACATCGACGGCGCGCCACGCTTCGCTCCGGGCCAAGGCTTGGGCCATCGAAAAGGCTCTGCCGCTCTGGTACGATGCCGGTTTCGACGAGGTCTGGGGCGGGTTCCACGAGCGGCTCGATTTTGCCGGTCGCCCGCTGGTGCACGATGTGCCGCGTCGGGTGATGGTGCAAGCGCGACAGATCTACGTGTTCGCCCATGCGGATCTTCTTGGTTGGTGGCCCGACCAAAAGGGGCGCGTGGCACGCGCTGTCGACACGATGATCACCCGTTTCCGGGGCGTCGACGGTCGGCCCGGGCTGGTGCACTCGATCCATGCTGATGGGCGGGTCGCCAATGCGGCGCGCGATACTTATGCTTATGCCTTCGTGCTGTTTGCTCTGGGCTGGACTCTACGACGCGGCCGCGACGCGCGCCTCGAGGCACTCGCTGATGAGATCGCGGTCGAACTCGATGCGCAACTCGCAGCACCGACTGGCGGGGGCTTCCTGACGCAGAGTCCACCTCCCGTGAACAGAGAGCGGCTGCAGAACCCCCATATGCATCTGATCGAAGCATTCCTGGCGCTCTACGAGAGCACGGGAAAGGCCGCCTGGCTTGCCCGGGCTGGCGAGATCTTCGCATTGCTGACCACACGCTTTCTCGCCCACGATCCTCCCGTCCTGGTCGAGTACTTCGATGCGGCATGGCAGCCGCAGCCTGGGCAGCGCGGCCGCCTGTGGGAGCCGGGCCATCATTTCGAGTGGGCCTGGCTGCTGCGCCGCTACAGCCACCTCGCCGGGCGAGATGCCGTCCGACCGGTCAGGGCGCTGCACGACATTGCATGGGCGCAAGGACGCGATTCGATCGGGCACATCGTCGATGAGTGCGAAGCCGGAGGCGGGCACGTGAAAGCCTCCCGGCGCTGCTGGCCGCACACCGAGGCGCTCAAGTCGCTCGCCATCGAAGCAGAGCATGCGGGCGGCGACAGCGCCTACGGCGAGCGCACGGCGACTGTTTACGAGCGGCTGTTCGGGACGTTCCTTTCGGCGCCCGTCGAGGGCGGCTGGATCGACCATGTCGGGGCCGACGGCAAGCCGCTGGTCGACTATATGCCGGCGAGCACGCTCTACCACGTGTTCCTGGCGATTGCGGAGACGAACCGCGTGTTCGTGGATGGGCGCTGACCGTTCATGCCTCAGGTGCCAATTTCGAAGACGCTTACCTCAACGACCGGGCCCAATGATCCCTCGCGCGTGATGTTCGTGTACTGGGGCCGGCGCGGTTTAACTCGGTTTACCCTGCAGCTCGCTCGCGCCTGCCTCGCCGATCCTGCCGTCGCCGCGACCATTTCCGTATCGCGACAAAGCGAAGGCTTCGCCGAGTTCGAAGGCCTCGGTGCTGATCTTCTGCCCGTCACGACCTACGTCTCAAACATTGGTGCCGTGACAGAGGCCTGGCGCATCCCAGAGGCCCGCCGGCTGATTGCGCAACGGATACGGTCGGCAAAGATAGCGACCGTGATTGACCTCATGCCACATGCTTGGGCGCCCTTTGTTGCCCCGGCTATCCGCGCAGCCGGTGCGCGCCGTGCCGTGATCGCGCACGATGCAGATGTACATCCTGGCGACTATCGGAGCGGCTTCGTGAAGTCGGTGACGGATCGCGCTGTATTCAGCGCCGATCGGATCCTTACGCTGTCTCGTCCAGTGACGGAGCGCCTCGTCGAACGGGGTGTGGCGGCTGGGAGGCTGCGGACGCTGTTCCACCCTGATCTCGATGCAGGCCCGGCTTCGCCCGTGCCACCCACGCCCCGTCCAGGCGAGCCGCTGCGTCTCACCTTCCTCGGTCGGATCATGCCTTACAAGGGGTTGCCATTGTTTCTCGACACGATCGAAGCGCTGCGGCGCGACGGGATTGCTGTTGCCCCGGGCATTTTCGGCGAAGGCGCCCTCGGGACGCTGCGGCCGCGGATCGAGGCGCTTGGCATCGACTTGGAGAACCGATGGCTCTCGAGCGAGGAGATTGCGGCCGTGCTCGGCCGCTCCCATGCGGTCGTCCTCTCGCACGTGGAGGCGAGCCAGTCAGGTATCGCAGCCATGGCGCTTGGTGCTGGCGTGCCCGTCGTTGCGACGCCGGTCGGCGGTCTCGTCGAGCAGGTTCAGGACGGGTTAACTGGCGTGCTCGCGCATGCGGTCGAGGCGCGTGCGCTCGCAGATGCCGTCAAGCGTCTCCTGCTCGATGCACGGCTCTTTGACACCGTCGCGGCCTTTATCCGGGCGACGGCCGGTGAACGCTCCATGGCGCGCTTCGTGCGGGAGTGCATTGCTGCGACGGCGAGCGACTAAGGCACGGTCTCAAAGCTCGAGGTGCGGACAAGGCTTATCGCACCAATCCACCCGCCTGTTCGACGAACGCTGCGATCTCGGTGACGCCTTTGCCGGCGGTGACGTTGGCGAACAGGAAGGGGCGCTCGCCGCGCTGCTTCTTGGCATCGCGGTCCATCACGGAGAGATCCGCACCGACATGGGGCGCGAGGTCGGTCTTGTTGATGATCAGCAGGTCCGAGCGGGTGATGCCGGGGCCCCCTTTGCGCGGAATCTTTTCGCCTTGCGCGACGTCGATGACGTACAATGTGATGTCAGCGAGCTCGGGTGAGAATGTGGCCGCCAGATTGTCGCCGCCGCTCTCGATCAGGATAATGTCGAGCTTGGGGAACTTCTTGCGCATGGTCTCGATGGCCGCGAGGTTGATCGAGCAGTCCTCGCGAATAGCCGTGTGCGGACAACCTCCGGTTTCGACGCCCATGATCCGTTCGAGCGGTAGCGCCTGCATGCGATTGAGGATCTCGGCGTCTTCCTTGGTGTAGATGTCGTTGGTGATGGCGCAGATGTCATAGCGTTCGCGGAAGACGCGGCACAACGCGGCCGTCAGCGTCGTCTTGCCGGAGCCGACAGGGCCACCGATGCCAACGCGCAGGGGGCCGTGCGAGGAATGCTTGGACATCAGGTCGAGCCTCCAAAGATGAGCCCGGCAAAGCCTGCGGCAAGTGCGAGGCACAGCGGACCATAGTACTGCCGGTCATAGGTTGCGAAGGGTTCCTCCGGCAAGCGGCGGCGCCACGTCGGCACGTAGGCCGCGATGCCGCGCAAGGCAAAGACACTGGCGACCAGGATACCGAGCCCCAGCGACAGGCGGTCTGGCAATGGCGATACGATCATGCCGATGCGCCACAACGGCCAGAAACCGATGACCACCAATGCGATCGCAACCGCAAAGCATGCGGCGCGCGGGGGCATGCGCGTGATGCCAGGGAGACCGACGACCATGCGCGCGAGGTCAGCCTCACTCTTGGCTGGCCACAGACCGCCATAGCCCCACATGGCGTGCAGGCGTGCGAGCAGCCAAAGGCACAGTGTCAGCGCGAAGCCGAGGCCGGTGATGAGTGTGCCCGTCATGAGCGAAACAGCCTGGTCGCAAGCGTTTCGTGTTCGAGCGAGGCGAGATCGGACGAGAAGCACGCCGCGCCAAGATCTTCGAGATCAGCACTCTCGGCGGCGTGTGCCGCTGACGCGATATCGGGCATGAGGGCTGCGGCGATGCGCTGGCCGTCTGTGTGGCCAATGACCGACAGACGGATGGCGGCAGACAGCAGGTTTTGTACGAAGGCGAGGGCCGCGGCTTCGAGCACGTCGGCCAGGGGGATTCCGTGTCCGGCCGCAGCGGTTCCGAGCGCCACGGGATAGGCGATCACGTCAGGGCATTGGGCGCGCATGGTGCCCAAGGCGTCGCACGGCCAGGCAGCCGAGCACGTGGTCATGAATGATCCGCCCTGCTGGGATGTTTCGAGATAGCGCTCGGCGGAGGGCTGTAACGCGAGAGCCAGCGCATTGATGTCGTGCAGGCTGCGCAACGGCATCTCATCGCGGGCACTCCAGTCACGAACGCGACGCCATGTGACCGCGAGTAGGATCAAGTCCGTGCGCGCCGATCCCTGCTGCAGCAGCGCGCGGAGCCAAGCCTCGCAGTCATGCCGTGACGCGATGAGGTTCTTGGCAACGGCCGCTTCCAAACCGTGGCTGTAGGCATACGCCCCGACAGGGAACGACGGCGAGAGCCAGACACGCAGGAGTTGCGACGCGAGCACGGTTTTGGCTGGTCCCCAGGACCTGTCGAGCGAGACCGATCAGGCTGTGACTGATCGCGTATCCCGCTCGCCCTGCCAAGCCCTCTAATCGACCGTCTTCTTGGCGCTCGGCGCTGGTGCGGCAGCAGGGGCTGTCGTGGTTGCCGGAGCTGCAGCAGCCCGCTTCACCGCGGGCTTTGGCTTCTGCATGGCGGCCTTGGGCTTGTCGTCGCTTCCGCCAAGGCCGAACAGCGAGGTGAGTGGCGCGCTTTGGCTGACGCCGCCGTTGTAGGACTGCAACACCTTCACCTTGGTGCCGACCTTGGCGATGGAGGCGAGGTGGACGACGTGCTCGTTTTTCAGGCGGAAACACCCGGACGAGTTGGCGCGGCCGACGGTGCGGTCATTGTTGGTGCCGTGGATGCGGTAGATGGTGCTGCCAAGATAAAGCGCGCGGGCGCCCTGCGGGTTCTTCAGGCCGCCAGTTACAGTGATGGGTAGGCCGGGCATGCGCTTATGCATTTCCGGCGGCGGCGTCCATGACGGCCATTCGGCGATGCGGCTGATGCGCTCCGTGCCGGACCAGGTAAAGCCGTCGCGGCCAACCGAGATGGGGTATTCGTAGGCCTTCTTGTCGGGCAGCACGTAGTAGAGCTTCTTGCCCTGCGTATCGACAATGATCGAGCCGGGTTCTTCGGCTTGATCGAAATAGACAGTCGGCGGCAGGGCCGGTTGGATATCAGGCCGGTCGCCGCCCTGCATGAACTTCGGATACACCACCGGGCCATAGGATTTACGCCGCTCGGCACGTTCTGCCTCGGTCTGCTCGGTCTTCTGCTTGGTCTCGCTGTCGTAGATCGGGGCGTTGCCGTTCCACGTCGGCGACTGGGCCCATGCCGACAAGGGGGCCGCACCTACGGCTAGAACAGCGGTGGCCACGATGGACAGAGGCGAGATCGAAGATTTCACGTGTACCCTCATCGGCTCGGCGGAAACACAGCTCGATTACGCGAGCAGGCCGATGCGGCACAAGTTGCACGTCACCGTTTCGGTCATCGCCGCGCGCAGGTGTGACATTGCGGCGACGGCCCAAAGTATGACGGGGCCAAAGTCTTACGGCAAAGGGCGCGGTACCTCAGCTGAACACCTTGTCGCCCTGTTGGTCGATGATCTGACGCGCTTTCACCAGCGTGAACTCGACCGCATCTTCGGCCGACGAAAAACGATCCGCGCGCACGAACTTGTGCTCTTTCAGCGTGCCGTCGACCTGCTTCGTGATGGTTCCCGCCAGCTGATACTGCCCGCCCGCGATGAAAGGTGCAGGCGCAATGGTGAAGCCTTTATATTCTTCCGTTCGCGCTGGTGCGGCATTTGGAGTTGCACTGCCACCGAACAGATTTTTCCAAAATGACATGGCAGCTGGCCTCCGTTGCATTGCGACTGACGCTCTATAGCGCGCTTTCGGGTGCGCAATGAAGCCCGTGGCGAGCGGTCGTGTGCCGAACTGGGACGCGTGGTCATCCGCGCTCAAACGAAACTTCAGCGACCGTTAGCCGTAATCGCCTACAAACGTCCCAACGACCTTCACCACTCATTGTTTGGAGTACTGAGATGAAACGAGCCACGCTCGTCGCTGCAACCCTGTGCGTCTTCGCGACCACGGGCACGACATTCGCCCAGGACACGGCCAAACCAGCCGAACCGGCCGCCACTGCCGCACCTATCATTGCCGCCGTCTCGGCGCCGACGCCTGCGCCTGCACTCGCACCAGCGCCGGCGACGGACGTTCCGACCGAAGCCGCCAAGCCAACACCGCCCCCGCCGCCGCCTGTGACCTTGGTCGCCAAGGTCGATCTGTCGACACAGCGTTTGACCGTGACTGAAAACGGCAAGCCCAAATTCTCGTGGCCGATTTCTTCGGGCGCCCAGGGCTTTGCGACGCCAACCGGCAACTTCAAGCCGGAATGGACCGCCAAGATGTGGTACTCGCGCAAGTACGACATGGCCCCCATGCCGCATGCGGTGTTCTTCAAGAGCGGCGCCGCGATCCACGCCACGCAGGCAACGGGTTCGCTGGGTCGCCCGGCGTCACATGGCTGCGTGCGCCTCGCACCTGCCAATGCTGCAGCGTTCTACGGGCTCGTGCAGCGCCATGGCCTCGTTCACACGCGCATCAACGTCGTGGGTGCACCGCGCTTCAACACGCCGTCGCATGATGCTGTCGCCGCCCGCCGCGATCGGCAACCTCAACGCCATGCCGGCACTTATCCAAGCACCTTCTCCAACGGCTCTGGGCCCAACAGGTCGGCATCCGTCTTCTACTCGAACCCGGCGCCGCAAATCCAATATCGCCAGGTGCGCTACGTCCCAACAGCGTATCGGTATTGATCACCTCTGCTCTCTCCCCGACTGCCACGCTGACACCCGGAGCGGCCCACGCCGCTTCGGCTCATTTGCGTTACGCAGCCGGCATGTCGAACCGCGCTGCGGGATCACTCAACCGCTTGAGCACGCGATCCAGCAGCGACGACACATCGTTGTTAAAGTTGTTGACGGGCAACGACCCGCAAAACGTGATCGATCCGACCGAGAACACGGCACCATTGTTGGGTGTCTCGAAGAACGTCATGTCAGCACGGATGAGTTTTTCAGCAGGTTCGCCAGCCCAGGTGACGATGTGGCTCAGCTGCTCTTCAGGCACGAGCACCCACGGCGCGTCGGGCTTGTGGCCTTCGGACGAGGCGAGCACGATGGCATGCGATGGCGTGCCGAGGCGCTTCTCGGCTCGATCGAGTTCGAAGCCGGCCGCGCCATGGCCTGAGAAGCCGAAATTGCCGATGATATCGCCCTTCAGGCCCTCGACGATCCAAGCGGCACGTGATGATCGAGCGTCCGGCTTGACGCGATAGTAGGAGCCAACAAAGTTGCCCTGCGCGGTAAAGCCCACGCCGGCAATCTTTTGTGGCGGGCGGCCGTTGCGGCGCCAAAGGCCACCGTATTCGCCATCGAATGCGTTGTAGTATTCGCCTGTTTCGGCAGCCCAGGCGCGGATGCCGCCTTCGCCGCGACGGATCTCAACAACGCCCGTCTTCTCGTGATCGAGCGCGATTTTCCAGTAAAAGCCATTGCCGCCGAGATAGAGCAACCGGCCTCCGCCATCGCGATAGGTCTCGATCGCGTCGAGCATCGCGGGCGTATGATATTCCGGATGCGTCCCCGTCAGCAGGGCTGTGTAGGGCTTCAGCAGCGCGGCGCCTTCGCGGTCGAGTTCGACATCGGTGATGATGTCGTAGGCGTAGCCTTTGGCATCAAGCCACGCGCACAAATGCATGTCGGCTGGATAGTGGCGCAACCCCGAGCCGCGGATCGCCTCATTGGGATATGTGATGTAGCCGATGCGCAGGTTCAACATCGGGCGCCGCCAGCTGGCATAAGCGATACCGGATCCATCGGTGTGGAAATTGTAGGTCGACAGACCGTATTCGACGTGTGCGCCGGGATTGTGTGGATAGCCGTTCCAGGCCGCGGCTTGTGCAAGCCACTCCTCGCGCCACTTGGCGTTGGCGATCCACTCGGGGCGGGCCATGTTGCCGTAGATCGTATAGGTGTAGGTTGAAACCAGAACGGCGATCTGCGCCGTTGCTTTGCCTTTTGCGGGCACCACGAAGAACGGCAAGTTCTCTGTTGCATCGGCGGCCGACAAAAGCAGCGCGTAGTTGCCGCTCGGCAAGTCCTTGGGTGCCGTCCACGCGAACGCGACCGGCCAGCCGCAATCGTCGATGTCGTCGTCGTGGAAATGGATGGCTGCGTATTGCTCGGGCGCGTGTCGCCAGCACATCTCGCGGCCGTTCCAACTCGAGCCGGTCATGCCACGTGTCGGGCGCTGTACGACGGCGCCGTGCAACGCGTTCGGACCGACATCGACCATGCGCGACGTCGGTATTTCTTTGCTGAAGTCCCAGCAGACGACCAAGCCATCGACGGTGGCACCAGCTGCGGCGCGAATCACTTCGTTGGCGGTCAAGGCACGCGAAAAGATCATCGGGCGCTCGAGCTTGCCGTTGAAGCTGCTCGATGGCCCGGCTGCTATGGCGATCTCTCCGTGTGACGGTTGCCCAATCGCAGCGTCGAGTTCGACCGTCGTCATGTTTGCGGCCGATGCGCCGATCGGCAGGCTGGCGACTGTCATCTTGCGCGTGGTCGCGTCATAGGCGCACCAGACCCGCAGCCACTGTCGCTCGACGAGCTTGGCCGACCCCGCGACGAAGCCGAGCCGGCTTGCGCCTTGGCCCACCTGAGCCGTCAGCCACCCGTCCTCGTCGATCGCGAGCATGACGCCCGTGCTCTGCCTCGGGTCGAGCCACGACAGGATGGGCTGGGCCTTGCGGCCGATGCGGGTCGGCCAGATCGTTGCAACGAGCGTGAAACTTTCGAGCGTGGTCAGATGCGTGCCAAGATCGGCGTGGCCGTACGAGCCGAGCGGCACCGTGTTCGGGCCGACGTCTGCCGACGCCAGTGCCACGACTGGTTCCGTCTTGATGCCGGGTCCTTTTGGATTGGCATCGGCTGAGCGCACGCGCACAATCTCGGCGGCCACCTTTTTTCCCGTCGCGTTCGCCACGTGAAACTTGATCGTTTCGCCGGGGCGCACGGACAGGCGGTCGGAATAACCGGCGAGCGGGATCATGGCGGAATCCTATATCGTATGTGTGCTGGCGCTCGATGACGCGAGACGCAGCCGTAACCTGCTACTGTGCGGTCCAGCCGCCGTCGATGGAGAAGTTCGAGCCGGTGACCGCGAGGGCTGCGTCGCTCGCGAGATAAACCGCCATGGCACCGATCTCCTCGACCGTTGCGAAGCGACGCGAGGGCTGGCGCTCGAGCACCTTCTTTTGCGCCTGCTCGACCGTAATGCCTTCGGCCTTGGCGATGTCGGGCAGCTGCTTTTCGACCAGTGGTGTCCACACGAAGCCCGGCGAGATGGCGTTGCAGGTGATTTTCGTTTCGGCCAGTTCCAGGGCCACCGCCTTGGTCAGTCCGGCGAGGCCATGCTTGGCGGCCACATAGGCGGTCTTGTGCGGCGACGCCGTCAGCGAGTGGGCGGAGGCGATATTGATGATGCGCCCGGTGCCGCGCGCCTTCATGCCAGGGACGGCGGCGCGGATGGTGTGGAACGCCGACGACAGATTGATGGCGATGATGGCATCCCATTTTTCGATGGGGAAGGTTTCGACCGGCGCCACGTGCTGAATGCCGGCGTTGTTGACCAGGATATCGACGCTGCCGAAGTCGCGCTCGGCCTTGGCAATCATCTCGGCGATCTGATTGTGGCGCAGCATGTCGGCAGGGTCGAAGGCGACCTTGGTGCCGTGACGGCCGACATCAGCAATAGCACTGGCGTTGTCGACGGCCGTGCCAAGGCCGTTCAGCACAATGTTGGCGCCGGCTGCCGCGAGCGCGTGCGCAATGCCGAGACCTATGCCGGATGTCGAGCCGGTGACAACGGCGGTTCTGCCTTTGAACTGCATGGAAGCGCTCCTTGATGTCGCGATTGCGCGGCTTATGCCGCAGGCGCGAAGGGATAGCCAGGGTCGGCCATGCGCCTCAGTTCAGCGCGCGCTTCAAGGCCGGGCAGTCGAGTGAAAAGGCTGGAATGTCGATGGCAAACTTTTCGCCAGCGGCCGTGGTCATGAAGTATTGGCCGGCCATGATGCCGGATGGTGTCGAGAGCGGGCAACCCGACGTGTAGCTGTACTTTGCCCCGGGCGCGATGACCGGTATCTCGCCGACGACGCCTGGCCCGCGCACCTCCTCGACCCGACCCAACTCGTCCGTGATGCGCCAATAGCGCGACTTGAGCTGCACGGTTTCGTGGCCCTCGTTCGCGATGTCGATCGTGTAGGTCCAGAAGTATTCGTTCTCGTCCGGATCGGATTGCTCGGCAGCATAGCGCGGTGTGACGGAAACGCGGATCGAGCGGGTAACGGCTTGGTACATCGAAGGCTCCGGTCAAGTGCGGCGCGAGATCAGGCGGCTGACTGCGCCTCGACCAGAGCCCGTGGATACGCCGCGCACCGACGGATTGTTGCCGATAAAGGTGAGGAAATTCAAGCGGCGGAACGTACTCTCGGCCGCCATGAACGTAACGCCGGCCGCAATCAAGGCCGCCGCGAAGAAACCGACGCCGTAGTAGTCCTCGCCCAAGCTGAGCGAGAGCATCGCAAACACGATGTTGAGCCCGAAGTACAAGGCCTGCGTGAACACGTAGGGCTGCCGACGGTCGAAAAACAGCAACAACGAGGACGTGGCAATGAATACGAACTGGAAGATCGCGCCGAGAACCCCGTAGCGCAGGATGGCAATCTGACGAAACCGCAACCCCACTGCATCAACGATGATCGGCGCCGTCAGCAACAGGATGGCCGCGATGCCAGCCAACGTGATGGTGATCAGCGATAGGCTGTCGAGCGTGTAGCGAGCAAGGCGATGCCGCGCCGTCTCGATTTGATCGAGCGTGCCGTGCGTCGCGATCGTTGCGTAATAGCGCTGGTAGCGTTCGAAAAATCCGGTCTCGAGGTTGACCACGAACGATGACAATGCGGGGATCAGGGCGAGCGACGCGATGAACATGGTGCTGTCGTAGATCGGCGCGTGGCGCAGGCCATTCTCGACGGCTTCGCCGACCTCAGAGAACCAAAACACGACCTTGTCGACCCAGACCGCGCCTGTGCCAAGAAAGGCGCCGATGCAGATGGCCCAGTACGTCTTGAAGCCGTCTCGGTAGGCACGGCTGATGGCGCCAGGCGTTGCCACGGGATAGGGAAACGTCGACATGACGCGACCAATGAGGCCGAGCAGAATCACGGTCATGCCACCGGCGAAGGCACAAGCCATGGCGAGATGGCTACCGCCGTAGATCGCGGTGCCGATGCAAGCGCCGAGCGCCACCAGCAGCCCCATCAAGAACGAAAGCGTCACGCCGCGATAGTCTCGCACGGCGCCGCAGAACGAAATTGCGATCCAGATGCCTGAAGCAATTGCCGTCATGGCGGCAAGGATCAAGGCGTCGGGCAATGGCAGCTTGAAGACCCAGATGACGATGCCGACGCCAATGACTGTTGGCACTTGCACCACCCACAGGCCACCGAGGAGCAACCCAAGAACGCGCCGCGGCTGCTTCAGCCAAAGCGCGTCGCCTACGAGGCGTGTGGCAACGATCGTGACGGGTGCGGAAAAGACCAGCGAGACTGCGAACGCGTAGATGACGATGGCTCGGAACGTGGCCAGCACCTCAAGGCCCGCCACGCGGTCCGTTGCGATGGTGATGGTTGCCAGGGTGGCAATCGTAAACAACCAGGGGCCGGCGGCGATCATCGCGGCATGGCCGACCGCAGCCACAATCGATGAGATCGAGTCCTGACGGGCGAGGCTGCGAAGTTTGAAGCCGATGCCGGCCATGCAGAGAGATCCTGGGTATCCGGCGCCGGGCCGGCATGTTGAGCACCGTGTCTAGCTGCGCCGCGCCCTGCCCAGCAAGACCTGCGTCCGGATAAACAGCTCGCGGGCTGGAGCCCGACCCAAGGAAATAGCCCCCTGCCACGTCATAGGCTCGAACCCGCACATGCGCCGCGCGGCAACGACGCCACACTTGCGACATCATGGACGGGATGGACTGATCCGCATTCCCCCTGGAGCCCCCGACATGCGTGCCCCCTCCGTTCTTGCTGCGATCACCGCGAGTTTGCTGATGACCACCGCCGTCTCTGCCGCCGACGTCCCCGCACCCACTGCAATCGATGCCGTGACTGTGTTTCCACAGGGTGCCGAAGTCACTCGCCTGGCCAAGGTGCGCCTGCAACCGGGCGAACACACCATCCTACTGACAGACCTGCCGCCGTCGGCCATCGGCAACTCCATCCGCGTCGAGGGCAAGAGCACCGGGCAGTTGGCCATCGGCTCGGTTGATACGCGCGTGACCTTCGTCCAGCGCGGCGAACAGGCCCAACGCGCCGCCGAGCGCAAAGGCATCGAAGCGGAGATCGAGAAGCTTAACGATGAGCGGCAGGTGCTGGCGGCGACGATCGAAGGCGCGACGGCGCAGAAGAAGCTGTTCACGGAGCTGGCGGGCATTCCGGGCAAATCCGTGCCGGCGGGCATGCAGTCGCCGCAGATGCCGAACTGGAGCGACCTTGGCGCTTTGATCGGCGAGCGCACGGTTGCGGCGCAGAAGGTGATCCTGGAGACGAACACGAAGATCCGCGATCTCGATCGGCGGATGGAAGATCTGCAGAAACGGCTGGCGGCGATTGCGCCTGCGCAGGAGCAGCGAACGGAGGTCAAGGTTGCCGTCAATGCAGGCGCCGCCCTCGATGCCGATCTGACGATCCGCTATCAGGTTTCAAACGCCGGCTGGACGCCGCTCTATGATGCGCGCCTGACCACGGGCACCAAGACCGTCGCGCCGAAAATGCAGTTCGTGCGTCGCGCGTCGATCCAGCAGCGCACGGGTGAGGCTTGGGAAAACGTGTCGATCGCGCTCTCGACCACACGGCCATCGCAGGGCTCACAAGCCCCGGATCTGCAGCCAATGCTGGTGGATCTGCTTGATCCGACAGCGATGCGCCAGCGGATGGAGGCGCCGATGGTTGGTGCGGCTCCCGCTCCTATGGCCCCGCCAGCGCCGATGGCCCGTTCGATGCCTGCCGGAGCAATGGCAGATGCTGAGGCAAAGCCGAAAGTCGCAGAGCAGATCAATGCGACCATCGACGCCAACGCCTTCCAGGCTCTCTACGGCATTCCCGGCCGCTCGACCGTTGCGCCGACGGGCGAAGCCAAGCGCGTGCAGATCGACGCCACAGACCTCGACCCGACGCTGGTCGTGCGCACCGTGCCCAAGCGCGATCCGAAGGCGTTCCTGTATGCCAAGATGACCACGCCGAAGACGACCGCGATCCTCGCTGGCCAAGTCGCGCTGTTCCGCGATGGCACCTACGTCGGCAATGGCCGCCTGCCGCAACTCGCGCCGGGCGAGGACCACGAACTCGGCTTCGGCCAGGACGACAACGTGATGGTCAAATACGCCGTGCTCGATGAAAAGCGCGGCGAGAAGGGCATCATCACGTCATCGAAGACGGAAGAGAAGACCTTCAAGATCACGCTGAAAAGCCTGCACCAGCGGCCCGTCGCTGTGCGCGTGATCGACCAGTTCCCGGTCTCGAACAACCAGGAACTGAAGGTCGAAACGACGGCCAAGGTGCAGCCGACAGGCCGCGATCTCGATGACAAGCGCGGCATCGTGCACTGGGACTTCAACATCAATCCCGACGAAGAGCGCCTGATCGAGTTCGGCCACAAGCTGACCTGGCCGGCCGCCAAGCAACTGACGCGGTCGTAAGGACGGTCAGCGCCGCACACGAAAGAGCCGCGGTCCCGATCAGGGCACCGCGGCTTTTTTAGATCTGAGATCGATATCGATCAGCGCGGCAGCAGCTTCAAGATGCCTTGGGCGGCGGCCTGGGCGGCAGCATCCGCCGTCTTACCCCACGCGCCATCGAGCGAGCCTTCGGGGATTTCGTTGTTCTGCGAGACCGTGCCGACTTTGTTGCCTTGCGGATCGCGGACGTTCCAGTCGATGCGGATCGGCTGTTTGCCGTCCTTGACCTGGCCCATCTTGACGACGCCTTCGACGCGGTAGGTGTTCGCGGCGGCCTGGCTGGTCAGGTTAACGCCGCTCTTGCGCAGCTCCGCCTGAATAGCACCAGTGAGCGATGTGCTGCCATCGCCTGGGGCGCCGACAACAGCCGGAACCATTGCAATCGTGCCGCCTTGGGGTGCTGACACTGGAGTTATGGTCGGTGTCGTTGGCCGCTGCGGCGCCGTTGCAACGCCCGCGGTTGCGACACCTGAGACGGCGCCGACACCCGTTGGCGGTGGTGTGGCCGCGACGGGCACCGACGCCTGCGCCGTCGGCAACCATTGTCCGAACGATGCAGCCGACTTCTGAGCGATGCTGCGCGCGACGTCAGGTGTCACTGCTGACCAGGGCTCTTTCGGCGCTTGGCCGGTGATGATCTCTTCGCCTGTGATGCGGTTGACCCGCTTGCCGGCCGGATCGATCACATCCCAGATGTAGGAGACCTTTGTGTTTGTACGATCCTTGGCCGCAACGACGAAGCCCTTGAGCGTGTAGTCTGCCCGCTCTCCCGGAGCGACCAGCGATACCTTTTGCAGCCCGATTGCGGCGGTGAAATCCTGCTGCAATTGCCGGCCGACCGTGTCAGGCGCACCAATCACAGGCGCGATCGAGACACGCGTCAAGGGTTGCGTTGGCTGCGCTACGGCCGATGGCGGCGGCGCAAGACTTGCCTCGGGGCCTGTATTGTTGAGCGCGTTTTCCGACGCGCAGCCTGCAAGCATCAGCGCCGCTGTCGCGAGTATCGCGAAACGACGAGCCGACGCGCGCGCACGCGAATGAGCCTTGGGCACTTGGATGGTCGTCACGATGACGTCCCCCTCAATCAGAATGTCGTCCCCCCGGCGGCCGTCGTACAAACCTTGCGGCGCATCTCTATCCGGTACGCACGTTATGTCTGTAGCGAGGCTGATGCCGACCGTCCAGCTTCGGACGACAATTGCGGCTATATTTGGCGGTGCATATCAGCCAACAACAACAATTCTTTTGTTGAAAAGCGTGCCTGTCGCCGTATTCTGCTTCAGTTTGATACAAAGGACCTAATATTCGCGTGCTGGACAGGTGATCGCCGCGATCTGGCGGCCGTAGTCGGGCTCTTTCCGATGAGTCGTGCGACGAAAGCTAAAATACGCCTCAGGCTCAGCGTAGGTGCATGCGCCCAGCCACTGGGCGGACGCAAGGCCCAACGAGCTGAGACGGTCGAGCATAAACCCTGGCAGGTCGAAATGCGGCCGCGCACCGCCCGTCGGCGTGGTGAAGAATCGGCTGGCAGTGGCGTCTTGCGCTACGAAGCTTGCCACGAATTCAGGTCCAACTTCATAGGCTGACTGGCTGATGCACGGGCCGATAACGGCGCGGATGCGCGCGCGTTTGGCGCCGATGGTCTCCATGGCGGAAATGGTGCTGCGTTCGACGCCGGCCAACGCACCTTTCCAGCCGGCGTGCGCGGCAGCCACGACGCCAGCTTCAGCGTCGGCAAACAAAATCGGCATGCAGTCCGCCGCGAGCGCTCCAAGCACGAGGCCGGGCGTGCGCGTTACAAGTGCATCGGCCTTCGGCTGTTCGCCCGGGCCCCACGGCGTGTCGATGACGACTGCATCCGCCGAGTGAACCTGATGACATGTCAACACTGGCGCGTCGGGCGCACCCAAATGGGAGGCGACGCGGGCGCGATTCTCAAGCACGGCTTCGCGAGCATCCTGAGAGCCGAGCCCGCAATTCAAGCTGTCGTAGAGGCCGCTCGACACGCCGCCGCGGCGCCCGAAGAAGCCGTGCGGGATGCCGTCCAAGGCTGTATGCGTCAGGGGCGTCAGCATGCATCACCATTGCAAGGGCGGGCTCGCGGCCATCATGCCCGGTTCTTGCGCTCGCGCAATTCGGCGAACACTTTCCAATCTTCCGCGCCTTCGAGGCCGAGGCGTTTGCGAATGGCGGCGCTCTTCACACGCAAAAAGACGTTGGTCGCGAGTTCCTGATCGAGGCGGGTCGGCAGTGTAGCCTTGCCGGCCGCGCGCAGGGCCTCGACCTCGGCCAAGCGCGCCGCAAGCGCGTTGTTCTCCGGCTCCATCGACAGACAGAACTTGGCATTCGAGACGGTGTACTCATGACCGCAATAGAGCATCGTGTCGGCTGGCAGCGCGGCGACCTTGGCGACAGACGACCACATCTGCTCCATGGTGCCCTCGAGTACACGGCCGCAGCCCATGGCAAACAGCGTGTCGCCGACGAACGCCACGTTGGCCTGCGGAATGTGGTACGCGATGTGGCCGAGTGTGTGGCCCGGCGTCTCGAACACCTTCACCTGATAGCCGCCCAGCCTGAAGGCATCGCCCTCGCCCACTTCGGTATCGATGCCCGGAATTTTGGCCGCCTCACCCCGTGGTCCGATGATGACGCAGCTGGTCTCGGCCTTAAGTGCCAGATTGCCGGCCGTGTGATCCGCGTGATGGTGCGTGGTCAGAATGTAAGTGAGGCGCCAACCAGTGTCCTTCAGGGCCTTGCGCACATCATCCGCGCTCGGCGCATCGATCGAGGCGACCACGCCACGATCCGGGTCGCGGACCAGCACCCCGTAGTTGTCGGACAAGCATAGGAATTGGTGAATCTCGAGCGGCATCAGGCGACTCCAGTTTATCGGCGATGTCGGCGCGCGATACACGTCGATCGTCCAATGCGCAACGCAATCACCCGGCTGTCCGCCTGTCCGCCACCGGTGTGTGCAATGTTGCGGAGAATCAGATACCTGACGTCGCGTTCCGATAGCAGACGTGGAGCGAAACATGTCAGACAAGACCATCCTCGCAGTGCCCGGCCGTAAAATGTCGGTCGCACGGCCAGTCAAACGCGTGATACAAATTGCGGGCGCGCTTGCTCTCACATCACTCGTCGCCTTTGTCGCCGTGTACATTTCAACAGCCTACACGCCGCGCGGTGGTGCGCAGCAAAGCCTGGCGCAATGGCTGCTGATCGTGAAGCGGCCCGACATCCAGGCCACGGCCATGCTGACGGCGATTGTCTCGGTGCTGTTCGTCTATTGGCAGCGTGACAAAGAAAAGCAGCGCTGAGCTGCATTTTAAGCCTCAACTTTTCGTATCGCCAAGACGCATGCGGTACATGAAGCGCCGTCGATCGCCGGGCCGCAACTTGCGGAAGGCGATCGGCTGGCGCGAGGTCACGCGACGTAGCCCGGCCGCGCACGGACTTTCGAGGCTGCCGTCCGGCTTTAACGCGGCGAGATGTGGGATGTGCGCGCCCGCAAGCGCCACCAGACGTTCGAGTTCGCGCTCACGAATGCCGACCTCGCGCAGGTGCGTCACCGTATTTACGAGATAGTCGAGATTGTCGCCGGACAGGCCACGCGCGCCGCGAATCATTTCCGCTTGCCGCGCGAGCGGTTGTACGCCAGCGTAACTCGGATGTGCGCGCTCCACGATATAGGCGAGTGCGGACACGTGACGCGGCTCTGCGCCACCGAGCGTCACTGGCAGACGCGATTCGCGATAGACGCCATTCACCAATTCCCGTTTGCGCAGATAGGCATGCACGGCCGGCGCTTCCGTCGCCGCAACGCGATAGGCGACGCCAAGGCACGAACCGCCGCGATCAAGCCCGAGCACAAGGCCTGGGCGCTCCGGCGAACCACGATGATGCGTTGAGATGATGCAGAAGCAGCGGTGATAGCCGTCGAGGCGGGCCGACGCCCGCTCGACCACGTCAAAACCTGGCCGCCACATGAGCGAGCCATAGCCGAACACCCACAGATCCCCCGCTTGCATCTGAACTCAGCTCTTCTTCTGCGGCTCAGTGGCCGCGCGCGTTTTGTAGAAATCGATGGATTGCGCGGTGTCTTGTCCCGCTTGCACGATGCCGCGGCGGATGTCGCGCGTCTCAGTGAACAGCTTGAACATGGCGTCGCCGTTGCCGAAGCGGATGTCCCGCTGCAGCATGATCAGATCCTCGATGTAGCGGCCTAGCATTTCGAGTACGGCGTCCTTGTTGTTCAAGAACACGTCGCGCCACATGGTTGGATCGGAGGCGGCCAGGCGCGTCGCGTCGCGGAAGCCGCCGGCGGAAAATTTGATCACCTCGCTGTCGGTGACCTTCTCCAGATGCCGCGCGGTGTTGACCAGCGTGTAGGCGAGCACGTGCGGCACGTGGCTGGTGATGCCGAGCACCATGTCATGATGATCGGCGTCCATGATTTCGACGTTGGAGCCTAGGCCAAGCCAGAACGCTTTTAGTTTTTCGACTGCTGTCGGGTCCGTGCCGCTGGCTGGTGTCAACACGCACCACCGATTGTCGAAGAGCGTCGCAAAGCCAGCTTCGGGGCCCGAGTGTTCGGTGCCGGCAATCGGGTGCGCTGGAATGAGATGCACGCCCTTGGGCACAAACGGCGCGCAATCCCTGATGATGGCCGCCTTCACCGAACCGACGTCCGTCAGGATGGCGCCGGGCGCGAGGTGCGGCTGCATTTCGCGTGTCAGTGCTCCGCACACGCCGACGGGCGTGCACATGATAACAAGATCTGCGCCGCGGGCCGCTTCCGCAGCGGTTTCGTAAGCCTCGGATACCAAGCCGAGACGCAAGGCCGTCTCGCGCGTCGCCGGTGATTTGGCATGACCCACAATGGTTTTTGCGAGTCCCTTGCGGCGTGCGGCATGGCTGATCGATGAGCCGATGAGGCCGATGCCGATCAGGGCGACGCGATTGAACAGAGGCGGTTGCATAGGCGGACTTTCACGATAGCAGTGTGCGCCGCGTGACTATCGGCGGGTGACATGCCGCGCAAGGGCTGTTCCACTTTTGGACGCGCGTTTACGGATCACTCATGTGCCTGCAACCGTGCTTTCAGCAGTTTGTGCGAGCGTCAGGGTTGCCGCCGAGCAGGAGTGCACCGCGATGCTGCCGACCAATGGCCTTTATGGCCACATGCAAAAGAACGCGCTCAAGTCGATCCTGCTGTTGATCGGCTTCGTCGCGCTGATCGTGCTGTTCTGGACGTCGTGGTGCATCATCTACAGCGCCATTGTCGATCATTGGTGGGCCGCAAAGCCTGTCTCCAAGTATGCCCGATACAAGCCGGTCACGTTCGCCGCCGTCTTCACAACCGGCTACGGCCGGGCGCTGACGTGGTGGTGGATGCCGCTGTTCCTGTCGTCATGCTGGTTCGTGGTCGCCTATTTCTGCTATGCTGACATCATCCGCGCTTCGACGGGCGCTCGTGAAGTGACGCGCCGCGAGCAGCCGCGCCTCTACAACCTGGTCGAGAAGACTGCGATCGCGGCGGGCCTGCCGATGCCGCAAGTGCAGATCATGCGCACTGGCGCGCTCAACGCCTATGCCGCTGGCTTGACGCCAGAGGATTCGGTTGTCGCAGTCACACAAGGCCTGTTGCAGAAGCTGACCGACGCAGAACTCGAGGCCGTCATCGCCCACGAGATGACCCACATCAAGAACCGCGACGTGCGCCTGATGGTGATTGCCACGGTGTTTGCGGGCGGGCTGACGCTGGTTGGCGCGGGTGTTGCCAACATGATTTCTGGTGGTGCCAGCGGCGCTGGCGGGGCGGTCGCAACGGGTGCCGCCGAAGGCGCGGCGCGCGGCGCGCTCTCAGGCGACGCCGAGGACCTTCCGGCCGTGATCGGATCGATCCTGATCGGCATCCTGTTCCTGTGCCTCGCGCACCTGTTCGCAATTCTGATCTATTTCGCAATTTCGCGCTCGCGTGAGTTCCTGGCTGACGCTGGGGCTGTCGAAATCACCAAGGACGCCGACGCCATGATTTCGGCGCTGAACAAAATTCGCAACGACTACGACGAAGTCCCGGGTCTCAGCTCAAACCTGCGCGCCATGATGATCTCTTCCACTGCCGAAAGCCTGTTCTCGACGCACCCGTCGATCGAATCGCGCGTCTCAGCGCTGCAGGTCCATGCCGGTGCTCGGGCTGGTCTCAGCCGGCCGGCGCGAGCTATCGCGTGCACCTCAAGCAATCCCTGGCAGTCGGTGCGGGGCGCGACCGGCATGGCTGCTCCTGTCGGCGGGGTCGGGTTTGGCCGCCGTCCGACGCGGATGAAGCCAATGACGCGATGATTCACCCGTCTTTCTGGAAAAAGTCGTAAATCTTCTGCGCCATGTCGGCGTTGATGCCTTTCACGGCTTTCAGGTCTTCGATACCGGCGCGCGAGACCGCTTTGGCCGAGCCGAAGTGTGTCAGCAGCGCACGTTTGCGCGTTGGGCCGATGCCTTCGATATCGTTGAGCGGGTTAGCACTGATGGCCTTTGACCGCTTGGCGCGGTGTGTGCCGATGGCGAAGCGGTGCGCCTCGTCGCGCAGGCGCTGGACGAAATAGAGCACGGGATCGCGCGCTTCCAGCATCAGCGTTTTCGCGCGGCCGGGGAAGTGGAAATGCTCGCGCCCCGCATCGCGATCCGGCCCTTTGGCGACGCCCACAAGCGAGACGTCGCGTACGCCCAGTTCGCGCATGATCTCGATCGCAACGGCCAATTGCCCCGCGCCACCGTCGACCAGCACGAGGTCAGGGATATCGGGAAAGTCGTCATCGCCGAGCGGACTTGCCTCGTCCTCGGCGTCTTCAGGATCGCGCTCGTTTTCGTCGAGGATGCTTGGCTCCCTCTCCCCCTCCTTCAGGGGGAGAGGGTTGGGGTGAGGGGCGGAAGCTTGGTGATCAGCTGCTTCCGAACGAGCGACCGCCATGTCGACAGATTGTGCCAGCGGTTCGATTTCAATCGGAGCAAGTGGCCGCCCCTCACCCCGGCCCTCTCCCCCCGAAGTGGGGGGAGAGGGAGCAGATTGCGCCTCCGCGATCCGCTTGAAGCGTCGCGTGAGCACCTCGCGCATCATGCCGTAGTCGTCGCCGGGTGTGATGCTGTCGGATTTGATGTTGAACTTGCGATAGGCATTCTTGGCAAAGCCCTGCGGACCCGCCGTGATCATCGCTCCAACCGCATGCGCACCTGAAATGTGCGAGTTGTCGAACACTTCGATGCGACGCGGCACGCGCGGCAGGTCGAAGCGCTCCTTCAAGCCCTCCAGCAGTTTGCGTTGCGACGACGTCTCGGCCAGTTTGCGTCCGAGAGCTTCCCGCGCATTCGTCAGCGCGTGTTCGACGACGCCGACTTTCGCGCCGCGCTGCGGCACGCTGATTTCGACCTTGCGATCGGCCTTGATGCTGAGCGCTTCCGCCAGCAAAGCGCGCTCGGCGATATCGTGGCTGAGCAAGATCAGGCGCGGCACGGGCTTGTCGTCGTAGAACTGCGCAACGAAGCTATCGAGTACCTCGCCGGGTTCGAGAGATCGATCGGCACGCGGATAGTAGGCGCGGTTGCCCCAGTTCTGCCCCGTGCGGAAAAAGAACACCTGGATGCAGGTCTGCCCGCCATCCTGGTAGGCGGCGAACACGTCGGCTTCCTCGATCCCCTCGGGGTTGATCGATTGATCTGCCGTCACGTGCGCCAGCGCCCACAGGCGATTGCGGAAACGCGCGGCCTCCTCGAACTCCAACTTCTCGGCCGCGTCCTCCATCAGCTTTTGATAGTGCTGACGCACGTTTTGGCTCTCACCGCGCAAGAACGCGACGCTCTCATCGACCAGCTTGCGATAGTCCTCCGGCGGGATCTCGTTGGTGCACGGCCCCGCGCAGCGCTTGATCTGATGCAGCAGGCAGGGCCGCGTGCGCGTCGCGAAGACACTGTCTGTGCACGAGCGCAAAAGGAACGCGCGCTGCATCATGTTGATCGTGCGGTTGACGGCACCGGCCGAGGCAAACGGCCCGAAGTATTGCCCCTTGGTATTGCGCGCGCCGCGGTGCTTGCCGATCATCGGCGCGGCTTGATCGGTGCGGATGACGATGTAGGGAAACGACTTGTCGTCGCGCAGCAAAACATTGAAGCGCGGCCGAAAGCGCTTGATCAGGTTGGCCTCGAGCAGCAGCGCCTCGGCCTCGGTGCGGACCGTGACGAACTCCATGCTCGCCGTCGCCGTGATCATGCGCGCGATGCGGTTCGTGTGGCCGAGCAGGCGCGTGTAATTGGCGACGCGGGCCTTCAGCGAGCGGGCCTTGCCGACATAGATGACCTCACCGGCCGCATCGAGCATGCGGTAAACACCCGGGCTCGCCGGCAGCTGTTTCCAATAGCGCAGGATGACGTCGGGCCCGGTTTCAAGGGCATTCGGCGTGCGCGGCACTTCAGGCGTATCGGTCGGCTGCGTCATGGCCTTCTGGAACCGCGTTCGGCGGCAAAGATCAAGGGTGGGCGCCTAGAACATCCGCTGATGACTGTGTTACGTTCTGAGCAGTTCAACCGGACCGCTCCATGACCAAAGCCCCTGCGAAGGCCCTAGCGAAGGCCACTGGCGTCTACGTGATCGCCGTCACGCCATTCCACGACGATGGCCGGCTCGACGTCGAGTCGGCGGATCAGATGGTCGATTTTTATCGCAGCTGCGGCGTCACAGGTTTGACCATCCTCGGCATGATGGGTGAAGCGCCGAAGCTCGATACAGAGGAAGCGCTCAGCTTTGCGCGCCAAGTGATCAAGCGTTGCGGCGATCTGCCTGTCATCGTTGGCGTATCGGCGCCGGGGTTTGCGGCGATGCGCAAACTGACGGCCGGCGTCATGGATCTGGGCGCGGCCGGCGTGATGATCGCGCCACCCGCCAGCGCGCGCACAGACGACCAGATCGCCGGCTACTATGATCAGTGCGTTGCGGCGCTCGGCGACAAGACGCCGTTTGTGATCCAGGATTTCCCACAGGCGAGCGGCGTGCAGATGTCGGTTGGCGTCATCAAGCGCATCGTCGATGCGCATCCCTCGTGCATGATGCTGAAGCACGAGGATTGGCCGGGGCTCGAAAAGATCTCGGCGCTGCGGGCGCTCGAGGCGGCCAAGCAACTCCGCCCCCTGTCGATTTTGACCGGCAATGGCGGCGTCTTCCTAGACTTCGAAATGGAGCGCGGGGCCGACGGCGCCAACACGGGTTATGCGTTCCCCGATATGCTGGTCGACGTCGTGCGCATGCAACAGGCGGGGGAGCGCGACAAAGCCCATGACCTGTTTGACGCGCACCTGCCGCTGATGCGCTATGAACAGCAGCCGGGCCCTGGGCTTGCGGTACGAAAGGCTGTGCTCAAGGCACGCGGCGCGATCCGATCTGACGCGCAGCGCGTGCCGGCGGCCAGGCTTTCGCCGTCTGCGCGCACTGAGGTTGCCTACTTGCTCGATCGACTATCGCAGCATGATGAACGGGCGCGCGGACTGGCCATGAAACTGCGAAGTGGCACGTAACCCTTATGGCGCTGAAATGCTCTGTTCACTATAATGCAGCACTTTTAGGCGATATATTCGAGGCGCAACACTTGCATTCATCTCAGTGCATTGCCGTATTGCGACTGCAAAGTAACGGTCCCGTGGAGTTCTTGAAATGGCGATTGCACGTGTGTCGGCTCCCCCCCTCAAGCCTACCATTGCGCTGGTCGAAGACACCGGCGTGACGGGTGAGACTGTTCCGATCACCAGCAACGCCGCGCTGTCCATCAGCGATCTCGCGGACCCCGCCAATCAGACGCGCACGGTCAAGGTTGTGAACACGGGTGACGCCACGTCGACATCTGCCGCGGGTTATGTCGCCCCGACAACGTCAGGCACCTATCAGATCGTGGTCACCGACTTGGACAAGGCGACGGGCGAGAGCGTTTCGTCAGTGTTTACATTCACGCTCGATGTGGATGCGCCCGAGGCCCCGACGCTTCAACTGGTGACAGATACGTCCGGCGACGGGCTGATCACGTCCGACGGCACCATCGTTGCTGTCGGAAGAGAAGTTGGAGCAACTGTTGAATATTCTATACTCGGTGGGCCCGGCGCGACGGGCACATGGACTGCGACGCTGCCTGAGTTCACCGTCGATGGTCGATACACCATCGTTGTTCGGCAAACGGATGCCGCCGGCAACGTCTCAGAGATCAGCGACAAGTTCATCTTCACACTCGACAAGACGGCGCCCGCGAAGCCGACAGTCGCCTTGGCGTTCGACGACAATGACGGCGTGATCGACCTGATCACGGACAAAGACGGCTTCACGGTCACCGGCAACGCGACTGGCGACGTTGTCGAATACAGCCTGGACAACGGAACGACGTGGACGGCGACGGCGCCCGATAAGCTCGTCAATGGCGACTATGATTTGATCGTGCGTTTAACGGACGCCGCCGGCAACACGTCGGCCGTATCGGACCAACTCAGCTTCACGATCAACAAGGTTGTCCCCGACGGCCCAGACAACCCGCATATTGCGAACGACTCAGGAGCGAGCAGCACAGATGGGATCACCAACGAGATCCCAACAATCGAGAGCGACACGCTGCCGACGGGCGCGTCTCTGCAGTTTCAACTCCAGGGCTCGACGGAGTGGGTCGAAACCCTCGATGCAGCCGACTTTGCCGTGGACGGATCATACACCATCACGGTTCGGCAGGTGTTGGCGAACGGAAGCGTTTCTACGGAAACCGAAGAGATCACGTTCACCCTCGACACGACCGTGGAGCAGATCTCAGCGACACTGTCGAACGGCACAACGGCAAACGGCATCACGACGGTGACGACGACGCCTGTGTTCGATTTCGCCGATGACGAAAATGGTGCCGCGGTCGAGTTTTCCACAGATGGCGGCGCGAACTGGCGCGCCGTCAGCGAACTGACACAACTCCGCGCTGGCGACTACACCATGATCTTTCACCAGGTTGACTTGGCTGGCAACACGTCTGAAGATTCAGACGCTGTTACCTTCACATTGGCATCGACCGCTGCGACTGACAGCGGCTCGGGCGGTGGTGGTGGTGGTTCCAGCAGCGACGGCCCCGGCGGATTGTCTGGCTGCGACTTTGGCTGGTGCTGATATGAGGTCGCGAAGTCAAAAGCGCGACGAAGCGGCGCCTCACCCCTTCTCGTAATGCTCTGCCACCAACCGATCCAGCAGGCGTACGCCCCAGCCTGAACCCCAGCTCGTGTTGATGTCCGTCTTGGCCGAATCCATGGCCGTACCGGCGACGTCAAGATGCGCCCACGGTACGTCGCGCACGAAGCGTTGCAGGAATTGCGCGGCCGTGATGGCGCCGCCATGGCGCCCGCCGGTGTTCTTCATGTCGGCGAAGCGGCTGTCGATCAGCTTGTCGTAGGCCTTCGACAGCGGCATGTGCCAAACAAGTTCGCCCGTCGCGTGGCCTGCCGCGCGCAGTTCGCTCACCAGCTTGTCGTTGTTGGAGAACAGTCCCGCATTCTCCTTGCCGAGCGCGACCATGATGGCGCCGGTCAGCGTGGCAAGATCGATCATAAAGCGCGGTTTGAAGCGATCCTCCGCGTACCAAAGCACGTCAGCCAGCACGAGGCGGCCCTCGGCGTCGGTGTTGATGATCTCGATGGTTTGGCCAGACATGGACGTGACGATGTCGCCCGGCCGCTGCGCCGTGCCGGACGGCATGTTCTCTACGAGACCCACCAGCCCAACGGCATTGACGTTGGCCTTGCGCTTGGCGAGCGCCAGCATCAGGCCGGTGACGCACGCCGCACCGCCCATGTCGCCCTTCATGTCCTCCATGCCGGCGCCCGGCTTCAACGAGATGCCGCCCGTATCGAACGTGACGCCCTTGCCGATGAAGCACACGGGCTTGGTCCGCTTCGACTTGGACCCACTTGCACCGAGACCGTTCCAGGTCATGATGGCGACGCGCGCCGGCCGCGCACTGCCCTGTGCGACACCCAGCAGCGCGCCCATTTTCAGCTCGCGCAGGCGCACCTCGTCGAGGATTTCGATCTCAAGGCCGGAGCCTGACATTTGCGCGATACGGTCGGCAAACTGCAGCGGCCCGAGCTCATTCGGCGGTTCGTTGACGAGATCGCGCGCCAGCGCCACGCCTTCGGCAATACCGCGGCGGGATTCGAAGGCGGCTTCGGCTGCGGTCGGTTTGGCGCAATGAATGACCAGTTTTTGCAGGCCATTGCCGCTACTCTTGTCGTCGTCGCTCTTCTTGGATTTGCGGTGCCATGTGTAGCTGCGCAGCAGGGCGCCGTAGGCGATGTCGGCTGCGAACTCTGCGCTTGCGCCGGCCATGTCGACGACGATGCTGGCGGCCTTTATCTTGCGCGCCGTGATGGCGGCATAGATAGCCCCGCCGAGTGAGACCTGATCGTTTTCCTCAAGCTCACCGGCCGCGCCTGCAATGATCAGCCGCGACGCATCGAGCTTTGGCGGCGCCAGCACTTCGATCGTTGCCTTGAGCTTGCCCTTGAACTCCGCCGCCTTGATCGCGTTGGTCAACGTGCCCCCTGACCGCTGATCCATAGCGCCCGCCGTTGCGCCAAGCTTGGCATCGGTGCCAGCGAGCAACGCCGTAGTCGCCTGTACGGCTGCATCAAGCGCGGTGAATTGCACGTCGAGAGACAAGGGCATGGGGCGATCCGGGCGGGGGAGTGGCGGTCAAGCCGCAAGCATTACCGGGGCCGGCGCAGTCTGTCTAACGGGTGGTGCTCCCCGCGGTTGGGTCGGTGTGGGGGGAAGGGGCAGACCTTGACGTCACACGCCGACAAGCTCAGGCCCACAGGCAAGCACGGTCGCTTTAGGGGGCGCTTTCGCAGAAGCTTCATGACACGTCTCTCTCTCAGCCGACGACGCTGCGCGCGATGATGTTGCGCTGGATTTCGGACGACCCCTCATAGATCCGCATGATGCGCGCGTCCCGCACATGGCGTTCAAGGGGCAGCGCACGCGTGAAACCATAGCCGCGGCCCCGCCAGGACACGCGAGAAGTCGAGAATGCGCAGGCCGTCCAGCGGCTGCTCTGCACAATCAGCCATCACAGAATCCCCGGCAGATCGAGGCCATGAGTTCGCGCGCAATCCAGCGCGATGTCGTAGCCGGCGTCGGCGTGGCGCATCACGCCAGAGGCCGGGTCGTTCCAGAGCACGCGCTCGAGCCGGCGCGACGCCTCGGTCGTACCATCGCAGACGATGACCATGCCTGCGTGCTGAGAATAGCCGATGCCGACGCCGCCGCCGTGGTGGAGTGAGACCCAGGTCGCGCCGGAAGCGCAGTTCAGCAATGCATTGAGCAACGGCCAGTCTGACACCGCATCAGAGCCGTCGCGCATCGCCTCAGTTTCCCGGTTCGGCGAGGCGACCGAGCCGCTGTCGAGGTGGTCACGGCCGATGACGACCGGTGCCTTCAGTTCGCCCGTCGCGACCATGTCGTTGAAAGCCATCCCAAGCCGGTGTCGATCGCCGAGGCCGACCCAGCAGATGCGCGCAGGCAGGCCCTGGAAGGCAATCCGCGTCCGCGCCATGTCGAGCCAGTTGTGCAGATGCTTGTCGTGCGGCATCAGCTCTTTGACCTTGGCGTCGGTTTTGTAGATGTCTTCCGGATCACCGGAGAGAGCAGCCCATCGAAACGGACCAACGCCGCGGCAGAACAGAGGGCGTATATAAGCTGGCACGAAGCCCGGAAAATCGAATGCATTTGCAAGGCCCTCCTCAAGCGCCACCTGCCGGATGTTGTTGCCATAGTCGACCGTCGGCACACCGCGCTTCTGGAATTCGAGCATTGCGCGAACGTGTCCAAGCATGCTGTGGCGCGCGGCCTTAGAGACGGCGTTCGGATCGCTCGCGCGCTTGCTCTCCCAGTCAGCAAGGGACCAGCCCTTTGGCAGGTAACCATTGATCGGATCGTGCGCCGAGGTCTGGTCCGTCACGATGTCGGGTTTCACATTGCGGGCGAGCAGTTCCGGCAGGACGTCAGCGGCATTGCCCAGAAGCCCGACAGACACCGGCTTCTTATCCTTGCAGCTCCGTTCGATGATGGTCAGAGCCTCGTCGAGGTCCTTTGCCTGCACGTCCAAATACTTCGTCCGCAACCGCATCTCGATCCGGCTCGGCTGGCACTCGATGGCGAGGCACGACGCGCCTGCCATGACCGCGGCGAGCGGTTGCGCGCCGCCCATGCCGCCAAGGCCGGCGGTCAAAATCCATTTGCCTGCGAGCGAACCGCCATAGTGCTGGCGACCGGCTTCAACAAATGTCTCGTATGTGCCCTGCACGATCCCCTGGGTGCCGATGTAGATCCATGAGCCGGCCGTCATCTGGCCGTACATCATGAGCCCCTTGCGATCGAGTTCATTGAACTTCTGCAGCGTCGCCCAATGCGGCACGAGATTCGAGTTCGCGATCAGCACGCGCGGCGCGTCGGCGTGCGTGCGAAAAATGCCAACCGGTTTGCCGGACTGCACGAGCAGCGTCTGGTCGCCTTCCAGTTTGCGCAAGCTCTCGACGATCCGATCAAAACTGTTCCAGTCGCGCGCGGCGCGCCCGATGCCGCCATAGACGACCAGTTCGCCCGGCTTCTCCGCGACTTCCGGATCGAGATTGTTCATCAGCATGCGCAGCGGCGCTTCAGTCTGCCAGCTCTTGGCCGTCAGTTCGGTTCCGCGTGCTGCACGGATGGTGCGGGAATTGTCGATGCGGGTCATGGTGTCACCTTGGTCTGGTGCGTGTGCGCTTGATCAGTCCGCTTGAACCTGCCGGTCTTCTCGGCGAGCAATTGAGCAAAATCGTAGTTCGAGCGTTCAAAGTGGCTGAGATGGCCTGCGTTGGAGGTGTCCACCGAGACGCCGCGGACCACCTTTTCCTTGCAGCCGCGGTCAACAAGATCAACGCCGCGTTTCATGCCGCGACATCGCCAAGTCCTGGTAGAAGCGCATGCCCCGCCGCCGTAGAGATCTCTCCCGTTGCGATCAAAGCCGCTGCCGCCGCTAGGTCGCCCGACAGGATCCGATCGTCGGTCAGCTTGGCAATTCTTGCTCGCGTGACCGCGTGGACGCGCTCTAGCGCGGCGCTGGTCTTGAGGCCCTTGCAACCGCCCTTGCGCTGCAGTTTTTCAAGACCAAAGCCGTCTTTGCGCAGATCGACGCCTTGGGCCGCAACAATCAACTCGATGCCGATGATCTGGGCCAGGTTCTTCGCCATTTCGATCAGGCGCCGCGACGCGTGCGCCGCCATCGACACGTGATCTTCGATGTTGGCGCTTGTCGGGGTCGAATCGATCGAAGCCGGTGCTGCGCGCTGCTTGTTCTCGGCGAATAGCGCTGCAGCTGTTACCTCAGCGATCATCAAGCCTGAATTCAGACCCGCCGATGGCGACAGAAACGCCGGCATGCCAAAGTTCAAAGCTGGGTCGACCAGCGTCGCGATCCGCCGTTCGACGATGGCGCCGATCTCGCTCATTGCGAGCGCGATCATGTCGGCGGCAAACGCCACCGGTTCGGCATGGAAGTTTCCGCCTGACAGGATCTCCTTCGTTTCGAGGATCACCAGCGGATTATCCGTGACGGCGTTGGCCTCGATCGTGAGTGTGCGTGCGGCGTGCGACAGCAAATCCATTGCCGCGCCCATCACCTGCGGTTGGCAACGGAAGCAGTAAGGATCCTGCACGCGGTCATCGCCTTCGACGTGAGCGTTGCGAATTTCACTGCCAGCGAGCAACCCAAGCAACGCTTGTGCTGCCGTGATTTGTCCGCGATGGCCGCGCAACTGCTGGATCTCAGGGCGAAACGGCGTCGTCGAGCCCATCGCGGCGTCGACCGACAGCGCGCCCGTCACCAACGCCGAGCGGGCGAGCCGTTGCGCTTCGAACAGACCGGCAAGGCAGTACGCCGTCGAGAACTGGGTGCCGTTGATCAGCGCCAGCCCCTCCTTGGCAATGAGCGTGATCGGCTCGATGCCGGCAGCCCGCATCGCCTGAGCGCCACCGATGACCTCGCCGCCGACGAGCGCCTCACCCTCGCCAATCATGACAGCGGTCATGTGTGCTAGCGGCGCGAGGTCGCCTGAAGCGCCGACTGATCCCTGCTGGGGTATGAGCGGAAGTACGTTGGCCGCGAGCATTTTTTCAAGCGTCTCGATAACAACAAGGCGAACGCCTGAGGCTGCGCGGCCAAGTGAGGCGATCTTGAGCGCCATCATCAGACGCACGATATCTGGCGGCGTCGGCGGCCCAACCCCGCAACAATGCGACAAGATCAAATTGCGCTGCAGTTGCTTGAGATCGGCAACGTCGATGCGTTTTTTGGCCAGCGCGCCAAAGCCGGTATTGACGCCGTAGACCGCGATGTTGCCGCCCAGGACCTCGGCAACGACAGCGGCCGCTGCGTGGACCCGACCATGCCAGGCCGGGTCCAGGCGCACGGACATGCTCTTGCGATAGATGTCGCGCAGTTGACCGCGCGTAACGGCACCGGGCGTAAGAATAAGTTGCTCAGTCATGATGGCCTCGCGAGAAACGCTGGTGCAGCGGATTGAAACCCATGCGGTAAACCAGCTCGGCTGGTGTCTCGATGTTCCAGATCGCCAGATCCGCCCAGTTGCCAGCCTTGAGCGTGCCAGTCTCGCCATGGACACCGAGCGCGCGCGCTGCCTCGCGGGTGACGCCAGCGAGGCATTCGTTGACAGTCATGCGGAACAGCGTCGCCGCCATGTTCATCGTCAGCAGCAGCGACGTCAGTGGCGACGTGCCGGGATTGCAATCCGTTGCGATGGCCATGGGCACGCGCTGCCGGCGGAAGCTATCAATCGGCGGCTTTTGCGTTTCTCGAATGAAGTAGAATGCGCCCGGCAGGATGACGGCGACCGTGCCCGCCTGCGCCATGGCGGCAGCACCTGCCTCATCGGTATGTTCCACGTGGTCTGCCGACAGTGCGCCATAGCGTGCTGCCAGCGCTGCGCCGCCGCTGTTACTCAACTGGTCGGCATGCAGCTTCACCGGCAAGCCCAGTCGCTTGGCCGTATCGAACACACGTGCCGTCTGCACAGGCGAAAAAGCGATGCCCTCGCAAAACGCGTCGACTGCATCGGCAAGCCCGGCCTTGGCAATGGCGGGCAACATCTCATCGATGACCTTGCCAATGAAGACGTCCTTGTCGCCGCCCGCCTCGGGTGGCAGGGCGTGGGCGCCGAGAAAGCTTGTCTTGACTGCGATATTGCGCATTTCAGTCAGGCGCCGCGCAACGCGTAGCGATTTCATTTCGTTGGCAAGGTCGAGCCCGTAGCCCGATTTGACTTCGATGGTGGTCACGCCCTCAGCGATCAAGGCATCGAGCCGCGGCAGTGTTTGCGACAGCAGATCGTCCTCACCCGCCGCCCGCAGCGCCTTCACCGACGACACGATGCCGCCGCCAGCTTCGGCGACTTGTTCATAGCTCGCGCCGTCGAGCCGCATCTCGAATTCGTTGGCGCGGTTGCCAGCGTAAACCAGATGCGTGTGGCAGTCGATCAAGCCGGGCGTGATCCAGCGTCCGGCGCAATCGATCGTCTCTCGGGCCGCAGCAAAGCGAGCGGGCATGTCGGCTGCCGCGCCGGCATAGGCAATCTTGCCGTCGACAATCGCGACAACGCTGCGATCGATTACGCCAAGGCCGGCAGTCCCTGCAGCGAGCGTGGCAAGTCGTGCGTTCGTCAGCAGCGTATCGATGCGCCCTGGTGTATCAGACATGAAGCACCGCTTTCGAGGTTCGACACAGACAAAATATGTATAGACGTAAGCGCAGGCGCGTCGCAACGTGCAAACCACAGGAGAGGTTTGGGGTTGGCAATGGAGGAGACCGCATGACGTCGATCCATGCCCGCGCTGCGCTGCTCGAATCCAATTGGGCTGCCGATGTGCGCATCGAAATCGCCCGCGGCCGCATTGCACAAGTCGAGACCGGAGTTCAGCCACGGCCTGTGGCCTGGCTGCTTGATCATGCGCCGGTCGACCCGCGCTGGTGCCTCATACATGCAACGCATTTGACGGACGCTGAAACGACAGCGCTCGCGCGCACCGGTGCCGTGTGCGGCCTTTACCCGGTGACAGAGGCCAACCTGGGCGACGGCATCTTCAATGCTGCTCCGTTTGTCGCAGCGCACGGCCGCTTCGGCATCGGCACCGACAGCAACATCCTGATCGACGCAGCCGGAGAGTTGAGACAACTGGAATACTCGCAGCGTCTGGCGCGTCGCCAACGCAACGTGTTGGGTGTCGCTAACGGCTCTACCGGACGCGCCCTCTACGACCGCGCCGTCGAAGGCGGCGCTCAAGCGTTGGGCGTCGCACCGCCGACGATCAGTGAGGGCGCCGCAGCCGATCTGGTGTCGCTCGATCCGGATGCGTTTGCCGGGATTGGCGGCGACGGGGTACTCGACGCCTGGATATTTGTCAGACGTCGCATGATCGATGGTGTCTCGACCGGTGGCGCAAAACGCGTCGCGCACGGACGCCACGTCGATCGCGAGCCGGTCACCGCGCGCTTCAAGGCCGTTTTGCGCGAGGTGGCCCACGCATGACCGCTCTTGCGCGCGAACTGTCCCGCCCGAAACGCCCGCCGGTCTCTGACGCGGGAACGCTGCACGCGCGGATACAGGACGACATCAAACAGCGCATCAGCACAGGCCACTGGCCGCCGGGTCATCGGATTCCTTTCGAGATTGATCTCGCACGGTCGTATGCCTGCTCACGCATGACCGTGAACAAGGCGCTCAGGGAACTTGCCCACACGGGGCTGATCGAACGGCGGCGCAAAGCCGGTAGCTTCGTTTGCGCGCCGAAGTCGCAAGCGCCGTTGCTGGAGATCCGCGACATCAAAGACGAGGTGGAGGCTCTCGGGCTCGTGTATCGTTTCGTGCGGCTCGGACTGCGAAAACGCTTGTCGTCTGAGACCGACCGTCGGCGACTGGGCCTGACGAAGACCATGCCTGTGCTGGCGATCACCTGCCTGCATCTCGGCTCGGAGACCCCGTTCTGCTATGAGGATCGATTGATCAACGTCGCCTCAATTCCGGTCGCAGTCGGCGAGACGTTCCGGACGATCGCGCCCGGGCCGTGGCTGGTGTCTCACGTGCCCTGGACCGAAGCGGAGCACCGGATCAGGGCCGATTCACCCAATGCGCGGATCGCTGCACATCTTCGCATCAGCACGTCAACGCCTTGCCTGATGGTGGATCGCATGACCTGGAGCGAACGGGACCCGTTGACGCACGTGCGGTTTGTCTATCTGGGCGGCGCACGCGAACTTGTCGCAAGATTCCGACCGGCAACCCGTTGATCGCTGGTCGGCAACGCCACACGTCATCGGCCATCGCGACGGGACTGCTGCCCGCACACGCACAGGAAACTAAGGTCACCATCGGCATGTCCGGATGGACCGGGTTCGCCCCGCTGACGCTCGCCAAGGAAGCCGGCATCTTCAAGACAAACGGCCTCGACGTCTTCGTCACGCACGACATCGAGGAGGCCATCTTCCTGGCGACACGCGTCCTCGTGATGAGCGCCCGCCCCGGTCGCATCAAGACGGAACTGGCCGTCGACCTGCCGCACCCGCACCACTACACGGTCAAGACGTCACCCGAGTTCTCCGCGCTTAAGGCGCGGCTGACCGAGGACATCCGCGCCGAGGCGATGCTCGCGGCCGCTCATTGAGCCGGATCTGACTTGTGACGGTCCTGGCCCATGACGACGGAACACAGACGGTCGGTTTCTGACCACGGCGTCGATTGAGAGAATCACGCCTGCGCCCACCTGTCCAGGGCCCGATGGGCCGGGTCGGAGTGTCCGCTGTCGGTGGTCGACTGGCCATAGCTGCCCTATACTCTCACCGCGAATGCTGGTTGCGCTGCAATGGCGGCTCCCCCATTCTCCGCCGCATTACGTCCGAATCCACCACTCGATCCTTGACACACCGCGCGCTGGAACGCGTGGATGGTCCCGCCACAACACGCCGCGAGCCCATGTCCACACCCGTCCTTTCCGTCCGCAACCTGCGCGTCGAGTTTCCGAACCGGCGGGGCACGCTGGTGGCGGTCGACGATATCTCGTTCGACATCGCGGCGGGCGAGGTGCTGGGCGTGGTTGGCGAGTCCGGGGCGGGCAAATCGCTGACCGGTACGGCTGTGATCGGTTTGCTGGAGCCGCCGGGGCGCATTGCGGGCGGGCAGGTGCTGCTCAAGGGCGAGCGCATCGACAACCTGCCGCGCGAGGTGATGCGCGGCATCCGCGGCAAGCGCATCGGCATGGTGTTCCAGGACCCGCTGACCTCCTTGAACCCGCTGTACAAGATCAGCGAGCAGCTGATCGAGACCATCCGCACGCATGCGCCAGTGAGCGAGGCTGAAGCGCGCCGCCGCGCCGTCAGCCTGCTGGAGGAGGTCGGCATTCAGGGCGCGGAGCGGCGCATCGACGGCTATCCGCATGAGTTTTCGGGCGGCATGCGGCAGCGCGTGGTGATTGCGCTGGCGCTGTGTGCAGAGCCCGAACTGGTCATTGCCGATGAGCCGACGACGGCGCTGGATGTGTCGATCCAGGCGCAGATCATTCAGCTGCTGAAGAAGCTGTGCCGGGAGCGCGGCACGGCCGTCATGCTGATCACACACGATATGGGCGTGATCGCGGAGACGGCCGATCGCGTGGCGGTCATGTATGCCGGTCGCATCGCCGAAATCGGCCCGGTGCGCGATGTCGTGCAGCGGCCCAATCATCCCTACACCAAGGGGCTCATGGGCTCGATCCCGACGCTTGAATTGGATGGTGCGAAACGCCTCGTGCAGATCCCGGGCTCGATGCCACGCCTGACGGCGATCCCGAAGGGCTGCGCGTTCAATCCGCGCTGCGAGCAGGTGTTCGACAAGTGCCGGCAAGAGCGGCCGGAGCCCCAGACGGTGGGCGGGTCGCAGGTGGCGTGTTGGGCCGTGGATTAGCGCTGCTGTGCCAGTGTCTCGACTTGTGTCGCGCGATATAGATGTCGCGCGACAGTGCTGGCGGTGACAGGGCCAAGCGAAATGCGCCGACGGGCCGCGATACCCAGCATCAGGAATGCGGGCCAGATCAGGTATGCGAGCACGTCAGCGTTTTCGCCAAATGAGAACAGCACGAACACGATCATGCAGCCGAAGGCGGCGCGCGACACGCGATCGCGGATGCAGCGCAATGCGAGCTCAAGCACGGACCACATCAGTGGCAGCATGCAGGCCAGCATGCCGATCAGGCCCTTTACGAACAGCAGGCCGATCCAGGTGTGGTGCGAGCCGATCGGTACGTATTCGACGAGATGGGGGCCGCGTTCGCCGACGGCGTGACCAAACCAGAACGCCTCTGTCTGCCAGCGATGAACGCCGATGTTTTGAATGATGGCGCGCACGCGGCTCGAGTCGGCGCGGGCGCCTGAGAAGGCGGCTTCTGCGTCCAGCACCAACTGGTGGATGCTTTCGCCCATGATGGTTGCGACGACGACGAGTGGGACCGCGGTCAGCAGCACCACGGGCCGCAGCATGTTGGCTGCGGCCCAGGTGGCGAGCAGCACGGCTGGAATCGCGACAAGGGCGAGGCGCGAGAGCGAGAAGAAGGACATCGACACAGCTGCTGCGATGCCGATCGCACGCCAGACCGGATGGCGATCGTAGAGGGCGAGCGCAAATGCCGTGACGCCGAAGAAGGCCGCGGCCGGCGCCCACGGCGCGAAGTAGCGCAGGCGAAAGCCGAGCATGCCGCCGTCAGGCATATGCAGGCCGACGGTGTAGAAGATGGCCTCTGACCCGACGATGCTGTGTAGCGGCGAGACGTAGAGCGTTTCGTCGAGTCCGCCCAGCGCACTTGCGATCAGCAGTGGCGTGATGAGCAGCGTCTGCAGACCGAGCATGTTGAAGGCGCGAAACACGATGCGCGCGCGGATCTGTGTCATCGCGCCAGCAAGCGGAAACACCGCAAACAGCGCCCAGCCTTTGATCCAGCCGAGTGTCGATTTGATCGTCGCAGATAAACCCATCTCGTAGTCGATGTGGCCGACGATGAGAGCGACGAGCATGATCGCCATTCCGGTGAGCCAAGCACTGACGATGATAGGCGAGGGGCGCGGAACATCGTTTGCTGCGGTTTCCGTCCAGCCAAGACGGCGCGCGATGGCAAGGGCTGCCAACACCCAGCCGAGCAGCGGGAAGACAACGAACGTTGCGCCGAGGAACCAGAGGCCCCAGGTCGACAGAACGGCCCAGTAAACTAGGCGTTCCTCAACGTTCTCTGGGCGGACCCGGTGCGCAGCCATGCGAGGAACCAAGCGAGGGCGAGAAGCAGTGTGCCGAGCACACCACCGGCGACAGTGTAGAGGCCTTGCGCGCCGCCGGGCGCATCGGAACGCGACGGCGACGAGAGAATCTGGATGAGCGGATAGGAGCCGAAGATGTCGGATCGGCTAGTTGCGATACGTGCGATGGCCGTCGTCAAAACGGCTTCGGCGACAAGTTGCGTCTTCTTGAGGTCTTCGAGCTCGGCTGCAACCTGACCGAGGCGACTGTGTTCGCGCTCCAGATCGGCGACTTCGCGTGCGGTGGTCGCCACTTCGGCGCGGCGACCCTCCAGGCCCGATTCATTGGCAACGAGCCGCTTGAACATATCGGCCTGGTGGGTGTTGTTGGTCAGCATGACCAGCATATCCACGTGCGGGGCGTTGGCCGGGCCGAGATCGCGGATCACACGCTTCAGTTCGCTTTCGACCGCCTCGACCTGACGCTTAAGCTGGATCAGCGCCGGGTTGGCCTCGCCAAGGCGGCGCCGCTCGGCATCATATTTTGCGCGCACTTCCGCCAGATCGAAGATGATCTTCGCTGTCAGGGGATCCGCCACGATCCTGAGCCCAAGCGCTGCCACTTCAGTGCTGACACCGAGGCGCCGCGAGAGCGTGTCTTGTTCGCTCACCAGACGATCGCGCTCAGCGGTCAATTCGCCGAGGCGCTGCGTGCGGCGGACAAGCGCCGTCGAAATCTCGTTGAACTGCGTTGCGGACTGCAGACCGGAGGAGCGCTGCAGGTCGAGGATCTTGTCGCGCGCCTGTCCGACGGTGACTTCGTAGATCGAAAGATTGTCCTTTACCGTCGATTGCCGGCGTTCCAGCTCATCGGCGCGCAATCTATCGAGACGGCGCTGCAATGCCTCGATCAGCGCTTGATTCTGGCGTGATGCCGTATCCGGGTCGCGCCCGCGCATCTCGATGTTGATCAAGGCGGTCTCATCGACCAGCTTGATGCGCGGCGAGGCCATTCTGGACATCGGGATGCCGAGGGCGCGTGCTGCGTCGGCGCGCACGTCGTCGCTGGTGATCATTTCCTTGTAGATGACCTTCGGCGACAGGGCGCCCGTGTTGTAGGCCGACACCGGTGACGACGAGGCCTGCCCGATCTTGTCGAGCGAGACGTTCACCGACGTGCTGGCGCCGGGGACGATCAGGGTGGATTTGCTGACGAACTGCTTCGGCACGAAGTGCAGGCCGCTCAGGACTGCCAGCCATAGTACAAGAATCGAAACGACGGCCCAGCGCAGGTGCGGTGTGTTGGGATCGAAGGGCGAGAACGACAGCCAGCGGCGACGCCGCAACCAAGCGACGCCGACGTTCTCCCTTTCAATGGTTGCAGTCATACCCATTAGACGAGCGCCTAAAAATCTCCGGTCGCTGCGTCCCCATCCGCCGCGCCTCACGTAATAGGTAAACATGATTATGGTTTTCAGCGACTTAAAGATGGCCCATCAATTGAAACAATAACACCTTTGCGTATCCATCGATAATCGATGCGTGTAAACGCGACCGCGGCCTGCAGCCGGCGTCTAAGATGCGTCGGTGTTGCGTTGCAGTGGCCGTTACTGTGGCCGGCGGGCGATCAGGAAGAAGTCGGTCATGCCGGCCGAGTAGCGCCCAAAAGTAAGGGCTGATAGCAGGGCTTCTGCGACGCGATAGGCGCCGAGCAGCAGACGGCTTTTGGCGGCGATGTAGCTGACCTGGTCGGACTCATAGCCCTCGATCGTATCGACAACGAGGCCTTTGGACGCGAAGGCCGACGCCATCACATGGGGATCGGAACTGGGCCGCAGGAAAGCCTTGAACGGGGCAAAGCCGGGCTGACCCGCCGTCTTGAGGCCGAGGATGTGGCGATAGTGCGCGACATGCACCCAGTGAGGGCTGAAGCGCGTGACAAAGCCTTTCAGGCTATAGGGCAGCGGACCTTTGACGATGAGCCGGCCGCCTGGCTGAAGCACCGACACGAGGCGCTCGATCGCGGCGTCGGGGCGCTCCAAATGCTCGAGCACGTCCCAGCACACGACCAGATCGAAACGGCGGTTGCCGTAGTCGAACGTTTCGAGATCGCCGAGCAGTTTCTCGGTGGCGTAATGGTTGCGATCCAGCTGTTCCTGGCTGATGTCGACCGTGGTGATTTCGGCGCCCGGTGGCAGCGGCACCCAGCTGCTGGAACCGCCGCCGGCTTCGAGCATGCGGAAAGGCCGATTTGAGTTCTGCTGGCTCTTGCGCGGATCATAGTGTGCGAGCACGGCGGCCGACATGTCCGTCTGGCCCCATGTTGCCGGGCCATGCTTCGAGCGAACGAGTTTTCCAGCGACGGAGACTGGGAACGTGGCAGACGTCATGGCAGGCTTACTCGCGACAGACTGAACTTGGTTGGAACATACCCAACCACAGCAAGCCTAAGGTCGCGTTACGCTGAAGCGCATAAAGCCTCGTAACAGGCATCACGGATCTGTCCGATGGCGCACGGTTTGCATCCAGCTGGGCTAAAGGTGGCGTGCTGGCGCAACAGGACCGTGTGCAACGACACGACGCTAACGACATGGCAACGCATCTCGGTTCTGGTATGGCCGAGGCGGTGGCTCGCAGAGAGGTTAAGACATGGCAATTCTCGTAACGGGCGGTTGCGGCTACATCGGCAGCCACATGGTGCACGAGCTGGCCGATATGGGCCGGCAGGTGGTGGTGCTTGATAACCTGACCACTGGCTTTCGGTGGGCCTTGCCGGACAGTGCAAAGCTCGTCGTCGGCGATATCGGCGACCAGGACCTCGCGCGGACGGCTATCCGCCGTCACGGCGTGACGGGCATCATCCATTTTGCCGGCTCGATCGTTGTGCCGGAGTCCGTCGCTGACCCGCTCGGATACTACAACAACAACACCGTCAAATCGCGCGCCCTCATTGAAGCGGCTGTCGCAACGGGCGTTGAGCACTTTATCTTTTCGTCGACCGCCGCCGTGTATGGCGACGTCAAGGAAATGCCAGTCAAGGAAACGACGCCGCTTGATCCTGTTTCGCCCTACGGCTCGTCGAAACTGATGACCGAAATCATGCTGCGCGACACCAGCCGTGCCCACAAGCTGCGCCACGTGGCCTTGCGCTATTTCAATGTCTGCGGCGCCGACCCGAAAGGCCGTACGGGCCAGTCGACCAAGGGCGCGACGCATCTGATCAAAGTTGCATGCGAAACTGCGATTGGTAAGCGCAGAGGCATGGAGGTGTTTGGCACCGACTATGACACCAAGGATGGCACTTGTGTGCGCGACTACATCCACGTGACAGACTTGGCGCGGGCACACGTCGCGGCGCTCGGCTATCTTGAATCCGGCGGCAAGTCTGACGTGTTCAATTGCGGCTACGGCACAGGGTATTCGGTTCTTGATGTGCTCGCAGCTGTTCGACGCGTCTCTGGTGCAGCCGTGCCAGCCACCATGGCGCCGCGCCGACCAGGCGATCCGCCAGCGATCGTTGCCTCCTCGGACAAGATCCGCGAGACCATGAACTGGCAGCCGGCCTATGCCGACCTGGACCTCACCGTGCGCCACGCGCTGGAGTGGGAAGCCCACCTCGCGCGCCGCAACGCAGCCGCGTGAGCCTCGACGCAAGCCTAGTGACGCCTTAAAATCGTGGATTTCGACATGGCGCAAAAAGATTCTGGAAAAAAGTTTAGCACGCAGACGCCGGGTTAAGGCCAGCGCGCAGAACATGGACAGCACCCATTGTCTTGGCCTGCGAACCGGGCAACTCTGCTTGATCCCTGCGCCGGAGGAACGGATATGCCCGAACACCCCGAGACTGCGGTCTACAGCCCAGCTGCCCGACGGCTGCATTGGTGGACTGTGGCGTTGCTTGCCATCATGTTCCCACTTGGTTTTGGTATGCGCTACCGAGCCTACGAGCTTGGTGGCAAGGGCGTCTGGGATGGTCTGACGGACGCCTTGTATACGAGCCACAAGGCGATCGGCTTCATCGTCTTGCTGCTGGTCGTCGCCCGCATCGCCTACCGGCTGCGCAACGGCGTGCCGCCCGATGAGCCCACGCTCGAGCCTTGGCAAAAGCTGGCGTCCCACGTCACGCATGGGGCGATTTATGTGCTGCTGATTGTCGTGCCGCTGCTCGGCTTACGCGGTGTGTCGCAGTATGGCGCGCGCAATATTTTCGGGCCGATCAGCCTGCCACAGATCGCCGCGGAAGCCGACGCAGCCACTTCAGGCTTTACGTTCTGGCTGCACGGGGTCGCGGCTCTCGCGCTGCTTGCCCTCATCGCGTCGCATATCGGCGCTGCCATGTTCCACTTCTTGATCCGCAAAGACGGCGTGTTGCAGCGGATGCTGCCGATGCGGCGGCGGTGAGCCCTGGCGGCGGCAAAACGAGAGCGGAAACGGCGCTTGCATTGCCGTTTTGATTTGTGCATAAGCCGGGCATCGGTGACCTGCCTGCAGGTGTGCCGCAATTCGGAAGCGGGTGTAGCTCAGGGGTAGAGCACGACCTTGCCAAGGTCGGGGTCGAGGGTTCGAATCCCTTCGCCCGCTCCAATCATCCGGCACCCCCTTTGGCCGGCGTCCTAAGAACACCAACCACTCGATCACGTTTGCAACATGCCCTGAATTGGGACATGTCGGAGCTAAATATTCATACTCCGACAACAGGTTAATCGTATCGTTGCCTCGCACAGACAGTTGTAATACCGTCGAAAAATCTAGGTCTGATGCGCGATGCCCGATGCAACCCGTGTTTTGGTTGCACCGACCGCCGCATGTCATTGCCGGGCGGGAGAGAAGCGGCGCTTCGTTGGGGCCGGGGGAACGACGCATGTTGATGACATATATTACGACGCGGCTGGCGCTTTCGCCACTCGGCCCTGTTGTTGACAGCTGTAAGTCCGCCTTGCGGACCCTCGGCGCCACGAGCGGTATCGTCAACGCGCTGACGCTGACCGGCTCGCTGTTCATGATGCAGGTCTATGACCGCGTTCTTGGCAGCCAAAGCGTGCCGACACTGATCGGCCTCTCTTTGATAGCCATTTTTGCCTACCTTTTCCAAGGCTGGTTGGAGGCGATGCGCTTGCGCATCCTGACGCTCATCGGCGAGAAGATCGACAAGGACGTCAGCGAAAAAGTGCATGCGGCAGGCATGAAGATGGCCATCGCGTCGCCGTCCGGCGCGCAGGAGGCGGCTCAATCTTTCCGCGATCTTGAATCGATCCGCGGCTTTGTCACGGGGCAGGGCTTGATCGCCATCCTCGATATGCCGTGGATGCTGCTCTACATCGCCGTGGCGACGATCCTGCATCCCCTGTTCGGCGTCACGACAGTGGTCGCAGCAGTGCTGCTGATCTGGGTCACCTGGAAAACCGAGCGCGAATCCAAGGCGCCGGTGAAAGAAGCGTTCGACGCCAGCATGAAGCGGACGCAGATCGTCGACGCAAACCTGCGCGGGTCTGAGTCCATCTTCGGCAACGGCATGGGCGGCAATCGGCGCCGGCTTTGGATGCAGGCCCACGACAGCTATCTCGAAGCCCAGCGCCGCGCCACTTTCATCATTGGCGGCTATAGCTCCATGGCGAAGACCATCCGCATGGTGCTGCAATCGTTCGTGCTTGGCCTTGGCGCTTACCTCGCGATCAAGGGCCAGATTACGTCTGGAACGATCATCGCAGCTTCGATCGTCGTTGCTCGCGCGCTGTCGCCGATCGATCAAGCCATTGCATCTTGGCGGCCCTTCACGGCGGCACGCGATGCAAATGAACGGTTGTCGAAGCTTCTGACCCGGACAGCGAACGAACCCGTGCGCATGAAACTCGCACCACCTTCCCAGGCCTTCGCTGTGAAAGACCTGACCGTCGCGCCGCCCGGCAGCCAGACCATTACGCTCGGCGGGATCTCATTCAATCTCAAGGCTGGAGATGCTCTCGGAGTCGTCGGTGCCTCGGGCTCTGGCAAGACGACGCTGGTCAAAGCCATTGTCGGCGCATGGAAACCCTTGCGCGGCGGCATTGCGTTCGACGGGGGCGGTCCGGAACAATGGGATGACGAGACGCTCGGCCGCGCGACCGGTTATCTGCCGCAAGATGTGCAACTGTTCGAAGGCACAATCGCTGAAAACATTTCACGCTTCGACACAGCGCCGGACGAGGCGAAGATCATTGCAGCTGCACAATCGGCCGGCCTCGACCAGCACATTCGGGCAAAGTATCCCAAGACCGGCTACAACACGCAGATCGGCGCATTCGGAAATATGCTTGCTGGCGGTTTACGCCAGCGCGTTGGCCTTGCTCGTGCGCTGTATGGCGAGCCGTTTCTGCTTGTGCTGGACGAGCCAAATTCGAGCCTTGATGACGAGGGCAACGTGGCCTTGCGCAAGGCCATTCGCGAGGCGCGAGAGCGCAAGGCAATCGTTATCCTCGTGACGCATCGGCCCGATGCACTTGAGGCCGTCGACTACCTCATGGTGTTGGCGAACGGCACCGTCGAGGACAGCGGCACCCGCGAGGCCCTCTTGCCGAAATGGCTGGGCCGTCAGACGCTTGGCAACAATCCGGGCAACAAACAGCCATCACGGCCGGCCGGCCCCCTTGCCATCGCCGCGCCCGCAAACGCATTGGCCGCTTCAAGCAATGGCCGCCAACAGAAAGCCGCTGGACCGAATGGGGCGGCGACCAACGGCGGCTCATCCAATGGCAGCGCATCACACGACCGCGCGTCAAATGGCACGACGCCGAACACTGCAGAGATATCCGATCAGCCGGCTGGCGAACGCGGACCAGCACCGGCGCTGCAGTCTTGGTCGACGGCACCTCTCAAATTTACGAAGAACGAGATGAAACGAGGCAAGTGATGTTGGAAACCGACAAGCACATCCGGGACTCGACACGTGTTGCCAAGTGGGTGATCGGCCTGCTGGGCGGCGCAGCGCTTTTCTGGGGTGGCCTCGTGCCTTTGGAGGGGGCTGTCGTCAGCGTTGGCACCGTTTCAGTCGAGGGCAACGTCAAGAAGGTTCAACACCCGAGCGGCGGCGTCGTCAGCCAGTTGCTGGTCAAGGAAGGCGCCCGCGTCACGCAGGGCGAGGTGGTCGCGCGGCTCGACGACACGCAAACGCGGGCAAGCCTTGGCGTGGTCATGGGCGACCTTGTGGCTCAGCGGGCGCGCACGCTGCGGCTCCAGGCCGAGCGGGAGGATCTTGCAGATCTGACATTTGCGCCCGACATCCTCGACGCGGCCGCCAAGGATCCGACGACGCGCCAGGCCATCGATAGCGAGGTGAAGCTGTTCAATGCACGCCGCATGGCGCGTGAAGGGCAAAAGTCGCAGCTGCGCGAGCGCGTCACGCAAACCGAGAAAGAAATGCAAGGCACCGAAATGCAAATGCGCGCCACGAGCGAGCAACTCGCCATCGCCACCGAGGAGCGGCAGGCTCTTGAGCCGTTGCGACTGAAGGGGCTGGTGCAGAAAACGCGCTTAACGTCGCTGGAGCGTGAAATTGCGCGCAGTGACGGCATCGTCGGCGATGCAAAGTCACGCCTTGAGCAGGGCCTTGCGAAGATTCGTGAAACCGAAAGCCAGATCAAGCAGATCGATCGAGACCGAGTTGCAGAGAGCAACAAGGACCTGCGCGAGGCGGAAGCAAAAATCGTCGAACTGACGGAGCGGCGGAAGGCTGCCGAAGACCAGTTGCAGCGTGTGGAGATCCGCGCACCGGCATCTGGTATCGTGCACGAGATGAACGTGCATACGGTTGGTGGCGTGGTCAATCAGGGCGAGCCGCTTATGCTCATCGTGCCAGACCCTCAAGAGCTGGTGATCGAAGCCAAGATCGCACCTCAAGACATTGACCAAGTCTACCTCAAGCAACAGGCGCGCATCCGCTTTACGTCTTTCAACCAGCGCATCACACCCGAGGTGCTCGGCCACGTGTTCCGCATCAGCCCGAACACAACCAAAGACCAGCAGACCGGAGCGACGTTCTACACGGTGGGCTTTCGCCTCAATGAGGGGCAAGCTGAAAAGCTCAAGGGATCCAACCTTGCTCCGGGTATGCTGGCTGAGACATTCATCACCACAACCGACCGGACGGCATTGAGCTTCCTGTTCAAGCCGCTCTCCGACAACTTCATCAAAGTCTTCGCGGGACGCTGATGCTGCGCATTACAGACCGAATCTCGATCGAGGATCATGAACTCTCGGAGCAGTTCGTGCGCGCCTCGGGTCCTGGCGGCCAAAACGTCAACAAAGTCTCGACGGCTGTCGAGCTGCGCTTTGACGTGCGTGCGACGGCGGCTTTGTCCGAGTCGATCAAGATGCGGCTCATGCGGCTGGCGGGCAGCCGGATGACCAAGGACGGCGTTCTGGTCATCCGCGCCGATAGTCATCGTACGCAGGATATGAATCGCAAGGACGCGAGGGACCGTTTGGTCGACATGATCCAGGAAGCGGCCGTGCCGCCGAAGCCCCGGATCAAGACCAAGCCGACGCGCGCCTCGAAAGAGCGGCGTGTCGATACGAAGAAAAAGCGCGCGACCGTGAAGAAGATGCGCAAGGCAGAGTTTGAGTGAACGGTAGGGGCTAGGGTACCAACTTATACCCGCCAGCTTCGGTCACCAGCAGCTCGGCCTTGGCCGGGTCTTGTTCGATCTTTTGGCGCAGACGATAAATATGAGTTTCGAGTGTGTGCGTCGTGACACCGGCATTGTAGCCCCACACTTCTGCCAACAGCACCTCGCGCGTGACCACTTTTTCGCCGGCGCGGTAGAGATACTTCAGGATTGATGTTTCTTTTTCCGTCAGACGGACCTTTTTGCCATCCTGCGCTTGCAGCAGCTTCGCCGCCGGCTTGAACGCATAGGGGCCGATGGTGAAGACCGCATCCTCGCTCTGCTCGTGCTGACGCAACTGGGCGCGCATGCGTGCGAGCAGTACGGCGAACTTGAACGGCTTGGTCACATAATCGTTGGCGCCTGAATCAAGGCCTAGGATCATGTCGGCTTCGCTGTCGTTTGCCGTCAGCATGATGACCGGCGCTTTGAAGCCGCCCTTGCGCAAGAGCTTCACAGCCTCACGCCCGTCCATGTCGGGCAGCATCACATCGAACAAGACGAGATCAAGGCGCTCTTTCCTGGCCAATTCAATGCCTTTCGTGGCACTTGGCGCGGTCAGGATCTGAAACTCGTCGTACAAGGCGAGCTGATCGCGAAGGCTGTCGCGCAGGTCGTCGTCGTCATCGACCAGAAGGATCGAGCGTACGTTGCTCATGCGGGCTGTCCTAGACGGGGCGAGGTATCGCCGAACTGGGACAGTCATGTACCATCTGTTTCGTGTCAACAAAAGGACATGCAATTGGTGTTTTCGACGAGACAGCGGATTGTGCGTGTGCATGTGCGCTCGGCCGCTCTCACACAAGGCGTGGTCCCGCTCGGACACTCAAATGTTCCGTGCGCCCTTGGCAGGGGCGGCTGCCGATCTGTAAAGCGCGAAGGGGACGGCGCCACACCACTTGGGACGTGGGCGGTGCGACGCGTGCTCTACCGAGCTGATCGGGTTCCCCGCCCGAGAACGGCATTGCCTGTGTCTGTCCTCAGGCCCGATGACGGCTGGTGTGATGCGCCCTCAGACCGCAACTACAATCGGCGCGTTCGACACCCCTATCCCGCGAGTGCCGAGCGCCTGTGGCGCGCGGATCACCTCTATGACATCGTGGTCGTGCTCGGGCACAATGACCTACCGCGACGGCGCGGCATGGGAAGCGCCATTTTCGTACATCTCGCGCGGGTTGGTTTTCAGCCAACTGACGGCTGCATTGCACTGACGCTGCACGATCTGCGTCGCGTTCTGGCGCATCTTGGGCCCGGTACGCGGATCAAGATCGGCTGACTTCAACGCGCGTCTTGTCCATTGCCGAACGGATTGAAGCTTTGGCCATTGTCTGCTGCCCGAACAACAGGCTGAGGCTTGCGCAGCCCGCTCGCCGATACCGGCGTCGATGACGTCACCAGATGACCTGCCGAGGAACTGGCCGAGAGGGACTGCTCTTCGCCGATCATTTCGAACTGCGCGGTCTCATCCCAAGGCCGACGCTTTGAAACGAATGTCATATCCGGTTCGCTCGCGGCCGAGACATAAAAGATGTTCTGCCCGAGGCGACGGACGGGCCGTTGGGTCAGACGCCACGCAGGCTGCGCGAGATAATAGTGATAGCGGTATGTGTGTTCCAACTCGCGCAAGAATGCCCGGCCAGCAGCAACTTCCTCAGCGACCCACTGCGCCTGCATCCAGAAACGATTTGACGCGCTTGGGATCGCCTTGTTCGGGCACGCCAGCGCCGAACGGCACAAATCGCCCTTTGCCATGGCGGCGGCCGTGATCTGGCATAACGTGGCGTCTGGCGCCGCGCGGTGGCGGTTCAGATAGACCTGGGCCACACCGATCTGCCCGGCAATGTTGTCGCCTCGACCATCGAAGTAGACCGCCTGTGCCAAGCATTTCACGTCGGCCGGCGAGAACGGTGGTGGCGACAGCGGCTCAAGCTTGGTTTCGAGTAGTTTTGGCGGCGGGCGATCACTTGCGCGTTGCGCTGCTTCGCGGGCGTGGACGGCAGCTGCAACGGCTTTTGCTTGTTCGAGGCGGAGCTGCCCGGCAGGCTCGACGATGCCCGTCAGGACGAACGGATTGGCTGGTTCAGGCAGGTTCCAACCGACCACAGTCGCCAAAAGCATGAGCAACGTGCTGCGTCGCAATAGCCGCCGACGACGGTTCTGTCGCTGCTGCTCCCAGGCCCTAAGGCCGAGCAAACTCTCGTCGGGTGGGCGCACAACTAGACCCCAAGACTGCGCATTTAATCTAGCAAAAAAACGCTGCGCTTCTCACGCTGCTGACAAGAAAACTTTTTATTCAAATCAATGTATTCATTGCTGTCGCGCCGCACGTTGTGGGCTAACATCATGAAACAGCGATGTTTATGCCGCGCTTGCGGATCATCCGCCCTGTGACGGATCTGCCACGATGTCCTGAAAATATGCCTCGACGGTGCCAGCAAGCTTCAGGAGCATCGGTTTGCCGGCGCGATCGCGTGCGGCACCGGCGACGATGCGGACCCAGCCTTCAGATACGCAATACTCTTCGACGTTGGTCTTTTCGATGCCCTTGAAGCGGATGCCGACGCCACGCTTCAACAGGGCCTCGTCATAGAACGGGCTGGCTGGATCAACGGACAGACGGTCGGGAGGCGTATCGGACATGGCTGTACTTTCAAGGCTCGGCGAAGGCCTGGGCATAGCGAGGCAGGCGGCTTGCGGCAAGCATCAGCTGACGAGGTGCTTGGCGAGTACGGTTTCGCGGAAATCCATGCCCGCGCCCGGCTTTTCGCTGGGCCGCGCAATGCCCTTATCAGGGATCACGGGATGCTCCAGCAGCTCTTGACCCCAATCCATGAATTCGAGCCAGCCGCGCGTCGGCGTGGCTGCCAGCACGTGTGCCGAAAACTCCGGCGACAGATGTGACGACATCGGGATGCCCGCGATTGACGCGGCCTGCGCCACCCGCATCCAACCGGTGACGCCGCCAATACGCAGGATGTCAGGCATGATGTAGTCTGAGGCCTGCGCCTGGATCGCACGATGCGCCACGCGCCAGTGCCACCATGTCTCGCCGATCTGTACCGGCGTCGACAGCTTTGCCGTCAAGCGCGCTTGCGTTTCGTAGTCGTCATAGGTCACGGGCTCCTCGATCCAGCCGAGGCCGGCGCCGTCGAAGGCGCGGCAGACATCGAAGGCGGTAGCGGCCGGCAGAGCCTGATTGAAATCGACCGACACCATCTTGCTTGGCCCGAGCGCCTCGCGCACGGCATTGACTGCGGCGATATCCTCCGCGATCTGGCCACGTCCGAGGCGGATCTTGATGTGCGCGAAGCCGCCATGTTCGGCGATCAGCTCCTGAGCTTCCTTGGCCGCCGCTTCCGCCGGGATCAGACTACCGCCGCAGCTGTTGTAGCTTGGCAGGGCTGCGCTTTCTGCGCCGAGCAGGCGATACAGCGGGACTCCCGCTGCACGGGCGAGCGCATCGTGGAGCGCCATGTCGAAGAACGACAGCGCCATCTGCGTGACGCCTTCATGTCCAAGCAGCATCAACGACTTCTGACAGAGGTCGTGAATTTGCATGATGTTGCCACGCGTGATCTGGCGTCCGTTGACGACGCCAACCAGATGCTCAAGCACCTGTGGCAGCAGCGTCAGGCCCAGCTTGTGAAACGTGAAGCCGAGCACGCGCCCGGGTGTGCCGCCTTTTGTCTCCAGCTCGACGGCGAGCATGGGCGCTTCGGTGAATGTGCCGAAGCTGACTTTCAGTGGTCGGCGCAATGGCACCAGCAGGCGGCGCACCTTGACGCCGGTGACTTCGATCGTCGCGCCGTCGAACGTGCTTGCCATGAGGATGCCTGTTACCGGAGAACTCTTGTCGTCTTGGGTCACGTGATGTTGGACCAGACATCGGCGCGAGCAAAGCGGGTCAGGTGCGCGACGTTGCTGGTTGCGATGATCGCCTTCGCCTCAAAGGCAGTCAGGGTCTGCGCGGCCAGGATCACATCACCGTCCAGCGCCGCATTTGACGCCGTTGGTTGGCCTGTCTTGCGGGCCTCTGCCCAGAGTTCGGCCGCCTTGCGCATGGCGTCAGTGGTGATGGGAAGGTACGTTACGCGCGAGATAGAGTCGTCGAGGTGACGGAGGCCTCTGACCTTTCCGGCGCGCAACAGTTCTCTGCGCCGTTCGTAATCCGCAATCTCGGGGACAACGATTGTCGAACCATGGGCAGCCAGGCGGACGACCCATTCGCGGCAAGCCACCGTCTCGATCGAGCTTTTTGGGTTCGTTACGATCGAGAGTGGAGCGGTGTCCAGCACAACGATGGTCACCAGGTTTTCCCCTTGAGCTCAGGCGGGAAATGCAGCCGATACCCGGCGCGCTCCTCGTTCAATCCTTTCACGATCGTCTCAAATGTATCGTCATCTGGGTTCGCGCTGTCTTCGACCTCCCAAGCGCGAAACATGGCAGCGATCTGCGCCGCCTTGCGTTCGCGCTCGAGCGCACCGGAAACGAGCGTCTCGGCCAGACGCTCGGGCGCGACACCGCGCTTTTCCGCCTCTTCGCGCACGAAGCGTTCGTCATCCGGGCCAAGGGTAATCGTGATGTCCATGCCGGCCACCTCCGTCTATGTTCGCGCAACGTACCACGACAAGCCGGAAGCCTCAATTGCGGCGCAGGGGTTGCTTCAACTGGCCGTCACGCCGCAAGCCATTGCGGCATGGCGTGGGCCCAGTCGGTCGAATAGCCGGCGCCGAAACAGAGCACCGTGTCGCCATCTTTCACGCGTGATTTCAGCGCCAGGACAATAGCCGTCGGCGTGTCCACCGCGACGGCGTCAGGATGGCCGGTCGCGCGGATCTTGGCGGCGAGTTCGGCACTCGATACGCCAGAGATGGGCGCTTCGCCGGCCGCGTACAGCGGTCCGATGATGACACTGTCACATTCGGAAAAGCAGGTGGCGAACTCGTCCATCAAGTCTCGCACGCGCGTGTAGCGGTGCGGCTCGCACACGGCGATGACGCGGCCCGACGTCTGGCCCGCTCGCGCGGCCTTCAGCACGGCTGCGATCTCAACGGGGTGATGGCCGTAGTCGTCGTAAATGGTGGCGCCGTTCCAGGTGCCGGTCGGCTGGAAGCGGCGCTTCACGCCAGCAAAGCGCGCCATGGCTGCCTCGATTGCGCTGTCACTCATGCCAACTTCGCTCGCAATGGCGATTGCCGCCAAGGCGTTGAGCGCGTTGTGATGGCCCGGCACTGGCATCTGCCATCCCGTGATGGTGCGCGCACCGCCCTTCACACGCGCTGACAGCGTCGCATCGAACGTCGTGATGCGACCTGCAACAGCGACGCGCGTCAGGCGCAAATCGGCCTCCGCGTGCGTCCCGTAGGTGAGCAGGCGCCGGCTGTCGCGGCGCAGCCCGAGATCGGCGATCATTTTGCGCGCGACTGGGTGATCGATGCATGCCACCGCGAGGCCATAAAACGGGATCTGCGTGAAGAACTGCGCGAATTCGCGATGCATGTTCTCGACCGTGCCGAAATAATCGAGGTGCTCCGGGTCGATATTGGTGACCACGCCGATTTCCGTCGGCAGACGCACGAACGTGCCGTCACTCTCGTCGGCTTCGACGACGATCCAATCGCCCTTGCCGAGGCGTGCGTTCGTGCCCCAGTCCAAGATAATGCCGCCGGTGATGACGGTCGGATCGAGGCTGCCATCGGCCAGCAGATGCGAGACGAGCGAGGTCGTGGTTGTCTTGCCGTGTGTGCCGGTGATCGAGATGGTGCGGAACGCGCGCATGATTTCAGTCAGAATTTCAGCGCGGCGGATCACCGGCAGACCTTGCGCGCGCGCACCGTCGAGTTCGGGATTGCCCGGCTTCACAGCCGTTGAGATGACCACGTAGCCCGCGCCTTTGAGGTTGTCCGCCGCGTGGCCAACGGCAACAGGAATGCCTTTCGCGCGCAGACGCTCGCAGTTGGCGCTGTCTTTCTGGTCACTGCCCTGCACCTTGTAGCCCTGCGCCTGCAGCACATCGGCAATGGCACTCATGCCAATGCCGCCGATGCCGACGATATGAATGGGCTTGAGGGAGCGTGGGATCTGCATGGGCGGTCTCGTTTTGCGTACCGCCATTTATCGTGCTTCGCTGATTTGTCCTACGGGTCGTGCCACGACGAGCTGTAGCGGGATTGTGCTCAGGCCGAATTACACAGGCGAGACCAGACCATGGCGGACGACTACTTCGAACTCTACGATCTGCGCGTCGAGGTGGTCGCGCCGCCGGGGGCCAAGCTTTATTGTGGCGCCAAGATTGGCGATCACTTCGAGCTGCGCGGGGAGATGCTGCATCTGCCGCCGGGGCAGGGCATTTCGATCTATTCGTTGGCGTCGGTGCTGCCGTTGCTGGCGGCGAAACAGCGCGAGACGCATCGCAACGATTGGATGACCAGCGATGCCGAGGTCGCTTGCCCCGACCCGAACTGCCCCTCGCGCCTGCGCATCACGCGCATCGGCCGTCGCCGCTTTTCGCACGCCGACACCACGGCCGTGCCGCTGCCATCGGGTTGACCTTCGCTATCTCTCGACGACCGCGTGCCCCAGGCCTGCATCGCGCGGCTCGTGCAGCCGCGTGAGCGTCAGAATGCGTTCAAGGACGCGGTTTGGCGGCATCGACATGTTGATCACGATGGGGCGTTCCGCGCCGCGGGGTTCTTCGAGCGTCGCGAACTGGCTCGCCAGCAAAGCTGGCGGCATGAAGTGATTGCGTCGACGGGACATGCGATCGGCAATCAAATCCTGCGTGCCCTTGAGGTAGATCAGCTGCACCTCGGGCCGGTTGTGCAGGAGGCGATGGCGATAGCTGCGTTTCAGGGCCGAGCACGTGGCGACACCCGGGATGTCCGACGCAAGCAGCTCATCCATCCAGGCTCCGATGCTGTCGAGCCAAGGCCAGCGGTCGTCATCGGTCAACGGTATGCCTGCCTGCATCTTTGCGACGTTGGCTGCCGGATGAAAGCTATCGCCATCGCGGAATGTCCAGTTCAAACGCTTCGCGAGACGCTGCGCCGTCGTCGTCTTGCCACAGCCGGAGACGCCCATGAGCAGCAATATCGAAGGTGGTTTGATCTCAACCATCGCTCAACCTTTTTTGGTCGGCTCGGTGTGTCCACCGAAGCCTTTGCGCATGGCCGAGAGCACTTTTTCCGCGAACGTATGGTCCTGGCGCGAGCGAAAGCGGGTGTACAGCGCCGAGGTCAAAACCTCGGCCGGCACAGCTTCCTCGATCGCCGCTTGCACCGTCCAGCGGCCTTCGCCGGAATCCTCGACGTGGCCTGAGTACTCGGCGAGTTCTCTGTCCTCGGCCAGAGCCGCTGCTGTCAGATCGAGCAGCCACGACGTCACCACACTGCCACGCCGCCAGACCTCGGCGATATCGGCGACATTGAGATCGAGGCGATGTTCAGCCGGCAGCTTCGACGTGTTGGCATGCTTCAGGATGTCGAAGCCCTCGGCGAAGGCCTGCATCATGCCGTACTCGATGCCGTTGTGGATCATCTTGACGAAGTGGCCAGCGCCGTTCGGCCCAGCATGAATGTAGCCCTGCTCGGCGCGCGGATCGTGGCCGTCGCGATGTGGTGTCTTTTCGATCGCACCCGCGCCCGGCGCGAGCGTGCGAAAAATCGGATCGAGCCGGTCGACGGTCGTTTTGTCGCCACCGATCATCAGGCAATAGCCGCGATCAAGTCCCCAAACACCGCCGGAGGTGCCGACGTCGACGTAGTTCAATCCCCGTGCGGCCAGTGCCTTGCCGCGACGAACATCATCTTTCCAAAACGTGTTGCCGCCGTCGATGATCGTGTCGCCGGCTGACAACAGGCCTGCGAGTTCGTCGATTGCGGCTTCCGTCGCGGCGCCTGCCGGCAGCATAACCCACACCGTACGCGGCTGCGCGAGCGCGTCGACAAAACCTGCGAGCGAGGTTACGGCCGTCGCACCATCCTTGGCGAGCGCGAGGCCCGGCGCCGGGTCGCGATCATACACCGCGCATGAATGCCCATCCCGCATCAGGCGGCGGACAATGTTCGCCCCCATGCGGCCAAGCCCGACCATGCCGAGTTGCATCGCAATACTCCGGTTCGACTTCGGCTCGGGGGCGCCGCCATCGTTCTTCTCGATCTGTTTACAAGCGGGCTGTGGTCGCCGTGTCAACGCGGCGAAGGCGCTTATCCCGCATCAGGAATCGGCCGCCAACACCGAAACGCGCTCGCCGGGCCGTACCGACGCCAGTGCTGTCACGTCGTCCATGGCCATCGCCCAGATGTTAACTGGGCTTGGCATTCGGATTTCGCCGGCCTTCGAAATCGGCGTCATGCCAAAGCCGACGATGACCCGATCGTCTTCCGTCCAGTAGCCGATCTCGCCCGCTTTGATATTGTGCTTGGCTGTCCGCTCACGCCCTGTTTCGACGGGCGTTTCAAAATGCACGGCCTGCCCCCAGGTCTCTGCCGTTGAGTAGATCGGCAGTTGCTGCCAGATGCGCTCGGCCGTCACCGTCTCGAGCAGGCGGGCGCGGATAACCACCTTGCCGGCGCGGATCACCACCTGGCGCACTTCGCCCGCCACACGCAGCGGGCGCCGGCCCTTGGGCTTCACATTGTCGCCGCGCAAGATGTTGGTTGGCATAGGTCTCGGCCGGCTCCGGTTTTGGCAAGGCTGTAACGCAGTCAGAGCGTTTTCACCAACCGGCCCTCAAATAGGCCGCACGGGCAGGCCGAACGGTTGCAAAGCGACGCGAACACCCGCAACACTGCGCCATAACGGGGGATGGGGGACGCATATGCCGTATATTGGATTGGGCCTTCACGTACTGATCGCCCTCTTTTTCGCTGTGCATGCGCTGAAAACCAGCCGACAGATGTATTGGCTGATCATCCTCTTCTCGTTCCCGCTGCTCGGGTCGATTGCCTACTTCTTTACGGAGTATCTGCCGGACATGCGCATCCAGCGCGGCGTTCGTCAGGCTGGCGCGGTCCTGGCCAAGGTGGTCGATCCCGGGCGCGATCTGCGGGCCGCACGTGAGGCCTTCGAAATCACGCCGACGGCACAGAACGAAGCGAGGCTGGCAGCTGCCTTGCTGGAGGCGGACAAGCTGCCGGACGCGGTCGCACATTATCGCAATTGCCTCGCAGGGCCCTTTGGCTCAGATCCAGACCTGCGGGTGGGGGCAGCACGCGCCCACCTTGCGATGCGCAATTTCGATGAGGCTGTGCGCCTTCTGGATGCCGTGCGCGCTGAGACACCCAGCTATCGGTCGACCGACACGCTCATTCTGCTAGGGCACGCCCGCTGGGCCCAGGGTAACGTAGAGGGCGCGCGCGCAGCCTTGGCGCAAGCCGCGAAGGATCACGGCGGTATTGAAGGCCGCGCCGAGTATGCGATGTTCTGTCTCGATACGGGCGATGTTGGCACGGCGCGCGCCATTCAAGGCGATATCGATATCGACGCCAAGACGTGGAACTCGCGCACGCGCAAGCTGCACAAGCCGGTGCTCAATCGATTGGCCGAGGCTTGGTCGCGTGCGGAGCAGTCGCCGAATTGAGGTATCGCTCACCGTTTAGTCGACAATGAAAAGCTTGGCGCCAGTTGTCGTGCGCGAGCGGTGGGCCGCATCGCCGAAATCAGAGACCTGATAGCTCATGCCCGGTCGCAGCGTGAACGTGCGGCCGTCCTTCAACTCCGTGACCAATTCACCGTCGAGCACGAACAGCACGTGGCCGCGATCACACCAGTGGTCGGCGAGGTAGCCAGCCGAATACTCAACACTACGGACGCGCAGGTCGCCTGCGTTGAACGTGCGCCAAAGTGCAGATCCCGTCTCACCGGCATGACGGGTCGGCTCTATCTTTGACCAATCGGTGGTGGTGAAGGGGAGGGTCGGCAGCTTCATCTCGGCCTCGTTGATAGCGCCACTTGGGTCGGGTCGCGGTCTTGGCGTTTCCGGCAAGGTCCCGTAAACCCGCCGCACAGACAAGCCAACCCTCCGAGCCAGATGACCAAATCGATCCGCCTTGCGACCGACATCGGCGGCACGTTCACCGACATCGTGCTCGATGTGGGCGATGCCCGCTTCACAACGAAGGTGCTGACCACCTCGCGCGCACCTGAGCAGGCCGTGGTCGAGGGCACGAAACTGGTGTTGGCTGAAGCTGGCAAGAGCATGCGCGACATCGACGTGTTTGTGCATGGCACCACGCTTGCGACCAACGCCATCATCGAACGCAAAGGCGCCAGGACCGCGTTGATCGCGACGGACGGCTTTCGCGATGTGATCGAGATCGCCGACGAAGGCCGCTTCGACCAATACGACCTCTATATCGAAAAGGCGAAGCCGTTGGTGCCGCGCGATCTGCGCTTCACGGTGCCCGAGCGCATGGATGTGCACGGCGCGGTGCGCCTCGCGCTTGATGAAGCTGCGGTTCGCAACGTTGCGGCAGCACTCGTGAAAGCGGGCATCCAGAGCGTGGCGGTGGCGCTGATTCATTCCTATGTGAACCCCGCGCATGAGCAGCGCATCGGCGCGATCCTGCGTGAGGCGGCGCCCAACATCACAGTGACACTGTCGTCTGAAGTTTGTCCTGAGGCGCGCGAGTACGAGCGCACAGTAACGGCCATTTGCAATGCCTATGTGCAGCCGCTGATGGCGGGTTATCTTGGCCGACTGAAGTCAGAGTTCGCGGACGGCGGCTACACCAAGGCCATCCACCTGATGACGTCGGGCGGCTCGCTCGCGGCGCTTGAAACGGCGGTGCGCTATCCGATCCGGCTGGTCGAATCGGGCCCTGCGGGCGGCGCGATACTCGCCGCCAAGATCGCGGCCGAGCGGGGCGAGACGCGCATCCTGTCGTTCGACATGGGCGGCACGACGGCCAAGATCTGCCTGATCGACGACGGGAAGCCGCTGATGGCGCGCACATTCGAAGTCGACCGCCAATCGCGCTTCATGAAGGGCTCGGGCTTTCCCGTGCGCATACCCGTGATCGAAATGGTCGAGATCGGCGCCGGTGGCGGCTCACTGGCGCGCGTTGACGAGCTCAAGCGCATTCTCGTCGGCCCGGAGAGCGCTGGCTCAGAGCCGGGACCTGCGAGCTATGGCCGCGGCGGCACGCGGCCTGCCGTCACGGACTCGGATCTTGCGCTCGGCAAGATCGACCCGGCGAAATTCGCGGGTGGCAAGATCGGCATCGACGTCGGCAAGGCGCGCGCGGCGCTGGCGCTGCACGTTGGCAAACCGCTTGGATTGGATGGCGCACAGGCAGCCCTCGGCGTGTCTGAAATCGTCGACGAGAACATGGCCAACGCGGCGCGCGTACACGCCGTCGAGCGTGGTGCCGCTGTGGCTGAACGCACGATGGTCGCTTTCGGCGGCGCGGCGCCACTGCATGCCAGCCGTCTCGCCGAGAAGCTCGGCATTGACCGGATTATCGTGCCGGCCGATGCGGGCGTCGGATCGGCCATCGGCTTTCTTGCAGCGCCTGCCGCCTACGAGATGATCCGATCACGTTACATGCGTCTGGATCCGTTCGACGCTGCGGCGGCAAACACGTTGCTCGATGAGATGGCGTCAGCCGCAACGATGTATGCACGCGGCGCTGCCGGTGGCCGTGCGATCACGACGAAGCACGCAGCCTTCATGCGCTATGCCGGCCAAGGTCACGAGATCAACGTGGCGCTGCCCGCGCGCGCGCTGACAGCAGGCGACGCAACGGCGCTGCGGGACACCTTCGAGACCGAGTATCGCCGCTTGTTTGCGCGCCACATTCCATCGGCTGCGATCGAAATCATGAGCTGGGTTGTGGTTGCGACTACGGCCGAGACAGCGCCACCACGGCTTGCTGTGCCAGCACGTGTCGCCGCGCCGGCGAGCGCCGGCGAACAGCGGGTGCTGGACACGAAATCAGGCGTCGAGATCGCGGTGCAGGTCTACAGCCGCGTGAATTTACAGGCGGGTATGCAGATCGCTGGGCCGTGTATCGTTGTCGAAGCAGGGACGTCGACCTATGTGTCGCCAACGTTCGACGTATCGGTCGATGCCGGCGGAGCATTGGTATTGCAGCGGAAGAGTTGATGGTCTGAGCAAACGACGGCCGTCGTTCGCTCGTGTTGGCGACAAAGGCGGGGCACAGGGGTCTGCCCGATGCGATCACGGCATCGCCTCGGACAGCCCAGCGGCGCTGATGCCACCGCCGACGAGGTACGTGACATTGAATCGGGGCGCGATGACGGGCGAGGTTGACCAGGAGCGGGCATCGCGATGCGCGCGCCTCTCTCTCCCCGTCCTTCACGGGGCTTCACGGGGAGAGGGTCGGGGTGAGGGGCGGCCGCTTGTTAGCCGGCTGACCGAACGACTTCCGCTGCTCACCAGAGACCGTTTTTGTTCCAGCAGTTGGTGACCGTCCGAGAAGGGCCCAGGCTGTGTGAAAACGTGTGCGGATCTTCTGGACGTACCCGGAGTATGCTATCCTGCCATAATGAATCGGCGGGGGCAGCATGGCCGGGTTTGTGGAAGGTGTCGGTCGCAGCCAGTGCATCGCAGCCAGTGCACGCTGTTTCCGGCCGTGCTCGAGGACTACGTCGGCGATGACAATCCGGTGCGGGCCGTCGACGCCTTTGTCGACGGACTCAATCTCGGCAAGCTCGGCTTCGCGAGCGCGCAGGCGTTGGATGTCGGCCGCCCCGGCTATGCCCCTGCGACGATGCTCAAGATCTACATCTACGGCTATCTCAACCGCATTCCATCGAGCCGCCGCCTTGAACGCGAGTGCCAGCGCAACATCGAACTGATCTGGCTGACCGGCCGCCTCGCGCCAGACTTCAAGACCATCGCCGATTTCCGCCGCGACAACGGCAAGGCCATTGGCGAAACCTGCCGCGCGTTCGTCGCGCTGTGCCGCAAGCTCAATCTGCTCAGCGAGGCCAGCGTCGCTATCGACGGCAGCAAGTTCGTCTTGGCGGAGCCAAGCTTCGCTTGGACGCCGTCAACGCACGCGACAAGAATTTCACCGAAGGCAAAATGGCGCGCCGGCTCGAACGTATCGACGAGAGCATCGCGCGCTACATGTCGCAGCTCGAAACCGCAGATCGGCAAGCCGCGGGTGGCGCTGACGTGCCGGCGGCAAAGATCACGCGGCTGAAGGAGAAGGTCGCGAAACTCAAGGACGAGACAGCGCGCTTGAATGCGATCAACACGCAGCTGCAAGCCAGCGCAGACAAGCAGATCTCGCTCACCGATCCCGATGCCCGATCGATGGCGACGAGCGGCAAGGACACGGGCATCGTCGGCTACAACGTGCAGGCCGCTGTCGACACGACGAACCATCTCATCGTTGCGCACGAGGTGACCAACATCGGCACCGACCGCAATCAACTCTCCGGCATGGCCGAACAGGCGCGCACGGAGCTTGGTAGTGAAAAGCTCGAAGTCGTTGCGGATCGCGGCTATTACGAAGGCCATCAGATCAAGGCCTGCGAGGACGCCGGCATCACGGTGACGCTGCCGAAGCCGCAAACGTCGGGATCGAAAGCCGAGGGTCGCTTCGGCAAGCAGGACTTCGTCTATGACGCTGCCGAGGACGTGTATCGCTGCCCGGCCAAGCAACAACTGACCTACCGTTTTACCGGCGAAGAAGATGGCAAGAAGATCCGCCGATATTGGACGAACGCATGCAAAGCGTGCCCCCTCAAAGCGCAATGCACGACCGGTCCCGAGCGACGCATCTCGCGTTGGGAACACGAGGCTGTGCTGGAGAAAGTTCAGGCCCGACTCGACAACACGCCCGATGCGATGACACTGCGCCGGTCAACCGCCGAGCATCCGTTCGGTACCATCAAATGCTGGATGGGTTGGACACACTTTCACACGATGACGTTGCCGAAGGTGGCGACCGAAATGGCGCTGAACGTGCTCGCCTACAATATGAAGCGTGTGATGACGATTCTGGGAGTCCGTGCTTTGACTGAAGCGATGCAGGCTTGAAGGGAAAATCACGCG
>JANMGQ010000039.1:0-5968 GCA_031374735.1 Hyphomicrobiaceae bacterium | reverse complement strand
GCCATGACCGCGCTGCCATCAATGATTTCCGTCGAATCCTTGATACGAGCGCGCCCTGGCCCGCAATAGAGGTCAACGAATGCACTACGCCCGACAAATTTGCGTCGCACTGCACTCGTTATGGTCACGTAATGAGAGATGATTTCGTGTTTGCGTTTTGCCCACTGACCGACCTCAGCTATTGGCAATCCATCAATGGGATCGACCTGAGCTTTTCCCGAAATGTTCATTGCTTCTCCAATAACTGTATTTTTCATCAGTATATTGAATCAACCGGTTGCCAATGTCAATCCACCACGGAAGTGCTGCGCTGTCAAAAAAAACACAAACCACGAGCCAACACGCTTATAAACGCATCAACCTACCTGTACCTTGCCAAGAGGCTTGCGCGCACGCCCCAGCGCCACCAACGTATCAACAATCTGCGGCAGACGTCGCTTCCACGGGCCGCGGCCCGTGAAATGGGCCGCGATCTCGGCCTCGGTCAGCGCCGCACCTGCGTCGGCCAGAACCTCGGCCACGGCGCGCATTTGCTCGGGCAGACCAGCGGGCCAGGGCCGCTTCATGTCGAATGGCGCTGCGGCCGTGTCTTCGATACCCAACTCGGTCTGGGTTTGCTTCGGCGCGGCTTTCGTCGGCGAGGCATCCCGCGCCTGGAACTCCGGACGCAGCCAGCGGATGGTGCCGGCGGCTTCTTCCGCCGCGCGTTCGGCGTTGAGCGCGACCAGGCGCGCCAGCAGGGTCTGCCGCGTTGCTTCGTCGAGCGGCCCCTTGGCGAATGCCGGAGCCAGATCGCTCCAGCCGTAGGCCATAAGCACTTGCGCATCCAGTTCGTCATGACGCGACTTGAGCAGCGACACCAGGCCCTGCTCGTTGATCACCTTTTCCTTGGCCGTGAGGGGCTGGCCCAAGCGCAGCGCTTCGAGCACGTTGTAGATGCCCGTTAGCGTCAGGCCCGGATGCGCGTCGATCTTGCGCTTGCGATGCGCGTCGATCTCCTCGGCGAGTTCGACGATGCGTTCTGAATGAGCTCCACGTACAGGAAACGGGAAGGTCTCGAAACAGCGTGACTTGTTGTAACGCGGACGATCCTCCAAAGTGCCGCCCGTCGCCAATGCCCATGTGACATGAACGCGGCTCGACAAGATTCCCATCGCGCACGCGTTGTCAAGCGCGATCGCGATCAGCATGTTGTCCGGCAGGATGTCATCGGGCAAAAACTGGAACATACGATGCTTGGCCGTTTCCCCGGTGGCGATATAGCGACTGAGGCGGCTCAACATCGGCCGCAATTCGGTACGCGGCTTTCCGTGGAGCCACCATTGCCGCGCATAACCCGCGCCATCTTTAGTTTGCGCCTTCGCGTCCCGCTCTGGCTTCACGCGCTCAAGCAACCACTGATAAACGGCAGGGAAGCGTTGGCGGACCTCGTCCTCGGCTAAACCAAACAAATCGATCACCATCACACCGCGCGGCGCGTCCGTGAGGTCGCGTCCATTGCGGTATGCGCGGATGTGCTGTTCCAGCCCGGTGACGTTGCCAAGCCCGAGTCGTGTCGCCTCTCCGGATGTCACGATAAACCCGGCGCCATGCAGTTTGACGCCGGGCGATGAAATGCCTTCGTTTGACTTGAGTGGAACAGCGCCAGACACATCGGCTCCCACGCTCAGGTCGGCATTGATCCGAGCCCGCACCTCGGCCAGCTTTACCGATACGGCGTCTTCGCTTTCCTCTCGCTCATCGACCACGCTCACCAACCGCCCCGGCTGCGCACCGGCCTCACCGACGCTCATCGCAATACGCACCGCCGCCCCATCCGTGCTATCCACCCATGGATGATCAGGAATCGCGAACGCAAGCGACAGCGGCGGCTTGGCCGCCATTTGTGACTCGATCACGCGCCGATTGAAGGTCTGACGCAGACTGTTGGTGGTGATGAAGCCGAAGCGGCGCACTTCGCCTTTGCGCGCCGCCTCGGCGGCGTGCTGCCACCAGTACATGACGAAATCCGCGCTCTCCGGCACATCCTTCCAGGTCGCGCGCAGCGCCTCGACGTAGCCGTCGCCCAGGGCGTTGCGCATGGTGGCCGCGCCGATGAAGGGCGGGTTGCCCACAATGTAATCCGCCGCGGGCCACTTGGCCTTGCGCGGCTTCACATATTTCCATACCGCGATCTGCTGGCTCTCGTCCGGCACGTCCTTGCCGGTGACCGGGTGCGGCTTCATGCTGCGGCCGTCCCAGCGCATCACCGGCTTCCCCGACTTGTCTGTCAGGGGTTCGGCCCCGTCATAGTCGAGCACCGCATCACGGTGCTCGATATTGTGGAAGTCTTTCAACACCGGCTCGGGCGGCATGCTGCGACGGGTACGGAAATGCCATTGCAGGTAGCCGATCCACAGCACCAGCTCGGCGATGGCGGCGGCGCGCGGATTGAGTTCGAGCCCCAAAAACTGGTGTGGATCGACCGACAGGCCTTCACCTTCGAGCATGGTCTGAACTTCGCCCAGATCGGCCAGCTGGTTCAGCACCTCGCCCTCCAGGCGCTTCATGTGCTCCAGGGTCACGTATAGAAAATTGCCGCTGCCGCAGGCCGGATCGAGCACCCGCACTTCGCACAGACGCTTCTGGAAGGCGCGTACCGCCGCCACCGCGTCCTTGAGCTTGCCCTCCTCGGTGAGCAGCAGCACGGCGGCCTGCGCGTCCAGCCATTCGGCGCGCAGTGGCTCGATCACGGTCGGCAGCACAAGGCGCTCAACATAAGCCCGCGGAGTGTAGTGGGCGCCCAGCGAATGGCGCTCTTCCGGGTTCAGCGCACGTTCCAGCAGGGTGCCGAAGATGGCCGGTTCGACTTCGCGCCAGTTGGCCTTGGCGGCTTCAAGCAGCTTGTCGATCTGGTCGCGATTGAGTTCGATCGCCTCGGGGCTTTTGAACAGCTTGCCGTTGAAGCGCAGTACGTCATGCGCCAGAGCCGCGCAAAAGCCGCCACTGTCCATGTCCTGCCACAGGGCGTGGGTCATGCGCATCAGGGTCTTGGCGTCGTCGCGGTGCTTTTCCAGCAATTCGACAAAGGCGCGCTTGGGCAACAGGCCCACGTCCTCGGCGAACATGGAAAACAGGCACCGGGTAAGAAAGCCGGCAACTTTCTGGGCGTCATGGCCGGCAGCCTCCAGCGATTTCGCCACCTCGGCCAGATGCGCCGCCACTTCGCGTGTGACGCGCGCCGAGGCGCGGGTGGGGTCGAGCGCCAGCGGATCGCGCCAGATCTGCGCCAGGCGCTCCCGCACCTCTAGCTTGGCCAAATCATCCAGCAGGATGCGATGGGTGCGCGGATCCGGAAACGGGGTGTAGGTGGCGCCGGTGCGCGAGAACTCGGCATACAGTTCAATCGCGCGGCCGACATCGACCACAATCACGAACGGTGGCCGGCCTTCCTCGGCCGGCAAGGCGCGCGCGTACTGCTCGCCCTGGCCGCGGGCACGCAGCATCGCGCTATCGAAAGTTTTGGAGGCGGTCGCAGGCGAGGCCTTGATCTTCTTGGCTTCCAGCACGAAGGCGCCGCGCTTGAAACAGTCGATGAAACCGAGCGATTCGCCGCCGTCGCCATGCGCGAACTGCACGCGGCGCTCGAATACGTAGGCGTTGTCGCGCGTGTCCTCGCGCGCCGGGTCGGGTTGTTCGACCCCGATCAGGTCGCACAGACCGGTGATGAACAACTGGTAGTTGGCCCGCTCGGAGCCGGATGCCTTGCTCCACTTGGCGATGAACTGGGTTGGCGTGAGCATGGCGGCGGGCATGCGTGCATGTTAACAAGGCAGGCGCCGATACACGTTGATGCCGGTATTGAAGGCCAGCCATCAAGGCGGCCCGATTTCACGGGTGCCGAACGGCGGGCACGCCTATACTGCCGAACCGACTCTTTGGGTCGAGCCATTTTGGTTCGATTTCGCATCATGCTAAGCGACGCCGTACTGACAAGGAAGCCGGCCTCGCTCAATTGGCTGCTCGCGGCGATAGCCGCCGCATGTGCGCTGGTGATCGGACTGACCAGCCTGTATGCATGGCAGGATTACCGTGAAACGGTCGTCCGCGGTGAAGAGCGGGCACTGCTATTGGCCAGCGTGCTTGAGGGTTATACGATCCGCACCCTCCATGAAGCCGAGTCCGCGATGACCAACCTGGCTGAACTCCATGCCGGTGGGCAAGCCGGAGGGGCGGCGCTTGGCAGATACGCGGCATTGCAACAAAAGCGCTTTCCGTTCATTGCCGCACTGCATCTGCTGGACACCTCCGGAAATGCGGTCGGCGGAAGCGATGTCGCCAGAAGCGAGTCATTGCTTGCATGGGCACGCACCCGGCTTGCGCGCTCCGAGCGCATTGTGATCGGCGAACCGCTGATGGCCGGCCCCGGCATGCCGCGCCTGATTCCGATGCTGGCAAGGGTAGCCATCGCCGACAGCGCGTCGCAGATCCAGGTGGTGGCCGCCATTCGCGCCGACTTTATAGTACCCATGCACGCCGGCCTGGGGCTTAGCGCGGACACGCTTTCGGTGGTGCTTAACGGGCAAGGTGTCATCCTCGCCCGCGCGCCGTATATCGAGAGTACGATCGGGCGCGATTTATCCGGCTCGGCCTTGTATCGATCCGCCGCAGGCGGCCAGAAAACCGGTATCGCCACCGGCATCTCGCCGGCTGACGGTATCGAGCGTCTGATGGGATTCAGCCGCTTGAGTGCCTTCCCATTGAGTGCGAGTACCGGTTTCGATCACGCGCGGATGCTCGCGCCGTGGCGGATTCGTGCGCAACGGGATGTCGTCGTCGCCCTCACCTTGCTGGCGCTGATCGCGCTGCTTGGGCGCATCGCGTACGCCCGCGCCAAAGGCGAAGTATTGGCGCGGCGCGAATTGCTTGGGAGCGAGGAACATCATCGGGCAGCGCTCGCCACGCTGGCTGAAGGCGTGGTCACCCAGGGGCCGGACGGCGCCATTCTCCGCTGGAACGACGCGGCCTTGCGCATCCTCGACTTGAGCGCCGATCAACTGCGCGGACGCACCTCGCTGGACCCGCGCTGGCGTGCCATACGTGACGACGGCAGCGAGTTTCCGGGCGCCGAGCATCCCGCCATGCGCGCACTGGCGACCGGTCTGCCGCAACTCGCCATCGCGATGGGTATCGATAACAGCGGCAAGTCGCGACGCTGGATCGAAATCAACGCGATGCCGACGCTAGCCGACGGCATCGTTACGGGGGTTGTCACCTCATTTGTCGACACCACCGCGAAACGCGAGGCGAGCGACGAAATTCAGCGACTCAACTACGCGCTTGAAGCACGTGTAGCCGCGCGGACCGAGGAGCTCAGACGTATCACCCTCGAGCTGGACGAACTGGTGTATTCAATGGCGCATACGCTGCGCGCGCCGCTTAGACACATCTCCGCATTCACCGTTCTGCTCGCTGAAGAAGCCAACGCCCGCTTGACGGCGGATGATCTTCACATGATCAACCGTATTCGCACGAGCGCTGAATTTCAGGCGAAACTGCTGGAAGATGTATTCGACTACACCAACCGCCACCGCCAGGCTCCCACCTATCTGCTCCTTGCGATGGATGAAATAGTCGACAACTTGGTTGAGGATATGAATCAGCGAATACCTGGCGCCAAACATGTCGACTGGGTACGCACGCCCCTGCCTTGCCTGCTTGGTGACCTTGCGATGGTCAGGGATATCCTGGAAATCCTGCTTTCCAATGCCATCAAGTTCTCGGCCCGATCCGCGGCGCCACGGATCGAAATCGGTGCTTGCGAGGTTAATGGCATGCCTGGCATCGCGATTGGCGACAATGGTGTCGGGTTTGACATGCGCTACGCCGGAAAATTGTTCGGCATGTTTCAGCGCCTGCATGAATCCGAAGGGTTCGACGGTACCGGGATGAGTCTGGCCGTTTGCAAACGGCTGGTCGAGCGCCAGGG
>JANMGQ010000008.1:0-3389 GCA_031374735.1 Hyphomicrobiaceae bacterium | reverse complement strand
GACAATGAACCGCCGCCTCTACATCGTTGGTACCAGCGGCTTTGCGAAAGAGACGGCTCAGTTAGCTGACGCGGTTTGCCGGGCTTCGGGGCGATGGGACCAAATTGTCTATGTCTGCGAGGACCAAGCACAGGTCGGCATCCGAATGCCGTTCGGCACCGTCATTGGGACTGATGCCGTTCTGCGGAGTGGCACAGAGCCGCTCGACGTTGCAATCGGCATTGGCGTGCCTTCGTCCAGGCAACGAATCGGGAAGAGCCTTCGTCGGTTGGCGCACTTGCGGTTCCCCAACCTGATCCACCCCACTGCAATACTCGACACGGCTCAAGTCACATTGGGCGTTGGCAACCTAATAACCGCTGGCTGCGTGTTTACCTGCGACATTACCGTCGGCGACTTCAATGTTTTCAACCTGAACACGACCGTCGGACACGATGTCGTAATTGGATCGTTCAACGTGTTTAACCCAACCTGCAACGTCTCGGGAAACGTGCGGTTCGGTGATGCATGTCTTGCGGGCACGGGATCTCAGGTCATCGAGAGGATTGCAGTCGCGTCACAGACCGTTCTCGGTGCAGGTGCGGTGCTTGTCAAGTCGATCACGGTGGAAGGTGGTGTCTACGCGGGAGTGCCAGCCAGGTCATTGAGATGATAAGGATCGGCATCCTAGGCCAGGGGTTTGCTGACTGGGGCGGCGGGATTGACTTCTTGCGAATGGTGGCTTCAAGCCTTCATCACGCTGGCGAGCCCGTTGAGCTACACATGTTGGTTCCCACTCGGGGCGCGAGGGTGACAACAGCGCGAGCACTGAGGTCCGTTTCTCGTGTGGCAAGGCAACTCATCGGGCGCCCCGTCGGCTCCCTCAACATCCCGGAAGGGCGCCACCTCACGGATCTGGCAGATAGCGCAGAACAGGCGATCTCGCTTCGGGAAATTGACCTCGGACCATCCGCGATAGCTGCCGCTGCGCGCAAGCTGTCGCTGGACGTGTTGATTCCATCAATAAAGCCGCTGCCGGTTGACTTCCCCACACCGTGGGTCGGGTACATCTATGACTTTCAGCATCGATACTTTCCGGAGCTATTTGCGTTGGCTGAACGGCACGCTCGCGATGCACAGTTCGCGGCGATGTTGCGAAGCGCGCCGTCGGTGATCGTCAATGCGCGATCGGTTGCGGAAGACATATTGCGCTTCCACCCTGAAGCAAGAGCGCGCGTGTTTCCACTGCCTTTTAGTGCCGCGCCGCAAGCGGACTGGTTGCTTCGCGATGAACCGGTGGCAGAGCGGTACGGCGTGCACGGACCTTACTTCATCATCTGCAACCAATTCTGGAAACACAAGGACCACGCTACTGCGTTTGCTGCCTTTGCCCGGTTTTTTAAGGCGCACTCAAATGTTGACCTGGTCTGTACTGGACCTACGAATGACTACCGTGACCCTGAGTACTTGCCGTCCCTTCATAGCGCGTTGTTGCGTGAGGGCATATCTGACCAAGTGCACATACTAGGCATGGTGCCAAAGGCCGATCAGATCGCATTGATGAAGGGCGCAATTGCGTTGATTCAACCGACACTGTTTGAAGGGGGGCCCGGCGGGGGAGCCGTATATGACGCAGTGTCTATTGGACAACGATGCCTAGTGTCAGACATCCCTGTGAATCGCGAGCTGTTCGGCTTAGATGTTGCGTTCTTCCCCGCGGGCGATGTAAGTGCACTTGCGGCGCTCATGGGTGAGTCCGTGAGCCGCGATCTCAAGCACAAGAATGCTCCGGGAGAGCTCATGCGGAGCGGCCGGATTCGTCGAAGCGCGTGCGGGGCACAACTTTTGGCCGCGATTGCGCATGCGCGAAGCGCTGAACGATGGGGTTGAATTCGACTTGTGCACGACCCGCATGCGCCGGCTGAGTACCGGATCGCGTGCACCAACGCTAGAGCATCACCCTGCGATCCGTCTTCGTGAAGCGAAGTAGGCGGCGCTATTGGCCCATCGTGCCAGTGTCTTCAGGAAACCGATCCGCGTGCGTTCCGACGCGGCATAGGCAAACCAGATTCCCTGCGCCCAGAGCCGGAATGGCCATGGAGCGCCGCTGAAGTCCAGCACTCTCACCAGCTCGCGCCTACGAGCGGCGCTGTCCTGAACCGTTTTGCCGGAGGCGTGGAGGCGGTACTTGGCCAGATACTGCGGCAGGTACTCAAGCTTGGCTCCATGCTGTCGCAGCTCGACGAAGTACTTCCAGTCGAAGGCGTAGTGGTAGCTCGGATCCACACGAACATCTGAGCGACGCCAGAATGTTGCCGGCTGCAGCATGTGATCCACCAGCCGCATCGCCTTCGCGGTCAGCAGCGTGGGCGACCGCACAACGATAGGTCGACCCGGCGTACCGTCTTCGGCGATGTACAGGCCATCCCCGGTAACGATGTCGACGTCTTGTTCCCGCACGAAAGTGGCGGTCACTCGAGCAAGTACTTCGTTGTCAAAAAAGAGGTCATCTGAGTTCAGCCAGCAGACGATGTCACCCGTCGCTGCGTCCATGCCTTTGTTGATAGCGTCGGCTTGTCCATGGTCTGGCTCGCGGCGATATGTCATGCGAGTGTCACGACTAAATTCACTCACCACGCGGCCCGTTCCATCAGGAGAGCAGGCGTCGTAAATCAGCAGCTCAAGCTTCTGGTGTGTCTGGTTGAGCACGGATCCAATGGCCTCGCCGATGAACTGCGCCTGGCCGTAGGTCGGCATGATGACCGTAACCTTGAGTTCACTGCCGTTCATTCTCTTGCCCTCAAGGTCTGTTCGCGATGAGATGGGGTTGCTGTCAACGGGCTTCGCGTGTCATCAGCGCCGTCCCGATGCGACGCCGATTCCTGACAATGCGCAGGAACAGTAGCAGCCCCTGCCCCACTGCCCCGCCCCGTACTGCCACGTTGGCCCGGTAGGACTCGCAAAGCGCACCCAGCAGGTCACTCCCCGAAACGCCGGCCGTCGCAAACGAGCCAACCGTCTCGTCGGCAACCTCGACCCGTTTGCCTCGCTCCGCAACCTGAAGCAGAAAGTAGGTGTCCGCAGCAATCGGAAACCGCCGCGAGTACAGGCCGATCTCGTCATGGAGCGAGCGGCGAATGAGTGAGCCCACGCTGTGCGCAGACACCAACGGCGGGCCGCTGCGCCAGCGTTGTGTGCTGCTGCGGGGCCGCACCACTTCGCCGTCCACCGTAACCGGCGCAGTCACGATATCAGCGTGGCTTCGCATCGCTGCGGCGCGATAGATCTCAATGGCGCGAGGCGTCAATCGATCATCTGCACCCAACACCAGGTAGTACTCGCTGCGGGTCATGCGCAGCGCCTTGTTCAGTGCATCCTTGCGAAAAATGTAGATGCCCATTGAGGCAAGG
>JANMGQ010000002.1:0-2828 GCA_031374735.1 Hyphomicrobiaceae bacterium | reverse complement strand
GTCTTCCGTGAACACGTCGAACGATTTGACGGCCTCGATGATTTGAAGCTGAACATTGCTTGCGAGCGCCGCGATGCCCGCCGTGATGACCACGGTGCCGCCGGTCATCGACAGACGGAAGGCGTCGTTCAGCTTGCGGATGGCCTCGCTCTTATCGGGGCCATCTGCGTCGCCAGTGCAATCTTCGACCTCGGTGATGACGGGTTCGTCGTCGTAGCCGTCGGGCATAACAATAGGCGGGCCGGCCTTCCACCATTCATCGGCCAACATCACGGTCAGCACGCGGCTGGTGCCAGCCGGCCCCGGCACGTCGTCGATGCGGAAGAAGATCAACTGCACCGATGGTTCAGCCTCCGTGCATGTCACTTCAACGTCGCCGACGCTGTGATCGTCTTCCGGATCGTCGTCGCCGAAATCGTGGCGCCTGCACACCGCGTCGAGAATGGTGCGCTGGTTCTTGCCACCGAGATTGATGATGCCGGGCGACACCATGACAGCGCCGCCGGTCAGTTCCCGACGGAATGCGTCGTTGGCCGAGCGACGCATCCGGATATTCAGCGCGCCGTTTGCTTTGTCAGTTTTGGACATGGTTTGTTCCATGCGTGATTTAAGCCGAAGTCAGATGATTGAGATGAGGCGGCGTTGCGCGTCGCTGTCGCCGTCGATGTAGGCCTGCGTGGTCAGCAGCGAGCGGTGACCGGCGAGCACTTGAACGTCGCGCAAACTGGCGCGTGCCCAATGGGCGCGGCGGGCGGCACGGGTGATGAAGGTGCGCCGGCCCGAATGTGACGAACAGCCTTCGAGACCAGCTTCGCGGCACTTGGCGACGAACCAGTTGACGATGCTGTTGGCCCGCATCGCGCCGCCCTGCAGAGAGGTGACGACAATGGAGTCCGAGGCACATCGGTCCTTTGGCAACGTGGCCTTCCAGTCGGCAAAGGCGCGGCGCAGTTTGCGATGCATTGGAATACGACGGCCCGCGCCGCGCTTGGCGATCGACGAACGCACATCAAGTACGGTGCCGACATTGCCGTCGGCGTCGAGCACCATACCCCAGGTCAGCCGCGCGATTTCGCAGGCGCGCAAACCGGCCCGCGTGGCGAGCAGAACGATCAATCGATCGCGTTCGGGGAACTTGCCTTTGCTGGCGGCAGCGAGGAGCTGCAGTTGGTTCTTGGGTGTGAAGACTTTTGCCTGTTTGCCAATCATGTCCGACCTCTGACGATCTCTGAGAAGCGCACTTCGCCTCCCGTGGGCTCCGAGGAACCCGCGGCCCAAACGCCTCCTGGCATTGTGGGGAATGGCGAACGCTTGGGCAGCGATGAACGGCTGCGGCGCTCGCCATGATTGAATTTTAGAGCGCGAGACGATTTTGGTCAATAGTTTGTTTTATTTCAATGGCTTGATAGTGTGGTTTGATCGACTCAAGGGCCAGAAATCGGGGGTTTGGCCGGCGTGAAGCGATGAGAACATAGAGAGATCGTGCCATGAAACGCACTATAGGCCTGCCGCTGACGTTTGGCCCGTCTGCCACTCAGGCCTGGTCGCCGATGGCGGTCGCGATCTTGGCCAGAAGGGCGAGGTTCTTGTCGTCGAGATCGTACGCCAGCCGCCGCACGACAGCTTCGTTCTCGGCGCGCTGGCGGGAAAGGTCTTTGCCCTCTTTCAGGCCGACGAACAGGTCTGCCATTTGGACGTCGAGCGCTTCAGCGGCGGCGGCGATCATCTTGAGGCTCGGCGCAGACACACCGCGTTCGAAATGGCTGATGCTCTCTGTCGCGAGCCCCAAGTGCCCGGCCAGATCTTCCTGCGTCATGGCCTTGGCGACGCGCGCGGCGCGCAAGGTTTTCGAGACATGTTTGATGACCGCAACCGATAACATCGGGTGCTTCAGTCACCCAAGTCGCGCGCCACTCGAAAGCCGGTCAGCTTGTCGCGTGCAGTTGCGTTCGCATTCATGCGATACCTGGACCGTAACTCCGGTGCACTATTGATCCAACTGCCACCTCGGAGCACGCGCAGTTCGTCCCCGTTTGCAAGCCAAGAAGCGGCGTCGGATGGTGCGCCTCGATAGTCATCGTGCCAAAAGTCTTCACACCATTCCCAAACATTGCCGTGCATGTCGTAGAGGCCGAACGAGTTCGGTGGAAAAGTGCCAACAGGCTTCGTCTTGTCGGCGTCAAAGCAAGCTTGGCTCTGCCTGATTGTGTCGCCCATCGAGAATTCAGTATCTGTCCCGGCCCGGCAACAATATTCCCATTCGGCTTCGCTGAGCAGGCGGTAAGTGTGCCCGGTCAATTCACTGAGCCATTCGACATACTTTTGGGCGCGATCCCAAGATATCTTGATTATTGGTCGGCTTCCGGCACCCCATCCTTCGTCATTGATTTGTTGACCACTACTTGGGAAGTCATCCCACTCGTCAAACGTGATAGGAAACTTCCCGACGGCAAATGGCGTAGGAATCGTCACCTGATGAGCAGGTAACTCATCCCTGGTGTCCGCATCACTATCGACATCAGCCCTGCCCATCACAAAGCTGCCGGCGGGCACCACCACCATCTGAGGCAATTGGGTATCCGTGTCTTCCAGATCGCGAAACGTTTCGCCTGGCCTTAACCACGCGACGCCATAGCCTTCGCCTGCATAAGTATCAGTTTCCGCCTCGGCAACAAGCACCCTTACGCTGTAGGAGCAAAGTTGAAATGTCCCCTTCTCTGGCAAAGTTCAGATGTCCCTTCTCTGTTAACTCGCTCCGCCAGAGGGATTGTGGTCGGGTCGGGCCTTCAATAGCCCGAGCCGTCCACAAGCCCGGCCCACTTGCACAT
>JANMGQ010000228.1:0-4841 GCA_031374735.1 Hyphomicrobiaceae bacterium | reverse complement strand
GTGGAACGCTCTGCAATCGTGAGCGACAACCCGCGACACCCCACGGCCCTGAATTGAGCTTATGTGGGAGAATTTGTGGGAGAGGTTTGCGAAAATGTCGAAATATTCAATGATTTTAACGGATCTTGGCGGATGGAGAGGGATTCGAACCCCCGGTACCCTTGCGGGTACGCCAGTTTTCAAGACTGGAGCCATAAACCACTCGGCCACCCATCCTAGCCCTGGTTGCCTAAACTGCGGCGTCGTCGATGACAAGGAGGGCATGGAAGGGGACCTTGCCCTGGGCTCTTTCCCGAAACCCCTCGCGCAACAATCGCCCCCAACGCGGCCAAGCACGAGGATGCTTCAGTCCTCCAACGCGCCCAAAGAACGTCAGGCCTCTAAAACCCTGACACATGGAATAGTTTTCTTCTTATTTGCCAGGATGTCGGCATTTCTAGGAAAAATCATCTATAACGAGACACCTTCGATAGGTGAGGTTGTCATGCCACATTCAGCCACCCCGACCCAACAGACGCCAGCTGGAGCGCACCCGCTGGCGCTGAACGCGGCGCCCATCAACATCATCGTGCGCTTGGCCGACGGCGGTCGCTTTGCGATGGCGGCGCCGGCGGGCATGCGGGCTATTGATGCGATCCGGCGTTATGGGTTGCCGCTGAAAGCCGAGTGCGCGGGTCGCTGCCTGTGCACAAGTTGCCACGTCCGCGTCGCAGCCCCATGGGCCGACAGACTTGCTGCGCCGACTGCCGAAGAACGAGCCAAACTTGGCGAGACCGCAGGCGCCGGACCGCGATCGCGCCTGGTCTGCCAGCTCGATCTGACGTCCGACCTTGACGGCCTCGATATCGAAATCGATCCCGCGAGCCTTGTGCCGCAAACGCACTGGGCAGCCGGCTAGACCGTGCCGCGCCTGCGCATCTGCATACCGCTCGGGAGAGCGCCGGGGCCGACATCGACAGGTTTGCCGTTGACCACCGCACGCGTCCAATTCCTTCGCACGTCGCCTTGAGGTTGCCATGACTGCCTTGCTGCCAAAGACAGCGCCGTTTTCGACGGACGAGATCGATGTCCTGAACCGGCTGGTGGGCCGCGCCAACCCGCTGCAGCGGAGTTGGCTGTCGGGTTTCCTTGCAGGCGTCGACGCGGCGAACGGTGCGCCTACGCCGCAATCAGTCGCGCCGCCACGTGCCAAGGAGCAACTGACGATCCTCTTTGGTAGCGAGACCGGCAACGCCGAAACCCTCGCATTGAAGGCACGCAAGGCCGCAGTGAAGCAGGGCTTTGATGCCCGCGTGCTCGACATGGCGGATGCGTCGCTCGAGAAAATTGCCAAAACCAGAAACCTCATCATCATCGTCGCGACCTGGGGCGAAGGTGATCCACCGCAGCGCGCGGCAGCGTTCATGCGCGGACTGCTCGCAGACAACGCGCCGCGCTTGGAGGGAGTTCGCTTCGCCGTGCTGGCCCTCGGCGACACGGCCTACGCAAACTTCTGCGCCACAGGCCGCGCAGTTGACGAGCGCTTTGCGGCCCTTGGTGCGACGCGTTTCGCCGACCGGGTCGAACTCGATCTCGATTTCGCGAAGAAGGCCGCCGCCTGGACCGATGACACACTCGCTGCATTCGCACCGGCCGAGCCGGCGACACCCTCCTCGACCGTCGTCCATGTCGACTTCAAGGGCGGCGCGCTCGTCGAGGACGAAGACGAACCCGCGTTCGACGCAGACAAGCCCCTCACGGCCGAGATCAACGACATCGTCAATCTCAATGGCACCGGTTCTTCCGCCGAGACCGTGCATGTCGAATTTTCAACTGACGCGACGGGCTGGTCTTATGTGCCCGGCGACGCCATCGGTGTGATCGCGGAAAATGATCCGGCCCTGGTCGATGCCGTGCTCGACAGCGTTGGTCTCACCGGAGCCCCCCGTTTGAGTCGCCTGCTGCTGACAGACCGCGATATCACCACGCTCACACGGCCAGTGGTCGACGCTTACGCGCGCCTGACGGGGCGCTCAGATGCGGCGGCCCTTGCCACGCCGGAGCGCTTTGCGGCGTATGCGGCCGATCGCCAGATTGTCGATCTCTTCGCCGAACACACTGAGACACTGACGGCGGACCAACTCATCGGTTTGCTTCGCCCCTTGCCGCCTCGCCTTTATTCGGTGGCGTCCAGCGCCGCAGCACACGACAGCGAAACGCATCTGCTCGTCAGCGCGGTGCGCTGGCAGAGCCACGGCCGCAAGCGCAACGGCGTGGCGTCGTCCTGGATCGCGGGTCGCAAGCCCGGCGACTCCGTGAAGCTCTTCGTCAAACCGAACCGCCACTTCCGCCTGCCCACAGACAGCGCACAGCCGATCATCATGATTGGTGCCGGCACGGGGATCGCGCCCTTCCGGGCCTTTATCGCGCATCGGGCGGCGACAGGGAGCAAAGGCAAGAGCTGGCTGTTCTTTGGCGCGCGCAACTACACGTCCGACTTTCTGTATCAGCTGGAATGGCAGGATCATCTCGCGTCTGGTGCGCTGAGCAATATCGACGTGGCGTTCTCGCGCGATCAGCCCGAGAAGATCTATGTGCAGGATCGGCTGGCGGCGCGTGCGGATGCCCTGCGTGGCTGGGTGAGCGATGGCGCCACGATCTACGTGTGCGGCGACGAGAAGACGATGGCGCGCGATGTCGACAAGGCGTTGACACAGATCCTCGGCGAACAGGGGCTGGACGATGTGCGCACGGCCGGCCGCTATCTGCGGGATGTGTATTAAGAGAGGTGGAAGTCGTGAGAACGGTGAACGTGAAGTCGTGAACGGTGAACCGTGAATAACTTCATTCCCAAATACGACTTCCACGACTTCACGGTTCACGATTTCACGGTTCACGACCCCATGACCGACAAGCGCACCAAGAACGAAAAGATCAAGGACGCGAGCCGTCAGCTCCGCGGCGGTATCGCCGAGGGGCTCGACGAGGTCGCAACCGGCGCCATCGCCGAGGACGATCAGTACCTCGTACGCTTCCATGGCACGTATTTGCAGGATGACCGCGACGTGCGCGGCGAGCGGACCAAGAAGCGGCTCGAAAAGGCCTACAGCTTCATGATCCGCGTGCGCATTCCGGGCGGCGTCGTGACGCCCGCGCAGTGGCTGGCGCTCGACACGATCGCGTCCGACTACGCCAACGGCACGCTGCGGCTGACCACGCGCCAGACATTCCAGTTTCACGGCATCATCAAGTCGAACATGCGCCGCACCATGCAGGCGATCGATGCGGCGGTTCTCGACACGATCGCGGCCTGTGGTGACGTCAATCGCAACGTGCTGGCGACGTCGAACCCGCATCTGTCCAAGGCGCACGCGGCAGCACTCGATCTCGCACGCGATTTCAGCGCGCACCTTTTGCCGAGGACGGGCGCCTATCACGAGATCTGGCTCGATGGCGAAAAGGTGCGCGATAAGAGTGCGGTCGTCAGCGACGATGTCGAGCCGATCTACGGCCGCACCTATCTACCGAGGAAGTTCAAGGCCGTCGTCGCCGTGCCGCCCACCAACGATGTCGACATATTCGCCCACGACCTTGGCTTCATCGCCATCGTCGAGAAGGGCGTGCTGGTTGGCTGGAACGTCACCGTTGGCGGCGGCATGGGCATGACGCACGGCGAGCGCGATACGTTCCCGCGTACAGCCGACGTGCTTGGCTTCTGCACACATGAGCAAGCGGTCACCGTTGGCGAGCATGTCGTCACGGTGCAACGCGACTGGGGCAACCGCGAGGTGCGCAAGCACGCCCGCCTCAAGTACACGATCGAGACCCGCGGCCTCGACACCTTCCGCGCCGAGCTCGAGCGACGCTGTGGGTTCAAGCTCGAAGCCCCACGCCCCTTCAAGTTCGAGCGCACCGGCGACAGCCTCGGCTGGTCGAAAGGCACGGACGGCACTTGGCATCTCGGGCTGTTCGTTGAGAACGGCCGCATCAAGGATCGCTCGGGTCACACATTGCGCACGGCGTTGCGCGAGATCGCGGCGATCCACACGGGTGAAATGATCTGCACAGCCAACCAGAATGTCATCATCGCCAACGTCACGGCCGCTGCGAAAAAGAAGATCGACGCGATCCTCAGTGCACACGGTATTGCAATCGGCACATCCTCGGGTTTGCGGCGCAACAGCATGGCGTGCGTTGCCTTGCCGACCTGCGCCCTGGCCTTGGCCGAGAGCGAGCGCTTCCTGCCCGACCTTGTGACTGCACTCGAGGACGTGCTCGACCGGGCTGGCCTTCGTGACGACGACATCGTCATCCGCATGACCGGTTGCCCCAACGGCTGCGCCAGACCGTATCTCGCCGAGATCGGCCTCGTTGGACGCACGCCCGGCAAATATAATCTCTATCTCGGCGCTGCCTTCGACGGCTCACGCCTCAACAAACTCGTGGCCCAGGACGTCGACAAGACGGGCATCATCGGAGTTCTCGAGCCCGCCCTCGCCGCCTATGCGCGGGAGCGTCACGACGGCGAGCGCTTTGGTGATTTCCTGGTGCGAACCGATGTGGTCAAGCCGACAACAGCCGGCAACCAGTTCCACGCGGACGTCAGGCTACGCCCGGGCTGACGGTACGGGGCGAGTACCGCACTGATTGGTGCCACCTGGGGGGCGACCTCCGCAAACGCGACATCAGCGCCGGGAAAAACGGATGAAGTTCCCTCTCCGCGTCCTTCACGGGGAGGTTGGGGTGAGGCGCGGCATCCGCACTGACGGTGATTGAACAGCTGTCCTACTACTGATTGTGAGATAGCTGATAAATCTCCAGTCGAGCAAGCGGCCGCCCCTCACCTCGGCCTTCTGCCCGTA
>JANMGQ010000218.1:0-3022 GCA_031374735.1 Hyphomicrobiaceae bacterium | reverse complement strand
GCCCTTCCGCCGGTCGGGAAGGGTCGCGCACAAGGCCTTCAAGCCCGCGATGAGCGATTCGAGCACCACACTGCGCTTGAATCTGAAGGTCGCACCCGAAGCGATGAGTCACCCTGCCGCAGCCACCGGGGCGGCAAAGGTCATAATGAGAACTGCTGGGATCTGAGCGTCTGGCTTGACAAAGACCGCTACGGCCGGCCGATTCTGACCGGCAACACGCAGTACCCGCAACCTGCCAAGGCCCAACCTGAGCAAGCGGGTGCGCCGAAGATCACCACCGGCAAAGTACCGCCACCGCCCCGTGCCGGTCGCACCTCGGACGGCCGCGCGTAATGCACGAATGACGGGCCGCCATGTGCGGCCCATCTGTTTCCACCACGACGAAGTTTCTCCCGATGCCTTACGACGCAGAACCCACACGCAACCTTGTGAACCTTCTGCTTCATGAGCACGGCCTCGATCCCTCCAGCGCCGAGCTGGCTGTCGTGTTCAACGCAGATCCCAACGTGGTGCTGGCCGATCCGCGCCGGCCGGAACTGAGCGGTTTCATGTTCCCGGCGCTGGCCTATGCTGCCCAAACCGCCCTAGCTCCCGCCTGCACGCACCTGCAGCGCCTCGGGCTCCTGCACGCGCTCATCGAGGAAGGTGCCGACCGAGCCAATGCCGCCGGCACGCTGTTGGCCGTCTATTCCGATCTCTGGCGATCGCATCCCGACACAGCCCGCCGCATGGTCATCGGCCTGCATACCCTCACCACCGCCGTTGAACCCTACCTCGACGGCCGCCGCCGCTTGCCGGCCAAGTACACACCGACGACGCCTGTCACACCAGTCTGTGAGCGTGGCCCCGACGAAATCCCGTTCTGATGAGCCGCAGCACGTCCGCCCTTCGCCAGCCCGCCTTGGATGTCTACCAGACCGTCACGGACCGCATTGTCGCCGCCATCGAAGCCAACCCCGGCAAGCCCACCATGCCCTGGCACCGCACCGGCCTATCTACCCTGTTCCCGAGCAACGCCGCCACCGGCAAAGCCTATCGTGGCATCAACGTCGTCGCTCTGTGGGCCGAAGCTCAAATCAATGCTTACCCCTACGCCGTGTGGGCGAGCTACAAGCAGTGGCAAGAGATCGGCGCACAAGTGCGCAAGGGCGAACGCTCATCTGTCGTCATATTCTACAAGGATTTCGAGGTTGATCCGAACCCGGACCAACCCGACGACGATGGCAAGCGCTTCGTCGCCAAGGCCAGCCGCGTTTTTAACGCCGCGCAGGTGGAGAATTTCACGCCGGCCGAGGCGCCGCCGCCTCTCCCACCCTTGGAACGCCATGCCGCCGCCGAAGCCTTCGTGGCCGCAACCGGCGCCGATATTCGCATTGGCGGGGAGAGCGCCTACTACCGGCCGAACACCGACCATATCCAGATGCTCGACGAGAACCTGTTCCGCCACCCGGACAGTAAAATTCGCAGTGATGATTGGTTTTGTGTGCTCAGCCACGAACTCGCCCATTATGCCGATCTCCGGATTATGCCACGTTGGCTGATGAAATCGTTGTGCTGCAACAACGACCGCGTGGCCGTCGCGGCATAATCCGGAGTTGTCCACAGGCCGTCCCGATCGGATTTCGGGGCGTTCGCCGACGCCGATAGGTCCTGCTCTCCGTCCCAAAGTGAGAGAGTGACCATGACGAGTAAGAAGTTGAGCGGCGCGGTGGCGTCGGTGCATTGGATCGAGCGGCACGGGGAGAAGTTCCTGAAGTCGCTGCGCGATCTGGGCTACACCACCGCAACGCTGCGAACTTACGATGCTTCAGCATTTTCCATTCGATGTGAATCGCATCTGCCACACCGGGATTCCCTCGGCGGCGCAAATCAGATTTCAGCCATCCCGTGAGCAACGGAGGGCGCGATGGCCAAGGGATACTCCACGGACTTGCGCGTGAGCGCCATAAAAATTGTCGAGGAGGGCGAGAGTGCGCGCGAAGCCGCGCGTATATTGGGTGTCGGCGCGTCGAGCACCATTCGTTGGGTGGACCGGTTCGCTGCGACCGGCTGCGTTGCGGCGAAGCCCGGAACAGGCCACTGCCGCTCGCCGCTCGAGGCGTACAAGGATTGGTTGCTCGAACTCGTCGAGACTGAACCGGACCTGACGCTGGAAGAGATCCGTGCGCGTCTGGCTGAGAAAAAGCAGCATAAAGCCGGGATCGGATCGATCTGGCGCTTCTACGACCGGCACAAAATTTCATTCAAAAAAAAACGCTTCACGCCGCCGAGCAGGACCGCCCCGACGTAGCGGCCGCGCGTGCCGAACTGAAGGCCGACCAGCCGAACCTCAAGCCGAAGCGCTGCGTCTTCCTCGACGAGACGTCGGCCAACACCAAAATGACGCGGCAGTACGGTCGCGCGCCCGTGGGCGAGCGTCTTGTCGCGAAAATACCGCACGGGCATTGGAAAACTCTGACGCTGATCGCGGCCTTGCGCGCCGATGGCCTGACGGCCCCGTTCGTCATCGACGGCGCCGTGGATGGTCCTGCATTCATTGCCTACATCGAGCAGGTCCTCGTGCCGACACTGTGCAAGGGCGATACTGTTTTCATGGACAATCTCAGCACGCACAAAGTTGACGGCGTGCGCGAGGCGATCGAGGCGGTCGGCGCGAAGCTGCGCTACACGCCCGCCTACTCGCCGGATTTCAATCCGATCGAGCAGGCGTACTCGAAACTGAAGTCCGGCCTGCGCAAGGTTGCGGCGCGGACAGTCGATGCACTGACCAGCAAGATCGGCGAACTCGTCGGCACGTTTACGCCATGCGAATGCGCCAACTACATCCGCGAGGCCGGCTATGGCGTCAAAGCAAAATGACCCGGATCAAGTGGAATACGCTCTAGTCTTACTGAGTCATTAAACCACAGTCGATGACTGCCGCGACTCCTATAGCTGCCGAGATTCCATCTTTGGCAACGGGAGCGAACACGATGGGTCAACGCGCAACGGGCAGTGACGAGCGGTTTACTGCATATGTTGA
>JANMGQ010000163.1:0-1808 GCA_031374735.1 Hyphomicrobiaceae bacterium | reverse complement strand
TCGGCTTCACCGTCGAGTTCAGCCGCGCCGCATGATACAACCCAACCCGGCACCGCGATCCCGGCCCGTGCTTCTTTCAGAGTAGGATCCCGGATATTTGTCGTGCGAAGGGCACGCCAAATTCCGGGACACCGTTGAATTAGGATGGCGTGGCCGTGTCCGCACTTGGGCCAGGCTGTGTACGTTCTCACACAGCCTGGGCCCGAAGCCGACGAGCGGAGTGTGCAGCAAAATGGGTGGCAGGCACACGGCCTGCCATGACAATCGGGGTGTGGCGGCAATGGCGGCCGATTTCTACACCGGCTCATAGGCGCCGCCGTGTATGTGGCGACGGCCTCCCCGTCGAACGCAAGGGCATTACGCCCGATGTTCGAGCTGCCCGTGCCGCCCGAACTTACAGATCGTGACGCCTTCGTCACGCGCGGCGGCGGCTGGCAAACCAGCTGAGAGAGCGCCTCACCAACCCTTGAATGGCGTCTCATCAACCGGCGTCTTCGGCACCGCGCCAGCGGCATAAGCCGCGAGGTTGTCGACCACCAATTGCCCCATCATGTCGCGTGTGTGCACCGACGCCGAACCAACGTGCGGCAGCAGCGTGGCATTATCGAGCGCCATCAGTTCTGGGTTGATCGCGGGCTCATTGTAGAACACGTCGAGGCCGGCGGCCTGGATGGTCTTGGCTTTCAGCGCTGCGATCAGGGCCGGTTCATCGACCACACTGCCACGCGACATGTTGATCAGAATGCCTTTAGGGCCGAGCGCCTTGAGCACATCGGCATTGATCATCTTGGCTGTTCCGGGGCCGCCGGGAGTAATGACCATCAGGATATCGACGGCTTTAGCCATCGCGATCAGATCGGAATAGTATTGATACGGCACGTCAGCCTTTTTCGAGCGGCTGAAGTACACGATCGGCATGCCGAACGCACTCGCCCGCTTGGCAATCGCCTGACCGATCCGGCCCATGCCGACCATGCCAAGGGTTGACGAACGCAGCGACATCGGCGTGAGGCGGTAGTCGCCCTCCTTGGCCCAGCGACCGGCGCGCAGATAACGTTCTGCCTGTGTGAACTCGCGCACGGTCATGATCATCAGGCCCAGCGCCGTGTCGGCCACTTCTTCGCTCAGCACATCAGGTGTGTTCGTCACGATGATGCCGCGCTTCGCCGCTGCTGCAGCATCCACCGAGTCATACCCGACCCCGAAGTTTGCAATGATGCGAAGCTTCGGCAGCTTGGCCATCAACACCTCATCGACCTTGACGCCCGTATGTCCGCCCGTCGACACGGCAACGATCTCACCGCCATGCTTGGCCAGAAACGCCGCGCGATCAGCGTGGTCCTGCAGGCGATGCACCGTGAAGGTCTTCGCCGTTCCCTCCTCGATCAGGGACATCATGGCGCCGGTCTGCAGCAAGGCGGGCTTGGTCATTGTATCAGTCTCTGTCGGGTGCATATCGTCGCGCGCATAGCACTTGGCGAGCGGCCGAAGCAATCAGGCTCGCCAAAACTGGCCAAAACTGGGTGCCGCCGTCATTTGAGACGAGGCAGTCGGGCGTTGTGCAACGCAATAGCCAGAGGCCTGAGACGGGCGTTCGTGCCCGGAGCGGACTCCGAGCGCGCAGAACGGTCGCGGCTCCCTCTCCCCGTTCTTCAACGGGGAGAGGGCGGGGTGAGTTACCATGTGCGGCGCACACCTTGATCTATGAAACAAGCTGCCGCGCAGCGGCGATTTTTGCGATGCAGCATTCGTGCTGCGCTGCAGCTAGTTACAGGAGAGTTACCATGCGCGCCGAAGGCGCGCACATG
>JANMGQ010000160.1:0-6552 GCA_031374735.1 Hyphomicrobiaceae bacterium | reverse complement strand
ACAGCGCCGGCGCTAAAAAAAAGACGGCGAAGATCAAGCTATCGGCCGATCGCGCGGCGGGCTGACAACCAAGATCCACGCCATTGTCGATGCGCTTGGTAACCCCGTCGCGCTTTCGCTCACACCTGGCCAAGCGCACGATATCACGCAAGCTGTGCCGCTGCTCGAACACGTCGAGCCGGAAGCGCTGCTCGCCGACAAGGGCTACGACTCCGATGCGCTGGTCGCTGAGCTTGAGGAGCGCGGCATCACGCCGGTGATCCCCTCGAAGGCCAACCGCAAGCAGCCGCGCAAGACTGATTTCGCGCTCTACCGCGAGCGCAATCTCGTCGAGCGGTTTTTCTGTCAGATCAAGCAATACCGCGCGATAGCAACACGTTACGACAAGCTCGCGAACACATTCCTTGCAGCGGTGGCGCTGGTGTGCGTTCTGATGTGGCTCAACTGACGACAGGCCCTAAGTCGCGGGCACTGATGGAAACAAACTTTTTCGGGCTCACCAACCTTACCCAAGCCTGTCTCCCGCTGTTGCGGCAATCGAGTGTCCGCAGTGGCACGACCGCGAAGCTCGTCAATCTCGGCTCTATCGGCAGTCTCGTCGGAGTGCCCTGGGAAGCCTACTATCACGCATCTAAGTTTGCTGTTCTTGGCTGGTCAGAAAGCCTCGATAGCGAGGTCTACGCGCAAGGCATCCGTGTTTGCGTCGTCTGTCCGGGCGGGATCAAGACGCCGTTCATCTCCAAAACCGGAGCTGGGTTCGCCGAGGCCATCGCCGCGATGCCCTCCGAAGGCGAAAGAGCCCGACTTTCGAGACATTGGCAGCCGGCTACGGCGCCAAGTCGGCGCCGTTGGCAACCTGCACCTATCCAACCAATCCGCTCTACGCGGGGCCTGTGTTGCGGGCATTGTCGGTTGCACTCGATGGTTGGATCACAACCGCAACGCCGCCGCCTGCGAGCCGTTACCCCAGCCGTCGCGATGGCACACTGATTGAGGCGACCATTGAAAAGGTCGGTTACCCCAAAGTGACAGGCTTCGACTTCAAGGCGACCCTGACCCGGCCAACCGTCGTCGATCACGCCGTCATGCCGCCCACGAAGGCAGCGCCCGATCCGGTGTTCGTGCCGAAGCTTGACGCTGATGGCAACAATATCGCTGGCGTTCGTCTGCCGGCACTCGTCGCGCCGGCTGGTACGCATGCGGGCTGGAACGAGAGAAAAGAGGGTTTTGCCAAAGGAGCCTTGTGCGGAAATTTCGGCTCAATGCTACCGTTCGCCAACACGCGCGAGGAGCGACTGAAGGTCAATGATCCTCGGTTGTCGATCGAGGAGCGCTATCCCGGCAAAGGTGATCGCGCGGCACTCGCGGCGGCCGCGGCGAAGCGGCTCGTGCAGGACCGGCTCTTGTTGGAAGACGATGCGAAGGAATTGGCTCAAGCCACGAACTGATTTGGCGCCGCGTCGACGCCGCTGAGGTCAAGGCGCCAATTGCGTTTGGCGTCAGGAGGGGTTGCCTGCACGTCAAGACATATTTGTCGCTTTGGCTGACGGCGTCAGCGCCGCGTCTCACTCGCTTTTGCCGCCAGCGCTCCAAAGCCGGTGCGCACAGCCTTCATGAACACCTCGGCGACGGGGTTGAGCGTGCGGTTTTTCAGCGTGACCATGACAACAGGCCAATCGCGTTGCGGCAGCTCCACGGGCAGCACGACCAGGGGGCTGTCATCGCCCTGCAGTCGCATCACAGATCGCGGCAGCACCGTCAGGCAATGTCCACTGGCAAGCAGGTTGGTGCGCAGCTGCATCGAGAAGGTTTCAGCGATCATCCTCGGCTCAGCGAGCCCGGCCGATTGAAAGGCATCAATGACGACGGTGCGATTGAGAGAACCGCGCGGGGGCAGCACCCACGTCGCATCGACCAAGTCGCGGATTGCAATCTTGCGCTTGCGTGCGAAGGCACTGCCGCGAGCGGCAACGACGCAGATCTCGTCATTGAACAGCACTTCGACCTGCAGCTCGTCATTGACCTTGATCGCCTTCGGCAACTGCGTGATGCGCAGCAGCGCGATATCGATCTCGCGGCCGAGCAAGGCGGGCACGTCGAGCGTCGGTGCGACGACATCAATGACATGGACGACCAACCCGGGGCGGTCGCGCGCGAGCTGCTCGATGGTTGGATGCAGGATCGCCGCCACTGTCTCGGGACAACCGATGCGAACATCGCCAACGGTCGGGTTGGCCAGAAACGCGATCTCCTTGATCGTCTGGCGCAGGTTGTCGAAGGCGACGAGGCCGCCTTTGGCGAGGGCTCGGCCGAAATCGGTCGGCTCGGTGCCGCGTGGCCCGCGATCCAGAAGCTTGATCCCAAGGGCCGCCTCAAGATCGAGGATGACCTGGGAGACAGCCGGTTGCGTGACGCGCAATTGCGCCGCCGCCTTGGCCATGCTGCCGTGTTCGACCACCATGAGAAACACGTGGAGGTCACGAAGCTTCAAGCGGCGACCGACGACGTCGTGGGTATCCAATGGTCTTGACATAAGCGTTTGCTTTTACCCGTAGTGCGAGATTGGTCGTTCTGTTTATAGCAGAGTTCTCCTAGGTTCGTCTAATGCAGGCCGGCTGCATAGTTTCACTGACACTTCACCGACCCATCGGAGTCGATCATGTCCAAGTCCAAAACATCAGCCGGCCACACCTCTGTCTCGCGTCGCAGAGTGCTGGCGACCATCGCCTCAGCCGCTGGTTTTGTCGCCTCAACCACGGTTTTTGCCGACACGTATCCGTCGCGGCCGATCACCTTGATCGTGCCCTATGCGGCCGGCGGTCCGACCGATACGCTCACCCGCATTATTGCCGAGCCCATGCGTATCGCCCTCGGCGAGACTGTCGTGGTCGAGAACGCTGCGGGCGGAGCCGGGTCGGCTGCCACACAACGTGTTCAACGCGCGGATCCGGACGGCTACACCGTCATTGTCGGCAATTGGGGCACGCACGTCATCAACGGTGCGATGCAGGCGCTCAAGTACGACCTCCATGCCGACTTCGAGCCGATCTCGTTGATCGCCGACAACCCGCATCTGATCGTGTCAAAGTCTGCCGTGCCTGCGACGGACCTGAAGGGGCTGATCACCTGGGCCAAGGCCAACGGCGATAAACTCTCAGCAGCCAACAGCGGCGCTGGCAGCCCGTCACACCTAAGCGGCCTGCAGTTTCAGAAGTTGACCGGAACCATGTTCCCGTTCGTGTCCTATCGCGGCTCCGGGCCGGCCTTGCAGGACTTGATGGCGGGTCACATCGATCTCTACTTCGATCAGATCTCCAATTCGTTGCCGGCTGTGCAAAGCGGTCAAGTGCGGGCCTATGCGATTGCCGCGCCGAAGCGCTCAGCTGCCGCCCCGGAAATCCCAACAGTCGATGAAGCCGGCCTGCCCGGATTCCACATCTCGGTCTGGCATGCGGCCTGGGTACCGAAGGGTACGCCGAAAGCGATAGTCGACAAGTTGAATGCCGCCGTCGGCGCCGCACTGAACGATCCTTCTGCGCGCAAACGCCTCGCTGACCTTGGCCAGGAGGTCGTCGACCCCGACAAGCGCGGCCCGCAGGCTCTGGGCGCCTTCCACAAGGCGGAAATCGAAAAGTGGTGGCCGCTGATCAAAGCCGAAAAGCTCAGCACACCGTAACGAGAGACGATTGGGGACCGAAGCGCATGACGCCTGCCTGCAAAACGATCGACGTGCATCAGCACATCGTTCCCCCGTTCTACCTTGCTGAGTACCGCGATCGCATTGCGGCATCACGCGGCGGGCAGATCACTCCAGCATGGCTGGAGTGGTCGCCCGCGCGCGCATTGGAGGCGATGGATAGCCACGGTATTGAGAAGAGCATCGTCTCACTCTCGACCCCCGGTGTCTGGTTCGGCGACGCTGTCGCCGCCGAGCACTTGGCCCGACGCTGCAATGACTACGCCGCCGGCCTTGTTTCGCGGCACCCGGTGCGGTTCGGCATGTTCGCCGCGATCGCGTTGCCAGCCCCCGACGCGGCGCTACGGGAAATCGCCTACGCGCTCGACGATCTCGGCGCCGACGGCATTGCACTCCTGACCAACTATGATCAGATCTGGCTGGGCGATGCCCGCTACGATCCCGTGTTCGAAGAGCTCGACCGGCGCAGGGCGGTTGTGTTCGTGCATCCGACGGTGCCATCCACTTGCCGCAGCCTCATTCCGGATATCCCCGCGATGATCGCGGAAGTGCCGCAAGACACGGCACGGGCGGTCGTGAACATGCTTCTTCGCGGCACGCTGACCCGGTTTCGCAACATCCGTTTCATCTTTGCCCATGCCGGCGGCACGCTGCCGATGATTGCCGGACGCATCACGCAATATGCTCCGCCCGACTTGATCGAGCAGTTGCCAGGTGGCGTGTTCGCTGAACTCCGGCGCCACCGCTACGACATCGGCGGCACGGCGAATGCCCCAGCCATGGCGGCGCTGCGCGCGATTGCGCCGATCGCTCACATCCTGTTCGGCAGCGACGGACCGTTCGTGCCGATCGGCGCGACGATGAAGGATCTGTCCCGCTTGGGCCTGTCTCGCGATGACGCAGAAGCGATCATGTGGCGAAATGCAGCCGGGCTGTTGTCTGCGGGCAAGGCAAACGCCCGCTAAACTAAACCCGGCTCAGTCCGTCGTGAGGCTTTCAAGATTTCGTGCAGGCTCTTTGCGCGCAGCGGTCGGCCTTGGAGGGATTGCGGACGCGATCCTATAGCGGCTGGCAATCAAGATCTCGGAGACAGCAGGAGCCCGCTTTCTCTGCACTGCATTGGTCAACGTCTCGAACCAAAACGCTTGCCCCAGCCGGACGCTGTGCCGGGGTGCATCACCTGTTTGGAAAAGCTGCCGGTGCAATGCCCTAAGCCGGTACTGACAAAAGCTCTCGGCGAGGAAATCGAGTGTGGCTCGGACCTTAGCCGTTGGGCGCCCGAAGGCGGGTAGGCGGCATAGCCCTATCGATACCAATCGTAGGGCACGCTTAGGGTTGGCTTGAGTGCGTGGTGGGCAGCGGTGGATAGCGAAGCCGCCGCGGGTCGAGACACAAAACGACCTCAACCCTGATGCGGCACCATGATCATCCACGACACACCAAACTTGTCGCCGACACTCCCGAAGCGCTTGGCGAAGAACGTCGGACCCATCGGCATCTGGATCGTGCCGTCTTTGCTGAGCGCGGCGAAGAGGCGATCGGCTTCCGCTTCGCTCGACACCGCGAGCGAAAGCGACATGCACTGGAAGTCGAGCGGGCCTGTCCTCATGCCGTCGGACATCATGATCTCGGAGCCGGCAATGCGCAGCGACGCGTGCATGATTTTGTCGTCGAGTTCTTTTGGAACGCTGCTGTGCGCGGGTTTGTCGGGATTGTCTTTGAAGCGCAGCATCATCACAACTTCGGCGCCGAGAGCGGCCTTGTAGAAATGGATCGCCTCTTCGCAACGGCCACGGAAGAAGAGGTAGGGCTGGATCGCGGGTGGCGACACCACGGCCGTCTCGCCAACGAACGGCTTGAAGCCGCCAAAGAACATGCGTTTGCCATCGACCGGTATCGTGTCGGGACCCATGTCGGCAAACATCGGGTCCTTAAAAACGGCAGCCTTGACGCGCGCGCAATCCTCGCGCGAGCGGAACGTGAGCACAGCGACAACAACTATCTCGTCCGCCTCCAATTTCACCGATTGCGGGAAGGACGTGTGAACGCCTGGTTTAGCGTCGTCCGCGATGTACTCGGTGACGCTGAGCGCGCCGTGCGCCAGCCAGACCTTGCGCGAGTCATCGGCGAAGCGCCGATAGTCTTCGATCCTGGCCGATCTGACCGGCATGACATAGACGTCTGTGTACGTGTTCATTGGGTGCTCCTGTCGTGTTGAGTATGGGCCGATCAGCCCGCTGCCGCCGCTTCGAGCTTGGCGACGTCAATTTTCACCATCTGCATCATGGCCTCCATGACGCGCCGGGCTTTGGCCGTGTCGGGATCGGACAGCAGTTCCGGCAGGCGACGTGGCACGATCTGCCAGGACAGGCCGTACTTGTCCTTGAGCCAGCCGCACTGCACGGGTGCGCCACCGTCTGCCGTCAGCGCCGACCACATCCGGTCGACTTCGGCTTGATCCGCGCAATCGACAGACAGCGAGATGGCGTTGTTGAATTTCTCGTACGGTCCACCGTTGAGCGCCAGATAGCTCTGGCCCGCCAGCGTAAACGCGATGAGCAGCACCGAGCCTTCCTTCCCGCCGGGATAGTCGACGGTCGACCTTTGGATCTGATCGATCGTTGAATTTGCGAAGATCGATGCGTAGAACTGCACGGCCTCTTCGGCATTGTTGTCGAACCAGAGGCATGGGGTGATTTTCTGTTTGGGCGTCATGGGTGGCACTCTCCTTGCCTCGGTTTCACTCCGGATTGTGCGGCTCAACGACCAACGCCAATTGCGCCAACGACTGCTGCCAACCGAGGTAACAAGCCTCGACCGGAATGAGCGCTGGAATGCCCGCCTGTTCGATGTGC
>JANMGQ010000150.1:0-2154 GCA_031374735.1 Hyphomicrobiaceae bacterium | reverse complement strand
ATGACGCCATTGATCATGATTTGCGCCAGACACACATGAGTCGGACTGACGCACTCCATGGGTACAATTGCAGACGCCTGAATTCGCGGAACCGTTTGATGCGCTTAAGCAAAGCAGTGCGCGTTCGCTTTTTGAGCCGGGAAACTTCGGTCTAGCAGTACATTTCGCGGTTACTCGGCAACGCGCACATCGATGTCGATTGGGTGATGGCGCCGTTCGCACGCGAGGTGCTGGTCAACGCTGCAAAGAACAAGCGCAAGCTCGTGGTCATCATCGACCAGTCGAAATGCAACGACACGCAGCAAGTCGTCGTGGTTGCGCTGCGCGTCGGTGGCCGCTCTCTGCCCATATCGTGGCGGGTGAAGGAAACCGAAGGCGCCATTGGCTTTCCAGAGCAGCGTGCGGCACTGGAGGTGGCGCGCAAGCTGTTGCCCGAAGGCTGCGACGTCGTGCTGATGGGCGACCGCTTCTATGGCAGTCCTGATCTGATCACATGGTGCAGAAGTCTCGGCTGGGATTGGCGTTTGCGGCTCAAAGGCGATCTTCTTGTGTTTGATGGTGACGGCGGCGAGAGCACCATCGCTGAGTGTTTCGCACGCGGCGAGCGCCACCTCATCGACATCGGGCTCACCGGCAAGCGTGTCCGCACCAACGTCGGCATCGTGCACGAGGAGGGCCATCCCGAACCTTGGTTCATCGCAATGTCAGAGACGCCGTCCACGGCGAGAACGTTCGACTACGGACTACGCTGGGGGATCGAGGCCATGTTCTCCGACTCCAAGAGCCGCGGCTTCGGCCTCGAAGACAGTCAATTGCAGCGTACGGACCGTATGGATAGACTGATCCTGATCATGGCGCTCGCACTCTACTGGGCTGTCTCGACGGGCATGTGGGCGGCGGAGAACACTGCACTCCCCGCCGAAAAAAAGATCCCGCGTCTCGTCCCAAGAAAGTCGCTCGCGGCCTGATGTCTTTCTTCACGCGCGGCCTGCGCCGCATCCAGACCTGCCTGCAGTCCATCTGCGGGCTGCCGACGCTCTGGTCGGTCTGGAGGAATTGATGGGTGGTAAGCGGCCGAGAGTCCGCTGTCGGAGGTCGACCGACCGTGCCTACTCGATAATCTCGCCACGGATGATGCTTAAGCCGCCACGGCAGCTTCCTCTGCAAAGCCGCCGCCGCAGCAAGGCCCGCCGGCACACCGAGTGACCCGCATACATGCGTGCTCTGGACGTTCCCCAGCTCCGCCCCGATGCCGACGGCGTCACACAGCCCGTTGTGTCTGAACTTCGATCTGATTACCCATCCGCACCGGTCGACACCATGCAGGACCCGCGCGCCTTGGCCAATGCCCCACTTCCCCGCTGGCGTTCGCGTATCAAGGCTCGTTCGAACTTGGCATCGCATCTCACTTTTCCGGCCAAGCTCGAAGTCATGTGCGGCGTGCCGACGCACCGGTCAAGACTGTGACACAAAGGTGTGACACGAACCTCGCATGTTTCGTTTTAAGTATTTGAAGTTGCATGTATTTTTCCGTAGGTTCGAATCCTATCGTCTCCGCCAGCTGAACATGCAATGTATTGATTTTATTGAGAAATTCAGAACGCCGGGATTGCCGATTCAGCTATGTTTCACCCACGTGGTGCACGGAGGGATCGATGGCGGGACAACGGCTCGGCTATGAGATTGACCCGGAAGTCGACGAGAGCTTGGTGACGGCACATGCGGGTGTTCCGGGCGTCGTCGAAGCGTTCCGCCAGTGCGGGGCGCGGCGGCCGTCGTCGACAAGTTGATCAAGTTCAAGACCCGCAAGCGCGGGCTCACATCATCGCAGATGTGCGGCAGCCTGTTCGCCATGTGGGCGGCGGGCGGCGACCGCTGTGAAGACTTCGAGCATTTTCGACAGGATCGCGCCTTGCCGGTGCTGCTCGGCCACGAGCTTCCAGCGCCGCAGACCGCCCGCGATTTTCTCGACCAGTTCCACGAAGACGGCTTGCCGCTGCTGCAGGAGGGTAAGGCGGCCCTTGGCTCACTGGCTCAGCTCGCGGACATCACGACCCGGCCAATGCACGTCGTCTTCGTCCTGGTCAACGCGGCGCTCTTGAAAATAGAACGGCGGGGAGATGCCCCGCCGCTGTCAATCTTCATTGCACCAAA
>JANMGQ010000149.1:0-38102 GCA_031374735.1 Hyphomicrobiaceae bacterium | reverse complement strand
GGTCTTCCTTGGCGAGCGCACGCGAGCCGGGCGACGTCATCGTGCCGTTGTTTGGATTGTTCGGGTCGAGCGCCTGGCGGGCAAGAATTTCGATCGTCGCCTGCGACACATATTGTGGGGCCATGGTCATCATGACACCGGCAGTGGCACCGCCTGCGAGCAGAGACAGGAGCGCGACACGCGGGAAGGATTTCTTGATCGCGCGGCCAAGCGAGCCGAGATCGATGTCGTCAGGAGATGAGCGCATGGGACGGCTTCCGGTGGCAAAACCCTTGTCTATTGTCCCGGTTTTACACGCAGGCCCATTGCGATTTGCTTAAGCGCTCTGATTCGGGACACACGCCAAGCATTTTTTAACGCCTCGCCGTTAGAACCTTCAGCACAAGACATGAGTTTGACGATCGCCGTCGGAGTTCTGCTTCAACGGAGCTGATCGTGAGTGCAAGGATCGGTCCAAATGGCTCGGCTTACTGCGGTATCCGCTGGTCTTCTGATGACGACGCTGCTTGGCGGCTGCGGACACGTCGGTCACGACGTTGGTGACTTCGCAACGGTGATTGTCAGGGAAGGCCCATCAGAGGCGTCTTACTCTCCGACGCCCGTGGAGTGGGGTCCGGCGTCGGTCACGCCACATGCTGTCGGTGAAGTGCGCGGACCGCGCGCCGTCGCTGAAGAAGATGGTCCATATCTGCTGGATACCGGCGATAAATTGCGCATTTTCGTTTACGGCCAGCCCTCGCTGTCGCGTCTCTACACGGTCGACCATGCGGGTCAGATCTCGGTGCCGCTGATCGGCCATGTCCACGCACGTGGCAACACGACAAACGGACTTGAGCGCAGCATCAAAGCGCGTCTCGGCGTGCAGTACGTGAAAGACCCGCACGTCACAGTCGATATCGCGCAGAACCGCCCGTTCTTTATTCTCGGTGAAGTGCGGTCCGCCGGCCAGTATCCCTATGTCAGCGGCATGACCGTGCAGTCGGCGGTTGCCATTGCCGGCGGCTTCTCCGAGCGCGCCAGCGAGCACCGCATGATGATCACACGTCGGATCAACGGCGTGATCGAGAAGATCGACGTGCCGCCGGATTACGTGCTGTTGCCCGGTGACACGGTGCAAGTGAAAGAGCGCTGGTTCTGAGGCACGATCCCTGCAGGGACTTTTGCAGGGGCATAAGCCCAATGATTTCGCGTCTTCCGGCCGGCTCCGCGCAGCGGAGTCGGAAGGCGCCACAAGAACGTGTGACGGTCCAGTGTGAAAACAGGGTTTCGCATCCTCCACTGCCTCCGTGCGCCCGTCGGCGGTTTGTTCCGCCACGTCTGTGACCTCGCGGCCGCGCAATCGCGCGCTGGCCACGAGGTCGCAGTCGTTTGTGCCGATACCGGGAACGCCTTGACCGACGCGCGCCTCGACGCACTTGCGGGCGAGATTTCGCTCGGCGTACATCGTGTACCCATGGGCCGCGAATTGGGCTTTGGCGATGCGCGCGCAACGCGCCGCGTCATGGCGCTTGCGCGCTCGCTCGACATCGATGTGTTGCATGGGCACGGCGCCAAGGGCGGGGCCTATGCACGCCTGGCCGCGCGGCTTCTGCGTGTGCGCGGGACGGCACCGGTGTGCATCTACACGCCCCACGGCGGCAGTCTGCACTTTGATCCGGCGACCCGCAAAGGCCGCATCCTGTTCGCGCTTGAAAAGCGCTTGGAGCGGATGACGGACGGTATCATTTTCGAGAGTGCGTATTCGTCAGCGCGCTATGCCGCGCTCATAGGCCCGTCGCAAACCACGGTTCGGGTCGTCGCCAATGGCGTCGGTCCAGCCGATTTCGATGTCGTCACACTTGATGGCGATGCAACGGATCTGCTCTTCATTGGCGAGTTGCGCACTCTAAAAGGCGTCGACGTTTTGCTGGACGCCATGGCCGCCGTTGCCGTGACACGTCCTGTAACGGCAACAATCGTCGGCGACGGGCCGGATGCCGAAGCCTTCAAGGACCAAGCGCGTCGGCTCGGCTTGAGTGATCGCGTGCGCTTTCCAGGTGCGAGACCCGCGCGGGACGCGTTCAAAATGGGACAGACGTTGATCATTCCATCCCGTGCTGAGAGCTTTCCCTACATTGTGCTGGAAGCTGGGGCTGCAAAGAAACCACTGATCACGACGCGGGTCGGTGGCATCCCCGAAATCGTTGGGAACAGCGGCACGGCCATGTTGGAGCCGGGCGATGTTGCGGCGTTGACCGCCGCTCTTTTTGACGCCCTGGCCGCGCCGGAGGCAGGCCGCGCCCGTGCAACAGCACTCTGCGAGCGCATTGCCAGCCGGTTTTCGGTCGCTGGCATGACCGACGCCGTGCTCGATGTGTATCGTGCCGCCGCGGCGCAGCGTCAGGCAGGTGGCAGAACGGGTCAGCGCCGGTTGCGATTGTCCGCTTAAGCACCAACAATCCTTAACAACGCGTAAGGACTGGCACGCTCCGTGCTTTCCACTCGTCGAACCTCTCTGGAACGACCGAGTCTCACGGAATGTCCGATATCTCGCATACCACATCGTCGACGGTTGTTGCGCAGTCCCTGCCGCGGCTGTCTGATGTTCGGTTCCCAAACGCAGCCGGCGTCATATCACCGAAGGTGTTCTCCGGCCTCGTGCGCGTGGCTGAGACCGCGCTGATCGTTGCGACGGGATTTGCCACAGCGGCCCTCTACGTCGCCGAGCCGGATCTCTCGAATGGCTCACAGTACATTCTCGCGCCACTGCTCGGAGCCTTTGCGGCTGGGTCCATCTGGCACGTCCTCGGGCTCTACAACATCGCAGCTTTCACGGCCTTTTCGAACCGCCTGCCGCGCCTGCTGTTCGGTTGGCTTGCGACCGTCGCGCTGCTCGTGGCGGCCTTGTTCTTTCTCAAGATCGGATCCGACTTCAGCCGTGTCTGGTTGACGCTGTGGTTTGCGACCGGGTTCGTGTCCATCGCGGCGCTTCGTATTGCCGTACAAACTGTAACCCGCCGGGCGCTGAGCGATGGACGCTTCGCGCGCCGCGCCGTGGTCTATGGCACAAGCGCCCACGCCGAGCAGTTGCTGCGCGCACTGGAAGCCGATGCCGCAAGCGACGTGCGGATCTGCGGCGTGTTCGACGATCGAGACGACAAGCGCTCCGCATCCTCAATCGCCGGCTATCCAAAGCGCGGCGGACAGGCTGATCTCGTGTCGTTCTGCCGCGACAATCGCGTTGATATGGTGCTGATTGCGCTGCCTCTGGCCGCCGACGATCGCATCGCCGAACTCAAGCAACACATGGCCGTACTGCCGGCCGATATCCGCATTGCGGGATCGGCGTCGGCATTGAAGTTCAGCAAGCACACCTATTCCTACGTCGGCACGGTGCCGATGATCGACATCTCCGACCGCCCGATCTCGGACTGGGGCATTCTTGCAAAATCAGTGTTCGACAGGTCCGTGGCTCTGGTGGCGCTGATCCTGCTCGCCCCTGTGATGGCTGCGGTTGCGGTTGCGGTGCGCCTCGAGAGTCGTGGCCCCGTGCTGTTTCGCCAAAAACGTTACGGCTTCAACAACGAGCTGATCGAAGTGTTGAAGTTCCGCTCCATGTACACCGATCGGACCGATAGCGCGGCCGTAAAACTCGTCACCAAAGATGATCCACGCGTCACCCGCGTCGGCCGCTTCATCCGCAAGTCCAGCCTCGACGAACTGCCGCAGCTGTTCAATGTCGTGACCGGGCAACTGTCGCTCGTCGGTCCGCGCCCGCACGCACTTCAGGCGTCAGCGGCTGGTCGCTTATACCCCGACGTTGTCGGCGGATACTTCGCGCGTCACAAGGTGAAGCCGGGCATCACCGGCTGGGCACAGATCAACGGCTGGCGCGGCGAAACGGACACGCAAGAGAAGATACAGAAGCGCGTCGAACATGACCTCTATTACATAGAAAACTGGTCGCTCTGGCTGGACATCCAGATCCTGCTGCGCACGCCGGGCTCGCTGCTTGCAAACAGAGACAACGCATACTGAGACAACGCTTACTGACGGGTTCACTCGCCCGTTTCGAAACAAGACGTGTCAACGAGCGATCATGCCCGCATTGTCTGCAACATCAGTTGCGCAGTCGCCGCCGCGCCAGCGCATGGGGGCCGTCCACGCTATCGCGCTCGCGGTGGTCTGGTTCGCCTTTGCGGTCAGCGGTATCGTGTTCGTGGAACCGGCGCCGATCGACGCCATGATGTTTGGCCTGCTGTTGATGTTGCCTATCCTCGGGCTGATCCGCGTCACGCCACCCTTGATGCTGTATCTCACGATCTGGCTTGTCGCGGCTGCGTGTGCGCTGGTTGGCACGCTGACCGCGGCCGATCCGAAGTTGGCCATGACGCATGCGCTCGTGACGGTGTTTCTGACGCTGACATCGTTCATCATCTCAGCGTTCGTGATGCGTCGGCCCCAGAAGCATGCACACCTGATCTTTCATGCCTATGTGTTTGCGGCCTCGATCGCAGCCGTCGCAGCACTTGCGGGCTACTTCCGTTTGTTTCCCGGCGCTTTTGAACTCTTCACGCGCTTTGATCGTGCCTCGGGCACCTTCAAAGACCCCAACGTGCTCGGCGCGTTTCTCGTCCCGCCGCTGGTGTTTCTATTGCAGCGCATGCTGACACGCGGCGGGCTCCGCTTCCTGTGGGCGGCCCTTTGGGCTGGCATCATCGGTCTTGCGGTGTTGTTCACGTTCTCGCGCGGGGCCTGGATCAATCTCGCGGTGTCCGTGACGATCTTTGGCTATCTCGCGTTTCTGACGGCACCGACCAACCTGCAGCGGCTGAAGATCCTTGCCGCTGGCCTCGGTGCGGTCTGCGGCGCCTTCATGTTGCTTGTCATCGCACTGCAGATCCCAGGTGTCGGCGATCAGTTCGCGAACCGCGCGACCATGGACCAGAGCTATGATCAGGGCCCCGAAGGCCGGTTTGGTGGGCAGCAGAAGGCGATCCGGCTCATCATCGACAATCCCTTCGGCATCGGCGCCCAGAACTTCGCGCCGCAGTTCCACGTCGAGGAACCGCACAACGTCTATCTGTTCACGTTTCTCAATGCCGGATGGCTCGGCGGCTTGATCTTCGCCATCATGATCGTCGTGACGATCTTGTATGGCTTGCGCCACGCCTTCAAGCGCACGTCGTCGCAGCCATTGTTTATCGTCGCACTGGCGTGCTTCACCGCGCATGCGGGCGAAGGGCTGATCATCGATCTCGATCACTGGCGGCACTTCCATCTGTTGATGGCGCTTGTGTGGGGCATGATGCTGGGGGATCGCGAGATCGTCAGCCGCAGCGCGCTGCTGTTCGATCCGCGTCAGGTGTTCCGGCACGCAGAAATGATTGTGACCAGCCGCCCACCGCGTCCGCTCGTCGCTGCTCCGAGCTACCCGACTGCGGCAGCTAAAACGGCCCGCTTCGTGCGCCACATCGAAACGGGCCGGCGCGACATGGGGCGCACCGACACTCGCCCGAGCCGGGCCGAGGGCCGCACATTTGCGCGCGGCGTGCCGCAGTGACGATGGCCGAACGGCTACCTACTCGATCTTGAAGGTCATGCCGGCGTTGGCAGTCAGCCGTTTCAGCAATGGGGCCCCCATCAGCGCGCCGGGCGTCGTAATGCCAGCTCCGCCCGATGGAACGTCTTTGATGAGGCACAGCGCGCTCTCGGCAATCATCTTCGATGTGCAGCCATAGCCCGGGTCCTTGTCGCCGGTGACACCGGCTTTGAACATGCGCCCGTCCGAGGTGATAGCCACGAACAGCACGTCAAAATGCCCGGCTTCGCGCTCCGCCTTGCTCGGGCCTTCGCCAGGCTTTGGGCCGTCGCTCTTCATCATGGACTTGTCTCCGGCGATCTTCTCCGCAATCGCCTTGCCTTGCTCGCCGGGCCCCGTGATCACCATCTCGTCGTAGACGAAGTCGCGCCCGTAAGCGTGGCCGAGCAGCGCGTTCGAGCGGTGCACATTGCGCGTGTTGATGGCCGCCATTACGAAGGGCGCGACCCACATGCCGAGCGTCTCATCCAGTTCCGGTTTCATGCCGTGCGGTTGTTTGGGTCCATCGAAACCGGGGGCGAGCGAGAACGGGTTTTTGAGCAGCTCGAGGATCGACGGGTCCTTCATGGCCGCGGCCATGGTCGCCTTGAGGCTCGCAGCCGTCCCGCCCGAGAACGTGCCCTTCATCTTGCGCACGCGGCCTTTGACGCGTGGAGCCGGCGCGCCAGTTTGCGCCTTCACATGCGCCTGCAGAAACTGGACGCCGAGATCGAACGGGATCGAGTCGAAGCCGCAGGAGAACACGATGCGCGCGCCGCTGGCCTTTGCCTTGGCATCATACCGATCGATCATGTGGCGCATCCAGGCGGGCTCGCCGCACAGATCGACATAGTCAGTCCCTGTCTCGGCGCAGGCGGCAACGAGCGGTTCGCCATAGAGCTGATAGGGGCCGACTGTCGTGAGCACGACTTTGGTCCGTTTGGTCAGTGCGGTCAGGGAGGCTGTATCCTCGCTATCGGCCGCGATCAGCGGCGTTGAAACAGGCGCCTTGATCTCGTCGCGCACCGTCGCAAGTTTTTCGAGGTTGCGGCCGGCCATGGCCCATGTGACGCCGCCTGATGCCGGATAGCGCTCGGCCAGATATTCGGCAACGAGCCGGCCCGTAAACCCGCTCGCCCCAAGGACAACGATGTCGAATTCGGCGCTTGATTTTGACATGCTGAACTCCGGATGTGCGCGGTGATGCACTTGGATGCACACATCCCCCCCTTGTCAATCGACGCGTGCAGGTATTCACTCTCTTACGAGCACCATCAAGGTCCATCCCATAACGGACGACCGGGGGTGTTTTGAATGCGGAGGAGATGCGCATGACGAGCTTTACCTTGAACGGAAAGAAGGTGACGGCCGCGTCCGAGCCGGACACGCCGCTATTGTGGGTCATTCGTGACGAGCTGAACTTAAAAGGAACGAAATTTGGCTGCGGCATCGCCCAATGCGGCGCGTGCACCATTCATGTCGACGGCGTGCCCGCGCGTGCCTGCCAGACGGAGCTGAAGTCCGTTGCCGGAAAGACCGTGAAAACCGTTGAAGCCCTGGGCACACCGGCGAAGCCACATCCCTTGCAAGCGGCGTGGATGAAGTTCGATGTGCCGCAGTGTGGTTATTGCCAATCCGGCCAGCTGATGGCCGCGTCTGCCTTGCTCGCGAAAAACAAGAATCCGACCGACGCACAGATCGACGAAGCCATGAGCGGCAACATCTGCCGTTGCGGCACTTATCCGCGCGTCCGTGCGGCGATCAAAGACGCCGCCGCCACGATCCGCAAAGGCTGAGGGAGACAACAACCATGACGAATACCAATCGCCGCAACTTCCTCAAGGGCACAGGCGCCGCCGCTGGCGGTCTAATGCTCGGTGTCGCGTTGCCGGAAAGTGCCAAGGCCGCCGGCACGCTGTATACGCCCAACGCCTGGGTGCACATCGCCGACGACAACACGATCACGCTGCTCTCGGCCCGCTCCGAGATGGGCCAGGGCGTCTACACGTCCATGCCGATGCTGATCGCCGAAGAACTCAATGTCGACCTGAAGAAGATCAAGGTCGCCATCGCGCCTCCAGGCGCGGTCTATACCAACGCGCTGCTCGGTGCGCAGATCACGGGCGGGTCGACGTCCGTGCGTGACGGCTGGGAAAAACTGCGCGTCGCCGGCGCGCAGGTGCGCGAGATGCTGGTGGCCGCGGCCGCAACCCGCTGGAACACCACGCCAGATAAGCTCACGGCGGCCAACGGCGTCGTCACCGGGCCTGGTGGCAAACGCGCGACCTACGGTGCGCTGGCAGCCGACGCCTCGAAGCTGAAGGTGCCAGAGAAACCCAAGCTTAAGGACCCCAAGGACTTCACCATTGTCGGCAAGCGCATCAAGCGTCTCGACACGCCAGCCAAGGTGTTTGGCACGGCTGAGTTCGGCATCGATGTCGTCATGCCCGGCATGTTGTATGCAAGCCTCGAACAATGCCCCGTTCTCGGCGGCAAAGTGAAGAGCTTCGACGCAGCGAAGGCCAAGGCTGTCGCTGGCGTCGTTGACGTCGTTCAGATCCCTGACGGCGTGGCTGTCGTCGCCAAGAGCTACTGGCAGGCCAAGAAAGGCCGCGACGCACTCAAAGTCGAGTGGGACGAAGGTCCTGCTGCGGCGTTCTCCAGCGCCTCGATGATGGAGGGTATTCGCAAGGCCTCGGCTGATCCCGCAAGCAAAGTCATCCCGATCGGCAAGCCCGTCGGCGATGTCTCGAAAGCGGCGTCGGCCAAGACCATCAAGGCCGAATACACGCTGCCCCATCAGGCTCACGCGCCGCTGGAGCCGCAGAACTTCACGGCCGATTGGAACAACGGCAAGCCGGTGCTGATCGGCCCGACGCAGTTCCAGCAGGGCGCGCAAGGCGCAGCAGCAGCAGCCCTCGGCTTGAAGCCTGAAGACATCACGATCAAGACGACGTTCCTCGGTGGCGGTTTCGGCCGCAAGCTGGAACTCGACTTCGTCACCCAAGCCGCCCAGATCTCGAAGGCCGTCGGCAAGCCGGTCAAGCTGATTTGGACGCGCGAAGACGACATGACCCACGACTTCTATCGCCCGCAGGCTCTCAATCAGCTTGAGGCGGGCGTGGACGCAGCGGGCAATCCCGTGTCGTTGAAGCACAAGGTGACCAGCCAGTCCGTGACGCAGCGCGCCTTCGGCTTGCCGAAGGACACGCTCGACCCGTTCATGGCGGAAGCAGCGGTCGCGGCCTACGAGATCCCCAACACGCAACACGATCTCGTCATCCACGACACCGGCCACCGCGTCGGCTACTGGCGCGCCGTCAGCCACAACATGAATGCCTTCGCCAACGAAAGCTTCATGGACGAGTTGGCCAAGAACGCGGGCAAAGACCCCTACGAGTTCCGTATGGGCCTGCTGAAAAACAAGCCGCGCTTTGCCAACGTGCTGAAGCTCGCGGCCGAAAAAGCGGGTTGGGGCAAGCCGCTTGCGGCCGGTCGCGCCCGCGGCATCGCGCTGATGGAAGGTTACGACACCTACATGGCGCAGGTGGCCGAGGTGTCGGTGACAAATGGCAAGGTCAAGGTGCACCGTGTCACGGTCGCCGCCGACATGGGCCACATCGTCAATCCCGATATCGTCGAGGCCCAGATCCAGTCGAGCGTCAACTTCGGCCTAACGGCGGCGTTGAAGAGTTCGATCACGATCGAGAAGGGCCGCGTCCAGCAGACCAACTTCGATACCTTCGAAGTCCTGCGCATGGACGAAAGCCCGGCGATCGACATCGTGCTGGTCAAGAGCACGGAGAAGCCCGGTGGCATCGGCGAACCCGGAACCGCCGTCATCGGCCCCGCGGTTGCCAATGCAGTGGCAGCGTTGACCGGCAAACGTGTCCGCACGTTGCCGATCACGCGCAAAGACTTGGCGTAGTCTTGTGTTGGGTCGCGCTGAAACGCTTGACCCAATCTACAACTCCCTTGCGGCCCCTGATCGACATCGATTGGGGGCCGCTCTGTCATGATCGGAGTAACCTCATGCAGAACGAGGCAAAACGTCCCGGACAAGGCTCCAATCGCCCGGCGATCATTGATGGCGACATCCATACCACCCCGAATGGGCTGGCTGAGCTGCGGCCCTTCATTGAGGCACGCTGGTACCAGCACCTGCAGACCTACGGCTCGCGCAAACGACACGGCGCGAATTTCGAGCCCTATCCGAAGGCTGCCCCGCGCGCGATGCGGCGGGACGCGTGGCCTGAAAGCGGCGCAACACCAGGCAGCGATCTCGACCTTATTCGCCGCCAGCATTTGGACCTCAACGGCGTCGACGTCGGCATCATGGGCCCGCTCGGTCCCTCTGGGCAGGGCGAGATCAATCCGGATTTGTCGGCTGCCATGGCCCGGGCCATCAACGAGTGGCAGATCCACGTCATGTCGCGCCCCGAGCCGCGGCTGAAATCATCTGTCGTCGTGCCGTTTGAGGATGCGCGCGCCTCGGTCGCCGAAATCGAGCGGCTCGGCGCGGATCCCGCGATTGCGCAGGTGTTCATGCTGACGCGCAGCCAGGAGCCGCTCGGCAATCGCCGCTATTGGCCGATCTACGAAGCCGCCGCAGCCCATGGCTTGCCGGTTGCGATGCATGTCTTCGGTGCCGGTGGCCACGCCTACACGGGCGCCGGCTGGCCCTCGTATTACATCGAGGAAGGTTCGGGTCATTCGACTTCGTGTCAGACCGTCGTGACGAGCCTTGTTATGGAGGGCGTGTTCGAGCGCATTCCCGCGCTGAAAGTCATCATCGTCGAAGGTGGATTCGGCTGGCTGCCGGCGCTGTCGTGGCGGCTTGATCGCCTGTTCGAGACCATGCGCGATGAGGTTCCGCATCTGACGCGCAAACCGTCCGAGTACATCCGCGAGCATATCTGGCTGACCACGCAGCCCATGGAGGAGCCCATGGACCGCCAGCATCTGGCCGACGTCGTGTCGTGGGTCGGCGCCGACCGGCTGCTGTTTGCCAGCGACTACCCGCATTGGGATTTCGACGACCCGTTTCGCGCCTTTCCGGCCAGCATCGTTGAAGCCGACAAGACGCGCATGCTGACCGTGAACGGCAAAAGCGTTTATCGGTTGATGTAGAGGCGCCGGGCAAATTATGAGGATGCATGCCACGCCTCTTTTCCGCTTTGGAACTCCCAGAAACCGCACGCCTGCGGCTCGCGGGCCTGAAGGCGCCGTTCGAGACGGCGCGCTGGGTCGCGCCGGACGACCTGCACATCACGCTGCGCTTTGCCGGCGAGATCTCGCGGCGGCAGGGTGAAGAGTTTGCGCATGCGCTGGCCGACATCCAGCTGCCGCCACCACGCATTCGCATCGTCGGCACCGGCGTTTTCGGTGGCAAGCATCCGACAGCCGTCTACGCCACGGTGGAGCGCACGCCGGAACTCGACGAACTGCACCGCGTGCATGAAAATGCTGCTCGCGCCATCGGCCTCGAGCGAGACAGCCGCAAGTTCGTGCCGCACGTCACGCTCGCGCGCCTCGATGGCGAGAACGCCGTGACCGTGGCCAAGTTTCTTGAGCTGACAGGCGCGCTGAAAGTCCCAGACTTCTGGCCGCAGCGGGCCGCGCTGATGTCGGCCCGTGACGGCGGTGGCGGGCCTTATGGCGTCGTCGACAGCTTTCCGTTTCTCGGGGCCTTCGAGGTCGAGGACGAGTCATGATCCGCGTCCAGGACACTGACTTCGATGTGACGGCGGAGGTCCGTGCGCTGACTGCTGGGCGCACCGACATCGGCGCCATTGTGACGTTTACGGGCACGGTACGAGGCACCGCGTCAGGCAAACCCATAACCTCAATGGTGCTCGAACATTATCCCGGCATGACGGAAGCCGAACTCGCAGCCGTTGAAGCAGAGGCACACGCGCGTTGGCCGTTGCAGGCGTCATTGATCATCCATCGCGTTGGCGCGCTGCTTCCGGGCGACAACATCGTGCTGGTCGTTGCGGCCTCGCCCCATCGCCACGCCGCCTTCGAAGCGGCCGAATTCCTGATGGATTACCTCAAGACGCGGGCGCCATTCTGGAAGAAGGAAACCGGCCTTGACGGTGTCGGCCACTGGGTCGACGCGCGCGAGAGCGACGACGCGGCATTACGGCGCTGGACCACATCCTGAGGCACGCATGCCGATCAAACACATCACGCGCGCCGCCGCACTTTTGATCGAGGCCCGTCAATCCGGCTTCAAGATCGACGCGCTTCCGCCAGATGCCCGACCGCGCAACCTAGCAGAGGCCTATGCGGTTCAGCGCGAGATCATCGCGGCGTCGCCACACGCACTCGCGGGCTGGAAGGTCGGGGCGACATCGAGCGAGATCCAGACATTGTTCGGCGTCACGGAACCGCTGTATGGGCCGGTGTTCGCGGATGCGGTTTATCAGTCCCCATGCGTCGTCAGCGTGGCCCCATCGGCACATCGCTTCATCGAGTGCGAATTTACGTTCCGCTTCGGCCGCGCGCTGCCGGCACGCGCGGCTGCGTATGCGCGCACGGAAGTTCTGTCCGCCGTCGAGGCGGTCATGCCGTCGTTCGAGATCATCGACCCACGCTTTGCGAAACTGATGGTCACGGACATGCCGCTGCTTGTCGCCGATTGCACAGCGAACGGCGGCGCTGTCTTGGGCGCACCGGTTCGCAATTGGCAGACACTGGATTTCGAAGCGATGGCTGTCGCCTTGCGCATGAACGGCATCGAGCGTCAGCGCGGCACGGGGCGCGTCGTACTCGGCAATCCGCTGAACGTCCTCGTCTGGCTCGCCAACGCGCTGAGCGCCGCTGGCCATGCGATCGAGGCCGGGCATATCGTCATGACCGGCACAGCCACTGGCTTGCATGTGGCGGCTCTTGGCGAAACGGTCTCAGCGCATTTCGACGGCCTCGGCGAGGTCTCGCTGAAGTTTAAGTGATTTCGGGAGGCGCTGGTGCTCGTCGTCAATCGAGCGGCGACGACAGCTACTTCATCGGCTACGGCGCTACGGTCTCGCGGTTCAGTTCGAAGCCGAGGCGCGCGCCAAGGGACCAGCCGCTGTACTCGAGCGTTGCGCGACGGTCGGTCACTTCGAAGTGACGTGCGTTGAAGTCGAGATAAAGGGCTTCGATGCCGATGCGGACGGGGTGCCCGGCAATCGAGCTGCGGGTCTCGAAGCCACCGCCGACAGCCAGGCCCGGAACCCAGCCTGTCAGCTCATACCCGTATCCACCGAGCCTGCCCGACACGTCATCTTTGAGCATGGCAACGCCGCCCGTGACATAGATCATCGAACGGCTGCCCAACATGTGGCCGGCGCGGGCACGGACCGTCGAGAGAACGCCGTTCGCGCCTCCCAAGCCTCCGCCTGACAGGAGCGATCCTTTGCTGAACTTGGCAACCCCTATGTCCGCACTGATGCCGAGCACTGTCTGCCCGTTGATTTGCCAGTCGTAGCCGGCAAAGCCCGCGATCGATGGGCCCCGGAACTGCCCTGTGCCCGTCGCCGTACCAACGCCTGTGCGCTCGACGGTTGCGTCCACCGTCGCCCAGCCGTAGTAGCCGGCGACGCCGATGTAGGGACCGGTGAAGCCATTGGCGGCGGCTGGCTGACTGAGGGCGCAGACGGCCAAAATGGTCGGCATGGCGGCGCGAGTTGCACGCAAATACAGTTGCATATCGAGGCTCCAATATTGGGCGCGCGGGCTATCCGACGGCGAATGTCAATGGTTGTGAGCAAGACGCAACGAAGCAACGCGATAAATATCTGTGGATTGAGTCGCGTTAACGCGCCGTGAAAATACACTTGGTTTCGGTTTGCATGTGATCGACGGGGAGACAGCTGATGCAGGAGTGCCACTGAGCACGTCAGTGCGGAGCGGCTTGCGCAAAGGTCTGCGTCTCTCGTCGTGCTATAATCTCGTGCAGCAGATCGTCATGGAAGCCGACCGATGCGCATTGTATTTATGGGAACCCCCGAATTCGCCGTGCCAACGCTGGCTGAGATCATCGGCGCCGGCCACGAGGTTGTCGCGGTGTACAGCCGGCCGCCGAGCACACAGGGTCGCGGGCTGACCGAGGCGCCCTCGCCGGTGCATGCCTTTGCCGCCAAAGCCGGTGTCCCCGTGCTGACGCCGAGATCGCTGCGCAACGACGAGGCGCAGGCCACGTTTCGGGCCCATAACGCCGAAGTGGCCGTCGTCGTCGCCTACGGCTTGATCCTGCCCAAGCCGGTGCTCGATGCTCCAACGCACGGGTGTCTCAACCTCCATGGCTCAAAGCTGCCGCGTTGGCGGGGGGCCGCGCCGATCCAGCGCGCAATCATGGCGGGCGATACGGAGACAGCCGCTATGGTGATGCGCATGGACGAGGGTCTCGATACGGGCCCTGTCTGCCTCGCCGAGGCAATCCAGATTGCCACCGACACCACCGCAAGTGAATTACATGATGTCATGATGCATCGTGGCGCCAGCCTTGTTGTGCGGGCGCTGGCGGCCCTCGAGCGTGGCAGTTTGACAGCCACACCCCAACCGGCCGAGGGGATCACCTATGCCGCAAAGATCGAGAAGGCCGAGGCGCGGATCGATTTTGGCCGAGCGGCTTTGGACGTCCACAATCACATCCGTGGCCTCTCACCCTTTCCTGGCGCCTGGTTCGAGATGTCCGTCGGCGGCAAGATTGAGCGCCTGAAAGTGCTCCGATCAGTCACTGTCGACGGGCGCGGCGCGCCTGGCGTGGTGCTCGACGATGCGCTGACAATTGCGTGCGGCACCGGCGCGATTCGGCTGGTCGAAGTGCAACGTGCCGGCAAGAAGCCCATGACCACGGACGAGCTGCTCCGCGGTCTGGTCATCAAAGCCGGCATGCACGTCAGCGCGGCGAAGGTTCACACAGCCTCGATCTGAAACCGCGGCACGGCCCAGAAATCGAAGCCGCCCTCGTTGAAGGGAACCGTCATGGGTTGCTGCGTCCCATTCATGTCGGTGACATGTGTTTCAACGACATGTCGGCCGGCCGGCATGTCCCAGTCGAAATCAAAGCGCGACCAGCGGGTCCATCGGCCGCGGCCTCTGCCAGCCCGTTCCATTCACGCGCACTTCAACCGTCTTGATGCCGGATTGACGATCCGCTGACGACGCTTTTGGGCGCTAAGGCCTGCGCAGCGACGGGTCGCCATCTTCGAGTTGCCGGGCTTCTGCGACGACCAGGATCGGCATGCCGTCTATGATCGGGAAGGCGAGGCGGGCAGCTCGACTGATCAACTCTTGGCGCGCGGCGTCATAGGCAAGCGTTGTTTTGGTCAAAGGGCAGACCAGCAACTCAAGCAAGCGTGGATCGATCTGCGGTTGTCCGTCTGGCTGGGGGACGCCAGATGGAGGAGCATCGGGGGTGTCAATCACGGGGGAACTCGTCACTGGAGGGTTGAGCCGCTGCCGCCGCTGCGACCGGCTGAGGCGATCTCCATTTCAGCGAGCGCCACCAGCAGCTCCGAGCGCGTTTTGAGATCGAACGCTTCCAGCAGGGCCTGCTTCTCCTCAGGGCCGTACGGGCTCATGATCGAGAGGGAATTGACCAGCTGCTCATTGGCGGCCCGCCCGATGGACGACCAATCCGCTTTGAGGCTGCGCGCTTCGAGGAACCTCTTCAGCGTCGCCAGTAGCTTGTCGCGATCGACATCGTCTGCGCCTTGCCCTGGCGTGAGATCGGCCGCGTAGGGCGCATAGTCGACGGCGCAGGTGCGATACGGTTTTTCCGACGGCATCTCGGATGTGACCGCGAACCGCACCAGGCCCGAAAGGCCCACAATGAGCCGGCCATCGTCGAGTTCCTGGAACGCTGTTACGCGACCAGCGCACCCCACCTGCCGCAGTGGCACGACGCGATCCTGTGGGCTCTCTCCCTCGGCGGCCGCTCTTGCAGGCTGAATGATGCCCACGATGCGCGGGCCCGACATGGCCTCGTCAAACATCTGCAGATACCGCGGCTCGAAGATATTAAGCGGCAACGTGGCACGCGGCAGCAAGATGGCTCCGCCGAGCGGAAAAACAGGGATCTCAACCGGCAGAAGGCTGGTCGAGGTATAGCGATCACTGGCACGCATGGACGCCTCCGGTCGGGTATGTGCAGGCGAGCATGAGCAGACAACCCTGCTTACGAAAACAGCACCGACGACAGGCGTCTGCGGCCCTCAAGCGTGGCCGCATCCTTCGGTCCCCACGCCTCGAACAGCTGCACCAGCTGTTTGCGCGCCGCTTCCTCGTTCCATTTGCGATCACGCCGGATCGCCTCAAGCAACTGATCCAGCGCCTCGATTTTCTTGCCATGGGCAGCGTGCGCCTGCGCCAAGTCGATGCGCGCCTGATGATCCTTTGGGTCGGCTGCGATGCGCGCTTCAAGCGCGGACGTGTCGACACCCGATCCTGCCTGCTTGGCGAGCGCTATGGCAGCCTTGATCTGCACCACGGCACTGTTGGACGCTTTGTCCGGCGGGACCAGCGCAAGTGTCTGCTCGGCACGCTCGACATCGCCACTCTTGAGATAGCATTGGGCAAGGCCTGCCAGCGCCAAAACGTTCTGGCTCTCCTGCTGCAACACAGCCGCGAAGATTTCTGCTGCCCCTTGCAGGTTGTTGGCGTCGAGGGCCGCCTGGCCTTCCGCCAATGCCTCGTCGATTTCGCCGCCAGCCGCATCGCCGATCAGGCGGTCGATGAAGGCGCGGACTTGCGGCTCTGGCTGCGGGCCTGCGAAGCCGTCAATCGGCCGTCCGTCCATGAACGCGTAAACCGTCGGCAGCGCTTGCACACGCAGCTGCTGGGGAATGGTTGGATGCGTATCGACGTTCATGCGCACAAGACGCACTTTGCCGCCGGCAGACTTCAAGGCCCGCTCAAGCATAGGGGCCATCTGTTTGCACGCTTGCGAGCGGTCGGACGTGAAGTGCACCACCACTGGGCCTTTACGCGAGGCCTCCAGCACATCCTTGGCGAAGCCGGCCGTCGTTGTATCTTTGATGATGTCACCACCGGCGGCCGATGCTCCAACAGCCTGGGCTCCGGCGGCTTTCGGGGGCGGCGTCGTACCAAACATGATCGTCTCCAGTGTCTGTGTTCGCCGCAACGTTGGGCGTCATCATACGTTCAGCTCTGCAGCGCGACGATCCGCGGTTCGTGGCCTGTTGCGCGCAGAAATGTCAGCAGCCCCTCCCGCGGCACCGAGGTGGTCGCTGTATTCTCAAGCGGGTGGCAGTTGATATGGTCATACCGCATCAAGGCAGCATCCACCACAACGCTGACGCGCCCCGCCGTATCATTGATAACCGACAAAGCTGTCACCGACCCGGGCGTCACGCCGAGGACCTCCAGCAGCAGGTCAGCCTTGCCGAACGAGAACCGCGCCGCGCCCAGTTGTTTGTGCAAGGCCTTCAAATCGACGGCTGTGTGGCTTTCAGCGACGATGAGCCAGAGCTTATCCTTGGCGTCCTTGAGGAACAGGTTCTTGGTATGTCCGCCGGGGATCGACTTATGCAATGCAACGCTCTCATCAACCGTGAAGACGGCTGCGTGTTCTACGGTCGTGGTCTCGATGCCGAGTGCGGCGAGGCGCTCGAACAGGTCTTTGCGTTTGGCGGGCATGCTTGATTGAGGCCGAAGGAGTGTTGAGCTACCCGTATGGGGATGTTCCGGCGTGGTTTCAAGCCACAGTGTGTCGTGCGGCGACGACACATCGGTCTCAGATCTGCAGTTTACCGCGCAGCCTCGATCCATGTCGGAGGAAAATCGGGCATATCGGGGTTGTTCGGATAGTCGAGACGGGGCGGGTTCAAGCGGCTTGGGTTCTGGCGGGCCTCGCCGCGCGGGCCACTGTCGACAAGCTTGTGGGCCAGAAAGGTCAATTCAACGGCATGCGGTATTCCGTCTGCCGCGACCGGCGCGATGTTGTTGCCGTGAGCATGGACCAAGACAAAATGCGCCGCCAGCTGTTCCAGCGCCCGCTCAAACTCTTCCGCGCGCTTCTCCGTCTCATGGAACTCGATGACGAGGCAGTCGATCTGGGATGCAATAGCGGCGATATCGGCGATGATGTCGTACTCGGTGCCTTCGATATCAATCTTCAGCGTGATGCGATCTGCACTCGTCGCCTGGCTCAGCGTGAGCACGTCAGCGATGGTCAGACCGGCTTGAGCGGACGTGCTGCCCTGGATGAACAGGCTGTGGTGCTTCGCGCGCCCCCTGAAGAAGGTTCGATACTGCCGCGCAAGTTCGCTTCGTTTGCGCGCCACGCCGAGCGACCGTTCAAATCGTTTCGTTTGAAATGCCAGGCGGTGGGTTGCCGCGCTCAGGTAGCTGCCCATCGCTTTCTTGAGGAAATACCAATGGTTGATAGAGCCATCAAAGCCGTGCAAGCGAACTTTCTGATTCTGGCTCAGAAAATCCGTCTCGAAGGACCATTCGTTCGAAATGCCGAACGACAACAACAGGTCCGCGCGCTCCACGGCGATCTGGGGCAGGACGTACCCACCGTCGAGATTGCGCCCGATGTGGACCAGCGGTCCATACTCGTGAACGTAGATTTTCTTCATATTTCTGGTGCTTCTCGTGCCCTGGACCCTGACGGCCGTGAGCCTGTTAACGACGGAAGACGTTCACGAGTTTTCGGCCATATCGGTTGCGTCGCAGCATAACCTCGAAGGCCGGCACAGGATCAGCCGCAGCATGCCGGCTCGGCAACCAGCCCTGCTGAACCGCATGCTGGAAAATCTCGCCTTCGATCAGCCTGGGGCTCTTTCCAACAGCTTCCAGCACCGCACTGTCGCCGCCAGTCGGCAAGCTGCGCATGACCAATCTTTCGCCGCCACTCGTCCTAAGCGGGCGCTTTCGGATCGACAGGATCGGCACCCCCATGCGGGCCAAGGCAATCCCGAAGTAAACGTCATCATTATGGACGGTGCCAGGTGGCATGTCGCGCAGCATAGCAAAGATATCGCGACCCTGCGGGTCGACGCCTTTGAGAACAGGCGCAACCGGATAGAGGACCCCAGACCAGCCGATGACCCCATCAACATAGCCGACATTATTGTCGAACAAGCCGTTGTGCGTTTCGAACGGAGGGCGGTCGAGTTTTAATCCGCAGAAGGTAATGGCCGTTTGCGCATTTTTTTCCGCCGCTTCTTCGAGGACCTCGATCACGCGTGTCGGGTCGTTCGACACGCAATCGTCATCGAACGTTACGATATACTTCGGCAAATCGTTGCTTTTATTGGAGGCCAAATACTCCAATCCACCGAGAAGCTTTGTTGCCGGGCCATAGTCTTGCGCCGGTCTGTGTACGATGACGTGCGGCATCTGGGAGAGATAGCCAGGTACGGGATGCGCACCCCATTTGTTATAGGCTTCCGGCAGCGAAAGAATGACCTGCCGACCCGTTTGCTCCAGAGACGCCAGAACGGCTTTCAACGCGCCGTCGAACCGACGCGGGACGCTCGTCACGGAAATCACGGTCTGTGACATGTTTCGTCCAAGCGGTCGGTGATGTGCGCTGGGATGCAAGAGGCGCTAAAGAGTGTCAAGAGGTTGTACGGATGGCTCAGTGGTTGTGCGACGCAATCGCATGAACAAAAAACTCGTCATCCCGCACAAGTGCGGCCTCTTCAGGCCGCGCGCAGATGCGGGATCCAGCAGGTGAGCGCGCGTCGCGCACATTATAGACCGGTTAACGCGGACCGCTTCGCGGACGTCTTGCGCTGGATCCCGCATCGGCACGCGGCCGAAAAAGGCTGCGTTTGTGCGGGATGACGGTTCATGCAATTGCCCGAGCACGGGTCGGCCGCTTGCGCGGGTCGCGGCTTTCTGGTCTATGGTATGCCATATGCCAATTACCAGCCGGTCTATACCCTTTGTCTCACCAGTTGACCGTTGCCAGCCGCAGGCGACTTCCATGGCACATCTTCAATTGCAGATATCGCCTGTCAGCGATGGGCTGAGCCTCAAGGCGCGCACCTACGAGGCGCTGCGCTCGGCCATCATGGATATGAACATCTATGATCCCGATGCCGAGCTCAAGCTCGACGAGCGCGATCTCTCGGCGCGCTTTGGTGTTTCGCGCACGCCGCTGCGCGAGGCGCTGGCGCAACTCGATAGCGAAGGCCTGGTCCGCGTGATGCCGCGCAAAGGCATCTTTATCGTGCGCAAGACCAAGGCCGAGATCCTGGATATGATCACGGTGTGGGCCGCGCTCGAGAGCATGGCCGCACGTCTTGCGACCATGCAAGCCTCCGACAAGGGCCTCAAGGCACTCCACAATCTCGTCGACATCTTCAAGTCCGACGACGTCTCGGCCAAGATGGGCGAATACTCCGACGCCAACATCAAGTTCCATCAGGCCATCATCGCATTGGCAGGCAGTCCGCTGATCGGCGACCTGACCGACGACATGTTCTTCCACGTGCGCGCCATTCGCCAACGCACCATTGTCGAACAAGATCGCGCGCGCCGCTCCATCGCCGACCACACCGCCATCGTGGCGGCGCTCGAAGCGCGCGATACGGAAAAAGCGGAACACCTCGTGCGCGAGCATACGCTGAAGCTGCGAGACCACGTTGAACGGCACGTCGAGATCGACTGACCGTTCAGGCAACCAACAGACATCGAGCCCGACAGGGCATCAGGGAGAGACACGTGTCCGATACGCAGAACCTTACCGACGGCTTCCACCTTGTCATCGACGCGCTGAAGCTCAACGGCCTCAACACGATTTACGGCGTGCCCGGTATTCCAATCACGGATCTTGGCCGTTACGCCCAGGCGCAGGGCATGCGCGTCATCGCCTTCCGCCACGAACAGCACGCGGGCTATGCCGCCTCGATCGCGGGTTACCTCACACAGAAGCCCGGCGTGTGCCTGACTGTCTCGGCACCGGGCTTCCTGAACGGCCTGACGGCCTTGGCGCATGCCACAACGAACTGCTTCCCGATGATCCTCATTTCTGGCTCATCCGAGCGCGAGGTCGTCGACCTGCAGCAGGGCGATTACGAGGAGATGGATCAGCTCGCCATCGCCAAAGGCGTTTGCAAGGCCGCCTATCGTGTGCTGCATGCCGCCGACATCGGCATCGCCGTTGCACGCGCCATTCGCTCCGCCGTCTCGGGTCGTCCGGGCGGCGTCTATCTCGATCTGCCGGCGAAGCTGTTCGGCCAGACGATGGACGCCATCGCCGGACAGAAGTCGCTGGTGAAAGTCATCGATCCCGCGCCGCGCCAGATTCCATCGCTCGAGTCCGTTGATCGCGCGCTGGCGCTGCTCAAGGGCGCCAAGAAGCCCCTTATCATTCTCGGCAAGGGCGCGGCGTACGCGCAGGTCGATGCCGACATCCGCAAGCTGGTCGAAACCACGGGCATTCCCTATCTGCCGATGTCCATGGCGAAGGGCCTCCTGCCCGACACGCATCCTCTCTCAGCCGGTGCGGCGCGCTCGATGGTGCTGAAAGACGCCGATGTCGTCATGCTGATCGGCGCGCGCCTCAACTGGCTGCTGTCGCACGGCAAGGGCAAGACCTGGGGCCCGGCGGGCTCACAGAAGTTCATCCAGGTCGACATCGAGCCGCGCGAGATGGACAGCAACATCGAGATCGCCGCGCCGGTCGTCGGAGACATCGGCTCCGCTGTCGCCGTCATGCAGTCACGCATCGGCGCCGATTGGGTGAAGCCCGCAGCCTGGGCGCAAAGCATCCGCGCCAAGGTCGAGGACAACGTCGCCAAAATGGCGCCACGCCTGAAGAACAACAACAATCCCATGGACTATCACGGCGCACTCGGCGTGCTGAAAACCATCTTCACCGAACGCCCCAATACGATCCTGGTCAACGAAGGCGCCAACACGCTCGATTTCGCCCGCTCGATCATCGACATTCACCAACCACGCAAGCGCCTCGACGTCGGCACGTGGGGCATCATGGGCATCGGCATGGGCTACTCGGTGGCGGCCGCCATCGAGACCGGCAAGCCTGTCGTCGCCGTGTGCGGTGACAGCGCCTTTGGCTTCTCCGGCATGGAGATCGAAACCATCTGCCGCTACAAATTGCCGGTGTGCGTGGTCGTGTTCAACAACAACGGCATTTATCGCGGCACGGACGTGAACCCTGCTGGCACTGATCCCGCGTGGACCACGTTCGTCAAGGACAGCCACTATGAGATGATGGCGACCGCATTCGGCGGCAAGGGCGTGCGCGTGACATCGCCGTCGGAACTCTCGGCCGCCGTCAACGCCGCGATCGACAGTGGCGTCCCGACGCTCGTCAATGCCATCATCGACGAGAAGGCCGGCACGGAGTCAGGCCGTATCGGCAACTTGAACCCGCAGAGCGTGGTGGCGCAGAAGAAGGCGGCAGACTGATCGTAGGAGAGTTCGACATGGCCGACCCGGCTCTTAACATCCCGCGCATGTCCGCGAGCGAATACATGCAGTTCGAGCGGCACGCCTCGGACAAGCATGAGTTCGTCGACGGGATTGTCTATGCGATGTCGGGCTCGACGCGGCAGCATAACCTCATCGCAGGCGATGTATTTGGCGCCTTACTGAATCGATTGCAGCCGCCATGCATCGTCTATTCGTCTGACGTCAAAGTACATGTGAAACAACGTGACAGAGAAGGTTACTATTACCCGGACACGCAAGTCACTTGCTCAGACCTCGACAACGATCCGCTGACAACCTCGATGCCGCTGCTTGTTGTTGAAGTCCCGTCGGACAGTACGGCTGGATACGATAGGAATGCAAAATTCGAGTCGTATCGCCTTTTGCCGTCGCTGCAAGAGTACGTCATTCTTCAGCAAAATGAACCGAAACTCGAACTCTTCCGCAAGCGAACAGAGTGGAAGCTTGAGGCGTTCGGACCAATGGACAATGTGACCTTCGAAAGCGTGCAACTGACGTTCCCGGTCGCGCAATTCTATCGCCGCGTCGTGTTTTGAGCCTCGCCATCTTCCAAGGCACGCGCCGACCGGCAGGAGCAAAAATTCAATGTTCTGCGCGATCGGTTGAGCCGTGCTGCGGCCGAAGATGACCGGCGATTTCGGTCCCTCACGCCGCCAGCGTCATGACCGCGACATAGAACCCATCCGTGCCGTGTTGCGCGGGTGTCAGCGACAGTCCGGGCCCGGCCGCGGCCGAGGTCGGAACCTCATCCGTGAGAGAGCCTGGCGATGCGGCAGCCCAGGCCTCGGCGTTGCTCTTCAATGTGAACTGCGGATGCGCCTCCAGGAACGCCGCCACCTGCGCGCCATTCTCAGCCCCGAGCATCGAGCACGTGACGTAAACCAGCCGACCGTTGGGTCGCACATGACTGGCGGCGGTGGCGAGCACGCTGCGCTGTTCGTCCAGCCGCTCGACCAGGCTCGTCGCTCGCAGACGCCATTTGGCATCGGGCTTGCGCCGCCACGTGCCGGAGCCGGAACACGGCGCATCCACCAGCACGCAATCGAATCGGCCGGCTTCGGCGAGCGCTTCTCCATCGCCGGCCGTGAGTGGTTCGACACAGGTCGCACCCGCACGGGTCAATCGCTCCATGATCGGCCGCAGGCGCGTCTTATCTTCATCATAGGCGGCAATAGTGCCCTCGTTTTTCATGGCAGCGGCCATGGCGAGCGTTTTGCCACCAGCCCCCGCGCACAGATCGAGCACGCGTTCGCCGGGGCGGACACCCGTCAGGGCGGCGGCGATCTGGCTACCTTCGTCCTGCACCTCGAACCAGCCACGGCCATGCGAGAGTTCTGCCTCGACATTGGGAGCGCGTGCGCCGTCGCTGGGTGCTGCAAAGCGCAAGCCCAGCTTGGACCAACGCGTGAGTTCCGGCTTGAAGCGCACAAGCTCTGCCGCGACATCGGCCCGGGGACTGCGCAACGTGTTCGCCCGCAGATCTATGGGCGCGCGCTCGGCCAGCGCTTTGCCCTCAGCCTCCGTTCGGTCGCCGAACACCTCCTGGAACTGCGCCAGGCACCAATCTGGCAACTCCGCCGCCGCCGCGGGCGTAAGCTCGATGGGCGGCGTCAGGCGCTTGATCTCGTCCGGCGTCAGGGCCGACGGGGCAAACTGGGCGCCGTCACACAGGGCCCAGATCTCGTCCTGCGAGTGCGCGTGACGCAACATTCCGAGCACCAGGGCGCGCGCGGTGTCGGAGCGCATGATGTAGCCCGCCGACGCCCGCTTGCGCAGGGTGTCAAACACAAGGTTGCCGATCGCGGCACGATCGCCGGAGCCCGCGAAACGATGCGATTTGCCCCAGTCGGCGAGCGCCGCAGACGCGGGCCGATGGCGGCGCAGGACGTCGTCGAGCACCTCGATGGCAGCCTGGATTCGAGCGGCATGACGCATGGGAGGAGCCTCGCTTAAGTACTTAGCGCCCCTCAGACACCATGCGTCCCCGTATAGCAACCGCCTGACGACCGACATGGTTGCGGCGAAGATTGTGTGCGGCTCGTCCTGATTATTGGAGCGCTTGCCGGTCGACCCAGTCATCGGCGAGGCGGGTCGCGGTTGCGCGGTCGGCCTTGGAGAGTTTCACCAGGGCCTTGTCGAGGCCGTCGTCGTTGAGACCCTGGCGCTGGGCGATGGTATGCCATTTGGCAGCTTCCAGCAGATTGACCTCCGTGCCGAGGCCTAGGGCGTAACACCGCGCAAGGCGGTTTTGCGCGGCCGCGACGCCTTTTTCGGCCGCGGATTTGAAAAACAACATCCCGCGCGACTTGCTCGGCTCGACGCCTCGGCCAAGAAACAAGGACACGCCGAACTCGAGTTCCGCTTCGGCGAGGCCTTGTTCCGCTGCGCGTTCGAGCCAGGTGGCCGATTCCGTGGCATTGGCCTGGATGGTCTGGCCGGCGCCGGTCGCATAGAGCGTGGCGAGGTCGTATTGCGCCTGTGCAATGCCTTGCTCGGCGGCATAGCGCAGGTGCTGGGCGGCCCGATCCGGATTTTCCGGTTTGCCATCGCCGCGCAGATAGAGCAGCGCGAGATTGTAGTTGGCGAGCACGTGCCCTTTGGAGGCCGCGGTCTCGAACAACTGCGCGGCGCCCGCGCGGTTCTTTTGAATGCCATCCCCCTCGGCCAGCATCACGGCAAAGGCAAATGTGCCCTCTGTGTCGCCAAGTTCTGCGGCCCGGCGGAACCAGGTGGCGGCCAACACCTTGTCCTGCTTGACGCCCAGCCCGTCCTGGAACAGCCGGCCAAGCAGCGTTGCGGCTTGCGGCTCGTTGCGCTTGTCGGCCTCGACGGCGAGAGCTTGGGCCTCAAGGTAGCGCCCCTGCTCGAAGGCATCGTAGGCCGCATCGTTGCCGGGGTTGGATTTCGGCACGCTGGTGCCAGCGAGCCCACCGGTGCCCGCGGAGACAGGCTTCTGCGTGCTGAAACGGCTCAGCTGATCGCCGCTCAGCGGCGCCGGAGCTGGAACTGGTTTCGGCGGTCGAGCGTCTTTTTGAATTTGCACTTCGCGCGATTTTGCAGCCGGTGTCTGTGTGGTTGCCGGCCAGGAACTGGCGTCCTGCGCCTGAGCGCTCCCGACCGCGAGAGTCAGCGCGCCAAGGGCGAAACTGATGACACTTGCGCGCTTACGCATCGGCACGCTCCAAGTCCTGACGGATGGATGTGACCCAGGCCGCGACCGCTGCCGGCGACGTCGCGACAGGGCTGTTCATTGCGACAAAGTCCGCGCCGGCCTTTGCCATGATCAGCGCTGCCGTCGTGTCGGCAACGTCAAAGGCAACGCAAGGCACCTCGAACACCTCGCCCCACCACGCGACCAACTCTGCCTTCGAGAGCGGCCCGAGCAGATCCTCGGGTATTTCATCATCGCCAGCATCTGCGTGCCCAATAGGTCCACGCAACGACACGTCGTCACTGAACGCGACGTAGTCGCAACCGGCTTCTCCGAGTTCCATCGCCACATGGCGAGACCCGCCGGCGTCAGCACCAATGTTGGCGCGTGTGCCAAGCACGCTTCGGGCCTCGTCATAGCGTGCCATGACGTCTGACGTGGGCGACAGATGCACGCCGTCGGCACGCAGTGTACGCGCGAGCGTGATGTCATCCAGCAACAGGGCTGCGGCATCCTTGCCCTGGGCAAGCTCGACCAGCGGCTTCACGGCATGCGCCGTCAGTGCAGCGCCACGAGCTGGTCGAAACAGCACGGACGCAATGTCAGCCCGCGCCAAGATTGCGGCAAGATGGTCGCGCGTCGCCGCGTGCACCTCCAGGATGAGATACAACTGGCAGTCCCTGCGCGCTGGATGGCCCGCCATGTCTCCCCCGGTCGGCTATCGTGGGTCCGCTATCAGGCTGCATTGGGGCAGAAAAGGGGCTTGCCCGACACTGGTGAGACCGTGGGGTGTGCAGGTGCGCGAAACGGCGGTTGAGGTTCGGGACGGACCCAGGCCGACTGCCCGGCCAATCATGGCGGGATTGGGGTCCACATCGAAACTCGCCTGATGGGAGTTATCCGTAGAACGCGGCGATCCGATCGCGTCTCGCGGCCGAACTGAAGGAGGTACGTACCGTCGGGTTCGAGCCGAACTCCAATTATCTGCCCACTCAGGGATGTGTCATGTCTCGGGGCCCCGATAAGCGCGGCGAACGGTCGGTTGAAGCACGATTGCGGCGGCTGAAATCCTGCGCCAAATTGATGTCAGGACACGCCGAAAACCCACCAAACGCAAGCCGAAGAAGGATGAGTCGTGATCGACGGTCGGTGCGGCCGGAGTGCGGGCCTATAGCCTACACACGGCGATCCGCATCGATCTGTTCGAGTGTGCGACCGGCCCGCGCGCGATAGGCGGGCAGCGTCCAGCCGCGCCGGATGGCAAGGGCGCGCACCAGGACCGCGACGGTGAACCCAAGGCCGGCCGCGACGGCTTTGCCCGTGCCGCCGCCGATCAACAGCACATACGCGACAGCGCCGGCAACCGACGCCGTGACATAGATCTCGCGCTTCAGGATGATCGACGGTTCCTGCCCGATGATGTCGCGGATGATGCCGCCGACGGCTGCTGTGATGACGCCCATGACCACGGCCACGACGGGACCCGCACCAGAATCGAGCCCCTTTGCCGTACCCGCAATGGTGACAAGTGCCAGACCGAGGGCATCGAGCCAGAGCAAAAGCCGATAGCGCGACAGCACGAGATGGGCCGTGAAATGCACGACAACCGATGCGACCAGACACGCAATCACGGGCGACGGATCGCGCACCCAGAACACAGGTACGCCGAGCAGCAGGTCGCGCACGGTGCCGCCGCCAATACCCGTGACGACGCCAAGCCACATGAAGGCGACGACATCCATCTGCTTGCGCGAGGCAACCAACGCGCCGGTGATGGCGAAGACGACAGCAGCCGAGAGGTCGACGGCGGTCCAGAGCGTGATCAGGTGTTCAGGGGTCATGCGGGTGGTGGCTCACGTGCGTGCGTTCGACTCGGAACACGCTACCACCCTTGTGCATGGCGAAGCCGAATACCGCTGACTTGCAGCGAGGTATTCCACACGGCTTTGAGGGGCAGCAAACTTTCCATCACCCGCAATGCGACGCCAGCGCTGCGCAACGCCTGCTGCAAGTTATCAATCCGCACGACAGCCCGCGGCTCGACGGTGCCGCGATGGACGTGCATCCCCGCGTCGGCCAGATCCTCGAAACCGTCTGCCGGCAGCTCATAGCGGTAGAGGTGCGCGCCATTCAACCGATCAAGCCAGGCCCGTTCGATATGCGCGATCATGTGGCATGTGACGCCATTCCAATATTGATCACGGTCGTCCGCCGTTGTTGCTTCCGTGGGCCACATCAGAACCCTCGGACAGTCGCGCGGGAACAGATACAGCGGCGCATGTGCCTCATCGATGGCCCAGACCAGTGGGCCATTGAGCCACTCCATCCCCGGCGATCGCTGAGCCAGCACGCGCACCGGCCGCGGTTCGAACCGCACGATGGCGGGGTCATCGCTGAAGTGGAACAGTCGCACGCTGTGCTCCGGGCGCAGCTTACATGCCCAACTTCGCCAGCAGCGCGGCGAGCTTTTCATCACCGCCGGCCGGCGGCTGCCATTGCAGATGTGTGACCGCAACGCCCTGGGCTTTCAGTTCGGTCGCGAACCCTTCAAGGCCTACGTTGATGACGCGAACCGGGGCGGTCAGCAGCGAGGCTGCGGGTATTTTAGGAGGTTGCGTCATCGATGTCACCGCGAGGTCAACAGTTTCAAGCCGGCAACCGCGAACACCACGGCCAAGGCGCCTTCGATGCCGCGCCGGATACGCCGGTAGCCGCGCACCATGGCATCAGTCGAGAACAGTACGGCATAGCCGCAATTGAAGCTGAGCGAAATCAAGGCGCAGCCTGCGAGCAACGCGACGACGACCACAAAAGGCGAATTGGCCGTGAGGCCCAGCGTCATGATCGCAATCCAGCCGAGAATCGCCTTGGGGTTTGTCAGGTGCATCAGGTATCCGCGGGCGAACGTCTGTGCGCCGGAAATGGGCTGCGTCGACGTCGGACGGCCTGGGGCGTTGATCGCCTGCACGGCGGAGCACGCCGACCGCCAGGCGAGATACAGCAGATACAGACCACCGGCGACTTTGATTGCATACAATGCGGGCGCGTAGGCGGCGAGCACGGCCGATAGGCCAAGTGACGCCAGTAGGCCCCAGGTGACCGAGCCGGCCGTCACCCCGAGCGCGAGAACCAGGCCCACACGTCGGCCCTCGTTCATGGATGTCGCCATGATCGACAGCGTGCTTGGACCGGGGCTGCCGACGGCGAGAGCGAAGCTGGCGTAAACCAGCATCAGGGCCGGCCAGTGTTGGACGATGTCGATCATTCTGCGGCCTGGAGGAACAGATCTATGGTTGGGGGCGGAAGAGCATCGCCATCGGCTTTCATTGAAGCAATGACCTCCTGAACGATGGCGCAAAGATCTGCATAGACTTGGCGCTCATCCGGGCCATGACAACCGCCATACATGAACCCCGGTGCAGTGCCGACGTAGCAGCCATCTTCCTCCGACCACCGCACGATTTTCAGATACCGGTCACTTTCTTTCATCTGCGACCTCCGAGATTGCGTCGCGAACCTGACGCTCCTGGTATGGTTATGCGTCAGCTCCAGCTTCCCCAGATACTGTAACACGGCGAGGGAGTTTAGGATGCCGAAAGTTGCGATGGCTGCCTTTGCCGCCGCGGTTCTCGAACCCCGCCGCCTCCAGATCAGCGATCAATTCCCGCATCTTCGGCGGCATCACAGCTCCCCAAACCTGCGACCATCCCTCACCCATACACCTTGTACGCTGCATCCACGCCCGCGCCGGCCGGCGCTGTATAGCCGTTGCGACGCAGCACGGTTTCGAACGAGGCGAGACAGCGCAGGATGTTGGCCTTGCGGCAGACGTAGCCCATGGTGCCGATGCGCCAGACCTTGCCGTGCAGCGGCCCGAACGAGGTGCCAATTTCGATGCCGAAATCCGTGAGCATTTCGCTGCGCACCTTGTCGGGGTCATTGATCTGCTTGGGGATGATCACGCCGGTGACGTTGTTCATGCGGTGCTTCGCGTCGCCGTAGAGTTTCAGCCCCATGGCCTCTAACCCTGCGCGCAGCGCCGATGACGCGAGAACGTGACGTGCGATGCCTTTGTCGAGACCCTCCTCCAGCACAACGCGGGCGCACTCGCGCGCCGCGTACAGCATGGAGGCCGCTTCGGTGTGGTGGTTGAGGGCGCGCGGGCCCCAGTAATCCATGATCATGGCGAGGTCGAAGTAGTTCGATTGAATGATGGGTCCGTTGCCCTCGATCAGGTCCGCGGGCTTGATGCCGGCTTCCACATGTTTGCGATGCTTCAGGATATCCGCCACGCGCTCGTTGAACGTAATCGGCGCAATGCCCGGAGGACCGGACAGGCATTTCTGCAGGCCCGTTGCGGCCATGTCGATTTGCCATTTATCAGTTTCGAACGGGTTGCCAGCGAGTGACGCCGTGCAGTCCGTGAAGAAGATCGCATCGTGTTTGCGCGCGATCTTGCCGAGCTGCTCGAGCGGTTGCAGCATAGTCGTCGACGTGTCGCCCTGGCAGAGCGTCAGCATCTTCGGCTTATGCTTCTTGACGGCGTCTTCGATCTGATCGGGCGAGAACACAGTGCCCCATTCCGTCTCAACCGTGACGACCTTCGCCCCACAGCGCTTGGCGATCTCCGTCTTGAGATGTCCGAAGCGGCCGAAGATGCCGACCAGCACGGTATCGCCGGGTTGTATGACCGAGGCCATGCAAGCCTCGAGCCCACCGCGCGCGGTGGCGTCCACGCACAGGGTCCACTCGTTCTTGGTTTTGTAGACCTGGCGGTAGAGCGCCATGGTCTGGTTCATGTAGGTGCGGAACTCCGGGTCGAACTGGCCCTGGATCGGCACCGACATGGCGCGCAGCACACGCGGGTAGAGGTCGACGGGACCTGGCCCCATCAACAAGCGCGGCGTCGGATCGAGATCGGCAAAGGTTTCGGCGGACATGGTGGGCGCTCATGACGAAAAGGGTTTCGACGGATATCCGAGCCCGCCGGGCCGCGCCAGTGACACGCTGACACGACGAGGCTGCGGCCATCGTACCTTCCGGCATCCGGCTGGCACTTGCGGGCAACTGCGTGTAGCACTCGGACGGGACCATTCGGGGGGATTCGATGCTCACTGTTTACGACAGCGTGGACGGCAAACTCGTGAAGCGCGACCCGGCGGCCGGTATGGGCGCACATCCCGCGTGGATCGACCTCTATATGCCGACCAAGGACGAAGACCTGCTCGTCGAGCAGACACTCGGCGTCAAAATTCCAACCCGCGAAGAAATGGCCGAGATCGAGATGTCGAGCCGCCTCTATCAAGAGGGTGGCGCGCACTACATGACCGCCATCGTGTTGCATATGCGGGCGGCCGATGCGCAGGCCGCGGACGCGCATAAATCTCAAACCACGCTCGCCGATCCTCTGCCGCCGGTGCCATCGGCGACGCCCGTCACGTTCGTTCTGGCGAAGGACACACTGGTGACAGTGCGCTATGAAATGCCGCGCGCGCTGGAGATCTTCTTGTCGCGCAACCAGAAGGGCGACATCCCCTGCTCGCATGGCTGCACAGTCATGGTGGGATTACTCGAGGCGGTGATCGACCGCGAGGCAGATCGCGTCGAAAAAGTCCAAGCCGATATCGATAGCCTCGGCCACAAGATTTTCGAAATTCGCGGCGGCCAGCGCTCAAAGAATCGTCGGTTCGATCTTGCGATTGCCCAGATCGGCCGCGGTGGCGAGATCACCACGCGCTCGCGCGAGAGCCTGCAGTCGATCGACAGACTGCTGACGTACCTCGCTTTCGTCATGGGCGAGCGCAACGACGACAAGCACATCCGTTCGCGCGTCAAGACCGCCGGACGCGACGTCGGCGGCCTCAACGATCAGGTCAACTATCTCTCGAACAAGCTGCAGTTCCTGCTCGATGCCACGCTCGGCTTGATTTCGATCGAACAGAACAACATCATCAAGTTCTTCACCGTCGTCTCCGTGGCGCTCATGCCACCCACGCTGATCGCGTCGCTGTACGGCATGAACTTCAAGCACATGCCAGAGCTGGAGTGGTCGTTCGGCTATCCCATGGCGATCTGCCTGATGATCATGTCGGCCATCGTGCCCTTCTGGTGGTTCCGCAAGCGCGGCTGGCTGTGAGGTCGGGGGGCTCACGCCACAATGGCATTGCCGAACGCGCATCGAACCCATACGCACTATCGCCAGCTTGATTCGGTGTTGTGCTGGCCCAACCCCCTTCAAAGCCATGCGAACCATCCATGACCTGGCTCCGCAAAACCCTGGATCTCGTCGTCGGCGCCCCGTTGCGGCATGTGGCTTATCACGCCGTTAAAGCGGCGATGCACCGCAAATATGTGTTCGAACTCGATATCGAGCCGCGGATGTACATGCTCAAGCAAGGCGCCATTGTCGCCGCGAAGCATGCCCATCGCGATGACGGCCCGCTGCTGATCGTGCTGGCCTGGCCCTGGGCACGGTTGCGACCACTGGTTTATCACAAGGAGTATTCGCACTGGATGCAGTGGCCGTTCATGGTTACGGTTGGTGCGGTTCCAGGCGGCGATGGCACGACGCATCGTGGCATGAAACCGGCCGAGATCATTTCGGCCTTGCTCGACCACGGCTGGGGCGTGTTGATTTTCCCGGGCGGACGCATCTCGCACGATGGCGTCACCACGGTTCCACCCCGCGCCGCGACGGTGTTCAATGCGCTCAAGGACAATCCGGGCAAGCCGCTCGTCATGGTCACCACGCACGGCCTCGGTCGCGATGAGCCACAACGGCGCGACCCAGCTACCGGCAAACCGATCGTGCGCATTTCAGCGCGCCAGTTCGCGCCGGACCTGTCGTGCGGGCCGGAAGAGTTCAACCGGCGGATGGCCAATCACCTGAATACGGGTGCCGCTATTGCCGAGGCGGCGGCTGGGGCGTGAGGGTGTGCGAGCGTTAGACAGTAGCGGCGTTCAGCGCCCGGACAACGGCCTCGGCCTCGTGCTCAATGACGGCGAGATAGGCCTGCGCGGCTTGGTCGGGCACGGAGCGATGCTGCTCCCAGTCTTGCAACGTCTTCAGGGGAATGCGGAAGCGCTGTGCGAACTCTTCCTGGGTGAGCTGCATCCGGCGCCGGACGAACTTCGCCTTCGAGATGCGGCGGAAGCGAGCGAGTTGCTCGTCGGTCAGAGGTGGATTGTCGGGGTCTGACAGCGCCGCCGTGTGGCGCTCGTCGTCCGTCATCGGCGGCTCCCACGCGCCCTCTTCCCACAACGGGCCGAAGTCGTCGTGCCACGTGTCACCGATCAGGACGCGCGTGCCGACGGTACAAATCGCATTACCCTGGCGACGCCGGACGGGCAGAGATGATGCGGTTGCGGTCGCCGCGCTCGGTGGAGACGACGAGGAGTAGGCCGTTGCTGGTCGCTCCGATAAGCCGCCACCGTTCTTCGTCCGGGTCATCATCGATCTCTTCGTGGAAGTCAGGATCGTCGAAGGCTTCGCAAGCTTTTTCAAAATCGACGCAATGCTTGCGATAATTGCTCTCAGCCTTCGCGTCATCCCATTCAAAACGGTCGTTGCGCATGTCCTGGATACCAGGAGTTTATGGCGCTGTCCATGGCGCCGGCTTCACCTATGGGTATCGTTTCTCTGCACACGCGCACGGTTCTAGTGCACACCGGCAACACCCCTCAACTCTTCACCGACCCAGCCGTCAGGCCCGAGACCATGTACTTGCGGAACACGTAGTAGATGGCAGCCGGCGGGGCGGCGTAGATCAGCCCCGTCGCCATGAGCAGTTCCCAGGGGCTGTCATCGGCCGACAGGAAGCTGCCGAGGCCGACAGCCAGCGTCACATCGGTATCCTTGGAGAGCAGAAGGAACGCATAGAGATATTCGTTCCAGGCGAGCAGCACGGCGTAAATGCCGACGGCCACCAGCGACGGCGCCATCAGCGGAATGTAGACCGCGCGGAACAGCTGCCAGGGCGTGGCGCCGTCGATATAGGCGGCTTCATCGAGTTCGATCGGGATCTTGTCGGAGGCCTGCTTGAACACCCAAATGGCATAGGGCGAGGCCAGCGTGACCATGGCGATGATCAAGGCCGCTTGGTGGTTCAACAGACCGTAGAGCCCCATGGTCCGATACATAGGCACCGCCAGGAACGCCGCCGGCACGAAGTACGTGAACAGCGCCATGTTCATGACCGTGCTGCCCCAGCGCACCTTGAGGCGCGAGATGGCGAAAGCGGCCAGCGTCGCAATGAGAAGCGTCAGAACGCCCGTCGACAGCGCGACGATCAGCGAGTTTAGCATCTGCGTCCAGAAGGTGTGCAGATAGTGGTGCTGCTGTTTGAACACGCGGGTGAAGTTGGCAATCGTCGGATCGGCCGGAAACAGCGCGCCTGAAAAAGCCGAGTCCTTGGGCGAAATGGCGAACAGGAACATGTGGTAGACCGGTATCACCGTCCACAGGAACACCGGGATGCCGATCAGCAGCAGCTTGGCGTCGGTCGCGATACCGCGGAGTGTGGGGAGTTTCATTTGCTCAGCCGCTTCATGAGGATGTAAACCAGCGGTAGCACCAGCGGCATGGCCGTCACGATGGCCGCCATCGACAGCGCCACCTGATCGAGCCGGAGGTAGCGCACACCCAGCGTTGCCAGAACATGCGTGAGGTCGGCCGGGCCGCCACCAGTCAGCAGATACACGCTGTTGAAATCACCCAGCGTCCAGATGGTCGAGAGGATCGCGCACGTGACGTACAGCTGCCAGATCGACGGCCATGTGATGTAGAAGAAGCGCTTCATGGAACCCGCGCCATCAACGGCGGCCGCTTCATAAAGCTCCTTGGGGATCGCAAGGCGCCCCGACAGCAAGATGATGGTCCAGAACGGCAGCGATTTCCACACATGCACGAGGATCGCGGCACCGAGCGCAATCGTGGGATTATTGAGCCAGTTTGGCCCATCGAGACCCGTCATCCTAAAGATGATCGAATTGATGATGCCCCATTCGGGGTTCAACATGAAGCGGAACGACAGGATCGTGGGAATCGAGGGCAGCGCCCACGGCAGGATGAACAGGCCGGCCAACGCCTTCACCCACCAGCGCTCAACGGTGAAGAAACCGGAGAGCAGCAGCGCCAGCAGCATTTTGATGTTGATGGCGAAGAACAGGAAGATGATCGTGTTCCAGATCGCCTTCAGGTAGATCGGGTCCTCAGCCAGCGCGATGTAGCTCGCGGGGTGACGCGCGATCCACAGGCCATAACAGACCGGGTAGATCACGAACACGGCGAACAGAACGATATAGGGGATCAACATCAGGTTGCCGACGAACTCGGCCTTCTCGCGCCCGGGCGGACGCTTGTTGTCACCACGGATTCGCGCCGGTGCCGGAGCGGCCGTTCGGTCGTCGATAACGATCGTCGTCATGTCAGGGTTCGCCAGCGGGTATCCGCACAACTCTCGTGCCATAGAACGGCGGCTCCACTGCAAGTCAAGCGGTGCATTCGTTGGTCGATGGCAAGGCCTCTGCTGATGGGTGCTGATGGGTCCGCGTCATACCACCACGAGCCAAGCCCGCCCGGCAGCTTCGGGCCAACGATAGGATTAGGGGACGCCTCCGGCGGCGCCGTACCCACGCCACCGGGCCTACGGGTCCTAACCAACAACGGTTCGATCACGTTGAGCCTTCGAATGGGACGGCTCGTTCGTGCGCAATACGCGAGTTGCGGCCCAGCGCGCTTATGCGGAAGCCGGCATCAAAGACCCTGTTGCTGAGATCGGACTGACCGAGGTGCACGATTGCTTCTCAGCCACGGAATTGGTCACAATGGCAGACCTCGGCTTGTCGCAAGACGGACGCGCGTCGTTCGACATTCTCGACGGCAAGTTCGACAAGGCCGGCGCGGTGCCGTGCCAATCCAATGGCGGGCTCAAATGCTTCGGGCATCCAGTCGGTGCATCCGGGCTGCGGATGGCCTATGAGGCCTTTACGCAGTTGAGCAGCCGAGCCGGGACGCGGCAGCTCGGCGGCGTCGACTATGGCCTCACGCACAACCCCGGCGGCGCGCCGTTCAACAGCGTCGCGGCCGTGTTGATCTTCGGCCGCTTGAACTGAACAATTTCTGTCCTCTGCCGGAATGGGCCGCATGACGAATCTGCTCAATGATGACGCGATCCTGACCGACGACCAGCGCGCGATTTGCGAAGGCGTGCGCAGTGTCGTCACGCGCTATGGCGATGACTATTGGCTTGAGCACGATGAGTCCGGCGATTTCCCAAGAGAGTTCCACCGCGCCATGGCAGATGCCGGCTGGCTCGGCATCACCATACCGAGCGAGTACGGCGGCTCGGGCCTTGGGGTCACCGAAGCCGCCCTGATGATGCGGGAAACCGCGAGCTTTGGCGGCGGCATGGCAGCCGCGTCGTCGGTGCACATCAACCTGTTCGGGCCGCATCCAATCGTGGTGCACGGGACGCCGGCGCAAAAGGCTGCGTGGATTCCACCACTCGTCGCTGGGCGGGATCAGTGCTGCTTTGGATTCACCGAGCCCGATGCGGGGTTGAACACGACGCGCATCAAGACGTTCGCGGAGAAGGTCCCCGGCGGCTACGTCGTCAACGGCCAGAAGGTCTGGACGTCGACGGCGCAGGTGGCCAACAAGATCATGCTGCTGACGCGCACGAAGAAATACGAAGACTGCAAGCGGCCGACCGACGGCATTACGATTTTCTATACCGATCTCGACCGTAGACATATCGAAGTCCGTCGCATCGCCAAGATGGGGCGTAAGGCCGTCGATTCGAACGCCATCTTCATCGACAAGCTGTTCGTCCCCGACGACCACCGCATCGGCGAAGAGGGACGCGGCTTCTCCTACATCCTCGACAGCCTCAATCCCGAGCGTATCCTGGTCGGCATGGAAGCCATCGGCATGGGCGTCGACGCGCTCGGTCGCGCCGCCAAATATGCGCGCGAGCGTATCGTGTTTGATCGACCGATCGGCCAGAACCAGGGCATTCAACACCCGCTCGCCGAGCGCTGGATGAACCTTGCCGCGGCGAACCTGATGGCGCTGCAAGCGGCGCGGCTTTATGACCTTGGCAAGCCATGCGGTGCGGAGGCCAATGCCGCCAAGTTCCTCGGCGCGCGGGCGGGGTACGACGCCTGCCTGCAGTCGGTGCTGACGCATGGCGGCTTCGGCTATGCGAAAGAGTATCACGTCGAACGATTGCTGCGCGAAGTGACGATCACACGCATTGCACCGGTGACGGAGCAGTTGATTTCGAGCTTCATAGCAGAGAAAGTGCTGGGGCTGCCGAAGTCGTATTGAGGCTCACTCTTTGGCCTTGTTCACCGCCAGCAAGTGCTTTTCGAGTGCGGCCGCGACTTTCTCCAATCGGGCCGTCGCAGCTGCGAGGTCCGGCTGCTGTGCTGGTTGTGCCGGCACGAGGCCGCGGTAGACCACATCCGTGATGCCGTCGGCGCTGTCCTCGACGGAGAAATCGCCCTCGCCCCGCAAATAGGCCCACGTCTGGTGTTCGATGCCGCGGAAGATCATGTCGCGCACCAGTTTCGCGGACGTGTCTGCGCGCAACTCCCCGCGTTTGACGCCTCCTCCACCACGTCAATGACTCGCGCCGCGATGCGACGGTTGAGATCGGTTTCCCAACGAAGTCACTTGCCAGCGCTCGTGTCGAGGCCGCGACCATGCGCGCGGTCGCGCGTGACGACGGCGATCCACTCGCAGCCCGGAGGAAGGAGAAACGCGATGTGCCGACCTTCGCCAAGGCGGCTGAGCAGGTTCACGCTGGCCGCGAGGCGAGCTTCAAGAACCCAAAGCACGCGGCGCAATGGCTGCAAACCTTGGTCACCTATGCCAACCCAGTCTTCGGCAATGTTCAACTGGCGTGATGCCGGAACGGTCCAGATTGCTTCGGTGAAGTCGATCTCTGCCCAGAGCCCTTGCCGCATCTCGCCGGTCCCGGTGCCGCCCATGCAGATGGCACCACTCAGATCAGCAGACCGCCACCCGGCCGTCCAGACCTTGCCGACCATGTCGTCCATGGAAGCCGACAGACGCGCCAGCCGTTTTGCAAGCTGGATGATCGAGCACGGCCTCAGCGCGCGCGAGTGGGCCGTCGACGACGTGTGGTGGCTCGCCGAGGAAGACTTCAGCCCAACGCATGGTCTCGCCCTACCGCCGCGTCGCGTGTTCCTTGGCTCTCGGCGATGCCTGTTTCGATGAGCCAACTGTTAGCTGCCTCGACTGTCGTGATGTCGGCCAGCCGGAACTCCTTCGGCAGCCGATCCTGCAGTGTGCGGAACATGCGTTCGGATCGACCGCGCGCCTCCGGCGAATAGGCCGCGATGTGCTTAATGCTGAGTTGCGATAAGGCCCGTCCCACTTGCGTTAGTTCTGTCTTCGAGACTTTGCCGCCAGCCTCCGGCGTGTAGAAATAATGGCTGCCGCGATCGGTGTAGAACTCGCAGAAAAGGCCGTGTGTGCTGACCACCTCGCGCAGGCCAAGGAACGTCGAGGCCGTGCCTTCCTCGTCGACCAGGAATGCCGACAGGATCTTACTCGTCGCATCGTCCATGGTCACGATCAGATCCATGGCCGCGAGCCCTTCGACCCAGACATGCCGCGAGCCGTCCTGATGCAACATCATGCCCGGCAACGCTCGCCGCGCGCGCTTTTTTCTGTGGGCTGATCGTGTCTTCGCCGGTTGCACCACGCCGGACGCATGCAGATGCAGCTTCGTCACCGTGTAGCCGAGTTTGTAGTTGTGCCGGGCAACCAGCTTCTCGTGAAAATGCTTGACCGTAAAGTCAGCGTACTTGTCCCGGTAGAGCCCCAGCATGCGCTCAAGTTCCGCCTCAGGCGCCCGCCGCGGCGAAGGCTTGCCGCAGCGACGATCCGCAAGCCCGTCTTCCCCCTCAGCCGTA
>JANMGQ010000103.1:0-11536 GCA_031374735.1 Hyphomicrobiaceae bacterium | reverse complement strand
CGTCGAGGCCCCAATGCAGGCCGTTCTCGATGCCGCCGAAATGCTCGCGCCGGCTGGCGAGCAGGGTCGCGGGATGCATCGTGCGCGACAGCACGAAGAAGCGTTCCGCCGTCTCGACCTTGCCGTCTCGACCTTGCCGTCGATCGTCCGTATCGCGACGATGCGGCCGAATGCTTTCAAACCCTCGAATTCATGGTGTTCCGCGATGCCAGGGGCCTCGACGACGGTGGCGACTCGTTTCTCGACGCGACCGTGCCCGACGTTTTCGGCCGTCGACGTCGGATGCGACGCCTCGATGGCGCCGAATAGTGCGCGTGCGTCCGAAAGCAAGCTCTCCTGATTGCCCTTGAGCGACAGGCAATAATCGCCGCCCTTCTCGACGATCTTCTGCGCCATCTTGCGATTGCAGTGCAGGCTGTCGCCGGTGACCAGCTTGCCCTCGATGTCGATCAGATCGAGCACGGCGAGCGCCGCGTCCGGGCGGAGCACGGCTTCGCCATGACGACCTCGTTGCGCTTAACCGCCGCGACCGTCGCCAGCGTCATCCTGAGCCCTGAGGCGTAGGCCGAGACCATCATCTCGCAATCGCTCGCCCGGCCTTTGGCGTGCGCGCCCTTCAGCGCCTTGCCGTCGATGGCGATGACGCCCGGCTCGCCGAGGGCCGACATGATCTTCGCGCACACCTTGCCGAAGGCGGCATCCAACGCCGTCGGATCAATCATCCGGAGGACGGTCGAGAAGGTGTCGTGCGACGGTACGCCGTGTCTGAGTTTCAAGTGTTTCTTGAAGAACTTGATCTGCGACCGGCCGAACTCGGACATCTCAACGCAACCCGCCGCGCCGCAAAGCACGGCGACGAACGCGACAACGAGCAGTTCCATCAGGTCACGGCGAGCGTTGTCCGCGCGCGGATCGTCGACCTCGCCAAGCGTGGTGATGAGCAGCTGCATCGGACCCCTCCGAATCGCAAGGAGTCCTCCCAAGAATCCATGTTCTGCGCCGCTGCAAGCGCTATCTGCTCAGGCCAAACGCGAGTCCCCTAGATCGAATGGCCGGACGATGAAAAGGCGCCGACGAAATTCTGGCTGTCGACACTGGATGCGACCGTGACGTTTGCCCATCTCACTCATGTCGCCAAACAACGGTGGCGCATCGAGCGCGATTATCTCGAATTGAAGCAGGAAATTGGTTTAGGACACTTCGAGGGACGCGGTTGGCGAGGCTTTCATCATCACGCGACGATGTGCATCGCGGCTTATGGGTTCCTGGTGTCCGAAAGGGCAGCTTTTTCCCCCCTCCGAAACGCGCGCCGGCAAAATCGTCCAGAAACCTGCCGTTTCCTCGAATTACCGACCCCGCGGCGCTGCCGATCCGGACCGAGCGTCATGCGCCTGACAGCATCGCGACGCTGAGGCGTGAACTGAAGGTCGGCATCGCCACAAAGCTGCAGCGCTGTCCGTGCTGTGGGATTGGTCCGGCGATGGCGCGGCCCGGTGTGACGCAGTAGGATTAAGGGAACCTCGAACAATACCATTTTCGGCGCCGCCTGGTCCGGGGTGATCGCCGGCTTGCGATGATCTGAGGCCCGTTTGCGGGCCCTTTTTCGCTCCGCGCCTCTCGCCGGAGCCTGTTTCACGCGACGCAACACGCAACTCACCCGTGGGCGCCCTCAGGAGGGCGCGGCGGCGGCGCGCGTCAGCACGACGAAACGGCACATGTTGTAGCCGAGGTTCATCATGCCGATCTTGAAGCGCGCGCGGGCAAGGCCGACCGTGCGCACGATCTTGCCGCACACGATCTTGCCGCCCATCGACACGGCCTGCGCGCCGAACACATGCTCCACGCGCGCGGGCGTCTTCGAGCGATTGCGGTTGACCGCTTCCTGCGCTTTCGAGAGCGGCGCGTTGCGTTGCGACCGCCGCAGGTTGCGGCCCTTCAAGCCTTTCGCGGCGAGCTTCGCCTCCGTCTCAGCCGAGCGATAGGCGCTGTCGGCATAGACGTCGCCACCGGTGTTGCCCGGATCGAGCACCGCGTCGAGCTTCTGGCTGTCGTGGACGCTCGCCTCCGTGACGTCGAACGTGCGCACGACCTTGTGCGCCTTGTCGACGTTGACGTGGTTCTTGTAGCCGAAGTGCGACTTGCCGTGCTTCTTCGTCCAGCGCGCGTCGACGTCCTTTTGCTGCAATTTCGCGGGTTTCTCTTCCCACTCCTTCGGCGTCTCGCCGGCTTTCACCTGAGGGTTCTCGTCCTTCGTGTTGCGCTGGATCGGCACCGGCACGATGGGCGTGGCATTCGGACCTGCCATGCTTAACCGCGCCGCCAGACAGCGAAGGCGAGCATCGGAAACCAGAAGAAGGCGAGGGGCGGCGCGATTGCCTGCAGGATGTTGAGCTGTGGAAAGACAGTGCGGGCACTGGTGATCAGAAACACGATGCCGATCAGCAGCCCGGCGATCCCCGTCCAACGCAGTCCGGCGCGCATCAGGATGATGCCCGTTGCGAGCAACCAGAAACCGCTAACCAGCTGGACACCGAGCAGTTCACCGACCGCGCCGGCATAGCCGTTGAGCATGATGTAGCTGGTCTCGATGACGGTTTTCGTCACGGCGTCTTTGGTGGTTATGTAGCTGGTCGCAAGACTCGGCATCGCAACGAGCCAGCGGACAATCCCGAGCATCTTGAAGATGCCCGCTGCCGCGCCCAAGAGGGCCGCGGTGTCGACCAACAGCCCGCGAACGCCTTTGCTGTGTGCGTAGGCGCGGAGCGCTACCGCCAGCGGGATCGTCGCCAGCGCCGTCAGCATGTAGGCCCAGTAGCCGATCTGTACGGCAATAGCTTCACGCGCGATCAATGGCAGCGCCTCAGCGGCGGACAAACGTAGGCTCGCGGGCCAGCCGATGGCTTTGCCGAGGACGATCAGCGGCACAGCAAACAGTCCGGCCTGCAGCAGTGCCCAACCCATCAAGGCGTGATTGTTGGCGACGACGGGTTCACCGGGGCGATCGTAGGGATCTGCGGCGATCGACGGGAAGGAACGTTGGGTCATGGCTTTAGGTCTCACAAGATGAGGGCTCAGGCTGAACAGGGTGTGGAGGCGCTTTTGCTACGCGGCGGCTCGGACTGGCGCGGCTGCGACACCGTTGAGTGTGGCCGCGACGGCGACATCAAGGGGCGTGTGTGGCTCTGGTCCGATCAACCGCTCGAGCTTGCTGTTGTCGAGGCGCAGTGGATGTTTCCACAGCCACAGCATCTCGATGGCTTCGCGCAGGAAGGTCACAAACGGCGCGCCGAGGTACATCGTGAACCAAGGGAATGGTTTGATCGCGAGATCTTTACGGCCGATGACCCCATGGGCGGCTTCGGTCATCGTACGGCCAGGGTCGCACCAATGGCCGCGAAAGTTCACGAGCTCATAAGTTGCAAGCGAACCCTTGCGATCAACGAGGCGCGCAAACGTCTCAGCCAGATCAGGCACGTAAGCCCAGGTGTGGCCGACGCCAGCGGGTGACAGATCGCGCAGCACCTTCGTCGTGCGCCCGCCTTTCGCGAGCGCCTGCGGGAACCATGAACCCGCAACGCCCGGACCGAAAAAGTCACCCGCGCGGACGGCTATCGTGCGCACACCCCTCTGGGCTGCGGCGTCCGCGAGCATCGTCTCCATCTCAACGCGGATCTGCCCCTTGCGCGTTTCAGGTGCCATCGGCGTTGCCTCTGTGACGACCGCACCAGACTTCGGGCTGAAGACATAGACGTTGGCTGGGAACAAGATCGTCGCGCCAGATGCAGCAGCCGCATCGATCGCGTTGGACAGCATGGGAATGCCGACTTCGCGCCATTTGGTGTAGCCGGGCGGGTTAACCGCATGGACGATCAACTCGACGCCCTGTGCGGCGGCGGCGACATCGGCCTTGTTGAGGGCATCGCCTGTTGTCCACTCAACGGCGTAGGGTACGGTTGAGGCGGTCGGCGCCTTTCTGACCAGCGCACGGATACGATAGCCGCGGAACGCGAGTGCGGACGCTATGGCGCCACCGATGGCGCCGGAGTGTCCGAGAACAAGAGCAAGAGGCGGAGTACTTGGCGCGGTCATGTCGGCTCCATCGATGTTGTTGATAACGTGGAGGGACAGTGAGTGTGATGGCCGCACAAGAAAACTGGCGAAAACTTTTGAGCGGCTATTCGGTTCCGTATGAGGGCGTGGGGCGCGAGATCATTCGCCGATCCGCGCATGGCCGCTCTACAGTTTTTCACAATGTACGTGGCCTAGCAGCCTCGATAGCTCGCTGGACTGGGCTACCCCGTCAGTTCGAACTCCCGGCAGGTGACGCGGTGCCGTTGACCATCTACCTTCCCGACACATGCCGACGCGCGCGATTTGGGACGCGCCCTTGGGAACATCATGCCGAACATGAACGACTGGTCGCTTGTCCGTTCCTTCCTGGCTGTGCTTCGCGGCGGTAGCCTTTCCGCGGCCGCGCGCACGACGGGACTGACGCAGCCGACGATCGGCCGACATATCGATCAATTCGAGGACGCCCTCGGCAAAGGTCTGTTCACGCGCTCTCCGGGCGGTCTAATCCCGACGGCGGCGGCAGTCGCGCTGCAGCCGCATGCCGAGGCGATGGAAGGCGCGATGGCGGCCCTGGTGCGCGCGTCCGAGTCCGGCGGCGATAAGTCGGCGCCTCGGGGAACGGTGCGCATCACGTCGAGCGAGATCATGGGCAGCTTGGTCCTGCCCGAGATCCTGGCCGAGATCCTGGCCGAGATCCGCTTCAAGTTCCCGGAGATCACCTTCGAGTGCGCGATCAACAACCGGTCCGACGATCTGTTGCGGCGCGATGCCGATATCGCCGTGCGTATGGTGCGGCCGATACAAGAAGGGCTCGTCGCTCGCAAGATCGGCGAAGTGCAACTGCGCCTTTACGGTCATCGGCGCTACATCGATCGCTTCGGCAATCCGACAAGCATCGAAAAGCTGATGAAGGGACACGTGATCGGATTCGATCGGGATGAGTTTTCAGCACGCTCGGTGGCGGCAGGTACATTGCCGATCTCGCGAGACCTCTTCTCTTACCGATGTGACGCCGATACCGCGCAGGTCGCCGCAATCCAGGCAGGTCTCGGCATCGGCGTGATGCAAGTGACACTCGCGCGCCGTAATCCTGACCTCGTCCAGGTCCTTGGCGAGCAGGTCAAACTGAAGCTTGATGTGTGGATCGCCGTTCACGAAGGCCAACGCGACCAACCCGCTATTCGCGCGGTGTTCGACGGTCTAGCGCAGGGCCTAACGGCCTTCCTGGCGGAGTGACGGCAAAATCAGCAACACCAAGGGTGCTGCTGATTTCGGTACTTGGCAGTGGATTACAGGCTACGCCCTGAGCTTTGCCTCGAGGCCCCACCGTGCGGCAGGTGCAACAGCTGGCGCATAACCCACCCGCGCGAGCATTTGGATGCGTTGCGGCTCGACAACGTTCAGTCGGCGGAACAGCGCACGTCTGCCGCTTGAGCAACGCATTGCGCCCATGCCCCAGGCCGATCGCAAGCTTAATTCAGTCTCAATTTTGAGCGCCTTTTTGTTACCGGAGAGGGCGAGGCCTGCTTCGAGTCAGGAACGCCACAACCGCCCCAGAGGGGCCGAAGGCTGTAGCCACGGCTGGAGCGCAGCGAAACCCGTAGATGTGATCGTCATGGGCGCTGCCCCGGAGAGGCAGAGGAAACGTCGGCGCGAGGGCCCTCAGTCGAATACAGACCTCTAGTCGAGCGCGCCGCCGAGCGCCTGCCGTCGACTTTCCTTCGCCCCGCGGGGGCGAAGCCGTAGAGATCGTTTGCACGGGTTCACCCCGTGGCTACAATCGTAAGCTTCTTCCGGGCGTTCAAGACCTCGCTGGGGCACACGCGTTTGCTGACCGCTCCGGGCCAACATCGTCATCAACCTAATTTCCATATGGTCGGGCCGTCCCGGCTGCGAGGTGCCAACCGTTGGTCAATCGGCGACACTCTGTTGCGGAGGGGGCGCGATCAACCAACCACCCGCAACCCCGCAACGCCGGCCCGCGTTGGCTCTGCCCGCTGCGGCTCGGCTTGCTGCGAGTTCTCGATCCAGCGCATGATGCGATCCATCTCGGGCGGCTGGCCGTTGCGCAGGATGCTCTGGCCATCGCGCGTGGTCGCAAATTGCATGATCGCCGCACACACCACCGGCCGGTCCGCCGACAGGATCTTTTCAATCGACGCATAGCCCGCGCCGACCAGCAATTGCGCGTGCGTGCCGCGCAGCCAGGGGATCGAGCACACCAAACGCGCCTGGTTCTTCCAGGCGGTGATGCGGGTTGTGGTCAGATGTCGGGCCCCGAGACGCGCAGACAATCGCTCCGGATCAATGGCCAGCAGATGTTTCACATGCGTGATGCCGTGCGGCTGCAGCCGCGCCGCGGTCGCCGGGCCGATCGAGGGCGCACGCACGATTTCGTCATCCATTGAGAGATAATAGCGTTTGATGCCCGTTGCTTGCGCCTCTTCGTCGTCGAGATCATCGTCATCGGGCACGTCTTCGATGACCGCGTCGAGTTTGGCTTGCGGCGCCGGTGGCGGCGTCGAGAACTTGGGCACCTCAACCAGGGCTGGCCTTGGCGGCGGCACTGGGGCGACCGGTTTCGGCGGCAGATCCTCAGCCGCAGACCGCAGCTGCGACTGCAGCGAGGTCAGCATCTGCTCCTGTCGCTCCAGTCGGGTCTCTAGCCAACTGAAATCGGGGGCAGGCGCCGCGCCGGCTTGTTGGGTGACGCGTGCCGTCTCGACCGCGGGCATGCTGGCGCGCAGATTGGCGCCTGCGCCCGGATACATGCGTGCAGCCCAGATCCAGCGCGAGAGATCGTGCACCGAGGCAAGCGCGCTCGGCAGGCTCAGCAAGGTCGAAAGCATGATCTGCTTGGTGATGTAGGACTGGCCCGAGATCAAAGCCGTACGCTGGGCAATGTCGAGCAGCGTGCGCAGATCGCTGGCCGAACGGGGCCGCTCCCGCACGCCAAAAGCGCGACGCCCCGGGAGTGTCGCCTCGACGACCGTCACCAGCACAGCTGGATCGATGCCAGAGCGCGTCATGCCCGCCGCGATATCGGGAACTTCAGCCATGACAAGCAGCAGATGGGCGACGCCAACTTCGGCCATGCCGCGCCGCTCAGCATCTTCATGCGCCCAGTTGAAGCACCCGAGCAGGGCGTCCTCGACCCAATGCGTGCGACGATGACCGGACGCGGATGCATCCATGTCCCGCTGCCCACAGCACTGGCAAATGGCCGTCATGTCAGCGGCTGTCCCGGTTTACGCTTCGAGGTGACATACCAAGACGCTGTCTGACTCGCGCCGGTCGCGCCATAGTCGTCCACAGACAAATGCATGCGTGTGCCCACAAGACCCCAGCGCCGGACACGCGCTGCTGCACTGCACACTCATCAGCTGCAGCACTGCGTACTCATTAAAATGTATAATTTGCCAAAATCACTTGACGAGATGCATTTATGTATCGCTAATTATTTGTCCCCATACTGGCCATTGTGGCGTACGTGGGGCGATCAAGCCGCGCGGCGCGGCGAGGGTTCGGCCATGAGCCTCGATCAGATGCAGTTGCTCGCCTATGCGGCGGGTTTCGGCGCGGTCTCGGAAGACGACATCGACATTCAGCGCGACGTGCCGCCCGACGACACAGTTGCAGAAGCTCGAACGGGCAAACACTTCGTGCCAGGTTGGCATGTTCCAGATGCGCCAGCTCCCCGCACGGCAATGATTGCGCGAGACACAAGCCGAACTCTCACGATTGTTGAGCCCCTTTGGCGGACACAGCCGATTGTGCCGCCAGCGCACACTTGGGCGCAACACCTTGTGTCCGCAGCACGCAGCATGTCCGCCTACATCCCAGGTCGCGGCGCTCCCGCCTGAGGCGTTGAGCCCTCCAAGATGCGCCTTCCACCGCGTTGACTTTTGAGGTCGACAGCGCACTTTGCGGGCATGTCATCGACCCTTGATCCCTCTGAAGTCAGCCGCTTTGACGCGCTCGCGGCGAAGTGGTGGGATCCGCACGGGCCAATGCGCGCCTTGCATCGTCTCGGCCCCACGCGCATGCAGTTCGTGCGCGACACCGCGATCAAACATTTCCGCTTCGACCGCACCGGGCTTCGCCCTCTCGCGGGCCTCACTGCGCTCGATATCGGTTGTGGCGCTGGCCTCGTGGCCGAACCACTCGCCCGGCTCGGCGCAGCCGTAACCGCCATCGACCCCGCAGACGAAAGCATCCGTGTCGCCACCGATCATGCGGCAGCACAGGGTCTGGCCATCAGCTATCGTGCTGCGCGGGCCGAAGATCTGGCCGCAGAAGGGCGCACCTATGACCTCGTGACCTGCCTCGAAGTGATCGAGCACATCCCTGATCCGCGCGCGTTTCTGGCAGTTGCCGCCAAGCTCGTGCGTCCCGGCGGGCTGATGATCGTCTCAACGCTTAACCGTACCCTCAAATCCTATGCCCTAGGTATTGTGGCCGCGGAGTACATCCTACGGTGGGCGCCCGTCGGTGCGCACCAGTGGGAGCGTTTTCTGACACCAGACGAACTCATCTCGCACATGACGGCGGCGGGCCTGCAGCACCCTGTCGTCATGGGGATGGTCTACAGCCCCTGGTCGGACACCTGGTCGCTGTCCGAAACCGATCTGGACATCAACTATTTCGCCGCCGCGGCGAAGCCTGTCATCTGACTTTCATGTTCGGCCCACACGAACGTGTGCGGCCCTCGACCAAACGGACTGAGACCTAATGGCGACGCCACCGCGCAATATCCTGATCCTATGCACCGGATGATGATCTACGACCTAAATCGCCGGCTGGTGTCTGAGGCGCTCGGCACCAGCTTGCTGGTTGCGACCGTGGTCGGCTCCGGAATCATGGCCGCCAAGCTTGCGGGCGGCAACATCGCCATCGCGCTGCTCGGCAACACGATTCCGACCGGCGCCATACTGGTGGTGTTGATCACGATCCTTGGCCCTATCTCGGGCGCGCATTTCAATCCGGCTGTAAGCCTCGTGATGGCGTGGCGCGGCGAAATTCCAGCCCGTGACGCCGGTCTCTACACGGGCGCGCAAATCGTTGGCGGCTGCCTCGGCACGATTGCAGCCCATGCGATGTTCGGCCTCGCTCTCGTGCAGGCGTCGACCACCGCCCGCACGGGCGCAGCGCAATGGTTCGCCGAAGGCGTCGCTGCCTTCGGCCTGCTGATCACGATCCTCGGCACAGTGCGCTTCAAGCCCGACAGCGTGCCAATGGCCGTCGGCCTCTACATCACCGCGGCCTATTGGTTTACGGCTTCGACCTCGTTCGCCAATCCAGCCGTCACCATAGCGCGTGCCCTGACCAACACGTTCGCCGGCATCGATCCCGCGCATGTGCCAGCCTTCATCGCAGCCCAGATCGCGGGCGCGTTCATGGGGGCGACGACGATGGGTTGGCTGTTGGGCGCGCGACGTTGACGCAACACGCGACACACGATTGCGCTTGAGCGCCTTTGTCTGGATCATCAACCTCACGATCGAGCCGTTGAGGATATGCCTATGTTCGACCCGAAACTGACCGGCCTGATCCACCACGAGGACATCGAGATCGGCAAGCCGATGACGCTCGGCGGGTTGACCGTCACGGCTGACGACATCAAAGCCTTCGCCCGGCGCTGGGACCCGCAGCCGATCCATCTCGACGAGGCCGCGGCCAAGGCCTCGATCGTCGGCGGCCTGTGCGCCAGCGGTTTTCACACTTCGTGCATCATGATGCGCATGCTCGTAGACCATTTTCTCCTCCGCACCGCGTCTCTCGGCGCGCCGGGGCTTGAGGAAACCAAATGGCTGAAGCCGGTGCGTCCTGGCGATGTGCTGTCGATCCGCATTCATGCCGAAAGCAAGCGCGTCATGGCCTCGCGCCCCGATGTCGGCATGGCGCTGGCCGTCTATGATGTCGTCAACCAGACGGGCGAGATCGTGCTGTCGTCGACCTGCAACCAGATGATCCGTGTGCGCAATCCTGCTCCGAAACAGGCGAGCAGCGGCCCACGCGAAGCGAAACCTGCGCTGTTGAACCTGTGGGACAAGCCCGCATCGCCGCGCGCCGATCTGGCCGATCTCTATTTCGAGGATCGCGTCGTCGGCGAGATCTGGGAGATCGGCGCACATACCTTTGGCCGAGATGAGGTTCTCGAATTTGCGCGTCAATGGGACCCGCAACCGTTCCACCTCGACGAGGCCGCGGCGAAGGCGTCCCTGTTTGGAGGTCTTGCCGCCAGCGGCTGGCATACCGCCTGCCATTATGTTCGCTTGCTCGTTGCCGATCGTCAGAGGATGGAAGCAGCCCTGCGGGCCGCCGGCCGCCCCGTTCCCGTTTACGGCCCCTCACCGGGCTTTCGCAACTTGCGTTGGATCAGGCCTGTTATGGTCGGCGACACCTTGGAGTATCGCGCCAGCCTCGTCGCAAAGCGCGATCTGCCAAACCACCGGAGCCGTGGTCTACTGGCGATGGTGACCCAGGCCCGCAATCAGAAGGGCGAACTCGCATTCCATTACGAAGGCGCGATCTTTGCCGAACGGCGCATCAAGGCGTAAGCGGCGGCTGCCAGTGGCATCCTCAATCAGGCTCGCGAGCTCGGTCGATAGAAAGGTTCATGCCGCGCCGGGTCGATGTCGTTCGCATAGAATTGGCGCACGTGCGGCAACAGTGCCTTCGACAGGTTGCGGCGTTCGACTTCGTCGTGCGTGAGCGCTTTCTGCAAATCGTCGTGCAGCGCCTGCAGCGCCGCGTCCCGGTCCACCTTTGTGAACCTGCCGTCTTGGTACAGCACCTCGCCTGCGCACATCGTCAGCTTCACGCCCTTGGCACGCTGAACCACGGCGTCGAGCAACGGCGTCTCGCTGTCGAGATACGGATAAGACACATGCCGCCAGTCAATCAGCACGAGGTCAGCCGCCTTGCCCACTTCGAGCGTGCCGATCGTGCTGCCGAAAGGCGTCGTTTTCGCGCCACCGACAGTTGCCATGCGCAACACCTGGGCCGTGGTTGGTACATCCGCATCAATCATGCCCGGCACGCAATGCGCGCGCAGCACAAGGCGCATTTCCTGCAGCATGTCGCGATCATCGTTGAGGCCGGCCTCGTCGATGCCAATGGCCGTCGTGACGCCCGCTGCCTCGAAGGCGTTCAGCGCAGCAACGCCCGACCGCAAGCGAAAATTGGACGAGCAGTTGTGGCAGACGCAGGAACCGGCGGCGGCGAGGCGGTCGATGTCAGTCTCGTTCAGCCACACGCCGTGGCCGATCGTCAGTTGTTCATTCACCAGCCCGAAGCGATCGATGTATTCGAGCGCTGTGCAGGCGCCGCGGCGCTGCGCGTAAGCCTTTTGGTAGGCCGTCTCCAGCAGGTGCATGTGCATGGGTACATTGTATTTCGTCGACGCGTCAGACAGCACCGTCAGCGCCTTGTCCGAGCACCAGTGCAGGTTCGCAGGTGCCAG
>JANMGQ010000100.1:0-6486 GCA_031374735.1 Hyphomicrobiaceae bacterium | reverse complement strand
GCACATGCCGCGTGCCGGCTTCGAAGCGGTATCCGTCATGCGGGATGCATGCCTTCGGCATGACGAACTCGAACCCTTGGCCTCGGATGCTGCAATCGCCGACATGCGTCTTCGTCGTGGCGAAGCGCGCGGGGCGCGACGCGATCCTTGACCGTCGGAATGCCCAACGGTCTCGTTTTGCCATCGCCCTTCGGGATATCGACCCGTTTGACAGCCTGCGGACGATACGTTCCGTCCTTCAATGCTGCCGACAGCTCGGCGAGATAGTCATCCGCCTTCGCCGCGAACCTCGCTATGCTCTGCCCATCCACACCGGCGGCGCCTTTGTTGTCGCGAACTTTCGCCCGCGCCAAGGCCAGCGTCTTTCGTTCGCCTCCGGTTGCTCCCCACCCCGCCTCACGGCGACGCAGTTACCTTCGGCTACACAGGTTGTGACCTCCTATGGACTGGACTTGCACCAGCCTGACAAAGCAACACCACGGACGCACTCATCCCGCACACGTGCGGCCCCTTTCGGCCGCGCGCAGATGCGGGATCCAGTGGGTGAGTGCGCACAGCGCGCGTTACAAAACAGTCGGTGCGGACCGCTTCGCGGACGTCTTGCGCTGGATCCCGCATCGGCACGCGGCCGAAAAAGGCCGCGTCTTGCGCGGGATGACGGTTGATGCGATCGCCTTGGGGGCAAGTCCAGGGACGATAAACCGGCTGGTCGCCGAGATATCGCCACCTGCCACCGTCAAAACATCGCGGGGTGCACGCGGTCGGGCGGGGCGTGGCCGTCCATGAAGGTCTTGATGTTGATGATCACCTTCTCGCCCATATCGATGCGGCCCTCAACCGTGGCCGAGCCCATGTGTGGCAACGCCACGACGCGCGATGATGCCACCAGCTTCGGGTTCACAGCCGGCTCGTGCTCGAACACGTCCAGGCCTGCGCCCGCGATCGCACCGGCTTCGATGAGCCGCGCGAGTTCATTCTCGTCGATGACTTCGCCGCGGGCGGTATTGACCAGATAGGCCGACGGCTTGAGCAGTTTGAGGCGCCGCGCAGACAGCAGGTGGTAGGTCGCGGGCGTGTGGGGGCAGTTCACCGAGATGATGTCCATGCGCGAGATCATTTGATCGAGTGAATCCCAATAAGTGGCCTCGAGTTCCTGCTCGATCTCCTCGGCCAACCGGCGGCGATTGTGATAGTGGATCTGCAGGCCGAAGGCCTTGGCGCGGCGCGCGACAGCTTGCCCAATGCGGCCCATGCCGATGATCCCTAAGCGCTTGCCGAAAATGCGCTGGCCGAGCATCCAGGTCGGCGACCAGCCCGCCCAATTGGTTGTCTTGTCCTTCATGAAGCTGGTGCCCTCAGCCAAACGGCGGGGCACGGCCAGGATCAGCGCCATGGTCATATCGGCGGTGTCCTCGGTCAGGACGCCCGGCGTGTTGGTGACGGTGATGCCGCGTGTGCGGGCGGTGTCGAGGTCGATGTTGTCGACGCCGGTGCCGAAGTTGGCGATCAGCTTCAAGTCCGGGCCAGCCTGGGCCAGGATCGCCCGGTCGATCCGATCGGTGACGGTTGGCACCAGCACGGTCGCTTTCTGCACGGCCTCGACCAGCTGCGCTTTCGTGAAGGCCTTGTCCTCGATGTTCAACTGCGCATTGAACAACTCCCGCAGACGTGTCTCAACGACATCCGGCAACCGCCTGGTGACGATGACGAGCGGCTTCTTCGAATTCGGCATGGCGTGCTGGTCCGCAACTGTCGGAACGGTTCCCTAGCAGACGTTCGCCGCCGCGCAAACGATTGGTATAGATGTGCTGGAGCTAAAACGCGCATTGGCGCGGAGTGGCCCGCGCCAGTGCGTCGTGTCGACGTTGCCAGCGCGGGTTTTTAAGACCGCACCGGCTTTTTCAGGAACGCTGGAACGTTGTCGGCAAAGCCGACACGCGGGCCGTCGCCGCGATCGCCACGGTCTTGATGTGTCCGCTCCTGATGTGTCCGCTCTGGGCGGTGACGATCCTGGCGCGGAGCATCGGAATGCGCCACATCTGCGCGCGCCATATCCGGACGAGGTGCCGGCGGCGGTCGACGCTCCGGCTGACGCGGCTCGTCGCGCGGGGCTAGGTCGCGGCTCTGCGGATTGTGCTGGGCAGCCGGCTGTGCGGGCCTGGGTTCGCGCGGTCGCTCCACGCGAGCATGGCGTGGAGCCTCTGGCTCGCTGCGTGGCTGATCGCCGATCCCGGCCAAAGCCGCTGCTGGTTCAGCACGCGTCTCGCGTGCACTGCGAGCACGCGCTGTCGGTGCACGCTCCCGCGGCGCTGGGCGATCGCCGGTCGCACGCTGGCGGCGATTGCGGCTGCGCTCGCGGTTGTCGGCTTTTGCCTCGCCGGAGACGAGGCTGTCAGATGGGGTGACGCCAGACGGGCTTTGCACGTCTGCGTCGGCCACAGTCGGCTGCGGCTCGCGGCGCGGTCGACGGTCACGGGCGGCTGGTGCCGCTCGGTCGCGCCCGCGATCACCCGCAGACGACGCGCTCCGCCCCTCGGAACCTCGACGACCGGTGGCCGCAGGCGCTTTACCGCGGCGCCGTTTGCGCGTTGCGCCATCGGCCAGCTCCTCGTCTGTTGGCGCATCGCCGAGCCAGATGGGGGCTTCGCTGGTGATCTTTTCGATCTCCTTGATGGCCTTGATGTCATCGAGGCTTACGAGCGTGGCGGCAAAGCCTTCGCGTCCAGCGCGGCCCGTGCGGCCGATGCGGTGCACATAGTCGTCGCCAGCCCACGGCACATCGAAGTTGAAGACGTGGCTGACATCGGGGATGTCGAGGCCACGGGCGGCAACGTCGGAGGCGGCCAGCAGCATGAGTTCGCCGGCGCGGAACTTGTCGAGCGTCGCCGTGCGGCTGGACTGATCCATATCGCCGTGCAGCGCGCCGGCATTGAAACCGTGCTTGACCAGCGACTTATGCAGGATGGCGACGTCCTTCTTGCGGTTGCAGAAGATGATCGCGTTGCGGACATTCTCGCTCTTGATCAGCCCGCGCAGGACTTCGCGCTTGGCGTGGTCTTCGCCATCGGGGCAGAACACAAAGCGCTTTGTGATCGTCGAGGCCGTCGTCGCCGGCTTGGCGACTTCGATCCGCTCGGGATCGGTCAGGAACTGCTGTGACAGGCGCGTGATTTCGGCCGGCATGGTGGCCGAGAAAAACAGCGTCTGGCGCTTTGGCGGCAGCAGCTTGCAGATCTTCTCGATGTCAGGGATGAAGCCCATGTCGAGCATGCGATCGGCTTCGTCGATGACCAGGATCTCGACGCCCATCAGCATGACGCGACCACGCTGAAAATGGTCCATCAGGCGGCCGGGCGTGGCAATGAGCACATCGACGCCGCGATCGAGCTTGGCGGTCTGGTCGTCCATAGACACGCCGCCGATGAGCAGGGCGACGGTCAGCTTGTGGTTCTTGCCGTACTTTTCAAAGCTTGCTGCCACCTGCGCTGCAAGTTCGCGCGTGGGGGCCAAAATCAGCGAGCGTGGCATGCGGGCGCGGGCGCGCCCGGTTTCCAATCGGCTGATCATGGGCATGACGAAGGCGGCGGTCTTGCCGGTGCCAGTTTGGGCGATGCCGAGGATGTCACGGCCTTTGACGGCGACCGGTATGCCCTGGGCTTGGATTGGAGTTGGGATGGTGTAGCCAGCGGCTGTGATAGCTTCCAGCACTTTTGCGCTGAGGCCAAGCTCAGCAAACGTCGTCTGATTAGTCAGGATAGCGGTTTCCAACAAACAGTCTCCGTGGCGCCCAGGAGAGGGTTGTGTCCCGTATGGTCACAGACCGATGTCGGGGGCGCATGCTCCGCGCGTGAACGCATGACGGGCCGGAGCGGGCGCGCGTACATGCAGTGGCTGCACCGGCCGGACGTGCCTGGGCAGGCGTTGTCCAGGGCCGAGATGGCCGTGAATGCAGCACAGGGGGGATGTTCGAAGAAACGGACTAACCGGAAATGCAGCAAACCGTTACGGCGCATGCAGAATTTGAAGGCAACACCCCTGTGTGCGGGTGCTGTGTCTCACGCGGCGCTCGATTTGGCAAGCCTATCGACGTCGCGGAGCCATCTTTGGTGGGAAAAGGCCGCTGTTGTGCGCCCTTGTGTGTCGAGAATGCTTCCCCTATAGAGCGATCAAGCTATCGACACGCAAGGCTATCACGGCGGGCATCGTCTGCCAGGGGTGGGTTTTGGCGTTTCGAGACAGGACCAAGCTCCACCGAAGCGCCACGAGACGCAGTGCCATGAAAAAGATCGAAGATTTCCATCCGGACTACCACCAGATCAAGGTGGTTCAGACCGATGGCACCGAGTTCATCACCTACTCGACCTATGGCAAAGAGGGCGATACGCTGAACCTCGATATCGACCCGAAGACGCACCCGGCTTGGACCGGCGGCAACCAGCAGCTCATGGACCGCGGCGGACGTTTGTCGCGCTTCAAGAAGAAGTTCGACGGCATGTTCTGAGCCATCGAGGCGTGCCCGTCGTATCCGGGTGGGCGTCCTCGCCGGACAAGCAAAGACCGCCTGCGCAATGCTGCGCGGCGGTCTTGTTTGTTTGAAATACGTCTCGATAGCATCCCACATGATGCGCGGCGCGTCACTTCATGTTCGCGGCGACCTTGTTGAAGGTTTTGCCGACGTTAGAGCCAAGCGTGGTCGCTGCGCTGATGATGGCCACCGAGATGAGTGCCGCAATCAGTCCGTATTCGATGGCGGTGGCGCCGCTCTCGTTGCGAAGAAAATCGCGAAACAGGTTCTTCACTTTGCTACTCCTTGTTTGGCCTCCACCCCAACAGTGGGTCAGCCAGCCGAATGACATCCGCAACTCGAGTTATACGTACGACCTGCGAACCAAACGTTAATTTGTCCAGAGAATGGGATTTCTGTGTCGCTTGATCCACCTAAACGATCAAAGCGTTGCCTCTTCAGCCGCCCTTTTTCCGCTCCCGAACCTCGCTAACTGAAGCAACAGCGGCATCACACGGAATGAACATGCAACTGTCCTACGCCCAAAACCTCGAAGATTATCACCTCGCGCTGCTGTTTGCGGATGTTGAAACTGGCATCTACGTCGATGTCGGCGGCGGGCACCCTGTGGCAGACAACGTGTCGTTCCATGCCTACTTGCGCGGCTGGCAAGGTCTCATTGTCGAACCCCAGGAAGATCTCGCGCGGCTCTATGCCGGCGTCCGTCCACGAGACCGGGTGGAGACATGCCTGGCAGGGCGTGCGGTCGGGCAGGTCGATTTTCACGTGGTGGCGGGCTTTCATGGCCTATCAAGCGCCGTCGCGGCCAATGCGGAACGCGCTCGCGGCTACGGCGCCGAAACGCGTGTCGTGCGCAAAGAGGTGATGCCGCTGTCTGGTCTGATCGATCGGGCCGGACTGACGACGATCCATTTTCTGAAGATCGATGTTGAAGGCGCAGAGCCGGACGCGCTTGCCGGCTTGGACCTGAAGCGCCATCGGCCACAGATCATTCTGGTCGAGGCGGTCAATCCGAACAATCTGGAAGCCGACGTCTCGGCTTGGGAGCCGGCACTGCTGTCTGCGGGCTACTCGTACATCTACTTCGACAAGTTGAACCGTTTCTATGTTGCCGACGAGGTCAAGCATCTGGCGTCTCGCATGCCAGCCGAGCCGACGCCGTGGGATAAGGTCGCCCACTTGTGGGATCATGGCCGCGTGCTTGATCGGCCGGAACACCCGGATCGTCGCCTGGCAGAGGTGTTGACCGCTGGCCTCATGTCGGTGCTGCCGCGGGCCGCGGCGCAGGCGCCTGAAACGCTGGGGCTGTTGATCGCCCGCGGGCTCACCGCGCTTGAAAAGGGCAGCACCAACGTCGCAACTCCAACCGCGGAGCAATTGACACCGTTGATTGGCACAGCGGAGCAGCCGGGTGCTGCCCCGAACATTGCCTCAGTCGAGGCGTTGCTCGCCTCTGACAGCTTCCGTGCGGCTCTGGGGCGGATCGCCTGCATGTACGACGGCGGGCATTTGATGGAATAGTGCACCCAGCAGCCACCAGGGCAATTGCATAAACCGTCATCCCGCACAAACGCGGCCCCTATCGGCCGCGTGCAGATGCGGGATCCAGCGCAAGACGTCCGCGCAGCGGTCCGCTTTGACTGGTTGATATTGAACCTTTGTCATGTGCGCGACGCGCGCTCACTCGCTGGATCCCGCATCTGCGCGCGGCCTGAAGGGGCCGCACTTGTGCGGGATGATACCAGCGGCCAAAATTATTGACGGATGCGCCTCCCCTCAACTGTCATGGCCGGCCTTGTGCCGGCCACCCATTCTGCAATGCACGGAGCTGGTTGCCATCATGTTGAAATGGCTCCGCACCCGAGTGACCGTCGCGCTCGTTCCGCGATGGGTGGCCGGGACAAGCCCGGCCATGACAGTGGGAGGGGAGGTCGTCAGTCAGAAATTTTGCTCGCCGGTAT
>JANMGQ010000099.1:0-16695 GCA_031374735.1 Hyphomicrobiaceae bacterium | reverse complement strand
GCACATGCCGCGTGCCGGCTTCGAAGCGGTATCCGTCATGCGGGATGCATGCCTTCGGCATGACGAACTCGAACCCTTGGCCTCGGATGCTGCAATCGCCGACATGCGTCTTCGTCGTGGCGAAGCGCGCGGGGCGCGACGGATGCAGCGTCAGGCCGTTGTCTGCAACCCACGAGCGGACCACCTCCAGTGCAGCGTCGGCGTCTTCGCGTGTCCTGCATAGGATGACGAAGCCGTCCGCATACCACACCATCCGGTATCCAATCGCTGCCATCAGATGATCCAACGGATCCAGATAGATGTTCGCCAACAGGGGACTGATCACCGCACCTTGCGGCGAACCCTGCACCGGCGTCCATTGCTCCGTACCCTTCAGGATATCGGCCTTCAGCCAACCGCGGATCAGATCGAGAACCTTACCGTCGATAACTTTGCTCTCGATACGTCCGACGAGACGGTCGTGCGGGATCGTATCGAAGTAGGCCTGCAGGTCGGCATCCACGACGAACGTGAACCCCTCTTTGATCAGACCATCGACCTCGCGCCTCGCGCCGCGCGCGCCTTCGGCACGACGCGTCATGGCATCCCCGCTTCGGGCGGAAGCCCCCGGCTCGCGTCGGCGAGCCGACTTGGCCGGGGCAGGCTGCGCTTCCCTCCGCAAAGCCATGTTCGAAGATCGGTTCGATCACGCGACGAACAGCCTGCTGAACGTCGTGGCGAAGCGCGCGGGGCGCGACGCGATCCTTGAGCGTCGGAATGCCCAACGGTCTCGTTTTGCCATCGCCCTTCGGAATGTCGACCCGTTTGACAGCCTGCGGACGATACGTTCCGTCCTTCAAAGCTGCCGACAGCTCGGCGAGATAGTCATCCGCCTTCGCCGCGAACCTCGCTATGCTCTGCCCATCCACACCGGCGGCGCCTTTGTTGTCGCGAACTTTCGCCCACGCCAAGGCCAGCGTCTTCGGTGCAAACACCTTGTCCATCAGACTGAACCACTTGCCTCCGTCATGGCGCAGCCATGCTCCGCATGGACGACCCCGTTGACCAGGGCCGACAACATACGGTCCGTCCAGACTCCGGCTTCGACCCAAGACCAATCTTGTGTGGTCAGAACGGTCTCTGCATCGTGCGCAGCCGCCTTAGACATTCCCGATGCTTTCGTATGGCCATTGTCTGTCGTCACGCATCCACCTTCCTGCCCTGCCTTCCCTCCAGCCGGTTTGTGCTGCCCGGCCTTCGTGCACGTCCTAGCGGACCGCGCTTCGGTACTATGCGGGCTCTGACTCCTGCCGCCGTCGCACACGTCGGCAGGTCTCTCCGCTTCCTTTGCTCTGCCGTCCGAACGTCCCGCCCCCAACCACACTCTGCAGCACGCGGTCACACTGGCTTCGCCACCCATGAGCGGGCTCGCCTCTGCAAAACGCCGAAACGGGTTCGTCATCCTGCGGGCCGTTCGTTCGCCTCGGGTTGCTCCCCACCCCGCATTGCTGCGACGCAGTTACCTCCGGCTACACAGGTTCATGACCTCCTGGGACTGGACTTGCACCAGACTGACAAAGCAACATCACGGACGCACTCATGGCCGGCCTTGTGCCGGCCACCCATCGTGCCGCAATTGAAGCGCTTGAATATGTTGAAAAATGGGTGGCCGGGACAAGCCCGGCCATGACAGTTTAGAGTGGTCGAACTGCGCGTATCACGACATGCCATCTTAGATGGGGCAGACCACTAGCGGCGCAGTGTGAGGAGCGGGCGCTCACCCTGTTGCCCCTTGAGCGGCCCTGTCGCGCTTGCCAGGTGGCCAACCTGGCCGGATAGAGGAGAAGCCACGCTGCGACAGATCTCCGAGACCCCCCATATGCCGACCCTTCGCCGGCTCAACCCGCCGTCCATTCGCGCGCCGTTCGCACGGTACAGTCATGGCCTGCTGGTCGAGGGGGCGACGCAGCTGGTCTTTGCGTCCGGACAACTCGGTGTTTCGCCCGACGACAAGATCCCCGATGACGTCGAGGCGCAGTGTGAGCTGTGCTTTGACAACGTGAAGGCCATTCTGGCGGAGGCCGGCATGGGGTTCGAGCACGTGGTCCGCTTCTCGGCGTTCGTTACGGATCGGGCCTATTTTCCAGTCTACGGCGCTGTGCGCAGCCGCTATGTTGCTGGTGACGGGTTTGCCTCGACACTCCTTGTCGTCTCGGGTTTCACGCGGCCCGAATTTAAGGTCGAAGTGGAAGTGACCGCCGCCCGATGACTAAGTCCCTCATCGACCGGCCTGGCGATCGCACGCGATTGGCCATCGCTCTGACGCTGTCTGTCATGCTCGCCTTTGCGGTCATGGATGGCCTGACCAAAATTCTCTCGCAGACGCTTGCGATCCCACAGATCCTCTGGTTTCGCTCGATCGTGTTTGCGTTTCTGGCTGTGACCATGCTGCGCTTCACGGCGGCGACGAAAGGTCGGCCGATCCGCGACATTGCTGCCAGCAAACGGCCGTGGCTGCAGTTTACGCGCGCGGTGCTGCTGGTGGTCGAAAGTGGGCTTTATATGCTGGCCTTCAGCCTGCTGCCGCTGGCCGATGTGCATGCGGTCGGCGCCGTATCCCCGTTGCTGGTCGTGGCGCTGTCCGTGCCATTTCTCGGCGAGAGCGTTGGATGGCGGCGCTGGGCCGCCGTCGCTGTCGGCTTCCTTGGAGTTCTGACTATCGTGCGGCCGGGCCTGACCGCCATCCATCCTGCAACACTCATCACGCTGGTCGCCGCGGCGTTGTGGGCGATTTATCAGATCATGGTGCGGCTGGTATCCCGCGTCGACAGCAACGAGACGACGTCGCTTTGGACGGCCCTCGTCGGGCTTGGTGCCTCATCGCTGGTCGGCGCCACGTCGTGGGTCTGGCCGACACCCATGGGCTGGGCGCTACTCGTCGCTGTCGCGCTGCTCGGGGCCTATGCGCACATTACGTTGATCACCGCCCTCGGCATGACGGAGCCGTCGCTGTTGCAGCCATTCAGCTTCACGCTGTTCGTGTGGGCCATCGTGGTCGGCTACGCCTTGTTCGGCGACGTGCCCGATGTGTGGACGCTGATAGGCGCAAGCCTGATCATCGCTTCGGGTTTGTATGCGTGGCACCGCCAGCAGGTGCGGGCCACTTCACGGCCGACAGGTGGCGTGTGACACTACACGCCCCGCTTCTCACACCGTCGAGTGCAGTGATCTCATGACGTGGCGCGACCAACTTGATCACAATGCACTTGGCTTTGGCACCATGGCCATTGGCGGGCAGGTTGCCGGCCTCTCGGACGAGGCGGCCGTGGTAACGTTGCGCGCCGCATACGGCGCCGGCATCCGCATGTTCGACACGGCGCCGCAATACGGCTGCGGCCTCGCGGAAGAGCGCCTTGGACTGATGCTGCAGGAGGTGCCACGTGCCGAAGTCGTCATCGCCAGCAAGGTCGGAAAACGCATCGCGCCGCTCGGCTCGGGCGGCCAGCGTCAGCGAGACGTGATCTTCCCCGGTGGGCACGATGCTGAGATGGTGTTCGATTATTCGGCTGATGGCACCAAGCGCATCGTCGAAGCAAGCCTGAAGCGCCTGCGCACTGACCGGCTCGACCTCGTGCTTGTGCATGACGTAACGCGCCATTTCCATGGCGACGACGGTGTGCACGCGGCGTTCGAGCAGGCGCGTGATGGCGCCGTCGTGGCATTGCGCCGGTTGCAGGACGAGGGCGTTGTCGGGGCCATCGGTTCCGGCCTCAAGGATGTCGATATAGCCGTCCGCTTCGTCGAGGAGTGCGAGGCCGACGTGGTGTTGCTGCCAGGCCGACTGACGCTGCTGGAGCAATCCGCATTGACCAGCGGCCTTGCTGATCTGTGCGCGAAACATGGCACCGCGCTGATCGCGGCAGCGCCCTTTGACAGCGGCATTCTCGCGACCGGCTCGGAGGCTGGCGGCACCTACGGCTACAAGCCGGCCAACATGGACATTCGTGCGCGCGTGCGGGCCATCGAGGCGGTCTGCACGCGTCACGGCGTCCTCTTGCAAGCGGCGGCGCTGCAGTTTCCGCGCCTGCACCCCGCTGTCACCACTGTGCTGACGGGTATGCGCAACGCCGACGACGTCCGCCAGAACGTGGCGTGGATGGCGATGCCCATCCCGGCGCTGTTGTGGGCCGAACTCGCGTCCGCTTGCGGTGTCGTGCTGCCGAGCGTGTGAGCTCACGCCATGACAGCTTCGGCTTCGATCTCGACCAGAAACTCTGGGGCCGCCAGGCCTGCGACCTCGAGATAGGTCGAGGCGACCAGCAGGCCCGCCAGCATCTCGTCGCGCACTTTGCGCGTTGCAGCCACTTGGCCATTCACGGTGCAGAACGTTGTCACTTTGACGAGGTGATGCTTCTCAAACCCAGCGTGCGCCAGCACGGCAAAGATGTTGGCCCAGGTCTGGCGCGTTTGTGCTTCAAGTCCCTCGGCAAGTTTACCGTCAGGCGCGACGCCGATCTGCCCTGAAATGACGATTCGCCGCGCTGTAGCTGAATGCACAACAGCTTGCGCGTATTTCGACGCCGGCTGCACGACGGTCGGGGGATTGATGCGTTCAATCATGGCGGGGGCTCCTTGGGCGCCCGCACAGCATCATCGCATCGTGCCGCTCTTGGCAACACCTGATCAGTTCGCAGCCTTGGCTGGGGCCTGAGGCGCCGCCGCCTTGGTTGAGGCCGCGGGCTTCTGAGCCGGTACCGCGGCCGTCGAGGCAGCGGCGGCGTCGGCCGGAACCGCTCCAGCTTTCTTTGCCAACTCAGCCCTCTGCTGTTTCGCTTTGGCGACTGCGGCGACAGCGGCTGGGCGGCGCCGGCCCGGATTGCAATCGCGGTTCAACAGTTCGCTGCGAACAACGGTCGGGGCTGATTTCGCGTCGGCTGGGATCGGCAACGTGCGCACCGTGTGTGGCGGCTGCAGCAGATCACTCCAGGCGCCGTTCTGGAAGCCATGCTCCAACAGGCCGGCTGCCCGGATCGTCCGGGCGGCACCACTTGGCTCGCCCAGCACGACGGCAACGACGCGTTTGCCCTCGCGGGATGCTGTTGCGACGACGTTGTAACCGCTGTCACAGATGAAGCCGGTTTTGAGGCCATCAGCGCCATCATAGGTGCGCAGCAGGCCGTTGTGAGTGCGCAACACGCGGCGACCTATGCGCACGTCATGCTTTTGCCAGAGGGCCGCGTATTCGGGGAAGTCGCGCAGGACAGCCATTGAAAGGATGCCGAGGTCGCGCGCGGTCGTCACTTGTGCTGGGTCTGGCAGGCCATGCGGATTGACGAAGTTCGAATGCGTCATGCCGATGCGCTTGGAGGTCGCGTTCATTTGCTTGCCGAACTCTTCGACGCTGCCGCCGATGCCCTCCGCGAGCATGACCGCCACGTCGTTGGCCGACTTGATGATCAGCGCCTGGAGTGCAAGCTCGACCGTCATCGTCGCACCGACCGGCAACCCGACTTTGCTCGGCGGTTGCACGACTGAAACTTCGGAGGCGACCAGCTTTGTCTGCAACGTGAGTTTGCCGGCCTTGATGGCCTCAAACGTCATGTAGGCAGTCATGATCTTGGTCAACGAAGCCGGGTGCCAGACGTTGTCGTGGTCCTCGGCGTAGAGCACGCGGCCGTTGGCGGCGTCGAACACGAGGGCAGGGCCGGCGTCAGCCGTCCCGGCATGCGTCAACATCAGCGCCGAAAGGGCCAAGGCGCAGATCGGCCGGCGAAGCAAAAAGCCGTGCACGAATCCCTCCAGAAGCTGGACGACGCAGCGAATCACCTCGTCCGATCTTAGTCATGTGAAGCTGGACCATGACCGTTGTCCACGTAGCAACACCACGTCGCGGAACGACGCGGCGACTCTGTGGCGCGCGCAACGCACATTTTCCAGATTTGTGCCCAAAGGCTTATCCCCAATGGCGAGGTTTCACCACACTTCAACCACAGGGCGCGTTGATTGATGCGGTCTCGCCAACGAAAAACGCCCACCCCCCGGGGGAAGGGAGCGAGCGTTGGCGCCGAAGCGCTGGTGCTGGGAGGGAAATCCAGCCCCGGGCGAGAGCGTCACCGGCAAGACGGGGGAGACTGGCCGGGAGCGACACTCTGCTCTATGCGTACTTTAACCTTGCCTGTTGCCGAATCAACCCAAATCGACATCGATCACGGGATTGTTACGGAGCGCAATGAATCGTGTGAGTTTACTCACACTCTTCATTTCACACTTTTTCTGGCGCCTTGGTGATCTCATCGCGCAGCGCGCGCCGGAGGATCTTGCCGACGTTGGTTTTTGGCAGATCTGCGCGGAACTTGATGTGTTTGGGCCGCTTGTAACCGGTCAGCTGTGTTTCGCAGTAGGCGCGCAGCGTGGCCTCGTCGAGGTTCGGGTCCTTTTTGACCACGAACACCATGACAGCCTCGCCCGCGTTCTTGTCCGGCACGCCAACCGCTGCGCATTCCAGCACGCCCGGGTGACTGACAACCACGTCCTCGACTTCGTTCGGGTAGACGTTGAAGCCTGAGACCAGGATCATATCCTTCTTGCGGTCGACGATCTTGAATTGCCCGTTGGCATCCATGACGCCGACGTCGCCTGTCTTGAAGAAGCCGTCCTTGGTGAACACCTTCGCCGTCTCATCCGCCCGCTGCCAATAGCCCGGCATGATCTGCGGGCCCTTAGCGCAGATCTCGCCTGGTTCGCCCTGCGCGACTTCCTTCTCGTCATCGTCGCGGATGGAGATGAGCGTGTTCGAAATCGGATAGCCGATCGTACCGGTGAAGCCTTTGAGCACGACCGGGTTTGAGGTCAGCGTCGGCGACGTCTCGGAGAGGCCATAGCCTTCGACGATGGGGCAGCCCGTGAGCTTGAACCACTCGTCGGCGACCGCCTTCTGCACGGCCATGCCGCCGCCGTTGCAGACTTTGAGGTTCGAGAAATCGAGCTTGCGGAACTCGGCGTTCTGCATAAGGCCGTTGTAGAGCGTGTTGACAGCCGGCAGGATGTGGAACGGCCGCTTGGCCAATTCCTTGGCGAAACCGGGCATGTCCCTGGGGTTGGTGATCAGGATCGAGTGGCCACCGACGCGGGCGGCCAGCAGGCAGCACACGGTCAAAGCGAAGATGTGATAGAGCGGCAGCGCCGTGACGATGTTGAGCTGATCGACCTGCTTGCCAACCTTGAGCGCTGGCTGGAGCCAGGCTTCGTTCTGCAGCACGTTGGCGACCACGTTGCGGTGCAGCAATGTCGCGCCTTTGGACACGCCCGTCGTGCCGCCGGTATACTGCAGGAAGGCGACATCATCAGGTTTGATGGCGGCGGGCTTTAAAGTTTTGCCTTTGCCTTCAGACATCATGGCCTTGAAGGTGATCGCGCCGGGCAAGCGGTACTCGGGAATGACCTTCTTCACGCGCTTGGCAACGAGATTGACGATGTTGCCCTTGAAGCCGAGCATGTCGCCGAGCGTCGCGACGATGACGTGGTCGAGCTTGACGTGGCCGGTCGCGAGCACGTCCTGCAGGGTCTTGGCCATCATCTCGAGCACGATGATAGCCTTGGCGCCGCTATCCTTGAGCTGATGCTCAAGTTCGCGCGGCGTGTAGAGCGGATTGACGTTCACAACCACATAGCCGGCACGCAGGATGCCGGCGACGGCGACCGGATATTGCAGCACGTTCGGCGTCATGATCGCCACGCGATCACCGGGCCGCAAGCCTTTCGATTGAAGCCATGCGCCAACGGCGCGTGAGGCCTGATCGACCTCGGCGTACGTCATGGTTTTGTCCATGCACGTGTAGGCGGGGCGGTTGGCGAACTTCTTGAAGCTTTCCTCGAAGATCTGGACGATCGACTGGTATTGATTGACGTCCACGTCGGCAGGCACGCCTTCGGGATACTGCTTCAGCCAGATACGTTCCATGGTTTCCTCGCCGCCCGGTGTTTGTGGATCGTTGTTACTTTCGTCCACCTTGTCGCACCAATAACTGTGCATGCGGCGATTGCCAAGGATTTCCGGGCTGTGGCGTGCGAGATTCGTTTGGCGTTCGGGGCCTTGTCCAGCACCCGCTCCAAGGCGATCGCATGAACCGTCATCCCGCACAAACGCGGCCCCTTCAGGCCGCGTTTGTGCGGGTTCCAGCGCAAGACGTCCGCGAAGCGGTCCGCGTTGACCGGTCTATAATGTGCGCGACGCGCACTCACCTGCTGGATCCCGCATCTGCGCGCGGCCGAAAGGGGCCGCACGTGTGCGGGATGACGAGGTCTTTGTTCATGCGATCGCCCTGGAGTTGCCCAGCCAGAACATTGACATCGTCGCGAGACAGAGGGTCAGAGGTCGCAAGCTCCGCCTCAAACAACGCCTCGAGCGAGCCATCGTCCCAGGTGGCGTTGGTACGTTGCCCGGCCGAGGCCTGAGGCACGTTTTGCTGCATGATCTGCAATTCCGCCAGCAAGCGCTCAATCACGGCCGCCGCTTCGCTGACCGTATGCGATTGCGGTTCCGATAGGATCTTCTGCAGCTGGTTGCCAAGGGCTGGAAGCGTTGGTGCTGTCGGGCGCATGCGTCAGGCCTCTGTCCGCAGCGTCGCGGTCCATCACGATGCCCGCGACGTCCTAACGCCGAGTTAACGCGTGTCACCACCTGGAACGCTGGCTGCGACACCTCGTTGCGAAAACGGCCGCACATCGGCATAGGGAGCGCCGGAGTTCACAATGCCCACGTCCATGCGCACCCCATTCAAGTTCGGTGGCGAAGAGGTTGCGCCCGGTACGCGCCGCCTCGTCGATCTGCCGGTCTCGAAACTGTCGAACCACACACCGGTGACGTTGCCGGTGCATGTTTTGCATGGCCATCAGCCCGGCCAGACGATGTTCGTATCTGCCGCCGTGCATGGCGACGAGTTGAACGGCGTCGAGATCATCCGGCGTCTGCTACGCACGATCCGGCCGGAAAGCCTTGCGGGCACGCTGCTGTGCATTCCCGTGGTCAATACGTACGGCTTTCTCGCCCGCTCGCGCTATCTGCCTGATCGACGCGACCTGAACCGCTCGTTTCCCGGCTCCATGGATGGCTCGCTGGCGGCGCGACTGGCGCACCTGTTCCTCAACGAAGTCGCCAAGCGCTCGCAGATTGGCATCGATCTGCACACAGCTGCGATCCATCGTGTGAACCTGCCACAAATCCGCGCCGACATCGTCAAGCGGCCGCGCTCGCGCGAGCTGGCTGGTGCCTTTGGCACGCAAGTGGTGCTGCACAGCCCGGAGCGGTCGGGGTCACTGCGCAAGGCGGCGCGCGAAGTCGGCGTCGATGTGCTGGTCTATGAGGGCGGCGAAGGCCTGCGCTTCGACGAAGCCTCGATCAAGGCCGGCTACGAAGGCATCGTCAACGTCATGCACCACATCGGCATGCTGGAGCTGCCCGACGGCGTCGACGCCAGCGCGGCTGCAGCCAACATCCGCCCGCCAATCTTCACGCATCAGTCGCGTTGGGTGCGCGCTGCCGATGGCGGCGTATTCCGGCCGCGCAAAAAGCCGTCCGACGCCGTCAGCCAGAACGAGCTGCTCGGCTGGATCGCCAACCCCTACGATGACGGCGAAATCGAAGTGCGCTCGCCCGCGCGCGGCATTGTCGTCGGCATGACCACGCTGCCGATCGTCAATATGGGCGACGCGCTGTTCCATCTCGCCTGGCCCGAAGAGTTCGGCCGTCCGATTAAGGACGCGGCGCCTGAGATCGTGCCGGATGAAGACGAGGTGATGTGAGGTTTGCCACCAGCAGGCACGACGTTTGCCAGCGTCGCGACACCCCTCAGAAGTGAGGGGAGACGGACCTTCACCCGATTGCCGAAGTCTGACACCACGCATGTGGACAGCTGCGCCACGACGGTCTACGCGCCGAATTCGAACGCCATTGACCAAACCGTGAGCCCGGCCATGATCCCCCGCTATTCCCGCCCCGAGATGGTCGCGATCTGGTCGGCTGAAACGCGCTTTCGCATCTGGTTCGAGATCGAAGCCTATGCCGCCGAAGGCATGGCCGAAATCGGCATGATCCCGAAGGCCGCTGCCAAGACCATCTGGGACAAGGGCTCCGAAGCCAAGTTCGACGTCGCCAAGATCGACGCCATCGAGGCCGTCACCAAACACGACGTGATCGCGTTCCTCACCCACTTGGCCGAATTCATCGGCGAAGACAGCCGCTTCGTGCACCAAGGCATGACGTCATCCGATGTGCTCGACACATGCCTGAGTGTGCAACTGGTGCGCGCCTCCGATCTGCTGTTGGCCGGCATGGATCGCGTTCTCGCCGCGCTCAAGACGCGCGCCCATGAGCACAAGAACACGATCACCATCGGCCGCAGCCACGGGATACACGCCGAGCCGACCACGTTCGGCGTCAAACTGGCTTTTGCGCATGCCGAGTTCCAGCGTGGTCGCGAACGCCTCGTCGCGGCGCGCAAGGACATCGCCACCTGCGCCATCTCAGGCGCCATCGGCACCTACGCCAACATTGACCCGCGCGTCGAAGCGCATGTGGCCAAGAAGCTCGGCCTCGCCGTCGAGCCTGTGTCGACGCAGATCATCCCGCGCGATCGCCACGCCATGTTCTTTGCCACCCTCGGCGTGATCGCCTCGTCGATCGAGCGGCTGGCGACTGAGTTCCGTCACCTGCAACGTACGGAAGTTCTGGAGGCGGAAGAATTCTTCTCGCCCGGCCAGAAGGGCTCGTCTGCCATGCCCCACAAGCGCAATCCGGTGCTGACCGAAAATCTCACCGGCCTCGCCCGCATGGTGCGCGCATTCGCGCTGCCCGCTATGGAGAACGTGGCGCTCTGGCACGAGCGCGATATTTCGCATTCTAGCGTCGAACGCATGATCGGCCCGGACGCGACAATCACGTTGGACTTCGCTTTGAACCGGCTCGCGGGCGTGATCGAGAAGCTGCTGGTCTATCCAGCCAACATGCGCAAAAATCTCGACCGTCTCGGCGGACTGCACAACTCGCAGCGCGTCCTGCTGGCGCTGACGCAAGCTGGCTGCTCACGCGAAGACAGCTATGCCTTCGTGCAGCGCAACGCCATGAAGACATGGGAGCACGGCAAGGACTTCCTGGTCGAGTTGAAAGCCGACAAGGACGTGACGGCGAAACTGTCGGCGAAACAGCTCGAAGCCATGTTCGACGATGCCTATCACTTGAAGCACGTCGATACGATCTTCGCCCGCGTCTTCGGCGGGTAACGGCCGCAGCGTTGCGGCGTCAGCGCCGCGATGATGTCGACAGCAAGCCGATCGCGCTGGCAGCGACGGCGACGATTGCCGTCAGGATGCCGATTTTGCCAGCCAACGGACCGATGTCGTCGAGGGTAACCACCCCGAACACCAGCAAGATGCCGAGCAGCGCCAAGGCGATAACGGCCAGGATCGCAAGACCCTTGAGGGTTGCGGTCACGCCTGCTGCAGAACCGGCTGCTGGATTGGCCATGTGCGCCTCCTGGTCAGAAGGCAGCAAGTTAGCCTGAGATGCGTTTGCAGCCGGTTAATGCAAGCAACACGCCCAAGCGGCTTAACACCAACGAGCGAAATGTCCGACACACCCATAACGATCGGTATCCCGGAATGCGATCGCGCCTACGCGGATCGCATATCCGGGAGCTGCACCACGTGCCGCGTAGCATCGGTGCCCAACAACCTCAGGTCAGACTCCGGATATGCCGGTCGCGCCAACTTGAACGGGTATGGGCGCGACAGGCATTCCGGGACAACGACGTAGGTTGATCGGTCATTATTTCTGCCGTTGGTGCAATCTGCGCTGTTAACCCCGCCGCGCGCTCCACCGACGTCGCATATTGAACATCGTTCATTTGCGTGATAGCTTGCAAGCATGATCAATGTTCACGGGTGCCAAGCCTGGAACACGAGATCGCGTCGCCACCTCATCGAGGCCCCCATGTCGAACACGACCAATGCCGTCCCCTACCTGATCAAGGATTCGAAGGGGTGGACCGCCTACACCATGCTCAGCTTCTTCATCTCGGCCGGCATGATGGCGGGGGGCATCTACAGTCTTGAAGCCAGCTTCGCGGCCAAAGGCTCCTACGCCATGGCCGCCATCATGCTGGTGCACACGGCCGTGTGCGTGACCAAGACATTGAGAGATATAGAAGAAGCCAACCGCTTCTTCAACCGGCTGGACGACGCCAAGACCGAGAAATTGCTGATGGACGTGCATCGGACCTCAGACCCGCTGCACGATTTCGGCCATCGCTCTTGATGGACGTCCCCAATTCCTGGCCGCCGGCACGAGTTCCCAATGCGTGCCGCACCGAAAAATCCTTGGCCACACTGACGCCGAGGCTGGGCACGTGTATGGCGCATGATCCGACTGCCTGGAGAGCGCCGATACCGTGCCCATTCCTGTCGACCACCTGGCCTCTATCGATTCAACCAACGTGGAGGCGATGCGCCGAATCGCGGGCGGCGACCGCGGCCCCCGCTGGATTATTGCCGACGAACAGACGGCCGGCCGCGGTCGCTCCGGGCGCGCGTGGGCATCAGAGCCTGGCAATTTCTACGGCAGCCTCATTTTGCCGGTTGCTGGTCGACCCGCCGTCGCCCATCACCTGTCGCTGCTGATGGGCATTGCCGTGTACGACGCCATCGTGTCGATCGCTGGCGCCAGCGCAGTATCTGGCCTGCGCCTCAAATGGCCCAATGATGTGTTGATCGGTCAGGCCAAGTTGTGTGGCCTGCTGCCGGAGAGCACGAACCACCCGGACGGCACTGGTTTGCTTGTCGTGTTCGGCATCGGCATCAATCTCATCACGCCGCCGGTTGACCTTGGCCGACCGGTAGCGGCGCTGGCCGATCATGGCCTGTCCGTGACACCGGACGAGATGGCCGCACCTCTTGGCACTTGGATGTTGCATTGGCTCAGCCTATGGAGGGCTGGAGAGGGTTTCGACGTGATCCGGTCGGCTTGGTTGGAGCGGGCTGGTGCGCGGGGCGAACCCATGCAGGTGAACACGGGTCTTGGAAGCACTGGAAGGACTGGCCTAGGGAACACTGGCCTAGCAAGCCAAGGCGCAGGACCGATTTCGGGCACGTTCGACGGGCTTGATCGCGATGGCGCCTTGTTGTTGCGGCTCGAAACGGGGCACGTGCAACGGTTCACCTACGGCGATGTGACTTTGGCGGCGGCCGCTGAGTGAGCGGTCCGCCCAAACGCGCGTGGTGATTGATGGCTGCTGCCGACAGAGACGACCGCCGGAACGGACGACGCGACGATCGTCCGAAGCCGCGCCAGAAGCGTGCCGCCTCAAGCGGGCAGTCAGAGCTGGTGTTCTGCGCCCTCGGCGGCCTCGGTGAGATCGGCATGAACTGCTATCTCTACGGCACCGGTCCGGAAAGCCGCCGGACCTGGATCCTCGTCGATTGCGGCATCACCTTCCCGGAAGGCGACTTTGAACCCGGCGTCGACGTCATATTGCCTGACGTGCGCTTCATCGAAGAGCGCCGCAACGACCTCGCCGGCATTGTCATCACGCACGGCCACGAAGACCACATCGGCGCTTTGATCGAACTCTGGCCGCGCCTGAAGGCACCTGTCTACACAACGCCATTCGTTGCAGCCCTCATCCGCGCCAAGCAGTCCGAACAGGGCAGCAAGTTCAAGATCCCCTTCCGTGAGTTGCCTGAAAAGGGTGCCATCAGCATCGGCCCGTTCGACGTCGAACCCATCGCTGTCGCGCACTCGATCCCCGAGCCGCAGGCGCTGCTCATCTCAACGGCCGAAGGCAAGGTGCTGCACACGGGCGACTGGAAACTGGACGCCACGCCATTTCTCGGCGTCGACACGGACCGCGCGCGGCTGGCGGCACTTGGCGATGGCGGCATCGATGCCATCGTGTGCGATTCCACCAATGCCTTGCGCACCGGCCGCTCGCCGTCTGAGAGCGATGTGTCGAAGAACCTGGTCGACCTGATCGGCACCTGCAAACGCGCCGTTGCCGTCACAATCTTCGCCTCCAACGTATCACGCATCAAGGCCGTTGCGGCCGCCGCCGAAGCCACCGGCCGCACGCTCGTTGTCTCCGGCCGCGCCATGCACCGCATGATCGCTGTGGCTCAGGAAACCGGCCATCTGCCGAAATCGTTGAAGTACCAGGATCACCAGCACTTCTCGTTCGTCGCACCGGAAAAAGTGCTGCTGCTGTGCACCGGCAGCCAGGGCGAGCCGCGTGCCGCCGTCGCCCGCATCGCCGAAGGCCAGCATCCCGATATCAAGCTTGGCACGGGTGACACGATCATCTTCTCATCACGCACCATTCCCGGCAACGAAAAGCCCGTCGGCCGCATCCAGAACCGCCTGACAGATCTCGGCGTTGCGCTCATCACCGACACGGACGCGCTGGTGCATGTAACCGGCCATCCGCGCGTCGATGAACTCAAGGACATGTATAGCTGGGTGCGTCCGCGCATCGCCATTCCCATGCACGGCGAGAGCCGTCACATGCACGCCAATGCGCGGCTCGCGCGTGAATGTGGCGTGCCGGAAGTTGTCATTGCGCGCTGCGGCGACATCGTGAAGATCGCGCCTGGACCAGCGCAAATCATTGATGAAGTTCCGGTTGGCCGCCTGTTCCGCGATGGCGACTTGATCGTCGGCGGCGACGAGTCACCGGTGCGCGAACGGCGCAAACTCGCCGTGGTCGGCATTGCCTTCATCACCGTCGTCCTTGGCCCCAAAGGCCAACTGGCCTGCGATCCGGACGTGATCCTGGATGGTATCCCGAAGGTCGATCACGACGGCAACGACATGATCGACGTCGCCTTGGATGCCGTCGAGAACACGTTCAAATCGCTGAGCCCGCCGCGCCGCAAGGACCCGGATCTGGTCGAGGAAGCGGTTGCCAAATCGGTGCGCGCGGCGATCGAGAACGGCTGGGGCAAACGGCCGATCGTCAAGTGCATCGTCTCGCGCGTGGGATGACCCATGGCCCGCGCTTGGGCGATGGCACACGTCATCGCCCGCGGCCCCTTGGAGATGTCGTCACGCCGCCGGCGCAATTTTCTCGGCTGTCGGCGGCTTCGCGACTTCGGCCTTTTCCTCGTCCGTCTTCTTGAACGGATACAGGAACTGCTGCCAATATCCGCGCGGCATAGGACCGCCGACGATGCCGTACTTGTCCGGCCAGCGCTTGTCCGCGCCAAGGTGCGTGCCAAACAGCCAGTCGAGCAGCGGGAAGTGGATGGCATAGTTGACGTCGATCGCCTCTTTCTCGCTGCCGTGGTGCCAGTGGTGAAAGCGCGGCGTGACGAAGAAGCGCTCGACCTTCGACAGATCCCAGCCGCAGTTCGAGTGAATAAAAGCCGAGTAGACGTAGACGGTGAACAGGTAGGCCTGGATGGCGTTGGGATCAAAGCCCATCGAAAACATCGGGATCGCCGTCGTCGAGCGCAGCACGATGATCTCGACGAAGTGCATGCGCGCACCCGCCAGCCAATCCATCGATTTCGCCGAGTGGTGCACGGCGTGGAAGCGCCACATCCACGGGATCTGATGGAAGGCGCGGTGCAGCCAGTATTGCACGAAGTCCGTGAACAGCATGATGAGCAGCAGCTGGATCAGGAACGGCTGGCTGCCGATATAGCTCTGCACGGGCTCGATCGCGCCCGTCACTTCACCTGTCGTCTTGATGACATGCGCCGGCGCCAGCGCGAGGAAAGCCAGGATCTGCACGAACAGCGAGGAGACGAGGAAGTAGAACATGTCCTCCTGCCATTCGGGCCGAAACACGATCTGATCCTTGTGGTGCGGAAAATAGCGTTCGAGCGGGATGAACAGGAAGCCCGTGAACAGCACGTTCATGACAAAGAAATCGAGCCCGAAATACACGCTCGTATTGCCAGCCGCGGCCTGCTCAGCGGACGAGCCGCCCATCAGCGCGGCCACCATCACAAGTGACAATGCCGTAAACGCAAGTGTCTTGTTCGGTCGCAAGATCATCGAGATCAGCGCGAAGGCATAGCCGAGCACCAGCACGAGGTGCTGGAAGGCTTTGAAGCCCCACGTCTTGGTGATCATCGCCAGTTCGGGCGTGGTCAGCCACGGATACTTGAGCGCCACCGCCAACACGACCGAGACGAGGCCCGCCAGCAGCGCGCCTGAGCCTGAAAGCCAGCCCGAGCCGAACCAGCGATCTGCGCGTGGCGTCTCGAGTTCCTTGCGAATGCGGGTGATGAAGGAGGCAATCATGGCACCTGCTCTGTTTTATGCGACCACGCCGCCCACTCTGCCGTCCCCGACTTAAGGTCAGAAAAACGAGTGGCCAAAATGCGGTTTCCGGATGTGTCACTTCGGGACAATGCAGGCTGACCTTTTGACCGCGACGCACGCGTCATCATGGTTAATGCCCCGCCCCGCGCGAAAGTCCGCGGACCTTCCGCCTGATAAGCGGAGAGGCGGGGCGGATGCCCTGATACGATGGGTGGCAATCGTGCGACGTTCGGCCTGTTGCTCCGGCCTCGCGGCCAAAACTCACCTGTTCCACGCACGGGCCACCACCCGCACCGCCGTCGTTGCAGGGTGTCTGACCTCAGGTCAGACACCCACACCGCACGCACGGTCGCAGGCGTCTGGTCCGCATCCGCCGGCCGGCTCCCGGTTACGGGAGTCGG
>JANMGQ010000077.1:0-3160 GCA_031374735.1 Hyphomicrobiaceae bacterium | reverse complement strand
TTCAAGGATCGCGTGCTGCCCTACACGACGGTCCGCAAACTGCCGCGTGCGGCCACGATCGAGGACGACAAGACGATCGACGCCTGCGTGGATGCGATCGTTGCGACCGCGCGCGTGCCGAGCCAGCGGCCCGGGGCTGTGACCTCACTCGACGGCCGAAGGGGACATCTCTACTTTGCCAGACAAGGGGACATTTCTACTTTGCTCCGACAGCCCTCGAGGGCGACGGAGATCAGAGCCAGGAGGTGCTTCTCGACATCTGACGCGCCAAGGGAGAACCCGAGGCGCCAGGCGAGCACTGCGGAGAGACATAGGATCGTCACCGACAGTGCTTCGCCTGCACGCTGCATGTCATTCCTCCGGAAAGGTGGCCTCTCGTGTGTCGTCCTTGGTCGAACCGGTGAGCGAACGGATCACGCGCTCCAGATAGGCGTCGCCGGCGCCCTTGCCGTCGTGCGCATCATGCTGGTTCTCCATGGTCACCACCGTGTCCAGGAATTCGTCCCGGTCGTCGGCGTCGACGTGGGCGGAAATCGCTCGATGCAAAGTGACCCAAACCGGTGTCAGGGCATGGCTGGCGGACATGGGTTCAGTCCTTTGCCTTTGCCGCACCGCCCGTAAAGAGACGCAGCGCGTCGTAGGTGGCGATACTGTCGGCAATGGCTTGCGCGCCCTCCTTGGTCGGCACGTAGACCTTCACCGTGTAGTTGCCGCCCCGCTTCTTGTTCGGACGTGTTTCGATCGTCAGCAGCCCGCGTGCGACGAGACGCTTCCCCGTCACATACACCTGCCCCTGGTCGACCGGTTGTTTGGCGCGCTCGAGCCACGCCTCGATCTCCGCTCCGTAAGCGTTCGCGCCCAGGTCTTTGATCGCTTGCATCATTTTCAGCCCGAAGCCGCCGAGCGGCGCGCGGTTGGTCTTGGAAGCTTAGCCGGCGAAACCGGCTTTTGGGGTGCGCGCCATGAGAAGGCTCCTGCTTGTGCAGCTAATGATGTTAGGATAACAAATAAGGATAAAAATCGTAAAGTGCAAGAGCATTCCTGGCGATTGCCAGTGTAGCCGCGCCATCGGCCCGTCAAGGCCCGAGCACTGACGACCGCAGCCAAGCGGCCTGGACGGCGCCGTCCGGCAGCGTGGGCCAAACACGGCTTGCGGATTGCCCAGACGCCGACCGCCTTGGATTTCGGCACCACCTTCGTGGCGCTCGATCCGGATGGCCACCGCCTGCGCGTTTTCGCTCCGGGGGCAGCATGAGCAAGATGACAGATCACCCGGGCAACTGGGTCGCGGTTGCGTCGGCCGAGCACGTGCGCCTCGGCCGGCGGGAGGGCTTCATGCAGGTCTGCCACGGCAAGGCCGCGCCGCTGCGGCGGATCGCGGCCGGCGAACGGGTCGTCTATTATTCGCCGACGGTCACGTTCGGCGGCAAGGATCGTCTGCAAGCGTTCACGGCCATCGGCGTTGTCAAGGATCGCGCGCCGTATCAAACTGACATGGGCAATGGTTTCTGTCCCCTCCGATGCGACGTCCGTTGGCTGGACGCCGACGAGGCGCCGATCAGGCTCCTGTTGGACGATCTCGAGTTCACCGCCGGCAAGAGCAACTGGGGCTATCAGTTCCGGTTCGGGCTGTTTTCGATCTGCGCCGCCGACATGGATCGTATTGCAGTCGCGATGAGGGCGGCAACGGTCAAGTAGTACGCGCGCCCAGGGAACCCGCCATGCGCCGCAATTGCCTCCAGTGTTTAGAGCGAAACTTCAATTACATAGGTGTTCCTGATTACCCATCCGCGTACGCGACCCGCAGTTGATCCCGCGGCCTCGGTGCTGCCACGGCGGCCGACATGGCGAGGTCGTCGAACAGCGACGGCAGGTCGAAGCGGCGATTGAAGCGGAACTGGAACTCGGCGAGGTAGCGCTGCACGTGGCGCTTTGCGACGTGTTTCATGGTGCCGACCATCGCGGTCTTCAGGTTGCCGAGTACGGTGTTAACCCAGCGGAACGCGGGCATCTTTTCCGACCAGCCGGTCTTCGCGGCGATGATCGGCTCGTGCGCACAGCCGGCGTCGGTGACGGCGCGGAAGCAGGCGAGACCATCCGAGACGACGCGCGCCGTGGGGCTGAGATGCGCGTGCGCCATCGCGGCGATCGACGCGCTGTCATGGCGTTCGACGACGTGCAGCAGCAGCCGCTGCGGATGGCCGGCGTCGCTCGTCGCGACGGCGACCACGAAAGGGGTTTTGTTCGGCCCTCCCCGGCCGCGCTTTCCGCCATCCATTTCACGACGTTCGCCGCCGAGCACGGCGTCGTCCATCTCGACGCGACCGTCGAGTTTGCGGCTTGATTCGGCGTCCGCCATCACGCTCATCAGCTTGTGCCGCATCAACGCCGCGGTGTCGGGGCGCACGCCGAGCTGGCGCGCGAGTTCGAGGCCGGAGATCGAGTTCTTCGACTGCGTCACGAGATACATGCCGAGGAACCACGTCGTCAGCGGCAGCAGCGTGCGCGCGAAGATCGTGTTCGCCTTCAGCGACGTCTGCTTGCGGCAGGCACGGCAATTGTAGAGGTCGCGCGCGCCGATGATCGTGTGCTCGCGCCCGCCGCAGCGCGGACAGACGAAGCCCGACGGCCAGCGCCAAGCCCGCACCGCCGCCTCGCACTTCGCCTCCGTGCCGTAGCGGTCCTGGAAGGCCCGCAGACTCAACCCCTTCTGAAACTGGATCGCATTGCGCGCCACGCCCGCCTCCCGCAAGTCGTCACGAATCGAGAGATATCAGCGCATTGTTGCAGCCGGCGGAGACGGATGGGTAATCAGGTAGGTGTTCGCACTTTTATCCTGTATGACGCGCCATCTGCGTACAAAACTGCGAACCTCGGGAATCGGGCCGCCGTTGGCCAAAACCGCTTGTTCCAGAACGTCTTTCCGCCCCATGATCCGGATCTGATGGTCGTCGACTTCCACGCGGTCGATGATTGCGCCGAGATGCGCCTTGCGGAACGGGATTTCGCCGGTGGTCAGGCGCTCACGCATGAGCACGCCGAAGGCCGCGATCTTGGCCGGCGCGATTACGGTCGGCGGCCGGTTGGCCCCTGTGGCTCGATCCAGTGCCGCTCGCGTGCTGTCGCGCTCCGCTTTAAGCGCCGTGATCCGGTCTTTCAG
>JANMGQ010000068.1:0-22571 GCA_031374735.1 Hyphomicrobiaceae bacterium | reverse complement strand
GTCGGCTCATCACATCCTGGGGCTGGAGCAGGTCCCAAGGGTATGGCTGTTCGCCATTTAAAGTGGTACGTGAGCTGGGTTCAGAACGTCGTGAGACAGTTCGGTCCCTATCTGCCGTGGGTGTTGGAGTATTGAGAGGATTTGACTCTAGTACGAGAGGACCGTGTTGAACGAACCTCTGGTGGACCTGTTGTCGTGCCAACGGCACAGCAGGGTAGCTATGTTCGGACGGGATAAACGCTGAAAGCATCTAAGCGTGAAACCCACCTCGAAACCAGTACTCCCTTGAGAACCGTGGAAGACCACCACGTTGATAGGCCGGGAATGGAAGCGCTGCAAAGCGTGCAGTTTACCGGTACTAATTGTTCGATTGGCTTGATTGCTCTCATTAGTAATGTCCATCATTGCTCTTGAGGTGACAGCCTAAGGGTTACGACACCTCAAGTCCGGCGGCTTAAAGCACCGTCGGCAAAGCAAGACGTTCTACGTCCGTGTAGAGCGCGAAACGACCAGTTTTCATCATCATCCCTGACCTGCTCGCTGACTTGGTGGCTGTATCAGAGTGGCTGCACCCGATCCCATTCCGAACTCGGCCGTGAAACGCTCCGGAGCCGATGGTACTTCGTCTCAAGACGCGGGAGAGTAGGTCGCTGCCAGGTCTGCCAGCAGGTCAGGGAAATGAACATCAAGATCTCTTCTTACGGTATCAGCTAAAAATGGCCGCTACGCTTCCCGCGTAGCGGCCATTTTGCGTTTCGGATTTCGAGAAACTTGCTCTCGCGTATCGCTCTGCTAAGCTCGCGCGAACCCGAAAACAGGATCAGACGATGGCCACGAAGTCCCCATTCGATCTTTCTGGCCAAGTGGCCGTCATCACCGGCTCGAGCCGCGGCATCGGGCGCTCGATCGCCGAGCATATGGCAGCGCTCGGCGCCAATGTTGTCATCTCCTCGCGCAAGGCCGAAGCCTGCGACGAAGTCGCAACTGCTATCAAGGCATCCGGCGGCGACGCCATCGTCATTCCCTGCAACATCTCGCGCAAGGCTGAAGTCGAAGCCCTCGTGAAGGGCACGCTCGATAAATGGGGCCGTATCGATAGCCTCGTCTGCAATGCTGCGGTCAACCCCTACTATGGTCCACTCTCTGGCCTCTCCGACGAAGCCTTCGACAAGATCATGGGCTCCAACGTCAAAAGCAATATCTGGCTGACCAACCATGCCATCCCAGGCATGATCAAGCAGGGCGGCGGCACCGTTATCATTGTGTCGTCGATCGGTGGCCTGAAAGGCAACGGTATCATCGGCGCCTACGGCATTTCGAAAGCCGCTGACTTCGCACTCGCACGCAATCTTGCCGTCGAACACGGCCCGCACAACATCCGTGTCAACTGCATTGCGCCAGGCCTGATCAAGACGGACTTCGCCAAGGCCCTGTGGGAAGACGAAAAAGCGGTGACTGCCCGCAATGCCGTCACGCCGTTGCGTCGCATCGGTGAGCCCGATGAAATCGGCGGGATCGCAGCCTTCCTGGCGTCGAAAGCCGCGACATTCATTACGGGTCAGATGATCGTCGCCGACGGCGGCGTAACCATCGCGTGAGTGAGCTGACCGAGGCCATCGGATTTTATGGTGTCATTGCTCTGATCGCAGTCCTTGCCCATGAGCCATGGCGCTGGCTCGGCTTGGTCCTCGGCCGCACCGTCTCCGTTGATGGCGAAGTCTTCCAGTGGGTGCGCGCCGTCGCGACAGCCCTGGTGGCCGGTCTCGTCTTGCGCTTGATCTTGTTCCCGGCCGGCGCATTGGCCAACGTGCACCTCGGCGTGCGACTTGCCGCGCTTGCCGGTGGGATCGCAATGTTTTTTGTGTGCCGTCGCAACCTCGGACTGGGCGTTGTCGGCGGAGCCACGCTTCTGATCGCAGGAATTGCATTCAGATATCATGTATTCTAGAGCGTGCTTATTTTAAGGCGTCATTAACCGATCGCCGTCAGAGTATACCCATGCGGCCGGGTATGGCTGTTCTCGCGGAGAACACACAATGAAGTATTGCCTCATCGTCGACGACAGTGATGTCATTCGCAAGGTCGCAGCTCTCCTGCTGGCGGATTATGGTTTTGAGACTGCTGAAGCTGTCCACGGCCAGGATGCGCTTGAGAAATGCAACGCCCGCATGCCTGATGTCGTCTTGCTCGACTGGCACATGCCCGTGATGGCCGGCATGGAATTCATCTCGTCGCTCCGACTGCAGTCGCAAGGCGACAAGCCCCACATCATTTATTGCACCACCGAATATGATCCGCAGGATATCGCGCGCGCGCTCGCCGCCGGCGCCGACGACTTCCTCTTGAAACCGTTCGATCGGGACGGCCTCAGGGCCAAATTTGCCGATATGAAAGCGGCCGCTTAGGTTGCCTCCCGCGCTTTCCCCCCTTGAAGCCGTGAAGCCAAGTTGACGGCTGCCTTTGGCTGGCCGATCTGTCTCCTGCCCGTCGCCGGGAACCCGCCCAGGAGGCATCATGTCCGCCCAATCCGAACGCGCCAAGGATTTTGCAGCCCTGCACCGAGCCAAGGAAGGGTTCATCCTGCCAAATCCGTGGGACGCAGGCTCGGCACGCATTATGGCGCACCACGGCTTCAAGGCGCTGGCAACGTCGAGTGCGGCCTTTGCCAATGTGCTCGGTCGCTCCGATTATCAGGTGACGCGGGACGAGGCGCTGGAGCATTGCCGTTTGATCGCGTCGGCGACCGACCTGCCCGTCACCGCTGACCTCGAAAAGTGCTTTGCCGACAAGCCCGAGGGCGTTGCCGACACGATCCTGCGGGCATCTGAGACAGGCATCGTCGGCTGTTCGGTGGAGGATGCGACAGGCGATCCGCACGAGCCGGTTTTTCCGTTCGAGATGGCAGTCGAACGCGTCCGCTTAGCTGTCAAGGCGGCCGAGCGGCTAAGCTTTCCGTTCACCGTGACGGCGCGTGCCGAGGGCTTGCTGCACGGCGTCAAGGACATCAACGAGATCATCAAGCGGCTGCAGGCGTTCGCAAAAGCCGGCGCGCCCGTGGTCTATGCCCCCGGCGTGACGTCGCTCGACCAGGCGCACCAACTTGCTGCGTCCGTGCCTGTGCCCATCAATGTCATGGCTATGAAAATGCTAGATGCGCCGAGCCTGTTTTCAGCCGGCATCAAGCGCGTCAGCCTCGGCCCCTGGTTTGCCCGTGCTGCCATCCAGGGCCTGCTTGAGGCCATAGGCGAGGTGAAAGACAAAGGCACGTTCACGTTCATCGAGAAGGTGCCGAACGGCGGCGCCATCGGCAAGATGTTGGCCTGACCATCACCCATCTGTATTGGCGCATCTGTATTGGCCTGCCTTGATTTGCACCACCGTTATGGCGCAAACTGAACTCTGAACTGTTCCCGCTTCGCGAGGCCGTCATGCCGTCGATCGCCAATCCGACCTTGCTTGGTGCCGGGATATTGATGCTGTTGGTCGGGATCTGGCTGTGGCGTTGGTCCTCGCGCCAGGTGATTGACGTCAAGGGCGCGGCCATTGGTGCCGCCTGGCAGGGCGTCAAGCAGGGCCACGTACCCAACATGCCCGACGACTTCAAAGCCAAGTTCAAGCACGTCGCGGGTCAGTCCTCTCACACCGGCAAGGCCGTCAAGGTCGCCAGCATAGGGGCACGGCATTACATCGGCCGCCTCGTTGGTGCGCTCAGTTTCGTGCTGGTGCTGGCAGCTCTCGGACTGATCGCCGCCGGCGTCTGGTGGAAGTAACCTCGCCGCACCGATGAGTTTGGCCCCGTGAACCCGGTCACGGGCATGCGATCGCGGTCGGCAGCAACTCGGCCCGTCTTTACATTCATCACTCTGAAACCATGACGGAAATCATGGCGTCCCTGTGTCTTGCGGCACAGCGATAGGCACGTTTGCGAACTACTCTTTCACCATGAGCCGCAAATGAATGCCCCCTGAACACCACCTTCAAGGTGTCTTCAAGATCCGGCTCCTAAGCTTGAACCAATGCGGTCGCTGAAGCGACCAACCTGTCAGATCGGCAGGTCATAAGGGACCGGTGTCATGACGAAATTTGTCCAGTCTGCGTGCTTCGTGTTCATGGCCTCAGCGGTCGTTGCTTCTACAATTGCGACGCTGGTGCTTTAAGGCTGAATGTCCGCTTTCGAGTGGCACGGCACCCCTGCTGCGCCCCGATACCCCTTGACGCACCCGCCTGAAAGATGTGCACGGGCCTCCCTGAACGAGAGGTCCACGCCATGTCGCTGCCGCCCCCCCTGATCGCCTCGCACCATGCCACGGTCAACGGCATCGACATCCACTTCATCGACGAAGGCCCCCGTGACGGCGCGCCGATCCTGTTGATCCACGGCTTCGCCTCGAACCTCAAAACAAACTGGATCGACCCCTTGTGGGTCAAATCTCTCACCGGCAACGGCCGCCGCGTGATCGCCATGGATTGCCGCGGGCACGGCCAAAGCGCCAAACTGTACAAGCTGGAAGACTACGGCTCGCCCTTAATGGCTGAAGATGCGCGGGCCCTGCTCGACCATCTCGGCATCGCGAAGGCCGACGTCATGGGCTATTCGATGGGCGCACGCATCACGGCCTTTCTGGCGATGAACCACGCGGATCGCGTGCGCTCGGCCATCTTCGGCGGCCTCGGCATCAACATGGTGCGTGGCCTTGCTGGCACTGGACCCATCGCCCACGCGCTGGAGGCTGACAGCATCGACGATGTCAGTAATCCGACGGCGCGCACATTTCGGGCCTTCGCAGAGGCAACCAGGAGCGACCTGAAGGCACTTGCGATGTGTATCCGTTCCGCCCGCGCCGTCATCTCAGCCGAAATGCTACAGACGATAAAGTGCCCTGTGCTTGTTGCCGTCGGCACCGCTGACGTTATCGGTGGTTCGGCGTCGGAGCTGGCCGCCCTGATTCCGGGCGCGGAAGCGCTTGAGATGCAGGGGCGAGATCACATGCGTGCGGTCGGCGATCGCAGCTATCGGCTTGGCGTCGAAGACTTCCTCAAGCGACGCGCGTGATGAGCGCCTCAACGCGGGATGCAAAAATCCCGGACATGCCCGCCGCGCCGATCCGCGACAGGTGTTCCGGGACGATGCAGCTGGTGGTGTCAGTCCAGCAGCCAAAATCTATGACTGATCAACTATCATCGTCATCCCGGAATGCACGTCGCGCCGCGGCGGGACCAGCATATCCGGGATCCTTACCTGTCGTGGTTAGGTACTCTTGCCATGCGGACGGAGGTAAAGATCCCGGACATACGATCACGCGCGGCGCCTGATCGTATTCCGGGATGACGCCGTTGGTTGTGATAGGTCAGAAATTTTTGCTCGCTGGGTCAGTCCGATCGTTGCGTCTGATCTTACTCAGTGAACACCTTGTCTCGGCTTTGTCTGATCGATGGCAGCACGGCCACGATGAGCACAACAGCCGCGATTGCGAGCAAATAGGGTGACGGTTTATCGAGGCTGTCAACGAAGGTCATGAACGACCCGCGTGACATGGTCAGTGCCTGGCGCAGCTTCTCCTCCATCAACTTGCCGAGCACGAGCGCCAGCAACAACGGCGCCGGTTCAAAACCGAACTTGATCAGCGCATAGCCGAACAGCCCGAAGAACGCGGTCATACCCACGTCGGCTGGATTGTTGTTCACCGAATAGATGCCGATGCAGCAAAGCAGCACGATGGCCGGGAACATCAGGCGATAGGGCACGCGCAGCAGCTTCACCCACAGGCCGATGAGCGGCAGGTTGATGATCAGCAGCATGGCGTTACCGATCCACATGGACGAGATCATGCCCCAGAACAGCTGCGGCTGCTTGGTCATGATCTGCGGGCCGGGCACGATGCCATGAATGGTCATGGCGCCAACCATCAGCGCCATGACCGCGTTGGGCGGAATGCCAAGTGTCAGCAGCGGAATAAAGGCCGTCTGAGAGCCAGCATTGTTGGCCGACTCAGGACCCGCGACGCCCTCGATCGCGCCCTTGCCAAAGCGGCTTGGGTCCTTGGCGATCTTCTTCTCCAGCGTGTAGGACGCGAAGGGTCCGAGCACCGCGCCGTTGCCGGGCAACAGGCCGAGGGCTGAGCCAAGGAACGTGCCGCGCAAGATCGCGGGCAACGATTGCATGAACTCGGCCATGCTCGGCAGCAACTTGCCGACCTTCATCTGCACGACGTCGCGGGTTTCTGGATTTTCCAGGTTCTTGACGATCTCGGCGAAGCCGAAGATGCCCATAGCAATGACCGCAAAGTCGATGCCGTCGGAGATTTCAGCCCAACCGAACGTCAGGCGTTCGTCGCCGGTGAATTGATCCTGTCCGACGGTGGATATGAGCGTGCCGAACACAATCATAGCCAGCGCCTTCAGCACCGAGCCGCGCGCAAGCACGACCGCAAACATCAGCCCAAGGATCATTAGCGCGAAATAGTCAGCTGGTCCAAACAGCAGCGCCATTTTCGTCAGCGGGAGCGCGAGCGCGCCGATCACCAATGTCGCAATGCAGCCCGCGATAAACGAGCCAATCGCAGCGATGCCGAGAGCCACGCCTGCGCGACCTTGCTTGGCCATCACGTGGCCATCGAGCACCGTAACGACGGACGTTGCCTCACCTGGAATGTTGACCAGGATGGCCGTCGTCGAGCCGCCGTACTGGGCGCCATAGTAAATGCCGGCCAGCATGATCAGTGCGCCGACGGGCGGCAAGCCATAGGTGATCGGCAGCAGCATCGCGATGGTTGCGATTGGGCCGACGCCCGGCAACACGCCAATCAACGTGCCGATAAGGCAGCCAACGAAGCACAAGGCGAGGTTGGTTGGCGTCAAAGCGACGCCCATCCCAAAGCCGAGGTTCGCAAAGAGGTCGTACAGCCAATCCATGGGAAACCTCAGTAGCCGAGCAGCCAGGGCGCGAGCGGGATCGGGAGGCGCAGAGCAAACTTGAACACCAGCGCGCAAGCTGCCGTGAGGACCACCGCATAAACGGCAGCTTCTTTGTATCGCGTCTCAGGGTCGGCGATAGCGGAGATGAACACGGCCAACGGACCGGCGACCGCAAGCCCCAGGGCTGGAACCTTGAAGGCGCCGAAATCGAGCCCGCGGATCGTCGCCGCAAAGATCAGGATTGAGCCGAACACGAACACGGGCCCGCGGATCGACCAGCGTTGCAGGGTTGAGCCGTGCGTGATCACGGATTGCACCATCAGCGCCAGGCCGAACACGCCGAGCAGAAACGCCGTCACCTTGGGCATCAAGCCGGCGCCGACGTTGCGCAACTGACCGATCCGCAAGTCCCAGGCGCCCCAAAAGAGGACGACGGCAAACAGCAGGAGGAACAAGCCTGCAGCCATGTCTTCAGGTGATTTGACGAGGCCGCGACGCTCGCTGTCCTGCCCTTCTGGAGCTTCTTTCGACAACGGACGTTCTCCCAGGAATACGCCTCGGGGGCATGGCTGCTCTGCGCGACAAGCGGTTGAAGCGCAGGTGCCGTTATCGGCACTTCCCATGGGAAGTCCAGCAGATCCGAGGCTGGCGCGCTGTCCTGTTGCCGTATGTTGCACTGCGATGTGGCTGCCCGGCACCATATGAGCGGCCATTGCTCAGCGATTGTGCACAGGTGCCCCTTCCAAATGCGCCGGGGTGCGCCTATTTAGAGTGTGCCGGGGCAACCCGGATATGGCGATAAATGGACATCGTAATAAGCCTTTCGGACCCGGGGGCGGTACCCGGCGCCTCCACCACTTTTGCTGGTGCCTTGCGACTCCCCTGCGGGGAGCCGGCCGCAAGGCACAAGGTGCCAGCGGCATGGGGGCGAAATAGGATCGACGAGGGTGTAAAGGGTGCTCTTTTGCTCGGCATGATACCACCGTTATCGGGTCACCAGAATAGTTGCCAATGACAACTATGCTGAGGCCGCGGTCGCTGCGTAATGCAGCGCCTAAAGCCTATACTTAAGTCCTAGCGCTTTGCAGCCTTAGGCGGGGTTCGGGGGTACCTGGCAACAGAAACCCCCACTTCTTTTACGCTGGGTTTATCCCTGTTGGCGAACGCCTAGCCGGAGCGCACCCGTGCCCGCCGCCGCGTCTTGTGCTACCAAACGCCATCAAACAGAGCAGGATCGTCCATGTTCGACATGATGAAAATGATGAAGCAGCTCGGCGATATGCAGTCGAAGATGCAGGCCGCTCAGGACGCGCTGGCAGCTGTCACCGTCACCGGATCGGCCGGCGGAGGACTGGTGACCGTGACCATGTCAGGGCGCGCCGAGATCAAAGGCGTGGTCATCGACCCGAGCCTCCTGAGCCCGAGCGAAAAAGAAATGCTTGAGGATCTCATCGTCGCGGCAACATCTGACGCCCAAGCCAAGGCCAGCGAAGCTGCCAAGGAGAAGATGGCCAGCGTCACGGCTGGCCTGCCCATCCCGCCCGGCATGCTGGCAGGGTTGAAGATGTAAGGTCGGCCATCGGCGTGGTGGTCGACTGGGGCGGTTGCGGTTAAAGCCGTGCGCCCCAGTCGTGTGATCAGCCCCAGACTTTGCGCGACACCTCGACGATCATTTCGAGCTTTCTCCACTGATCGTCATCGGCAAGCACATTGCCCTCCTCAGTTGATGCGAAGCCGCACTGCGGCGACAGGCAGAGCTGCTCCAGCGGCGCGTACTTCGCGGCCGTGTCGATGCGCCGGCGAATGTCGTCGGCCTTTTCGAGCGCGCCCACCTTGGAGGTGACCAGCCCGAGCACCACTTTCTTGTGGCCCTTGGGCAAGAAGCGCAGCGGCTCGAACCCGCCCGAGCGCTCATCGTCCCATTCCATGAAGTACCCGTCGACATCGATCTGGTTGAACACCATATCGGCGACCGGCTCGTAGCCGCCAGAGGCGACGAAGGTCGAGCGGAAGTTGCCGCGGCAGGTGTGGGTCGTGATCGTCATATCTGCGGGACGGTTGGCGAGCGCCCGACCGAGTGTCTTGCCGTATTGCTTGACGAGCTGGTCCGGGTCGTCGCCGCGCTCCTTCAGCATCTTGCGCTCGTTCGGATCGCAAAAATACGACAGCGAGGTATCGTCGAGCTGCAGATAGCGGCAGCCGGCGTCATAAAACGCGTGAATGGCCTTGTTGTAGGCCGTGCCGAGATCATGGAAATAGGCGTCCATATCCGGATACACGCTGGTCGGCACGGCGGCTCTGCCGCCGCGATAATGCAGCATGCTCGGGCTTGGGATGGTCATCTTGGCGACTTTGCCCGCGCCGACCATGCTTTTCAGGCGCTTGAAGTGCGCGACATGAGGGTGGCTTGGTGAGAAGTCTAGCTTGCCGACCACATGGACTTTCTTTGGCCGGGTTTGGACACCTTGGAACTGGATGCCGCTGTCTCCGAGGTAGCCCTCGACGCCGGTGATGTTTTCGAGGAAGTCGAAGTGCCACCAGGAGCGGCGGAACTCGCCGTCCGTGATGCCGGTGAGGCCGATGGCCTCCTGTCGCGCAACGATCTTCTGGATTTCAGCATCCTCGATCTTGGTCAACTCGGCTGCCGAGATGGCGTTCTTCTCGAACTGCTCGCGAGCCACTTTAAGCGGGGCCGAGCGCAGAAGTGAACCCACTTGGTCGGCCCGGAAAGGCCCCTGTTTGGTTGGCATGCTGGCTACTCCTTGGTTGATTGTTCGGATTGTTCGGATTGTTCGGCACGTGTCCGCGGCGCGGATTTCTTAATGACGCCGAGATGCTGTTCGATGACGTCGGGGGACTCGATGAGCGCGCGGCTTAGCCCGCTCCAGGCGATGCCGCCGCGTTCCAGAATGATGGCTTGCTCAGTCAAGCCGAGGATTTTTCGGGCGTGCTGTTCGACGATGATGGTCGACAAGCCTTCGTCCCGCACGAGGCGCGACAGAGTGGCCAACAGTTCCTCGACGACGATGGGCGCGAGCCCCTCGGTCGGCTCGTCGAGCAGCAGGAGTTTTGGATTGACCATCAGGGCGCGCGCGATAGCCAGCATCTGTTGTTCGCCGCCGGACAATTGGCTGCCGAGATTGCGCCGCCGCTCGGCAAGCCGGGGAAACATCGCGTAGGCGCGCTCGGGCGACCACGGGCCGGGCTGCAGGACCGCGGTCAGATTTTCGTCCACCGTCAGCGATTTGAAGATGTTGCGCTCCTGCGGCACCCAGCCGATGCCGGCCCGTGCGCGCTGTTCCGGACGCAGCGCCGTGACGTCTCGCCCCATAAAGGCGATGCGGCCACCGGTCTGTCGCGTCACGCCGATGATGGTGTTGAGGAACGTGGTCTTGCCCGTGCCGTTGCGGCCGAGAACTGCGAGCGAGCGGCCTTCGGCGAGCGACAGCGAGAGACGTTCAAGAACGATGGCCTCGCCATAGCCGGCGCGGATGTCACGGAGGTCGAGGAGTACCGGCTGCTGTTCAAGCGTCATCGGCGGCCTCCCCGAGATAGACGGCTTGCACGGCCGGATCCCGCGCAATGTCGCTGGCAGGGCCATCGCGGAAGACCGCGCCGGCGACCATCACCGTGATGCGTTGGGCAAAGGAGAACACCAGATCCATGTCGTGCTCGATGAGCAGGACGGCCACGCTTTGTGGCAGCGACGAGACCGCATCGAGGATATCCTTGCGCTCGGCCTCGGGCACGCCGGCTGCCGGTTCGTCGAGCAAAAGCACGCGCGGTCTGCAGGCAAAAGCGAGCGCGAGTTCAAGCAGGCGCTGCTTGCCGTAGGGCAGCGTGCCGACTCGCTCCGCGATCACGTCGCGCAGGCGAAAGCGCTCGGCAACCTCGTCGACTTCAGACGCGATGCTGCGACCGAACCGTTCGAACAGGCTCCATCCGCGCCTGTCGCGCTCGTTGATCGCGATGGCGATCGCCTCGGCCGGCGACAGCGTGAGGAACAGCTGATTGATCTGGAAGGTCCGTGCGAGTCCGAGACGAACGCGGCGCTCAGGCGTCTCTCGCGTGATGTCGCGGCGATCCAGCAGCACGCGTCCCGCCGATGGCGGCAGCACACCCGTCAGGAGGTTCACGAAGGTGGTTTTTCCAGCGCCGTTCGGCCCAATGAGCGCGTGTCGCGCGCCGACGTCGATGCGCAGAGACACGGTGTCGGTGGCAACGATGCCGCCGAAGCGCTTTTGCAGATCGACCGTTTCAAGCGCGACGCTCATGATGCGCCCTCGGCCACGGGGCGCGTGCGACCGGCGATCAGCCGCCGCGGCCACGCGGCGAGCCGCTCGCGGCCGATCAAAACGAACACGACGAGCAGCAGCCCGATCCAGAAGTGCCAGTATTCCGGCGTCCAGCCTGAAATGACATCCTTGGCAATCGTGAACACCAGCGCGCCGATGATCCCGCCGTAGAGATAGCCCGTGCCGCCGATTACCAGCACCAGCAGCACATCCGCCGAGCGGTGAATATCGAGGATGTCGAGCGACACGAACTGCGCCGTCTGCGCCAGCAAAGCGCCAGCGATACCCGCATATGTCGCGGCGATCGTGTAGGCCACCATGAGCCGTGGCTTCAGCGGTATGCCGATGGCTGTTGCGCGCTGGGGGTTATCGCGGATGGCGATGAGTGACGCGCCGAAAGGCGTGTGCACGAGCCAGCGCGCGACGAGAAACAAAACAAACAGGGTGCTCAAACTGTAGATGTAGGCCGTCTTGCCCGCGAGGTCGAAGCGGAACTGCCCGAGCAGCGGGCCCATCACGATGCCCTGCAAGCCGTCGGCGCCCCCCGTCAGCCAACTCGCCTTGTTGGCCGCCTCGAAGCACAACATGGCGACGCCAAGCGTGACCATGATGCGCGTGAGGTCGTTGCCGCGCAGCACGAGCAGGCTGGTGATCAACCCGGCCGTCGCGCTTATGGCGGCGGCGACGGCCAGCCCGACGAACGGATCGGGGTGGACGTGCTTGGCAACCAATCCGGCCGTGTAGGCGCCAACGCCAAGAAACGCGGCCTGCCCCAGCGAGACAATGCCGGCATAGCCCAGGATCAGATCGAGCGAGAGCGCAAACAGCGCGAGAATCGCAACTTCGTTGAGCATCAGATGGCGGCCGGGCAAGAGCCACACGGTGGACCAGGCCGCAAGCCAGAATGCGACCTCTATCCAATGCCAACGCGATCGCGCACCGAGCACCTCGGCCGCGCGGCTGCCCGCATGCCCCTGTGTTGTGTTGTCGTGGTCGGCCTTCATGCTCAGCCCCTCGAAAACAGGCCTTGCGGCCGCGTGACGAGGACGAAGATCATCAGCGTATAGATGATGAAGGCGCCGACGGATGGCAGGTAGTATTTGCCGGCGACATCGGCGACGCCGAGCAGGAGCGCCGCCAGGAACGGTCCGGTGATGGTGGTGGTGCCGCCGACCGTCACGACGACAAGAAAGTAGATCAGGAATTTCAGCGGAAACGTGGGATCGAGGCCGAGGATTTCGCTCCCCAGTGCGCCCCCGAGCCCCGCCAGACCTGAGCCAAATGCAAACGTCGCGGCGAACACGCGATCGACACTGATGCCAAGACCACGCGCGACGCGACGATCATCGACGGATGCTCGCAACTGGCTGCCGAAGCGGGTTCGCGACAGCAACACTTGCAAGGCAATCGTCAGCAGGCCGCACAGGATGATGATGAACAGTCGATACCGGCTGATGCCAACACCCCAGATATCGACGCGCCCCTTCAGGGCGTCCGGCAGCCGCACGAACTGCTGGCCCGATCCCATCAGATAGTCGGTACCGGCAATCGCCATGAACACCAGTCCAATGGTGAAAAGAACCTGATCAAGGTGCGGGCGATCATAGAAGCGGACATAGAGCGTCCGTTCCAGGATCAATCCCAAAGCGCCAGACACCAGAAACGCCAGAGGCAGCGCCGCCAGAAACGGCAATCCCAAGCGCCCTGTCACCACGACCGTTGCGTAGCCGCCGACCATGGCGAATGCGCCATGCGCCAGGTTGACGAAGTTCATCAGGCCGAGCGTGATTGAGAGGCCGCACGAAAGCACGAACAAGACCATGCCATAGGCGATGCCATCGAACAGGATTGTCATGTGCAATCACAAGCGATCGGTTTGGGTCGTCGATTCCGGACGGGGCTCGGGCCCAATTTGGGCCGGATGACAAACGCTGCAGTCATGCGGGCGGGCGCCGATGCCAAGCATCGCACGCCGCCCACATGACCTCGCATGCCCGTTACTTCTTCGCAGCTTTCACCGGGTCCTTGACGTCTTCGAACGTCGCGAACTCGACATTAAACAGCTCCGCGCCGACCTTCTTGACTTCGCGGATGTAGATGTTGTGGATCGCGTCGCGCGTTTCCGGATCGATCTGCATTGGTCCGCGCGGGCTCATCCATTTCATGCCCTTCATCGCAGCGACGAGCGCGTCGCCGTCGGTGTTGCCGTTTGTCTTCTTGAGCGCTTCATAGATGAGATGAATGCCATCGTAGCCGCCGACGCCCATAAAATTTGGCCGGCCGCCGTTCGTCACCTTGGCGAAGGCGTCGCGGAACTTCTGGTTCTCAGCGCTTTGGTGATGCGCGGAATAGTGATGCGATGTAACGACACCGAGGGCCACATCGCCCATGCCGTTCAGGACATCGTCATCCGTGACGTCGCCCGTGGCGATCAGCTTGATGCCTGACTTGTCCATGCCGCGTTCCACGTACTGCTTCATGAACTGTGCGCCCATGCCGGCAGGCGTGAAGACGAAGAGAGCGTCCGGCTTGGCATCCTGCACGCGCTGCAAGAAGGGCGCGAAGTCGGGATTGCGCAAGGGAATGCGGACTTTCTCGGTCACTTGACCGCCGGATTTCGTGAAGAACTCATCCCAGCCCTTTTCGATGTCGTGGCCTGGGGCGAAATCGGCGACCAGGGAGATCGTCTTCTTGATGCCGTTCTTGACGGCCCACTCCGCAAGCGCCGGCACGGGCTGGGTCGCGGCAAAACTCGAGCGCACGACGTAGGGCGATTGCTCCGTGACCATCGAGGTGGCGGCCGCCATCACGATCTGGGGAACCTTGGCTTCCCGGGCAATCGGCGCAGCGGCGAGCGCCAGCGGCGTCAATCCGAAGCCCGCGAGAATATGCACCTTGTCGTTGACCACGAGTTCTTGCGCCAAACGCTTGGTGGTGTCAGCCGCGGAGGCGTCGTCTTTGATGATCAGCTCAATTTTCTTGCCCGCGACCGTGTCGCCGTTCAACGCCATATAGGCCTTGATCGCATTGTCGATCTGTCGCCCGGTGTTGGATGCAAATGGGCCTGTCAGCGGCAGGATGAGACCAATTTTGACCGTCTCCTGAGCATGAGCCACTGGAGCCCCGAGCCAAGCTGCAGCCGCCGTTGCCGCCACGATAGACTTCAGAAAGTGCCGTTTCGACATGTTCGTCCTCCCTTTGAGTTTGTTTTTGTTTGCGTGTTTTTGGTCTGTACCGGGTCAGCGCCGCGCGATGAGTGCCGCCCCAGGAATGAGCTGCATTGACGTTGAACTGTTCAGCGCAGCTTTCAGGTTGCGGGCGGCCAGCCGGGCATGCTCGCGCACGACGGCCTCGGCCCGCTCGCCTTGCCGATTGACGATCGCCTCCAGGATGCAGCGATGCTGATCCTGGGCAATGATCATCAAGCGTGCTGCGTCGGGCATGACGGATTGCGCCATGACAAATCCAGACGGCGAAGCGAACGGCAGCGCAACAGCGCGTTCGATCTGGCGCAACAGTTGGCGCGAACCGGCGAGATCGATGAGGTCTGAATGGAACGATGCGTTCAGCCTTACGTAGTGTTCGAAGCTGGTGGGCGTGATCTCCGCGCGCGCAATCAGGCGATCGATGTCGTCCAGGTGGTCTTGGATGCAACGCAGTTTCGGCTCCGGCGCACCACGCTCGGCGGCAAGACGGGCGGCGAGACCTTCAAGCACCCCTCTGGTTTCAATGGCGTCGAAGACATCGTCTTCGCTGAACGCCTTGACGGCAAAGCCGCCGGAGGGGATCGCTTCAAGGAAACCTTCTTCCTCGAGACGAACCAGCGCATGGCGCACCGGTGTCCGGGACACGCCGATCCGCTCGACAATGGAAAGTTCGGAAATCCGTTCGCCAGGCCTCAGATCGCCCGCAAGGATCAGCCCACGCAGCGCCAGCAGCGCCTTGACGGCCTGCGATTTTGAGGCGCGATCACACAGCGGCACGACACGTGCGGTCATCACTCACGCCCTACTGCAACGCTCATTGTATACAGCTACACCTATATACGGCCATGTTCAGGTTGAAACAGGCTTGATAGTTCGGCAGTTGTATACAACTGATCCAGATGCCCGGCAAACCTTTTCCAGACACCTTTTTCTGACCGTGGCTGCAACCACGGCGCGGCCGGACCTCGCCGACTTGCGACGCTGACGCCGTACCCAACGGGGCGATGATGAGCCGTCGCCTTAGGCGGCGAGCAGACGGTCGACTTCAGCCACCAGATCTTTCAGGTGAAACGGCTTCGACAGCACGCGGGCATCTTTCGGCGCGGCGCTGTCGGTGTTCAACGTGACGGCCGCAAAGCCGGTGATGAACATGATCTTCAAATCCGGATCATGTTCGGCGGCCCGGCGGGCGAGCTCTATGCCGTCCATCAGCGGCATGACGATATCTGTCAGCAGCAGCGTGAACGGTTCCCGGCCGAGCCGGTCGAACGCGTCCTTGCCATTGTCGAAGGCAACGACATCATAGCCGGCAGCCTTGAGCGCTCGCTCCAGAAAGCCGCGCATGGAGTCGTCGTCCTCCGCCAGCAAGATGCGGTGTAGCGGATGATGCGACGGATTAGCTGTCATGGGCCTGCTCTGGCACGTACTTCAGTCGACATGCACGGGTGAGCCCAAAAAACGCAAGCTCAAGTTCGTCTGCCAACCGGCAAACCGAACCATCTACTCAGAACCCCACATGTTGCGCGCGAATTAGGCTTGAGTTTGGTAAACGTGCGGTGAAAGTCGGTCGCTTTTCGACCGATTTGGCTGAAAGTTCGTAAACAATCTTGCCATTCGCGACGTTTGCCCCCTCACGGCCGGTCGGCAACACGTTCGCCGTGTTGCCTCTGAGGGTTCGCGGCGGTTAGATCTTGCAGCAATCTCGGACGCGACCATCCTGTTGCCAACCAAGGCCCCCGCATGACCACCGCCAAGACTGCCCTCGTTTGGCACGAGCTGATGATGTGGTTCGATGCCGGCGCCTTCGCCGGCTTGATGCGTGGGGTGTATCCCGTCCAACCGGGCGAGGCCTCGGAAAACCCCGAAGCCAAGCGACGCATCAAAAACCTGCTCGACGCCACGGGCTACATCCGACACCTCGACGTCATCACGCCAACGGCGGCGACAGTGCCCGACATCTTGCGTGTGCACACCCCGCGTCTCGTCGAACAGGTGAAGGCCTTGTCACACGCCAATGGCGGGCAACTCGGACAAAGCGCCTGGACCGGCCCCGGCGGCTATGAGATTGGCCTGATGGCGGCGGGCGGCACGATGGCTGCGGCAGAGGCCGTGCTGACTGGACGCGCCCGCAATGCCTACGCGCTCGTGCGCCCGCCGGGCCACCACGCTACGCTCGACAGCGGTCTGGGTTTTTGCCTGTTCAACAATTTGGCAGTTGCCATCCGCTACGCCCAACAGGTGCACAAGATCGGCCGCGTCGCTGTGGTCGACTGGGATGTGCATCACGGCAACGGTACGCAGGATGTTTTCTACAGCGACTCCAATGTGCTGACGATCTCGCTGCATCAGGATCGACTTTTCCCACAGGGATACGAGGGCGCACACGGCGCGGTCGGCGAACGCGGCGAGGGCAAGGGCGTCGGCGCTGCAATCAACGTTCCCCTGCCGCCGGGCAGTGGCACAGCCGTCTATCGTGCCGCCTTCGAGAGGATCGTGGTGCCGGCCCTGCACGCCTTTAAGCCGGATATGATCTTTGTCGCTTGTGGCCTCGATGCTGGAAACAACGACGCGCTTGGACGTATGCTGCTCGGGCCCGACGACTTCCGCTGGATGACGGCGGCCGTCAAAACGGCTGCGGAAAAGCTTTGCCAAGGCCGACTCGTTCTCTCCCATGAGGGCGGCTATCACGCGCCATCGGCCCCGTTCCTGGCGCTGCCGATTTTCGAAGAGTTGAGTGGCATCGCCGTTGACATTGCCAATCCGATGGCGTTGCGCATGAAGACGCTGCCGCAGTTTCCGCTTGCGACCCACCAGGAGGCGGCCATCGAAGCCGCCCGCGCTGCCGCGCCGTTATTGGGCGGCGCCAGTTGATCAGGCGCCGCGCTGGGGCACATGTCGGGGACACGCCTCTCACTTCGTCTCGTGGGCGGCACGCTGATAGATGTCATCGGTGCGGATGATGTCGTCTTCACCCAGGTACGAACCGATCTGCACTTCGATGATTTCCATCGGCACCTTGCCGGGGTTTTCCAGGCGATGCCACTGGGTCGCGAAGATGTAGACGCTCTCGTTTTCGCGCAGCAGCTTCTCGATATCGCCGACGACGACCTTGGCCGTACCCTGCACGACAACCCAGTGCTCTGACCGGTGATGATGCATCTGCATGGACAGCTTCTGGCCGGGATCGACGTGCAGCAGCTTAACCTGGAAGCGCGGGCCGACGGCAAGGCTCTCGAAGTATCCCCAGGGACGGTAGGCGCGCAGATGTGTTTCCGGCTCCTTGCGGCCTGAGGCTTTCAGTTTTTTGACCAGCGCGGACACTTCCTCGGAGCGTGACTTGTCGGCGACCAACAGCGCATCCGGCGTATCGACGATGACGAGATCCTGCACGCCGATGGTTGCGACAAGCCCCTTCTCGGAATGCACGTAGGTGTTTTTTGTGTCGGTCATCAGGGCGTCGCCGTTGGCATAGTTGCCGCTGGCATCGCGCGGTGCGATGTCCCACAGCGACGACCACGAGCCAACGTCGTTCCAACCCACATCGATCGGCAGCATCGCGGCGGCCTTGGTCTTCTCCATCACGGCATAATCGATCGAGATCGAGGGGCTTTCCTCGAAGGCTGCCAGGTCGAGCCGCTTGAAACCGATGTCGGTAGCAGCCTTGGCCAGCGCCTCACGCGCAGCCGCCACGACAGCCGGCGCGTGCTTTTCCATCTCATCCAGAAACGTGCGGGCATGCAGCACGAAGATGCCGCTGTTCCAGAAGTAGCGGCCCGTGGCGACGTACTTCTCGGCCGTTGCCATGTCGGGCTTTTCGGCAAAGGCGTCGACCTGGAAGGCTGCGCCCTTGAAGCCGTCTATGTCGGCGCCAGATTTGATGTAGCCATAGCCGGTGTGCGCCTGAGCGGGTTGGATGCCAAACAGCACGAGGCGGCCGGTCGCCGCGACGGCCGCGGCGCGCTTGACGGCATCGACGAACTTGCCCGGGTCCGCCATGGCATGATCGGAGGGCATGACAGCGATGATGCCGTTCGGGTCTCTCGCCACGGCAACCAGGGCTGCAACCGCGATGGCCGGCGCTGTGTTGCGCGCGACCGGCTCGAGGATGATCGAGCTCGTTTCGATATGAGCCGCCTCAAGCTCCGCCTTGACCAGGAAGCGATGATCGTTGTTGCACAAGATCATCGGCTTTTCGAAGCCCTTGTCGGCCGAAAGGCGCTTGAGCGTCGCGCCGAGGAAGCTCTCGGACTGGCCGTTGAACTTGATGAACTGCTTGGGATACATAGCGCGCGACAGCGGCCATAGACGCGTGCCCGAGCCGCCGGACAGGATGACGGGATAGATGGTCGGCATGGTCGAAAGGCCCCTGATTTGATCGCCTGAGGCTTGCACGATCGTGATGAACGATCCGCTAAGCGATGTGGTTAACGACTTTTCAGGCCCCTATCCAGCGCCGGCACACTGAAAGCCATGGAAAACGGGGGATTTTCCAGCGGCACATTTCAGGTCAACCGCGTCGCACGGATCCACCACTGCCCATGCGCGGCGGAAAGTGTGTTTTTCGCGGCAGCTGCGGCTTCAGTGGTGTCGAACAGCGCAAAACACGTCGGCCCGGCGCCTGACAGACGGGCAAGCCGACACCCCTCCAGCGCGCGCAAGGCCGCGAGCACGTCGCCGATGACAGGCATGACGCGCATCGCTGGCGCCTCGAGATCATTGGCGGATGTGGCAATGGCCGCACGCACATCCCGCGGCCAGATCGTCGGCTGTGGCCTCTTGGCAAGCGGCTGCGCCGCCAATGCCTTGAACACGGCCGCGGTCTTGTTCGCCGGCACGGCGACCATCGGATTGACGAGCAAAACCGGCAGACCCAGCGGCCGGCCCAGAGGCGTGAGTGTCTCGCCAATCCCGGTCATCACAGCGGCTGTGTCGGCAAAGCACACGGGGACGTCAGCCCCAAGAGGCGCCGCCAACTGCATCCAATCCAAGGTCGCGCCCGGATTGGCCCGCCGAAGCAGACGCAGCGTCGCTCCCGCGTCAGCGGAGCCACCGCCAATGCCGGCTGCGACAGGCAAGTGCTTATCGAGGGTGATGTGCCCTGCGATCAGCCCCGGCGACGCCACCAAAGCCGCCGCAATCGCGCGCGTCACGAGATTGGCGCCATCGTCAGCCGCCGCGCCAGTCAACAATCCCGCCATGGGCCCGCGCACCGTCAAGCCGACCGGCTGTGTCGGATCGAGCGTCAGGACGTCCGCCTCATCCGCAAACGCCACCAGGCTGTCGAGTTCGTGATAGCCATCCGACCGCTTGCCGAGAATACGCAGCGTCAGGTTCACTTTCGCGCGGGCATGCTCAACCCGCCTTGTGCCACTGGCCGTTGCCTGTTGCCCCTGATCTGGTATCACCCGCCGACCCTCTACAGCCCGGTGCTGAACATGTCCGACGCCAACCTCTACACCCGTCTCGATGCTGCGTTCCAGCGTGCCGGCGAGAAGGTCGCAATGCAGATCCCCGAGGGGCCGTCGATCCGTTACGATCAGCTGCGGTCGGCGTCCGCCCGCTTTGCCAATGCTCTGGCTTCACTCGGCGTCAAGCCCGGTGATCGCGTGATGGTGCAGGTGGAGAAGTCGATCAGCGCCGTCGCGCTGTACCTCGCGACCCTGAAACTCGGTGCCATCTTCAACCCGCTCAACACGGCCTATACCGCTGCCGAACTCGACTATTTCATCGGCGACGCCAAACCGGCGCTGCTCGTCGTCTCAGCCGCCGCAAAGCCAAAGATTGCGGCGCTGCCGTCCGCCAAGTCGGTGCTGGCCATCGAGACATTGGAACCCGACGGCACCGGATCGCTGCTCAACCTTGCCTTCAAGCAGAGCGACCAGCACACAACTGTTGCGCGGGCGACGACCGATCTTGCGGCGCTGCTTTACACGTCCGGCACCACCGGCCGCTCAAAAGGGGCGATGATCACGCATGGCAACCTGGTCTCGAATGCGGAGACGCTGAGCACCTACTGGGGTTTCTCGTCCAACGACGTGCTCCTGCACGCCTTGCCGATCTTTCATGTCCATGGCCTGTTTGTCGGCCTGCACACGGCGCTTATGAACGGCTGCACCATGCACTGGCTGGCCAAGTTCGATTTGAACGAGGTGCTGCCGTTGCTGCCCAAGTCGACTGTGATGATGGGCGTGCCGACGTTCTACACGCGCCTGCTGAGCGAGCCATCCTTCGGTCGCGACCACTGCACATCCATGCGCCTGTTCATCGCCGGCTCGGCGCCGCTGCTGGCTGAAACCCACGTCGAATTTGAGAGCCGCACCGGCCACCGCATTGTCGAACGCTACGGCATGACCGAATGCGGCATGATCACCTCGAACCCCTACCACGATGGCAAGCGCGTCGCCGGTTCTGTGGGCTATGCGCTTCCGGGTGTGTCGGTGCGGGTTGCGACATCCGAGGGGCAGGTTCTGCCGACGGGCGAAGTCGGCGTGCTGGAGGTCAAGGGGCCAAACGTGTTCGTCGGCTACTGGCAGAACCCGGAGAAGACGAAAGAAGATTTCCGCACGGACGGATACTTCATCACCGGCGATGTCGCTGAGATCGAACCTGATGGCCGGGTCACCATTGTCGGCCGCGCCAAGGATCTGATCATTTCGGGCGGCTTCAATGTCTATCCCAAGGAGATCGAAACCGAGGTCAACGCGCTGCCCGGCGTCGGTGAGAGCGCCGTCATCGGCGTGCCGCATCCAGATTTCGGCGAAGCTGTCGTCGCTGTCATCGCCAAATCCGCAGGTCTTGCACCGCCCAACGAAAAGGCCGTGATCGCGGCACTCGCCGACCGGCTCGCCAAGTTCAAGCTGCCAAAGCGCGTGTTCGTTGTTGATGACCTGCCGCGCAACGCGATGGGCAAGGTGCAGAAAGCCGAGTTGCGCACGACCTACGGCGGCACGTTCGGTAAGGCATGATCGGCGGGAAGGCGTGGGTGGCAAACGCTGCACCTACAGCGCTCGCCGGCTCTTGATGGCGGCGGCCAGGGTGCCGTCGTCGAGATAGTCGAGTTCGCCGCCTACGGGGATACCGCGAGCCAGCGTTGACACCTTGATGCCTGATTGCGCCAACTGTTCGCTGAGATAATGCGCGGTCGACTGCCCTTCGACCGTCTGGGACAGCGCCAGCAAAATCTCCGTCACCGGCGACGCGGCCCGGCCAACGAGGCTCGCGATGTTCAGCTGCTCTGGGCCAAGCCCGTCGAGTGGCGACAGATGCCCGCCGAGCACGTGATAGCGCGAATTCAGGATATTGGCGCGCTCGAGCGCCCACAGATCGCCGATCTCCTCGACCACCACGATCATCGAAACGTCACGCCGATTGTCCGCGCAGATGGTGCACGGCGACTGTGTATCGAGATTGCCGCAGGTGCTGCATGACACGATGCGGTCCAGTGCTTCTGTCAGGGCGCGGGTCAACGGCTCCAGCAGATCCGCGCGCCGTTTGATCAAGGCCAGCCCGGCCTTGCGCGCCGAGCGCGGCCCAAGCCCCGGCAAACGCGACAGCAGTTGGATGACGCGCTCGATCTCTGGGCCTGCGATTTTCTTCGACATGAAATGCTCCCAGTTCGGCCTCCGCGCTGCCTATGCGATTCAGGGCCTCGCGCCGAGATAGCACGCTCGTGGGCGCTGTTGATGATGCGCCCTCGCGCCGACTGCTGGATTGCCCTTGCATTCGCCAAAGACCGGCTATAAGGGAACGACGCTGGCCGATGAGAACGGATCTGCACGTTGTAGATCTGCATAGGCTTGTTCGTGCGCCCGTAGCTCAGCTGGATAGAGCACCAGACTACGAATCTGGGGGTCGGAGGTTCGAATCCTTCCGGGCGCGCCAAACGACTTGATGGGTGATTAGCTCAGTTGGTAGAGCAGGTGACTCTTAATCACCGGGTCCACGGTTCGAGCCCGTGATCACCCACCAACAAAATAAAGGGGTTAGCTGGAAATTCGGCACCTGCCAAAATAGCCTAGCAAACCCATAGCAAACACCAGCCAGGGCGTCGACGTCGCAGCAGGAACGATTTCCGGTCGAGACCCGGGCGGGAAAACATTGTCCAACCATTGAGCGATGCCTGCGGCGCTTGGCCGGTCCGCTGCCACAGAACAGG
>JANMGQ010000062.1:0-13847 GCA_031374735.1 Hyphomicrobiaceae bacterium | reverse complement strand
GGGCATCACGCCCCGTTTCGTCAGCGAAGATCACCCGGTGACAGTGGGACCATCAGTTCCACCGCAGGCACGACCCGATAGCGTCCTGTCATTTTCTTCACGGGTCCGGGCTATGGCCGAGCTGACTCCGCCACACGCTTCCCTGACAACAGACCCTGGGAAGCTCGGGCAGCTACTCCGAACGCGCTCCCCTCCGAGAGATGACGTCGCCGCCACCTCATGTGCCCCGCCAGCGAGGAGAGTGTCTCCCAACCCGGGGCTCGGGTCTTGTATGGGCGCGAAGATGCCGGCAGCGGCGACGACTGTCGACTAGGTAAGTACCTAGTCCGGCCGCCGTGCGGCGCGCGTGGTGGCAGGCGACGGCGTGGTCAGAACCGACCGCCGTCGATCTGCGCGATTTTCGGGATGTCGAGCTTGCCGTATCCAACTTCGTCTGTCCCAACATCAGCTGGATGCCCCCCGATGGCGTGTAAACGGGATCGCTTGCGGTATGCCCCTTGAGATTTCGCGGACGGCTGCAACCTCGTTCGGTGGATGGCACAGGCAAACTCGCTCCATGCATCTGTCTTTTCTCTCGGCCGCAAAGCCAACCAGATAAAAAAGACGAACATGCCGCCCAACAGTAAAAAACCTGCACCGCCGATGTTCCAATAAAACAACAATGCACCACTAAGGGTGGCCTCCGTCTCCATGGTTCGCAGCGTCGGTCGGGCAAGTGCGATTGGCGACGGGCATCGTGTTCGTCCGAGTTTGCCACTTGCACCTCACTCATTGTCTCGCCATTGGTTCCAACGGCTCTACGATTTAATGCGCACTCGGATGAATTCCAAGGTCACGACCGCGAATTTTCGAAAACCCCTCGTAATGCTAAGCGTCAGCCGCCGACGAGCGCAATCCAGTCGTCCTCGGTCAGCACGGTGACGCCGAGTTCACGCGCCTTGTCGAGCTTGGAGCCGGCATCCTCGCCGGCGATGACGTAGTCGGTCTTCTTCGACACCGAGCCTGACACCTTCGCGCCGAGCCGCTCGGCTTGCGCCTTCGCTTCGTTGCGCGAGAGCTTCATCAGCGATCCCGTAAAGACCACCGTCTTGCCTGTAACAGCCGACGTCGTCACGGCTTGGCGCACGTAGGGCTGAATGGCGATCTGCGGCAGCAGATCGTCGACGGCTTGCGTGTTGTGCGCCTCGGCGAAGAAGTCGATCAACGCATCGGCCGCCACTTCGCCGATGCCGTTCATGGCCGCGAACTCGCGGTACGGTTCGCCCGGCATTTCGCTTGCGGCGGCCTTCGCGACGGCCAGAAAATCGTCGACTGAGGCAAACGCGTCCGACAGCGCCTCAGCCGCATTGGAACGTACACCTTTGAGGCCGGCAATCATGGCCGCGAATGTTGGCGAGCCGAACAGATCATCCCCTTGACGCGACGCATACAACATCAGCGTTTCCGTGGTCTTGGGCCCTAGGCCTTTGAGGTTCACAAGGCGACGATAGCTCGGGCCAGGCCGTGCGGCGGCGGCATTCGCAATCGCCGAGCGTAGGGCGTCGAACGTACCGAACAGCTTTGCTAGATCGCGTGATGTGGTCTCACCCACGTGACGGATGCCGAGCGCAAACAGAAAGCGCTCAAGCGCAATCGGCCGACGCGCATCGATGGCCGCAAATAGTTTCTCGACCGAGCGTTCGCCAAAGCCGTCTTTGTCCTTGAGGCGCTTGAGGCTTTTCTTGTCGCGTTCAGCCAGTGTGAAGATGTCGGCAGGGCGCATGATGCGGCCGTCGTCGTAGAGTTCGAAAATGCGCTCTTCGCCGAGGCCCTCGATGTCGAATGCATTGCGCGACACGAAGTGGCGCAGCCGTTCCTTGGCCTGTGCGGGGCAGACGAGGCCACCGGTACAGCGGCGCACGGCATCGGCATCCTCGGCATCGTCGTCACCGCGGACGGCAACGGAGCCGCACGCCGGACACGTCTGCGGGTAGGCGAACGACCTCGCGTCGGCCGGCCGCTTCGCCAACACCACTTCGACCACCTGCGGAATGACATCGCCCGCGCGCTGCACGACTACCGTATCGCCGACGCGGATGTCCTTGCGCGCGATCTCGTCCTCGTTGTGCAGCGTCGCATTCGAAACGACGACACCGCCGACGGTGACGGGCCGCAGCTTGGCGACCGGCGTCAACGCGCCCGTGCGGCCGACTTGGATTTCGATCGCCTGCAGGATCGTGGTGGCTTGCTCGGCCGGGAATTTGTGCGCGATGGCCCAGCGCGGCGAGCGCGAGACGAAGCCGAGGCGCTGCTGCCAATCGAGGCGGTCGACCTTGTAGACCACGCCGTCAATGTCATAGCCGAGGCTGGCGCGCTTCTCGCCGATGTCGCGATAGAACGCGACCAGATCATCCGCCGAGGCGCACACGCACATCAGCGGATTGGTCGGCAATCCCCAGCTCTGGAAAGCCTTCACGACGCCGTCCTGCGTCTCGGCCGGCAGGCTCGATGCGTGCCCCCACGTGTAGGCGAAAAAGCGCAGTGGCCGGGTCGCGGTGATGCGACTGTCCAATTGCCGCAAAGATCCGGCGGCAGCGTTGCGCGGATTGGCGAAGGTCTTCTCGCCGGCCTTTTCCTGCGCCGCATTGAGGGCGCGGAAATCCTCATGGCCAAGATAGATCTCGCCGCGCACGTCGATTGCGTCCGGAATGCCTTTGCCCGTGAGCACGTGCGGCACATCTTTGATGGTGCGGATGTTCGCCGTCACATCCTCGCCCTCGGCGCCATCGCCACGCGTGGCCGCGCGCACGAACTTGCCGCCCTCATAGCGAATCGAAATTGAGAGCCCGTCGATCTTCGGCTCGGCCGTGACCGCGATTGTTTCGGCGTCGTCGAGATTGAGAAACCGGCGCACACGCTCGACGAACTCGGCGACCTCCACGTCCTCGAAAGCGTTGCCGAGTGAGAGCATCGGCACGTCATGGCGGATCTTGCCGAACGCGTCGGCTGGTGCTGCGCCAACGCGCTTCGATGGGCTGTCGTCGCGCACGAGTGCCGGGAAACGCGCCTCGATCGCCTCGTTGCGCCGACGCAGCGCGTCGTAGTCGGCGTCTGAAATCTCAGGCGCGTCCTTGGCGTGATACAGCGCATCGTGACGCGCGATCTCGGTGGCGAGGCGTGCGAGTTCAGTCTGTGCCTGCGCGTCGGTCAGCTCTGCGGCGGCGATGTGGGCGAGGGTGCTCATAGCTGCTTTCTGCCGCAGCTGCTGTCGCCCGGCAACGCAGTTCTCCACGCGCTTGTGGATGGGTTGATGCGCGGCGCTGCGATCAAGACCGTGGTGCCTCAAGCCCCCTGCACAGCCAAGGTCACCACGCGTTTGGTGTCAGCGGGCAAATTGAGCGCCAGTACGGCCGCGTGTCCGACACCATCCATCTTGCGCAGCGTCTTGCGCAGGATAACGGCGACCTTCTCGTCTTCATAATCGGGATGCGTGGCCATGAAGTCGGCCAACTGGTGCTCGACGAAAACGACGGCCACGACATTTTCGAGCGCTTGGCTGTCGGCGTCGCGCTTCAGGTCTTCCTTACGGATGATCTTGCCGACGTGCGCGATCTCGGCCTCGCCATAGCCGTGGCGGCGCATGATGTCGGCGGCCAGCGCCGCGTGATGGATCCGGCAGGCGCCGCGCCACGCATTGTATCCGTCGCGGCCCATCGGATAGGCGCTGCGCGCGATCTCCCATCGGCGCAGATGCTGGGCGCGGGCGGCGATGCGCAATGTCTCGGAGGCGTTGGGGTAGAGGCTTGCGAGACACGCAGTCATCCGCCCGGAATAGAGCACTTCGACGGGATGCCTCACGCCGGCAACGGTCTCGTGCCGAGGATCGGCGCTGTTTGCCGTGTCGATGTCGGCGATGGTCGACGGGTAGCGGGCCGAGGTGATGGTCATGGGTCGGATCTCGTCGGGCAGAATTGGCCGTGGGCGGCATCAGTGCAGAACCTTATCACGGCGACGACGCGGCGCGATGGCGCGTGCCGGCGTTTACCATCCCCAGCCCGCGACGCCCGCGTCCCTGGACCCCCCTCCGCCCCGGTGCTATCCCGCGCTCATGACACACCCCGTCACAGGTCTCAGCGCCACCGCGCAAAACCCCGTCGCTCCCGCAGGAGCACCTGGCGCACACACCCAAGGGCTCGGCGAGGAAAGCAGCGTCTGGTTCAACCTGATGCCGCTGATGAAGGCGACGGGCGACAACCCGATGAAGCTGTTGATGCGCATGTCCGACAAACTCGGCGGCGTCATCCCCGTGAAAATGGGCAACCAGCGCATCGTCATGCTGTCGCAGCCGGAACACTTCAAGCACGTGCTCGTGACCAAGGTCGACGATTACATCAAGTATTTCGACGGCCTGAAACCGATCTTCGGCAAGTCGATGATCACGCATGATGGCGCGCTGTGGCAGAAGATCCGCATGCCGCAGCAGCCGGCATTCCACCCCGACATGTTCGCCGAATACATCCCGTACTTCCTCGCGGCCATCCGCACCAAGACGGACATCTGGTCGGGTTATGCAAAGTCGGGCGAGACGTTCGAGATGGTCGAGCAGACCTGGACACTCGCCGCCGACATGATCTGCAAGGCCCTGTTCGACCGCGATATGCCCTTCAATCCGCACGTCGTGTTCAAATGCGTGAAGACCTATACCGACGTGATGAATCACAAGGCGGTGCGTGCCAAAGTCGTCGCTGGTGACGCGTTTGAAATCGGCGAAGAATCAACCGCACAGGCCATGAAGGTGTGGTGGGACGTGCCACCGGAAGTGTTCGCCGCCAACCCGCGCGACGTCAGGGAAAAGACGCTGCTCTCGATGATCCAGGCCGCCGTCGATGACCCCTCCGTGCCTGACTTCGACCAGCAGCAGGCGCTCGACGAGCTCAAGCAATATCTGTGGGCGGGAACGGAAACGACGGCACTGACTCTCGCCTGGGCCATGTACGAGGCCTCTAAACGACCCGAAATCGCCAACCGCATTCGCGCCGAGGGCGCCGAAGTCTACGGCGACCGCGAGCCGACGGCTGCCGACTATTCCGGTCTGGCCTACACACGTGGCGTCATTCAAGAGACGATGCGGATGTATCCGCCCATCTGGGGCCTGATCCGCGAAGCTTCGAAAGCCGACGTGATCGGCGACGTCGCCATTCATCCGGGCGATCGCATCGTGCTGTTCGCCTACGGCGCCCACCACTCGCCGAAGCACTGGGACGAGCCACAGGAGTTCCGCCCCGAGCGCTTCATGGGCGACGCGGCCAAAAAGCGCAAACCCTACACCTACATCCCCTTCGGCGGCGGCAAGCGCTCGTGCATCGGCGGCGCCATGAGCCAAGTCGAGAACACTCTTGCGCTTTCCATGCTGCTGCGCCGCTTCCAGCCCGAATACGTCGGCATCGAGCCACCCGGCGTGACGGCAACGGTGACGCTGACGCCCAGGGGCGGGCTGCATTTCAAAATGCATGAGCGGGGGTGATGGGACAGAGGGCGACGCCTCTGTGCCTTACCCGGATCTGACCCGATCCGGATTTGGCACCGAGGCCGCATGTCTGCGGATGCCTACTTCCACTCGACCTTTTTGACCTCGTAGCTCTTCGAGCCGCGCGGGGTGGTGACCTCGACGGTCTCACCCTTCGATTTGCCGATCATGGCGCGCGCGATGGGGCTCGCCAGCGAAATCTTCCCGGCCTTCACGTTCGACTCGCCGTCGCCGACGATCTTGTATTTGACCGTCTCGCGGGAATCTTCGTCCTCAAGCGTCACCACAGCGCCGAATTTGATCGTGGTGCCGGACATCTTCGACGTGTCGATGACCTCGGCACGACCGAGCTTGTCTTCGAGATCGTTGACGCGTGCCTCATTCATGCCCTGCGCTTCTTTTGCAGCATGATACTCGGCATTTTCAGAGAGGTCGCCATGGGCGCGCGCTTCGGAGATCTGCGCAATGATGCGCGGACGTTCTTCAGATTTCAGGCGTTGCAACTCCGCTGTGAGCGCGTTGAACCCCTCAACGGTCATCGGGACCTTTTCCATGCCAGTCTCCAACGTCAATGCGATGCCGCAGGCAGGACCGCCAGCGCCACCGGAACGAGTTTCACCCAGGTTCGGATGTTTTGAAAGTACGCCGAACGTCTTGCGAACAGCTCTTTTCTGCCTTTCGGCTTCTCTTTCGCCTCCCGTTTAGGCACGCCACGGACGGATATCGAACCGCCCGCCGCCCAACGTGACGACGACTACGGCAACCGCATGACGACAGACTGTAAACCCGCCGTCACGATCAGCGCGCGAGGTAGCTTTGCAAAGGAGCCACCCGCAAACTGCCAGAACGAAGGGCATTGATCGCCTTCGTCGCCGCCAGTGCGCCAGCCAAAGTGGTATAATACGGAATACGGTTCATCAAGGCCGTACGCCTGATATCCTTGGAATCCTGCAGCGCTTTTGCGCCTTCGGTTGTATTGAAGACCAAATGCACGTCGCCGTTTTTCATCATGTCGACAACGTGCGGGCGGCCTTCCAGCACCTTATTGACGTGCTCGCAGGGGATGCCGTGGGCCTCGAAGTGCCGTTTGGTGCCGCGTGTGCCAACGATTTTGAAGCCCATCTCGGTGAGATCACGCACGGCGCCGAGGATGTCGTTCTTGTCGCCCTCCCGCAGTGACACGAACACATTGCCCTTCATGGGCAACACGGTGCCGGCGCCAAGCTGGCTCTTGGCGAACGCCATGGCGAAATCGGTGTCGATGCCCATGACTTCGCCGGTTGATTTCATCTCCGGCCCGAGGATGGGATCGATGCCGGTGAAGCGGCTGAAGGGGAACACCGCCTCTTTGACGGCGATGTGGGTCATCTTCTGCTTCTGAGGCTTGAGCTTGAACGAGGCCAGGCTTTCGCCCGCCATGATGCGCGAGGCGATGCCGGCGAGCGGCGTGCCGATCACCTTGGCGACGAACGGCACGGTGCGCGAGGCACGCGGGTTCACTTCCAGAATGTAGATCTCGCGATCTTTCACAGCGAACTGCACGTTCATTAGGCCGACAACGTTCAACGCCTTGGCGAGGTCTTTCGCCTGTTTTTCGAGGCGCAGGACGATGGAGGCATCGAGACTGTGCGCTGGGAGCGAGCAGGCCGAATCGCCTGAGTGGATCCCAGCCTCTTCGATGTGCTCCATGATGCCGGCGACGTAGACATCTTTGCCGTCTGACAGGCAGTCGACATCCACTTCGACGGCGCCGGTCAGATAACTGTCAATGAGCAGCGGACGTTTGTCGGATACGGCAAGTTCTGTTGGACCCGCGAGCGTGCTGATGAGCCGCGTGACGTAGCGATCCACTTCGCCGCCGTCGGAGACGATCTCCATGCCGCGGCCACCCAGGACGTAGGACGGGCGGATCACCACGGGATAGCCAATCTTGTCGGCCACAGCGCGCGCTTCGCTCGGCGCTTTTGCGATGCCGCTCTCGGGCTGTTTCAAGCCGAGCTTGTCGACCAACAATTTAAACCGGTCGCGATCTTCCGCGAGGTCGATGGCATCTGGCGACGTGCCGAGGATCGGCACGCCCGCGGCTTCAAGCGCATGCGCGAGCTTCAGCGGTGTCTGGCCGCCGAACTGCACAATCACGCCTTTGACGGAGCCGTTGCTCTGCTCGGTCTTGATGATCTCCAAGACGTCTTCGGCGGTGAGCGGCTCGAAGTAGAGGCGGTCGGAGGTGTCGTAGTCGGTCGAGACGGTTTCGGGGTTGCAGTTGACCATGATGGTCTCATAGCCCGCCGCCGTGAGCGAGAAACACGCGTGGCAGCAGCAATAATCGAACTCAATACCCTGCCCGATGCGGTTCGGCCCGCCGCCGAGGATGATGATCTTCTGCTTGTCCGTCGGGCGGGATTCGTCGTTTGATGCGAGTTGTAAGTTGTGAGTTGCAAGTTGGGAAAGTGTGCCTGGCGTCTCCCTATTCGCAACTCGCAATTCGCAATTCGCTAGCTCACGCTCATACGTCGAATACATATACGCCGTCGGCGAGGCGAACTCCGCCGCGCAGGTGTCAATGCGCTTGAATACCGGGCGCACGCCGAGGCCGTGACGGAGCTTCATCACCTCAGGCGCGGTTGTCTTGGCAAGCTTTGCGAGCCGCATGTCCGAGAAGCCCATGGCCTTCAGTGCGCGCAACTGGCCAGCCGTCTTTGGCAGCCCGTGGGCGATCACGCGCGCTTCGGTGTCGATGATCTCCTGCATGCGCGCGAGGAACCACGGATCGATCTTGCAATAGGCGTGGATCTCGTCGTGCGGTACGCCCATGCGCATGGCCTGCGCGACTTTCAGCAATCGGTCGGGTGTCGGCGTGGCCAGCGCCTGTCGGATGATATTCTTGTCGTCGCCCTGACCGAGGCCTTCCAGCGCGACATCGTCGAAGCCGGAGAGCCCTGTCTCAAGACCACGCAGCGCCTTCTGCAGACTCTCGTTGAACGTGCGGCCGATGGCCATGACCTCGCCAACCGACTTCATGGCCGTGGTCAGCGTGGTGTCGGCGCCGGGGAACTTTTCGAAGGCAAAGCGCGGGATCTTCACCACCACGTAGTCGATGGTCGGCTCGAACGACGCTGGCGTCGCGCCGCCGGTGATGTCGTTCTCGATCTCATCCAGTGTGTAACCGACCGCGAGTTTCGCCGCGACCTTGGCAATCGGGAAGCCCGTGGCTTTTGACGCCAGCGCGGACGACCGCGACACACGCGGGTTCATTTCGATGACGACCATGCGCCCGTCCGCGGGATTGACCGCAAACTGCACGTTGGAGCCGCCGGTCTCGACGCCGATCTCGCGCAGCACCGCGAGCGACGCGTTGCGCATGCGCTGATATTCTTTGTCGGTCAGCGTCAAGGCGGGCGCGACGGTGATGGAATCACCCGTGTGCACGCCCATCGGATCGATGTTCTCGATGGAGCAGACGATGATGGCGTTGTCCGCCTTGTCGCGCACCACCTCCATCTCGAACTCTTTCCAGCCGAGCAAACTTTCATCGATCAGGATCTGCCCGACGGGCGAGGCATCGATGCCCGAGCGCGCGATGAATTCGAACTCCTGGCGATTGTAGGCAACGCCGCCACCCGTACCGCCGAGCGTGAAGGCCGGTCGGATGATCGCGGGAAGCCCGATCGTGTCGAGCGCCTTCATGGCTTCCATGAAACCCGCAGCCCGGTCGTAGCCGCTACCGCGCCCCGTCGCGTCAAAGACTTCCGGCGAGGCGGCAATAAACGAGCGCGGACTTTCCAGGCCGATCTTGTCCATGGCCTCGCGGAAGCGCTTGCGATCCTCGGCCTTGTCGATGGCGTCGGCATTGGCGCCGATCAGCTCGACGCCATACTTCTCAAGCGTGCCGTCCTTGGCGAGTGCCAGCGCTGTGTTGAGCGCGGTCTGCCCGCCCATGGTCGGCAGGCACACGAGCTTGTCGTTGGGCCGCTCGGCTCGTTCCTTCTCGATGATCTTGGCGACGATCTCAGGCGTGATCGGCTCTATGTAGGTGGCGTCAGCCAGATCCGGATCGGTCATGATCGTCGCCGGGTTCGAATTCACCAGGACGATTCTGTAACCCTCGGCCTTGAGGGCCTTGATGGCCTGGGTGCCGGAGTAGTCGAACTCACAGGCCTGGCCGATGATAATCGGCCCTGCTCCGATGATGAGGATCGAGGAGATGTCTGTGCGCTTGGTCATTAAAGGGCCCGCATAGTGCAGCGCAGCATGCTTGGCTAGGGGGTATCACAAGACGGGTGTGCATGGCATGGCCTGGAGCCCGTCGCAGTCGGTCCAGCCTTGGTTGCAGTCCTCTACCCGTTCGTATAGACAGCCGTCGACGCCGCGTTGGCACAGCTGGTAGCGCACCTGATTTGTAATCAGGGGGTCGGGGGTTCGAGTCCCTCACGCGGCACCATAGTTGTGTCTGAAATCTGGGCCGGACAGCTAGAGGCGTTGAGCGCGCCAGGGAAGACCACGGATGGCTCTGATTGTGATGAAGTTCGGCGGCACGTCCGTCCGCGATGTGGAGCGTATCCGCAACGTCGCCCGCCACGTGAAGCGCGAAGTCGATGGCGGGAACAAAGTCGCTGTCGTTGTGTCGGCCATGTCGGGCGCCACCAATCAGCTCGTCGCCTGGGTCAACGAAGCCTCCAAGCTGCACGACAAGCGTGAATACGACGCCGTCGTCGCCTCGGGCGAACAAGTGACCGCCGGCCTCCTGGCTATCGTCCTGCAGAGCATGGGATTGAAAGCCCGTTCGTGGCAGGGCTGGCAGATCCCGCTGCTGACCGATGAAGCCCATGGCGTCGCCCGCATCAAAGGCATGGACGGCGGTGAGGTCCGTCGCCGCATGGACGAGGGCGAAGTTGCTGTTATCACTGGGTTCCAAGGCATCGAGCCGAACAGCCGGCGTATTGCAACACTTGGCCGGGGTGGCTCAGACACATCAGCCGTCGCCATCGCCATCGCGCTCGAAGCCGATCTTTGTGACATCTACACCGACGTGGACGGCGTCTACACGACCGACCCCCGCATCGTGCCGAAGGCCAAGCGCCTGCCCAAAGTCTCCTACGAGGAGATGCTGGAGTTGGCCTCGCTCGGCTCGAAGGTTTTGCAGACCCGCTCGGTCGAGCTCGCCATGGTCTACAAGATGCGCACGCGGGTGCTCTCGAGCCTCGTCGATCCCGACGCCATGAAGCCCACGTCGCTCGACAACCTGGGCGACATCGGCACAATCGTATGCAGTGAGGACGAAATCGTGGAACAGCAGGTCATCCGAGGCATCGCCCTCGACAAGAACGAAGCCAAGGTGAGCCTGCTCAAGATCTCCGACAAACCAGGCGTTGCTGCGCGGATCTTCGTGCCGCTTGCGGCCGCCAATATCAACGTCGACATGATCGTCCAGAACGTCTCGGCTGACGGCAAGAGCACCGATCTGACGTTCACTCTGACAGAGGCCGAGCTGCCGCGTGCGCTGGAAGTGCTCAAGTCCGCCAAGAAGGACATCGGCTATTCCGATGTGATTTCATCTGGCGACGTGGTGAAGGTGTCCGTGGTCGGTATCGGCATGCGCAGCCACGCCGGCGTCGCCGCGCAGATGTTCCAGGCGCTCGCCGAGAAGGGCATCAATATCATCGCCATCACCACCAGCGAGATCAAGATTTCCACCCTGATCGACGCGGCCTACGCGGAGTTGGCCGTGCGCACGCTGCACAAGCTCTATGGCCTCGAGGGCGAGGCGGCCTGACCCGGGGCTCATGATCGGCTGTCGAGGATTGATCTGTCGACACGCGGTTCTGAGCTGCTCGCTGCGGAGGCCGCTGCAAGTCTATCAGACGTGAGCCGTCGCGCGCGTTTCAGAGCAGGGCCTCATGACCATCACGCACCGCCACGTTTCGACCAACGGCATCCGCATGCATATCGCGGAAGCAGGGCAGGGGCCACTCGTCTTGCTGGCGCACGGCTTCCCGGAATCCTGGTGCTCCTGGAAGGGCCAACTCACGGCACTCGCCGAAGCCGGATATCACGCCGTCGCGCCTGATATGCGCGGCTACGGCGAGACAGAAGCGCCGCACGCCGCTGATCAGTATTCGATCTTCCATCTCGTCGGCGACATGGTCGGTTTGCTCGATACGCTCGGCGATAGAACCGCCGTCATCGTCGGACATGATTGGGGCGCGCCGGTTGCCTGGCATTCCGCATTGTTTCGGCCGGATCGCTTTCGCGCCGTCGCAGGCTTCAGCGTGCCACACTTCCCGCGCCTGCCGGTCAAGCCGTCAACGCGCTATCCCGAAACCACCGACGCGATTTTCTACCAGGCCTACTTCCAGCCCGAGGGCGTCGCGGAAGCCGAATTCGAGCGCGACACGACCCACACGATCCGCGTCTTCCAGCACATGTGGTCAGCCGAAGGCGCAGCCGCCTATCCTCCGCAGTCGCTTTTGGCGTCACGCACCGGCGGCCTTCTTGCCGGCAAGACACCGCACCCCGCGATGCCGAGCTGGCTGAGCGAGGCCGACATCGCCTACTACGCCGAGCGCTTCCGTCTGTCAGGCTTCCGCGGGCCGCTCAACTGGTATCGCAATCTCGATCGCAACTGGGAGCAGATGGCCGTGTGGGCCAACGCGCGCATCACGCAGCCGTCGCTCTTTATGATCGGCGAGCACGACCCCGTCATGCACTTCCGCGGCATGGACAAGCTCATCCCGTCGCTCGAGACTATTCTGCCGGGTCTGCGCGAAAAAGCAATCATTCCCGGTTGCGGACACTGGATCCAGCGCGAACGGACGGCTGAGGTCAATGCGGCTCTGCTGCGCTTTTTGGCTGCTCTCTCTTGATTGGCCCACGCGGGATTGTCGGATGCCGACGTCCGTCGACGCACTGGGCAGAGGGATGCCCCCCGCAGAACAGCTTCGTTGAAGTGAGGTAAAATAATACCACCAACGTAGTGCGTTGAAACAATTGAATTTAATATCAGAGCCCGGTGATTTGACACTTTGACATGCCGCCGCATCACCCCTATACACCGCCGTGAGAGCTGCGGGGGTCCCCGTGCGCTGGCCCCCTCGAAATACGGATGGGGCCATCTCCCCACCCCGCCCGGGCTTTGCGCCCCAAGGAAACGGAACAATGAGCACCTACGTCGCCAAAACCGGCGAAGTGGCGAAGAAATGGTTCGTCATCGACGCGAGCGGTCTCGTCGTCGGTCGTCTGGCCTCCGTCGTCGCTATGCGCCTCAAAGGCAAGCACAAGCCGGCCTACACCCCGCACGTCGATTGTGGTGACAACATCATCATCGTCAACGCGTCGAAGGCCGTGCTGACCGGCAAGAAGTACGAAAAGAAGGTCTACCAGTGGCACACCGGCCACCCCGGCGGCCTCAAGGAGCGCACGCCGCGCCAGATCCTCGAAGGCAAGTTCCCGGAGCGCGTCGTTGAGATGGCGATCCAGCGCATGCTGGCCCGTGGCCCCCTCGGCCGCCAGATCATGAGCAACCTGCGCGTCTACGCCGGCGCCGAGCATGAGCATGCCGCTCAAAACCCTGAAGTGCTCGACGTGAAAGCGTTGAACAAGAAGAACGCGAGGTCTTGAGCTCCATGTCTACTGAATCAAAACCGGCGACTGAAACCAAATCACTCGCAGACCTTGGCGGCGCGATCTCTGAAAAAGGCGGCGATGCCGTCGCGCAGATGAAGCCCGTCTACACGCAAAAGCTCGACAAGCTCGGCCGCGCCTATGCGACCGGCAAGCGCAAGAACGCCATCGCCCGCGTCTGGATCAAGCGCGGCAAGGGCGTCATCACGGTCAACGCGAAGGACTACACCAAGTACTTCGCCCGCCCCGTGCTTCAGATGCTGTTGCAGCAGCCGATCAAGGCTGTGGCCCGCGAAGGCCAGTATGACATCATGGTCACCGTTGTCGGCGGTGGTCTGTCCGGCCAGGCCGGCGCGGTGCGCCACGGCGTGTCGAAGGCGCTCACCTACTTTGAGCCGGACCTGCGTCCGACGCTCAAAAAGGGCGGCTTCCTCACCCGCGACAGCCGCGTGGTCGAGCGTAAGAAGTTCGGCAAGATGAAAGCGCGTCGTTCGTATCAGTTCTCGAAGCGGTAAACGTTTCGAACTGCAGTGGTTGGAATTGCAAGCAGCTCGGCCGAAAGGCCGGGCTGTTTTGCGTCTTATACCGGCGAGCAAAATTTCTGACTGACGACCTCCCCTCCCACTGTCATGGCCGGGCTTGTCCCGGCCACCCATCGCGGAACGAGCGCGACGGTCACTCGGGTGCGGAGCCATTTCAACATGATGGCAACCAGCTCCGT
>JANMGQ010000061.1:0-19569 GCA_031374735.1 Hyphomicrobiaceae bacterium | reverse complement strand
ATCGACCGCTTCGCGGACAGATCCGCTGGATTCCGGATCTGCGCGCGGCCAGAAGTGGCCGCGCTTGTCCGGAATGACGCGGAAAATTTGTTATGTTAGCGCGCATGCCCTCCCCCCGTTCTTTACGGGGAAAGGGCGCATCACTCCGCGCCTAGCGCACCTCGGCCAAAAACGACATCTGGTGGCCGTTGCTGGCGCCCTCGATGTCCGTGAGGCCGGTTGGGTAGTCACCCGTAAAGCAATGGTCGGTGAACGCTGGCAAGCGGTCGTCCCGGCCATCGAAGCCGAGCGCGCGATACAAGCCGTCGACCGACAGAAACGCGAGGCTGGTCGCACCGACGTAGACCCGCATTTCTTCGACGCTCATGTTGGCCGCGAGCAGATCCTTCACCCGCGGCGTGTCGATGCCGTAGAAGTCTGGAAACTTGATCGGTGGCGACGAGATGCGCATGTGCACCTCTTTCGCGCCGGCTTCGAACATGAGTTCGACGATCTTTTTCGAGGTCGTGCCGCGCACCACTGAATCATCCACGAGTACGATGCGCGCGCCCCGGACGATGGCCCGGTTGGCCGAGTGCTTGAGCTTCACACCCAATTGGCGGATGCGCTGCTCGGGTTCAATGAAGGTGCGGCCGACGTAGTGATTGCGGATGATGCCGAGCTCAAACGGTATCTTGCTCGCAGCCGAATACCCGATGGCAGCCGGCACGCCCGAATCCGGGATGGGCACCACCACATCCGCCTCGACCGGCAATTCGCGCGACAACTCGGCGCCCATGGCACGGCGTACGTTGTAGACCTGCCGGCCGCCGAGGACAGAGTCGGGTCGCGAGAAGTAGACATATTCAAACACGCACGGACGTGCCGGCCGTTTCGGGAACGGCCGATGGCTGGCGACGCCGTCCGCCGTAATAACCACCACCTCGCCATTCTCGATTTCGCGCACGAACTCGGCGTTGACGATATCGAACGCACACGTTTCCGATGCCAGCACATAACCGCCGCCGGGCAGCTTGCCGAGCATCAGCGGGCGAATGCCGACGGGATCGCGCACGCCGATGAGCATGTCAGTGGTGAGGCAAACAAAGGCGTATGCCCCTTCGATCTGCCACAGCGCATCGATCAGCCGCTCGACGATCCGACGCTTGCGCGACCGGCTCATCAGATGCAGCACGACTTCGGTGTCGGAGGTTGCGTGGAACAAGGCGCCGTCTGTGGTGAGCTGTTTGCGCAGCGCGCGGCCGTTGGTGAGATTGCCATTGTGAGCGAGCGCCACGCCACAGGTGTCCATGTCGGCAAAGAAGGGCTGCACATTGTGCAACACGTTGCCGCCGGTGGTGGAGTAGCGGTTGTGGCCGATGGCAATGGAACCCTTGAGGCGACGAATCACATCGGCCGTGTTCAGGTTGTCGCCGACGAGACCAAGGCGGCGTTCCTGGTTGAACTGCTGGCCATCATAGGTGACGATGCCGCAGCCCTCTTGCCCGCGATGCTGGAGCGCGTGGAGGCCGAGTGCCGTGAGTGCTGCGGCTTCCGGATGACCGAACACGCCAAACACGCCGCACTCTTCGTGCAGACGATCGTCGTCTGGATCAGACACCGGAGTGTCCGGATTGGCATGGCTCTCGTCGGGTGCAGCGCGCATCGACCGTCTCCGGAGGCTCGGTGTCGAAGTCTGTCACATAGTCGATGTCCGTGGACATTACCATTGCTCGCCCACAGGCGCGTCACCACGGCGCTGACGGCGGCGTGACCCCGGGCACTTGACCGGCCGCAGATTGACGTTTGCGTCACGGTAGCTCAAGCGTGGTCCATTCGCGATTGGAGCCGCCATGCCCGCATCTGCCCGCTGGTCGCCGCAGCTCGTCCTGCTTGTGGCCGCCGCCGCGACCGTGTTGTCGCTCGCCATGGGCCTGCGCCAGACGCTGGGCTTGTTCCAGGATCATATGACGCGAGATCTCGGCATTTCGGCCGCGACGTTCGGCTTTGCCATGGCGATCCAGAACCTCGCCTGGGGTATCTCTCAACCGTTCGTTGGCGCGCTGTCGGATCGTGTCGGCACCCGGCCGATCGTCTTGGTCGCGGGCTGCGTTTATGCGCTCGGATTGTTTTTGACGGCGCAGGCAGGCGGGATCGGGTTGCAGGTCGGGGGCGGTTTGATGATCGGCCTTGCCGTGTCAGGCCTCGCCTTCGGCGTCATGCTGGGCGCCGTATCGCGAGCTGCCCCGCCGGACAAGCGGCCGACGGCCGTGTCGGTCGTCTCGGCGGCAGGGTCGCTCGGCACCTTCATCCTGGCCCCGCTCGGTCAGTATCTGATCGGCAACGTCGGCTGGCAGACAACGCTGACGATCTTTGCCGGACTTGCGCTGGTCATGGTCCTCATCGGGCTCGTCATGGATGGCGCGCCAGCACCGGCCGCTGCCGGCGCGGAACGCCCGGACGCCATGAAGGCCATCGGCGAGGCCTTCCGCCACCCCGGCTATGTGTTTATGACCATTGCGTTTTTCGCATGTGGCTTCCAATTGGTGTTCATTGTCACGCACCTGCCTAAGTATCTGATCATCTGTGGTATTTCGCCGGGCGTCGGAGCGACGGCGCTGGCGTTGATCGGCCTGTGCAATGCCGTCGGCACGATCATTCTGGCCCGGCTCGGCGCCATCTACGGCAACAAGGAGATGCTGGCGGCGGTCTATCTGCTGCGCACGCTCGCAATCATTGCCTTCGTGCTGGTGCCGGTGACGACCGAAAGCACGCTCATCTTTGCCGCCGCCATGGGCCTGCTCTGGCTCGGCGTTGCGCCGCTGGTCAGCGCGCTGTTGACCAGCATGTTCGGCCTGACCAACTTCGGCACTCTCTATGGTGTGATGTTTCTCAGCCACCAGATCGGCTCGTTCCTCGGCGCCTGGCTCGGCGGGTTGAGCTTCGATCTCTCCGGCTCCTACACCATCGGCTGGATCGCACTCATCGGCATCGGCGCCATTGCGGCTCTGATCCAATCATCCATGGACGACCGCCCGCGGCCTCTTGCGGCGTGAGTGAACTTCCTTCTCCCCGTCCTTTACGGGGAGAGGGTTAGGGTGAGGGGCGGCATCCGCACGGACGGTCATTGAACAACTGGCAAAACGTTGATTGTGCGCCAGCGGAGCAATCTCCATTTGAGCAAGCGGCCGCCCCTCTCCCCGCATTCACACCATCGCTCCGCCACGCGTCTCAAGTAATCCCTTGCTGCATCAAGCCCAATGATTTAGCCGGGCAGTCCGCGCTTGACGTTGCGGGCCCAATGTAACGGGCGACGAGTGGACCCGATGAACATTTACGCCGAAACTGCCGCCCGAGTCACGCGCGCGCTCGAGACTTTGAAAGCCGCAGGCAAGTTGCCGGCCGACATCGTCACGCCCGCCTTCGCGGTCGATCCGCCACGCGACGCCAGCCACGGCGACATCGCCTGCAACGTCGCCATGATGCTGTCCAAGCCAGCCAAGATGAAGCCGCGCGACATCGCGGAACTTTTCGCTGACGCTCTGCGCGGCGACGAAGATATCGCCAAGGTCGAGGTGGCCGGGCCGGGCTTCCTCAACATCACGCTCGCGCCGTCGGTCTGGCACGGCCTTGTGCGCGCCATTGCGGCTGAGGGCGCCAACTACGGCCGCCCCGACCTCGGCAAAGGCGTCAAGGTCAACGTCGAATACGTCTCGGCCAACCCCACCGGCCCCATGCACGTCGGCCACTGCCGCGGCGCGGTGTTTGGCGATGCACTGGCAAGCCTGCTTGCGTTTGCCGGCTACGACGTGACGCGCGAGTACTACATCAACGATGCCGGCGGTCAGGTGAACACGCTCGCCCGCTCTGTGTTCCTGCGTTACCGCGAGGCACTGGGTGAAAAGATCACGATCCCCGAGGGCTATTATCCCGGCGAATATTTGATCCCCGTCGGCAAGGCGCTGGCGGAAAAGCACGGCAATGCATTGCTGCCGAAGTCGGAAGACGAGTGGCTGGCAGATGTGCGCAAGTTCTCGACCGATCTGATGATGATCGAGATCAAGAGCGATCTCAAGGCACTCAACATCGAGCACGCCGTGTTCTTTTCCGAAGCCTCCATGAAGCACGGCAACGTCGACGAGGTCGCCGACGCGATCACAGCCCTGAAGGCTAAAGGCCATATCGCGCAAGGCCGTCTCGAAAAGCCGGTCGGCCACGATGGCGATGACTGGGAAGACCGCGAGCAGACGCTGTTCAAATCGAGCGCCTTCGGCGACGACACCGATCGCGCCCTGCAGAAGTCCGATGGCAGCTACACCTACTTTGCCGGCGACGTCGCTTACCACCACGACAAGCTCTCGCGTGGCTTTCGCCACCTGATCAACATCTGGGGTGCCGACCATATCGGCTACATCCCGCGCGTTCTCGCAGCCGTATCGGCATTCACCGACGGCAAGATTGCGCGCCGCTCGAACGGCAAGCTCGACTGGCAAACGACCGGCGGCAGTGCCGATCTCGACATTCGCGTCGTCAGCATGGTGAACCTGCTCAAGAACGGCGAGCCGTTCAAGATGTCTAAGCGTTCGGGCAACTTCGTGACGCTGCGCGACGTGGTCGACGAAGTCGGCCCCGATCCCGTGCGCTTTATGATGCTGTATCGCAAAGAATTGGAGCCGCTCGACTTTGATCTCGCCAAGGTGGTGGAGCAATCGAAAGAGAACCCGGTGTTCTACGTGCAGATGGGACATGCGCGGGCTAAGTCTGTGTTCCGCAACGTGAAAGATACGTTCCCTGATCTCGCCGACCCAATGGCCGTTCGTGGTCTCGCTGACCTCGCCGGCCTGTCAGATGCAGGCGAACTCGCCTTGATCAAGAAGCTTGCCTCTTACCCAGATATGATCGCAGGCGCCGCGAAGGCGCGCGAGCCTCACAAGATTGCATTCTATTTGTATGAAGTGGCGTCGGAATTCCATGGCCATTGGTCACGAGGCAACGATTCGCCACATTTGCGGTTCATACAAGCAAACGACAAAAAGCTAACAGCAGAACGTCTTGCGCTGGTCGACGCCTTTGCCCAAGTTGTGGCATCCGGGTTGGCGATTCTCGGTGTCTCAGCGCCGGACGAGTTGCGGTAACGGAATGGTGTCTTGAGAATGGCGTGAATGGAGTGGTTCGCGAAGTGTGATCACTGACAGGGTGGCAGGTTTTTTGTTCCTTGTTTGCGATCACCAACCACTCGATACGGGGGCGACCGCTTTTACGGAGCGGGCTCGGAAGCTAGTCGAGATCGGCGGGAGGGCTGGTCGAGGCTGTCTTTCGGGGTCACGAAGAAAGACAGGCGATGTCTCGGTCGAACAATTCAGGATCGAACGCTCCGGGCCACGGCGGTTATGCGCCCGCTGCCCAGCACCCGCAGCATCCGCAGCAGCAGCCCTATCAGCAGCCGGCACCGCAGCCTGCTGGCCAATGGCGCCACCCGCTCGATATGGACGAGCCGCAGCTTTCCCCTTCTCCTGCGCCGCATTGGGCTCAACAACACGGGCAACATCCGCAAGCCGATCCTTACGCTCACCCTCAGCACGCGCCGTATCCGAGCCCTGCGCCGGCCCACGCTGCCTATGCCCAGCAGCCAGCGCCGCAGCATGGCTATGAGCAGGCACCCTACCCCGGACACGAGGCCTACCCACAGCAACAGCACGACGCGTACGGCCGCGGTGGGCTAGCATCGTATTCGCCGCAGCAGGGCCAAGACCTGAGCACGTTTGCGCCGCCCCCCCAGTGGCCGCAACCACCACCGAGCGCTGATTTGCGCGGAGGCTATGACCTTGGCGAATACGCGCCTGGCACATTGCCGCCTGCGCCACACGGTCATGCGCCCGCAGAGCCCGCTTTTGCACACGATCCGTATGCACGTCCGACACCGCGCACACAGCCGCCTGCTGGCTGGCAGCCGCAGCCCGCACAAGGCTATCCGCAGGAGCCAAGCTTCGGGCCCGCGTCGATGGGGGCTCATCCGGCTGCGCACGCAGCCTACCCGTCGTCCCAGGTTCAATCGCCGATGCCGGCGCCTGCCCTCCATGTGCCTGTAGCCCAACAACAAGGGCAGCCGCCGCACGCCGGAGAAGAGCCCGAGGAAATGGAATTTGAGGAAGAAGAAGAGGCGCCGCGCAGAGGCCGCACGCTTCTCATCGTTGGGGCATTGGTTGGCGCGATATTTGTCGGCGGTGGTTTAGCTTACACCTATCGCGCGCTCAGCAGCGGGGGCAAGACGCCCATCTTGACCGCCGACAAGTCGGCCGTGAAGACAAAGGCAGATGCGAGCGCTCAGAGACCACCACAGCCGACAGCAAAGCTGCCGGATGTGGCACCGAAAGCGATGGTCGCGTCTGAGGGCGAGACGACAGGTCCGCGCCGTGTCGCGACCATTCCAGTCGGGCCAGATGGCAATACCCAACCGATGCCGTCGCCGCCACCCTCGCCAGCCCCCATGGCACAGCCGCAAACCATGACGATGCCGGGGCTCGCGGTCACCATGCCGCCGCCAATGCCGCAACGCGAGGCGCCGCAACAGCAGCTGCGCCAGCAACCGGCTCCGCCGCCGATGACTCAAGCGCCAGCCCCGCCGGTTCAGCCAAAGGTGATCACGCCGCCACCGCAAAAGCAGGCTGCCTTGCCAGAGGCGCAACCTGTCGCGCCGGCGCCCAAAAAGGTGGTCAAGCCAAAAGAGAACGACGCCTACACGGCGCCGGGCACCGGTGCAGGCAGTGGCGTGACGTCTGCACCAGCGCCTACCACGAAGTCAGCCCTGGGCGCGGGTGGCAACGGCTTTGTTGCTGCCATCTTGTCGACTCCCAAGGGCAAGATGGAGGCCATGAAGGCTTTTGCAGATCTGCAGTCGAAGTTCCCGGATGTCCTGAGCGGCAAGCCCGCCGAGGTGCAGGAGGTCAATCTCGGTGAAAGCAAGGGCGTTTGGTATCGCGCCGTCGTTGGCCCGCCAGGGTCGCGCTCTGCTGCGGCCGCTGTCTGCGAGCAGCTCAAGGCCGCCGGCTACACCCAGTGCTTCGCTACCGCCTATTGAGCGGTGCATAACGGCCCTAAAAATTCAGCGGCGGTATCCTCAGGATGCCGCCGCTGCCGCATGAGGCAGCGCCATGTTGAACGCCTTCACATCTGGTTTGGCCGGCACAAGCCTGAGTGAGGATGAACGGATTTTCCTGCGTGATGCGCGCCCCGCTGGCGTCATTCTGTTTGCGCGCAATGTTGAAAACCCTGAGCAGGTGCGACGCCTCGTTGATGACGCCCGAAGCGCAGTGGGCGAGGCTATCCTGGTGCTCATCGATCAGGAAGGCGGCCGTGTGCGCCGCCTGCGCCCGCCATATTGGCGCGACCTGCCAGAGGCTTCCCGGTATCGACGTCTGCTTGGCTCCAACAGTGCGCCGGCACAGCGGGCCGCTCGTCTGGTGGCACAACTGACTGCCGCAGAATTGCGCGCGCTCGGCATCAACTGCAATTGCGCGCCCGTGCTCGATCTGCCCGTCCCCGGCAGTCATGAGGTCATTGGATCGCGCGCGTATGACACGACGACCGCGGGCGTGATCGACCTCGGCCGCGAAGTCGTGGCCGGTTACATGGCTGGCGGCGTGGTGCCCGTTCTCAAGCACATCCCCGGCCATGGCCGGGCAACCGCCGATAGCCATCTCGCTCTCCCAACCGTCACAGCCACGCGCGCAGAACTTGAGGCGACGGATTTCTTGCCGTTCAAGGCGCTGGCACATGCACCGGCTGCGATGACGGCACATGTCGTCTACACAGCCCTCGATCCGGCAGAGCCTGCTTCGACCTCGGCCAGGGTCCACGCCGACATCATCCGTGGCCATATCGGTTTTGAGGGCCTGCTGATGAGCGATGATCTCACCATGAAAGCACTGGCACCGCGCACGCTGCGCCAGCGCGCGGAAGCCGTGCTGGCCGCCGGCAGCGACCTTGCCTTGCACTGCTGGGGCGAGTTGGATGGCATGGCCGAGATCGCAGCCGGCAGCCGCCCACTCACGGGCCGTGCTCGCGAACGCTTCGACGCCGCCCTCTCGGTCAGCCACACGGTTGAGCCATTCGACGTCGCGGCGGCCGAAGCCTGTTTGGCTGAGGTCTTGGCCATCGGCATAGCATCGTAAGAGACGCGTGATACGAGAGCATCTTGCCCCTGGTGCAGATACAGTGTGATGGTTTGATCTTTCATCCTCTCGTCGAGATCCGGCATGTGCGAAGGGCGACACCCAGTTGATCTGCCGATCTCGGCCAAGACAGTGGTTGTCGGTGCCGGCGCTGTTGGCGTTGCCATTGCGTGGCAGCTGGCTGAGCGCGGCGAGACGGATATCGTGGTCGTCGAAAAGGCTGCGATCACACATGGCTCCACGTGGCACGCGGCAGGTCTCGTCGGGCAGTTCCGGACGCGTGAAGATCTGGCGCGCCTGATGCGCGCATCCGTCGAGTTGATCGAAGACATACAGGCCGAAACGCCTGTCGACTGGCGGCCCGTCGGCTCGCTGCGCATCGCCTCGTCACCGGCACGTCTTGATGAACTTGTGGCGGGATCTGAGACGGCGAAACGCTATGGCGTTGCCTATCACCTGATCGATGCCGCCGAGGCGCAGCGTCGCTTTCCGCTCCTCAGCACGGAGGGCATCACGGGGGCCGCCTGGGTGCCGGGCGATGGCTATGTCGATCCCTCGAGCCTGACACTCGCCATGGCGGCTCGCGCACGGCGCAATGGCGTTCAAATCGTCGAAGGCGTCGAAGTGACCGGCTTTGAGCATGCGGGCGGCCACATCTCCGGTGTGATCCATGAGCGCGGCACGATCCGCTGCACGCGCGTGGTGCTGGCGGCAGGCGTGTGGGCACGCGCGCTTGGACGCAGGCTTGGCATGAACTTGCCGGCAGCGGCTCTTGAGCATCAATATGCCATTACAGAAAAACACGTCTTGGTGCCGCGTGACTTGCCTGCGCTGCGCGATCCGGACTTGAACTTCTATTTGAAGCCTGACGTCGGCGCACTCGCGATCGGCGGCTGGGAGGATCGCACACCCGACGTGCACGCAAGCCTCATGCCCGCGAGCTTTGGGCGCTCACTGCTGCCGGCCGATCTCGACCGCATTTCGCCGCTGCTCGAAGCGGCCAGCCGGCGCATTCCGCTGCTCGCCGAGGTCGGCATCAAAACGGTGATCAACGGCCCGATCCCCGTTTCGCCCGATGGCGAACCGATCCTCGGCCCCGCACCGGGCTTTGACAATCTGCATCTCGCCATCGCCTTCACGTCAGGCATTGCGGCATCCGCAGGTGCCGGCCGGGCGCTGGCCGAGTGGATCGTCGATGGTCGGCCGTCGTTGCCTTTGCCGAGCCTCGCACCGGAGCGTTTTGATATGCATATGGCCGACGCAGATCTTTATCGGGCCGCCGAGCGGGCCTATGCCACGTACTATGCACTGTCCCGGCCCTCGGACGCCGACTGAAGTGGCTGTGAGCTGGCCGGCGGTTACCTTCTGCGGCCGAACACGACCGCAGGGCGTGCTTGCGCGGCGGCTCGCGATGACCGTGCTCGAACCTTAGGTCTCACCGCGTATTTCGACCGCATGGCATCGATCGCCGCGATACGCGCCGACACCGGCGGGTGCGTCGCAAGCCAGCGGCTGACGGACGCGGGATCTGCGAACATGAACCCGCTCATGCCAGCGTTCAGCCAGGTGATGCGCTCATGCCCGGAGATTTTCTCAAGGGCACTGATCAATCCATCGGCATCGTGTGTGATCTCGAGGGCCTGCGCATCCGCAACGTGCTCGCGGAGCCGCGATATGGCAGCCGCGATCGTCATGCCGACAAACTGCATGAACGAGAACACCGTCGCGGCGGCAACCACGAACGCTCCGACAAACACGCCCAAGGCCAGGAGTGAGCCCACCAACACGAGAACGAGAATCAGCAGCAATGGCCCGCCGACCAGGAACAAGAGCACCATGACGATGCCAGGCTTGAAGCCGAACGACGGCACCATCGACCGGGCCCGCCCCCAGAGGAACCAGAGGAACTCGGCAATGAACGTGACGAGCCCATTGAACACGGTGGCAATAAGCATCACGCGGGCATCGCCATTGAGAATGTGGGCGACCTCGTGCGCGACGACGGCTGCAAGTTCCCGATCGTCCAGGGCGTCGAGCAGGCCGCGTGTCACTGTGACCGTCGACCCGTTGCGCAATAGGCCTGACGCGTAAGCATTGCGGGCCGGTGTCTCGATGACGTCGACATCAGGCATCGGCAGACCGACCATGATGGCTGTGTTTTCAACGATCGTGTAGAGACGCGGCTCTTGGGCGCGTGTGACACTCGCCGCGCCGGTGAGACACTGCACAATGGTTTTGTGCAGCAGCATGGCAAAAAGCCACCATGTCAGTACAATGATGAGCGGCAGGTACCACGTCGTCGCAAGATCCTCCGCAACCAACGTGCTCGCGTCAGCGAGCCCCTCGCGCAAGCCATGGGAGACAACCAACATCAGCCCGTGTTGCACGAACTTGAGCAACACCCAGCCAGCGACGGCGAGCAGCAGATAACCTGCCAGCAGCGCCATGCTCAGAACCGCAGCGTTGTGCGAACGACCGTACAGCCCTGTCGATGGCAACATGGCTCTGTCTCCCTGCGTCGACACTGCACGACGTTAGGCGCGACGGATGAAAGCGCCGTTTCCTATGTGTTGATGAGGTGTGAAGATGTGTCCCGCGCGTGCGGCGGCAAACAGGTGCGTTCCCTCTCCCCGTGAAGGCCCCGTGAAGGACGGAGAAGGAGCAGTTCCCTGTTTGCCCAATTGACCTGCCAATAGCACCCCGATGCCTTGACCTGATATCACCCCATCTCCTAACTCCGGCGCAACTGCTTTGGCCCCAAGAGGTCTTCCTGTGACGCCTAAAACGACTGGTCCGCACTACGACCACCTTGAAACGCGGACGCCTGAATCGCGCGAACTCGCCCAGTTTGGCCAACTTTCCTCTATCGTGCGGCGGGCCAAAGATCTGGCACCGGGATGGGCAGCCCAGCTCGACGGTGTCGACCCAGCCGCCGTGACCTCGCGCGAGGCGCTGGCTCGGTTGCCGGTCTTGCGTAAGTCGGCCCTCAAGGAGCTGCAGACGAAGCGCCCACCGTTCGGGGGCTTTGCAACCGATGCTGCCGGCCAGATGGGGCGGATCATGATGTCACCCGGGCCGATCTTCGAGCCCGAGGGACGTGGCGACGACTGGTGGCGCTCGGCACGCGCCCTCTATGCTGCTGGCCTGCGCAAGGGCGATATCCTGCACAACACGTTTGCCTATCATCTCACCCCCGGTGGCTGGATCCTGGATGCAGGCGCGCGTGCGCTTGGTTGCGCTGTCATCGCGGCGGGACCGGGCAACACCGAACAACAGCTTGATGCCATCGAGATGTTGCGGCCCACCGCATACGCAGGCGTACCGGACTACCTCAAAATCCTGCTCGACAAGGCCGCCGAGGGCAAGCGCGATCTATCCTCGATCAAGCGCGCGCTTGTCTCGGGCGGAGCGCTGTTTCCGTCACTTCGGGCAGAATACAAGTCGCGCGGCATCACGTGCCTCCAGTGCTATGCGACAGCCGATGTCGGCCTGATCGCCTATGAAAGTCCGTCCCCGGACGGGTCAGTCGAAGGTATGATCATCGACGAAGGCGTCATCGTCGAGATCGTTCGCCCGGGGACAGGTGACACGGTCCCAGCTGGCGATGTGGGCGAAGTGGTGGTGACGGCGTTCAATCGCGACTACCCGATGATCCGTCTCGCGACGGGAGACCTTTCGGCTGTTTTGCCTGGCACAGCGCCTTGTGGACGTACCAACATGCGTATCAAGGGGTGGCTCGGACGCGCCGACCAGACCGCGAAGGTCAAGGGCATGTTCGTGCACCCCGAACAGGTGGTGGCTGTGGCCAAGCGGCATCCGGAACTCGGCCGTGTACGCTTGGTTGTTTCCCGCCTCGGGGAGCAGGACGTCATGACGCTGCGTGCCGAGACTGCATCTGCCGACCCCGCGATGAAGGACGCGGTCGCAGCAAACGTGCAGGCCCTGATGAAGCTCAAGGGCGAAGTCGAATTTGTTGCCCCGGGCACGCTGCCCAACGATGGCAAAGTCATCGCCGACGAGCGGTCCTACACGTGAGCCGACCGTCACCTCACCACGCGCCGCGATAGTATCGCCGCTCGGACGTTCGGTCGCCATTCTGATAGCGGTTTTGGCGACCCGAACCGTCTGCGTATGACCTGTCGGCGTAAGTCCTGCCTGCATATGACCGTGGCTGGTAGCCGCGGTTGTCAAAGCGCCCGTCGCTCTCGCGCGAATTGCGCGACGACCACCGTCCGCCGCTCGCATAGTCCCGTGAGAGATAAGGACGGAGGTAGGGACGCAGCACTCCATCGGGGACGGTGACCCAACGCTCCCCGTTGAATATGCGCGAGCCAACGGCCCCGGCGCGCCTCGGCACCACGATCACATCGTAGGCGGCTTGCTGCAATCCAGCCGCCTCAGGCGGCAAGCCTGGTGGTTTCTCGTCCTCAGCCCACACAGGCGTTGCCAGTATCAAACCTGCACTTAATACGAGACAGCCGAACCGCGAAAACATGAGCCTCTCCACACCAGAACGCGACCCATTCTGTGTATCAGCATCTTAAATTCTTGTAAAGTTCTATTTTTGATCACGGAACGATTTGCGCCAGGATCATGCTGGTTGCACTGCACGGCGGGTATGCTGGCCGCATGCATTGCTTCAATGTATCGATTGTGGCCAAAAGAAATCGGCGCGCGTTCCGCGTCCCGCATTCCACGAATGGCAGATCCCAATGAAGCGGCGCCAGCGCAGGCGATCACGGCGCAACCGCGCCACAACGGAGGCTCAGTCGGTTGCGCGCCAGTCTTTGACCGGCACTCTCTTGGTGGGCCCGACCGACGGCGCCGCTCCGGCTGGCGGAATGCCCGCGGCCACACATCGCCCACCGGCCCGGTTCCTGACCGGGTCGACCATGCGTCACATCCTGATCATGACCGGCACGAGCGCAATCGGCCTGATGTGCGTGTTCCTCGGCGAGCTGGCGAGCGTGTTCTTTCTTGGCCGCCTGCAGGATGTCGAGATCTTGGCGGCCATCGGCTACGCGATCTCGATTATCTTTTTTCCCAATGCGGTCGGCATCGGCTTGAGCATTGCGACGACGGCCGCGGTCGCGCCGGCAGTGGGCGCCGGGGATCTGCCGCGGGCCAAGCGACTGGCGACGCACGCCGTCCTGTTTGCGGGCTTTCTCGGACTGATCTTGCTGGCGTTGTTGTGGCCGTCGCTTGGGGCCTTGCTGTCGCTCATGGGCGCGAAGGAGCGCACACATGCGCTGGCGCTGCACTATCTGCAAATTGCCCTGCCCGTGATGCCGCTGACCGCCATGGGCATGTCGCTGATGGCGGTGTTGCGCTCGCTCGGCGATGCGCGGCGATCCATGAATGTGCCGGTCATCAGTTCGCTGTTTCAGTTGGCGGTCGAACCCGTGCTCATCTTCTGGCTCGGGCTTGGCATGACAGGCGGCGCGATCGGATTGGTGCTCGGGCGGGTTGGCATGGTGGCCGTCGGTCTGTGGGGCGCGATTGTTGTGCATCGCATGTACATGCGGCCGACGCGTGCGCACTTCCTGGCCGACGTGCCATCCTTGTCGCGGGTTGGCGTGCCGGCCGTCGCGACCAATCTGGCGACACCGTTCGCCAACTTGTTTGCAACCGCCATGGTCGCCAAGTTCGGCGATGACGCCGTCGCCGCCTGGGCTATTGCCGGGCGTATCGCGCCTGTTGCTTTCGGCATCGTGTTTTCACTTTCAGGCGCTGTCGGCCCGATCATCGGCCAGAACTTTGGTGCACGCGCCTATGACCGCGTGCGCACCGGTTATCTCGATGGCCTGAAAGCCAATCTTCTCTTGTGCGCTGTCGCGACCATTGCACTCATCGTGCTGGAGCCGATCATCATTCGCGCGTTTTCAGTCACGGCGCGCACTGAAGAATTGGTGCGCTTCTACTGCTTCTACGTGGCGCCGCAGTTCCACTTCGTCGGGCTGATGTTCGTTGCCAATGCGGCTTTCAACGTTCTCGGCCGCGCGCACTATGCGACGGCGCTCAACTGGGCCCGCGCCACGCTTGGCACGATCCCGCTCGTCTGGTTGGGCGGCCATTTTGCTGGCGCAGAGGGCGCGTTCTTTGCCAGCAGCGCTGGCGGTTTCGTATTCGGTCCACTCGCCGCATGGATCGCCTACAAGTTCCTGCCGAGGCCCGCATGACGAAACGCGCGACGGCATCGGTCTCTAAACTTTTGCTCGCCTGGTATGATCGCTCGCGGCGCGAACTGCCGTGGCGTTATGCGCCGGGCGTCCCTGCCGATCCCTATCGCGTCTGGCTGTCGGAGATCATGCTGCAGCAGACGACGGTGAAAGCTGTTGTGCCCTACTTCGAGAATTTCACGCGGCGATGGCCGACGGTGGCCGCTCTCGCTACTGCCCCATTGAATGACGTGCTCGCAGCGTGGGCCGGGCTTGGCTACTACGCGCGGGCGCGCAACATGCATGCCTGCGCGCGCGTGGTGGCGCGCGATCATGCCGGCCGGTTTCCGGCGAACGAGGCGGCACTGCTTGAGCTTCCCGGCGTCGGTCCGTACACGGCGGCAGCGATCGTCTCGATCGGCCATGGACTGAAGGCGACGCCGGTCGATGGCAATGTCGAACGTGTGGTCTCGCGCCTGTTTGCCGTGCGGGAGCCACTGCCCGGCACGAAACCGCTCGTGCGGGCGTATGCGCAGACACTGACGCCCGATCAGCGCGCGGGTGATTTCGCCCAGGCCATGATGGATCTCGGGGCAACCGTATGTACGCCGAAGAGTCCGTCGTGTTTGATCTGTCCGCTGGCCGCGCCGTGCCAGGCAAAACAGCTTGGCATTGCGGCTGACCTGCCGATAAAAAGTGCCAAGGCCGAGCGGCCGCTGCGCTACGGCATCGCGTTCGTGGTCGAGCGCGACGATGGCGCCGTGCTGCTGCGTCGGCGGCCAGCGACGGGTTTGCTAGGCGGCATGATCGAGGTGCCGTCGACCGAGTGGCTCGCGGCCGTTCCCTGTGCCAATGCGGCGCGCGCGGCCGAGCCGGTTGAGGCGCCCTACACCGATCTCGATGTCGCGGTTGTGCATGTGTTCACACACTTTCGCCTTGAATTGCTGGTGCGCCGCGCTGTCCTGAGCCAAACCGCGGCGCGCCGCGTGCCCGAAATGACCGGTCGCTTCGTGCCGCGCGTTGCCCTCGACGAGGAGGCGCTGCCAACCGTCATGCGCAAGGTGCTGGTTGCGGCCGGTCTGCTTCAGACGCAGCGACCGCGGAAAAAGTAGCGCGTGCCTGCCTGGCATTGTCACGGCGCAACCATACTTGCGCCGGACCCATGCCGCAGTCGTGCGCTGTAAGCACCCGTGCTCAATGCGAGGAGGATGTCATGGTCGCCCGTCGTCTGCTGGCCCGCGCCGCATGTGCCAGTGCAGCCGCGTTCCTGATGGTGCCGATGACGCCTGCTGAGGCCGCGTCGCCGCTTGATTGCTTCGAGAACCTGTCGCGTGGCCGCTCCGAGGTCATCGAATGCACCATGCCGCTGATACCCAGCGCGCAGGAGCAAACGGAACTCGAAAAACAGACGATGGGCTATGTCAAAAATGCGACGTGCACGGTTTCGATCCGCATTGCGCGTGCCGAGATCATGGCGGCTGTGACCGAGGCCGACACTGTTTTCCAATCTACGCCGCAACCCGTGCAGTGCATGGTCACCGCGCTTTGGGACAAGTCGCTCAAGACGCTGCCGATCTCGGCGACATTCGCGCCCAGGATCGTCATCAAAGGCGGCAAGGCGACAGACGCCGTGCCGGGCCTTGGCAACGTGCAAGGCGTGCCGCGGGCGCTGTCTTGGCCGGTTGAGGCGGCGGTCAATAGCGGCGTCGGTTTCAAGTCCAACATGCTGCTGGTCATCAACGCGTGGCTCGACCACATGCGGCAGACCACGCCGCGGCGGCAGGCGTTGCGCTGAGTGCAACAGGGCTATTTTCCGTACACGCCTACCATGGGCCCGAGCGGCAGGAAGTTGCCGCTGCGCACACCGCCAGGAATGTACAGCGTCGGCACGCTGCCGCCGTCGAGAAACAGCGCGTTCGGACACTTCAGCGCGTCGCGGAACAGACGGGCGAATGTACCGAACGAAACCTCGTCTTCGGATATGGCAAAAAACACCGTGTTGGCGTCACGCACGCCGACGCCATTGCGCCCCTTTCGGCTCTCGCCCTGGGGTGTGAAGCGGGGATGCAGTTTGCCGTCAATGACCAGCATGGGGCCGGACTGCGTGGCGACGTCGGCTTGCACCTTCTGCTTCAGGAACGCGCCGGTCTCCATGACACCAGCGCGATCGCCAGTCGCAAAGAAGATGCCATTCGGCTTCAGGTGAAAGTTGCCAGGCCCGCGCGCCGTGCTGGCCTTGGCAAGCTCGCGGCGGCCTTCAACATAGAGCCCGACTGGCCGATAATCCGGGTGATACATGCCGGCATTCATGGCGAATTGCAGCTTGCGTCCTGTTGCGGCGTCCGTATCCGGCAATTTGCTGAGATAGCTGTAGTCTTGCCCATCGGCGCGCTTCCAGAACAGCCGCGTGGACTGCCGCCGCAGATCAACCTCGCAGACGGTGAAGCGTGCGCCTTCATGCGTCACGGGCGTGCACGCCGCTTCGGCAGCTTCAGGCAGAACCACGACGGCGGTGAGGCAACTGAAAGCAAGGCACAGGGCTGAACGCATGAAAGCTCTTCGGTGGGCAAATCTTGAGGCGGGCACGTTTACGTGGGCGCCGAGTGACGGCAAGCCGCTCCCTGCGGACTGCTCAAGCCTAATGATCGAAGCGCATCGAGAAGCCGTGGTCAGCTTCAAGCACCTTCACAGCCGCCGCGACGTCGGCTGGCGGCAAGGACGTCAGCGGCGGACGCACGCGCGCCCACGATTTGTCCTTGCGATAGTGCCCAACAATTCCCTTCAGCAGCGGTATCATGGCCTGCGACTGGAACACCTTGCGCACAGCGCCGATCTTGGCCTGCAGCGCATCGACGTCGCCTGACTTGGTGACGAAGGCTTCGTACACCGAGAGCAGCGCTGCAGCGTTGACGTTGGCCGAGGCCGAGATGGTCCCGGCGCTGCCGGCCCTCAGGCCGTCCAGCAGAAATGCTTCTGAACCGGGGAAGATTTCGAGGTCCGGAAACGCCTCAAGGTAGGCCTTCGTCTGCGCCCAATCGCCCGACGAGTCCTTCAATCCCGCAATGGTGTCGGGATATTTCTTCTTCAGCCGCGCGACCAACGACACGGGAATGCCGACCTGGGCGATGGGCGGGATGTGATACAGATAAACCTTCAAGCGTTCGTCGGCGACGGCGTCGATCACCTCGGAATAATAGGCATACAGACCTTCTTCGCTCGGCGCCTTGTAGTAGAACGGCGGCAGCATCAGACAGCCGCCGACGCCTTGCTCGACGGCATGCTCGGTCAAAGTGATGGCGTCTGTCAGCGCACACATGCCTGTGCCCGGCAGCAGTTTGGCGGCGTCAATGCCGGCGTCGACCAGTTCTTCTAGCATCTCCATGCGCTCATCGAGGCCAAGCGAATTGGCTTCGCTCGTGGTGCCGAATGGCGCGAGGCCGGTGCAGCCATTGCGCATCAGCCAATCAGCGTGGCGCACAAAGCGCTCGGGATCGGGCGCACCGTCGTCGCCGAAGGGGGTCACGAGCGGCGCGATGACGCCGGAAAAATTGCGGGCTTTGGGCATCGGGCTCTCGCGTTGGAGGATCTGATTTCGCGTCCGCTAGCACATCCAGCCAGTCCTGCACATACGCGGCGAGGAGGGTACTGGAGGGTACTCGGCCAGGACGGCGCCGTGAAGACGCAACTGAACCTGCGGCGGGCTTAGCCGTTGCGAATCTATCCGTATCTTTCTCGCAAAGCCGACACCTGACGAGTGAACCAACGTCGTGCCGTGGTTCGGGCTCCGACTGCACGACGGCATCAGCTGAGCCGGTTCCCCTGCAGGGCCACATAGCCGCGGTTCCAGGTTGGGCTTAGCAGCACCTCGTTCATGCACAGATGCGGCGGCAGGCAGGCGATGTAGCGAATGAGATCCCCGCAGTCAGCCGACTGGATCATGCGCGCGCGCACCTCAGCAGACGGTGGATTTGGTCGCCCATCGAGGATCGGCGTCGCGACCTCGCCCGGGCAAAACGCCGTCGAGCGAATGCCGTTGGTGCATTCTTCCATGTTCAGGCTGTGGCTCATGGCGACGACGCCGTGTTTGGCTGCCGTGTAGGCCGCGCCTGACAGGTTGCCAACGAAGCGCCCTGACCACGACGACGTATGAATGAGTACGCCGTCCCTCTGGCGGCGCATGATCGGCAAGACAGCCAGAACACCGTAAAATGCGCTTGAGAGATTGGTCGCAACGACCTCCTGCACGCCGAGCGGCGTCAGTTTATCCCACGCGCGATCCTTGATGTTGAGGCCGGCGTTGTTGACGAGAATGTCGATGCGGCCGGTTTTTGCAGCGATCGCATCGGCAACGGCCTGCATTTCGGCGGCGCGCGTGACGTCTGCCGGTAACACATGAGCCTGGCCGCCTTTGGCCGCAATGGCAGCCGCGACTCGCTCGAGCTTGCTTGCCGTCCGGCCCGTCAGCGCAAGGGTCGCGCCTTCGGCGGCGAGCGCCAGGGCGGCGGCCTCGCCGATCCCGCTGCCGGCACCTGTGACCCAAGCAACTTTACCTGCAAGCTTCATGGCGTCTGCCCTCCAAGATCAGATCCCGCAGGGGGTGGCCCGCCCGTCGACCTGACGGACGAGTCTAGATCAGTGCAGGAGCACAGCGGAAGCAGAATCGGTCAGCCGCGACCACCTTCGTCGCGCCGCTGCTGGAAAAAGCGCTCTATCTCGGCATTCGTGCGCAAGGAGGGACCGCCCGTGCGGTCGACGAAACCGCCGTTCGTTGCGGATGCCGCGCCATTCGTTGGGCCGCCCAGGCGCATCATCTGGCTCGATCCCGTACGCTGGCCGCGCTTGGTGCCGCCGGCTTCGGCCACATCAAGGGTCGCGGCAGCAAACAGGACAACCAAGCTCGAGAGTGAGCATTTCAGCATGAATTTGGACATGATCGAACTCCGTCAAAGCTCGCGAACAGGAGCGCTCGCACGAGCAATTACGGCTGAATACGGATAAAGTTCCAATCATCTCGGTTCAGCATATTGTGATGGAATGCGATGGGCGTCGCGCACGTCATACCAGCGGCCAATATTATTTACGGATGCGCCTCCCCTCAACTGTCATGGCCGGCCTTGTGCCGGCCACCCATTCTGCAACGCACGGAGCTGGTTGCCATCATGTTGAAATGGCTCCGCACCCGAGTGACCGTCGCGCTCGTTCCGCGATGGGTGGCCGGGACAAGCCCGGCCATGACAGTGGGAGGGGAGGTCGTCAGTCAG
>JANMGQ010000056.1:0-6848 GCA_031374735.1 Hyphomicrobiaceae bacterium | reverse complement strand
GAGCGCGACGGTCACTCGGGTGCGGAGCCATTTCAACATGATGGCAACCAGCTCCGTGCGTTGCAGAATGGGTGGCCGGCACAAGGCCGGCCATGACAGTTGAGGGGAGGCGCATCCGTCAATAATTTTGGCCGCTGGTATCAGTAGCCGTTGACGACAATACGCCGCGCTCCATATGGTTGCACATGGCCCCGCAGGACACTCTCGTCAGACCTCTGACCAAGGACGACTTCCACGCATTCATGGCGGCGGAGCCCGAGGGCCGCTATGAGTTCGAACATGGGCGGATCGTTGCGATGCCAGGAGGAACGGGCGGCCACTCGGAGATTGGCTCGCGCTTCATCATTGTGATTGGGCGACAGCTCGACGAGGACGCCTATGCGCTGCACGGCTCCGACCGCGGCATCGAAACGGACGAGACGGTGCGCTATCCTGACGCCATGATCGAGCGGCGGCCATTTGATCGGCGTAGCCGCTGGACGCGATCCCCCGTTCTTGCCGTCGAAGTGTTGTCGCCAGACTCAGAAAAGCGGGATCTCGTGACCAAGGCTGCGGAGTACACCGCGATCGCGTCGCTCGAAGCCTACATCGTGGCAGAGCCGGACGAGGCCACCTGCTCCGTCTGGGTTCGGGATGCCGTCGGTACGTTTGCTGTCCAGCCGGTCAAGATCAGCGGCGCGACCGGCGTGATCGATGTTCCGGTTCTCGGTCTGTCTATCGCTCTCGCGGCCGTTTACCGGCATAGTCTTTGAACATAACGGCTGCCGGTGGCTCACGCCCCACCCGGCCCCTCGACCAGGTTAGACTTCGCCCGTGGCAGGAAGGCGCCCGCGCCTTTCTTTGCGATCAGCTTGCCATCCTTCACAATCGTCTCGCCGCGCAGAATGGTCTCGACGGGCCAGCCCGTGCACACAATGCCTTCGTAGGGCGTGTAGTCGGAGCCGTCTTTCATGTCGGCATGCGTGATCGGCTTGGTGATCGTTGGGTCCCACAGCACGACGTCGGCGTCCGCGCCGATCGAGATGGTGCCTTTCTTTGGAAACAGGCCGTAGGCCTTGGCGTGGTTGGTGGAGGTGAGTGCGACGAAGCGGTCGAGGCCGATGCGCTTTTCCATCACGCCCTTGGAGAACAAGATCTGGTTACGCGCGCCAACGCCCGGCATGCCGTTGGGCACCCAGCGGAAGGACGTACGTGCCTTCGGGTTCAGCTTGCCTGTGGGGCTGTCATACTTGAACGGGCAGTGATCGGACGAAAATAGGTCGAAATCGCCGCGCTCGATGCCAGCCCAGACGGCCTGCTGGCTCGCGACATCGCGCGGTGGCGGCGAGCAGACGTATTTTGCCCCTTCCATGTTGAGGCCTTCGAGGTCCTTGGCTGTCAGCACGAGATATTGCGGGCAGGTCTCGGCCAGCACCTTCAAGCCGCGATCACGCGCGCGGCGGATTTCCTCGACCGTCGGGCCGTTGGAAATGTGCACGATGCAGACAGGCACATCCATCACCTCTGCGAGGGAAAGAGCCCGGTGCGAGGCCTCGCGCTCGGCGACCATCGGCCGCGAGACGGCGTGGTAGTACGGGGCGGTCTTGCCCTCGGCTTCGAACTTGTCCGTGAGATAGCGGATGATGTCGTAGTTCTCGCAGTGGACCATGACGAGCGCGCCGGTTTCCTTGGCGACCGTCATGACCTTCAGGATCTGTTCGTCCGTGAGCGCCAAGCCTTCGTAGGTCATGAACACCTTGAACGAGGTGTAGCCGTCGGCAATGGCGCCCGGCAGTTCCTGGCCGAGCACACCCGGCGTCGGGTCGGATATGACCAGGTGAAAGCCGTAGTCGGTGTAGCACTGCTTGGCCGCCAGCTTGTGATAGTTGGTCAGGGCGTCGCGCAGCGTTTGTCCCTTCTCCTGCATGCAGAATGGAATGAGGGTGGTGTTGCCGCCGAACGCCGCCGATCGCGTGCCGCTCTCGAAATCGTCGGCCATGGTGATGCCCGGGCCTGACGGTTGAGAGATGTGCACATGGCTGTCGATGCCGCCGGGCAGCACCAGCTTGCCTTTGGCGTCGACCTTGTCCTTGGCCACAAGATCGTGCCCGAGCGCCGCGACTTTACCGTTCTTGATACCGATGTCGCAGGCGACGAGATCGCCACCTGCAAACACACGGCCGTTAACGATGATGCGGTCGAAACTCTGGGCCATGGCTGGCTCTCCGGCGAGATGGAATGTATGCGATCGATAGGTCGGACATCGCGCTGCGATGTCAATGCGTCGTGGTCGGCGCAGTCCATGGCATCAGAATTGCTCACCTGATTGCTCATCCGGGAGACTGTCAGTATTGCACTGTGCGCCGAGCCTTCGTCGTCGAGTTTGTTTGAATGTTCCGCCCGCTGCTGACATGTCCAGCATACCATCACATCGGCGATGCCGTGCCAACGGCCGCCGCGCATCTTGGCGTATGGACAACTCTCGAGGCTTTCGCCGCGCATCTGGATCACTATCAAGCCAACTATGACATCGTCGATCTCGACACGCTTTTGCATCGTCCGTGGCCGCGGCGCCCGCTCCTGCTCACCTTCGATGACAGCTATCGTAGCCTCGCCGAGACCGTTGCTCCGATCCTGAAGCGACACGGTTTGCCGGGTGTGGCCTTTCTGAACCCTGACATGATCGAGCGGCCAGCGGTGCAGTTCGATCACGCGCTGAGCGAACTTGCAAACCGGGTCGGGGTTGCGCGGCTCTTGGCCGAGATCAGTCCGTCGGCAATTGCTGCCGGCAGTGTGCAGGGCTATCTGAATGGACCGGCAGTCGCGTTGACGCGGTCCGAGCGGGGCTCATTGCAAAACCGGCTACTCGCGGCTTTCGGAGTCGACGAGGCGCGGCTGTATGCAGACACCGATCTCTATCTGCGGCCAACAGACATCGCACTTCTGACCGACGCGGGCCTGGAAATCGCCAATCATACAGCAAGCCACACGCGCTGCCGCACCCTTTCGGCGGACGACAGGGTCATCGAAGTGACCGGCTCTCAGCAGCGACTTGCAGCCCTCGCCAACCACGCGATCCGGGCCTTCAGCGTGCCTTACGGTTCGCGCCGCGACTTGACCGTCGAGACGCTCGCCGTCCTGGCGCAAAGCGGCCACGACGCTGTGTTCCTGGCGGACGGACGGCTGCATGATGATCGTCAGGCTGGTCTTCGCGTCTGGGACCGTATTCCCATGGACGGCATTGGCAGTGATACCTTGACCCTGCACCTGGCTGTTCGGCCGCGTTTGCGCGGCATGAAGGATTTTGCCCGTGGCCTGGGACGGACAGCAGCGCGCGGTGTCCCTGACGTATCTGTGCCCGCAGCAGTCGACGCAGATCGCGCGAAGGCGAAATCACGGTTGTGAGCGCTCGATCTCGATGCCGACAGCTTTGCAGGCGGGCAGGATATCCGGCTTTTCGATCCGCACGGTGGCCGATAGCACGCGGGAATCGGCCAGGCAGTCGGCGGCAATGGTCTCGGCCAGCGTTTCAACAAGCTTGAAATGGCGGCTGGCCACCACACGCTCGACGTTCGCCACGAGCGCCCCATAGTCGACGACATCGGCGATGCGTTCGCTGGTGCCGTCGTAGTCGTCGCGGACGCGCAAATCGAGATTAACGATGATGCGCTGCTCGTAACGGTGCTCCACCTCAAACAAGCCGACGCTGGCCATGATCTCAAGGTCACGGACAAGCACGCGGCGGGGCGGTTTTGGCGTCACGATGGGCCTGATCAAAACTGCTTGGCCGGCACTTTGACGATCAGGCCGTCGATGGCATCCGTGACCTTGATCTGACACGCCAACCGGCTCTCGTCGCGGACGTCGAAAGCAAAATCGAGCATGTCTTCTTCCATGGCGGCGGGTTTGCCGACTTTGCCGACCCAGGCCGCATCGACGTACACGTGGCAGGTGGCGCAGGCGCAGGCGCCGCCACATTCGGCCTCGATACCATCGATGAGGTTTTTCTTGGCTGCCTCCATAACGGTCATGCCGGTGTCGGCTGTGACCGTCTGGCTTTTGCCGTCGGCTTGCACGAACGTGATCTTCGCCATTGTCTGTTAGGTCCGAGGCAGGAGTGGGCGGCTCAGGTGAGGTCTACGGCCGGACACGTGCCCGGTCGCAAGCCTTTAGCCTTGCGTGCCGCGGCTTTCAAGGATGTGCGGCACACGACGCACAGCGTCGGCCGGGTGCCACTAAAGTCGTTGGCTGCCCCCATTGTTATCGAACGCGGCATGATGAGATTGCGCGCCGCCTGCAGAACGGGCAATCGTTGCTTCATCCTCAGCCGTTAAGGCCTGCCCGATGCCCGCCGTTTTTGATCCGCAGTCGTGCCGCACATCCCTGTTTTCGGCATTGCTGCGCGCGATGCAGAGCCATGGCGCGAAAAAGGTCATCCTTGAAGATCCCGAGCGCCAGCCGCTGACCTATGGGCGGCTTGTGCTTGGTGCCATGGTGCTCGGCGCCGAGCTTGCCAAAGGCACGCGCCGCCTGGAGACGGTCGGTGTGCTGCTGCCCAATGTCGTTGGCATGCCGGTCGTGCTGTTCGGCCTCAGCGCCTTTGGGAGGGTGCCCGCGCTGCTGAACTTCTCAGCCGGCGTCAAGAACCTGCGCTCAGCCATTCAGACCGGCGTCATCCGCCGTTTGATCACATCCCGGCGCTTTATCTCGCTTGGCAACCTGCAGCCGGTCATTGACGAACTCGCCAAGATCGAGGTGGCGCCCGGCAAGATGCTGGACATCGTTTATCTCGAGGATGTGCGTGCCAAGATCGGCCTCAAGGAAAAGGTCACGGGCGTCGTGCGCGCAAAATTTGCCGCCCGCGTGCATAAGCGCCACGCTCTCGGCCCGGATCAGCCCGGCGTGGTGTTGTTCACATCTGGGACCGAAGGCACGCCGAAGGGTGTGGTGCTGACGAACGCCAATCTGATCTCCAATGCCATGCAGATCATCACGCACGCGGACCCACATTTTTCAGCGGCTGACGTGGTCATGAATCCGCTGCCGATTTTCCACTCCTACGGCCTCACCGCCGGCACGCTGATGCCGCTGCTGAATGGCATCAAATGCGTGCTCTACCCCAGCCCCCTGCACTACAAGGAGATCCCGAAGTTGGTCGGCGCGACGCAGGCGACCATCTTGTTTGGCACCGACACGTTCCTGCAGGGCTGGTCGCGGGCTGCCGATCCGGGTGACCTCAAGACCGTGCGCTTCGTCATCGCCGGCGCCGAGAAGGTGAAGGAGACCACCAAGGACGCCTGGCGCAAGTATGGCACCACCATCCTGGAGGGTTATGGCGCCACGGAGTGCTCGCCGGTGATCTCGTGTACGCTGCCTGAGATGCAGCGACCGGGCACCGTTGGCACGACTTTGCCCGGCATAGAAGTGCGCGTGGAGCCGGTGCAGGGCATCAGCGAGGGTGGGCGGCTCGTCGTGCGCGGCCCGAACGTGATGGCGGGCTATTACATGGCGGACAAGCCCGGGGTGCTCGTGCCCGCGCGTGACGGCTGGCACGACACGGGCGACATCGTGGATATCGACACGAAGGGCATGATCTCGATCAAGGGCCGCGCCAAGCGCTTCGCCAAGATCGGCGGCGAGATGGTGTCTTTGGCGGCCGTTGAGGCTGTCGTGGCGGGCCTTTGGCCAGACAACAATCACGTGGTGCTGACGGTCTCAGATCCCAAGCGGGGCGAGCAGCTGATCCTGGTCACCGACAAAAAGGATGCCGATCGCGGCGCGCTGCAGGCGGAAGCCAAGGCACAGGGCATCCCGGAGTTGTGGGTGCCGCGCAGTGTCAAATATGTCGAGACGATCCCGGTGCTGGCCTCGGGCAAGGTCGACTTCATGACGGCACAGGAGTTGGTCAAGGATATGGGGGCTGCGGCGTAGAGTGGTGGCCGCCCCACAGCCTCCACCAGGTCGGCAAGGCTCAACATCCACCCGTTCACGGACAGCGCGCCAGCGCGGATTAACGACGACTTCAGGGTGTTATCGCAAGGTGCACGTTTTGCGTGTATGTGTTTGACGTCTTCAGCTAGGCCGGGGCGATGCGCATCGTCCGTAGCGGGGTTGAGGATGCTGCGGCCCGGTGGGGTCAGGTTCAAGCCAAGCGCTGAACGTACCACCTTGGTGGCGGGGTGTGCCGGGTCTGACGCCTTGGCAGGCAGAGGTCGTATGCGAACCTCGCCGCTTAACCGCCATGCCCGCGCCGTGACGAACGCAGCACAGCGGATCGGCGCCAAAGCCCAGGCTTTCAATAGCCTCAGCCAAGGACCGGACAGTACCAGCCGTGTGGGATATCACGGACGTGCAGCGCGAACCCTTTACCGGTTCTCGCCGATCCGCTGTCCCGGCCGATTGTTTTCGCGCGTGCGATGACTTGCAGATACACGCTGAGCGGAGCCGTCCGCCGTGTCTCCTCCCAGCAGGGCAATCGGGTGAATGCGGAACTGCACCCTCTGCCCGTGAAGAACGGGGAGAGGGAACCCGATTGGCCCCCGATTGCCCTGTAATACCAGCGGCCAAAATTATTGACGGATGCGCCTCCCCTCAACTGTCATGGCCGGCCTTGTGCCGGCCACCCATTCTGCAACGCACGGAGCTGGTTGCCATCATGTTGAAATGGCTCCGCACCCGTGTGACCGTCGCGCTCGTTCCGCTTTGGGGGGCGGGGACAAGCCCGGCCTTGACAGTGGGAGGGGAGGTCGTCAGTCAGAAATTTTGCTCGCCGGTATAACTCCCAGGGCGCACCCTTGATCCGTCCGCGTGACGTTGCTTGCAGGCCATGCGCTGGCTATCGTCGGGCGTCTCTCCCTCACACCGAGCCC
>JANMGQ010000055.1:0-30917 GCA_031374735.1 Hyphomicrobiaceae bacterium | reverse complement strand
GAGCGCGACGGTCACTCGGGTGCGGAGCCATTTCAACATGATGGCAACCAGCTCCGTGCGTTGCAGAATGGGTGGCCGGCACAAGGCCGGCCATGACAGTTGAGGGGAGGCGCATCCGTCAATAATTTTGGCCGCTGGTATTAGGTGGCGCGCGCGTCTGCCTTGCAGCCATAGGCCCTTGGCGAACCGGCGGTAAGCGGCTTACCTTCTCCTCTGATCCCGCCAGCGAGGCCCCATGACGCTCGACCCCGACTGCCAAAAAGTGCACGCGCTCTACACCATGGCCAAGCGCCCGACGCTGGAGCAACAGACGCCGCCCGAAGCGCGTGAAGGCATGCGGCGTAGCCGGCCGTTCCTGCAGCCGGATGCGCCTGACGTGGGTGAGATCAAGAACCTTGCCTGTCCCGGGCCTGCCGGGCCGATCCCGTTGCGGCTGTATCGGCCGAAGGCTCCGAACCGCGGTGGTGCGACGGGTGCGCTGATTTATTACCACGGTGGCGGCTGGGTGATTGGCGATCTCGACTCGCATGATGTGCTGTGTCGCGATCTCGCGAACTTGAGCGGCGAGGCCGTTATCTCCGTCGACTATCGCTTGGCGCCAGAGCATCGGTTTCCGGCGGCGACAGATGATGCGGTGGCTGCCGCACGCTGGATTGCGGCCAATGCCTCCGGGCTCGGCATTGATGCCACGCGGCTCGCCGTCGGTGGCGATAGTGCCGGTGGCAACCTCGCGGCTGTCGTCTCGCTCGCATTGCGCGGCGAGGTGCCGTTGCGGTTCCAGCTGCTGATCTATCCGGCGGTCGATGCCGTCGAAAAGCGGGCGTCAGTCACGCGCAATGCCGAAGTGCTGCCGCTCACAGATCGCGCCATGAGCTGGTTCTACGAGCACTATTCCGGTGGCGCGGATGTGCGGCGAGATTGGCGAATGTCGCCGATTTTTGCCGCCAGCCACAAGGGCCTGCCGCCCGCGATCGTCATGACGGCAGGATACGATGTGTTGATGGACGAAGGCATTGCCTATGCCGATGTGTTGGAAAAGGCTGGCGTCGCGGTCACCCGCAAGCATTATCCTGGCATGATCCACGGCTTCATCGGCATGGGGAAAATGGTGGCCGTCGCCAACGAGGCCACGCGTGATGGTGCGGCGGCGCTGAAGGCCGCGCTGGCGTGATTTGGTTGCGTTCATTGGTGTCTGACCAGAGGTCAGACACCAACATGATCGAATCTCAGACACCAATCACGTTCATCAGTTGGTCGAACGTGTCGACGATCGTCTCGGCACCGGCCTCGCGCAGGTCGGCGACCGGGTGATAGTCCCACGACACGCCGATGGCGCGCACGCCTGCGGCACGCGCCATCGCCATGTCAAAGCTGGTGTCGCCGATCATCACGGCATGCGCGGCGTCACATCCGGTTTCGGTGAGCGCGCGATGGATCATGCCGGGATGCGGTTTCGAGGGGTTGTCGTCGGCGGTCTGCAACGTTGCGAAGACGCCATCCCATTTGTAATGCGCGATCAACCGATGCAAGCCGCGCAAGGATTTTCCTGTCGCAACGCCGAGTACGGCATCATCGCGTGCCGCGAGCGCACGCACGGCCTGATCTGCACCTGGGAATAACGGGTCCTCAGCATGGGCGAGCCGAAGGCGTTGGGCCGCCGTCCGATAGCCCTCGGCCAATCGCACACGCACATCAATCGGATGCTCCGGTGCGAGCGCCGTCATGGCCTCAGGCAGCGACAAGCCCACGATCGACAATGTCTTGGCACGACCCGGCGCCGGCAGGCGTTCGGCATCAAACGCCGCATCCATCGCGGCGGCTATGGCATTCTGGCTATCGGCGAGCGTGCCGTCGCAGTCGAACAGGACAAGTTTCATGTGACCCTCGATCATGCGAATCCATCCGACAGAAGCGATATCAGGGCCGCAGGAACGTCGTCGATGCCCAAAGGCTCTGCCAGCGCACTTGCAGGGCCTCGTCCGCGGCGATGGGTGCGAGTGGCGAGAACATGGCGGCGCTGAGCAGCACTTCTCCGCGCTTGAGGCCACCAATTGCCACGCGCCCCGCGTCGTCCGTGCGCAGGCGCTGGGGCTCGATGGAGCCGGTTGAGCCCGGCGGGCGTTGGAAAATCTTGACCATCACGCCGGCCGCGGGCTTTCCCTCGTGCAGCACACGGGCCGTCAGAGAGGTATCGGGCGCCGCGAGATAGGGATTGGTTTCAAGTACGATTTCGAAGGTGAGGCCCAGCGCTTTGTCCGCACCGCCAGCGCCGCCGGCCGTGAGCAGCGCCTTGGCAAAACGGCTGTAGACCTCTTGCAGCTTTTGCGGCGCATCGGAGCGCGTCCGGTATCGTGCGGCGAGCGCGTCGAGGCCCTCGTCCTCGAGCACCTCCAGGAAGTGGTTGAGTGTCTTGTAGTCGACGGTATCAGGTGCGCGCTGGGCTGCCACGATCGCCAGGCCGGCACGGGGGAGGGCGATGTCTGCCGCCGGGTCGTCGCCTTCGATAGCCTTGACGCTACGCTCGCCCGTGGCGTCGGTGACGGTGAAGCGTTGGATCCACTTGCGTTGGAAGGGGTAGCTGTCGCCGAGATATCCCGTGCCGTTGCGCAGGACGATCGGCACCTTGGCGCCGACCTTTGGCGTGTAGGTCACGGCGTCGAGCCAGAACTCATGGCCCTGGGCTGGCACGACAAAACTTGGGACAGTAGAGGCCGAGACACACACCAGCGCGGCCAACTTCAGAAAAAGTTTCATGCCCGTGTCACCTTTCGACATGGCTCGCCGTATATGCTCAGATTGCCTCGTCAGATACGTGGCTGACGGTGAACAGTTGCAGGATGGAAGGCCATGCGGATGTTTCGTCTTTTGGGCGTGATCGCTTTCTGGATCATGGCCGCACTTGCGCCAACCGTCGCGCACGAGGTTCGGCCTGTGGTTGTGACGGCCGACCTGTCGAAAAGCGGCCAGGCGACCTTCACCCTGTCGGCCAATCTCGAAGCCCTTATGGCCGGCATCGGGCCGCAGCATAAAGATACCGACGAGGCGCCAGAGGCCGCCCTCTACAATCGTCTGCGCGCCCTCAGCGAGCCCGAACTCCGCGCCCGGTTTGCAACGTTCGCGCCTGAGTTTCTGAAGGCTGTGTCGCTTGCCGTCGATGGACAAGCGGCGCCCCTGCAAGTGACGCGGGTCGACATTCCAGACACCAAGGATCTCAAGCTCGCGCGTATTTCAACTGTCATGTTGTCGGCGCCTGTCGCGCCGACCGCCAAGACCATGCGCTGGACGTTCCCCGCCGCGCTCGGCCCAAGCGTCCTGCGTGTCAGGCGTGCCGAAGGCGCGGCTCTGGAGATGGATTGGCTGAAGGAGGGCGCCGTCAGCGCCGACATTCCGCTGATCGCCACGCCCAAAGGGCGCTTGGCGACGCTCGTCGAGTACGCAGCGATGGGCTTCACACACATTCTGCCGAAGGGGCTTGACCACATCTTGTTTGTGCTTGGCTTGTTCTTTCTCAGTCCGCAACTGCGTCCTCTGCTGGTCCAGGTGACAGCTTTTACAATCGCGCATTCCATTACATTGGCGCTGGGTCTCTATGGCTATGTGGCCGTGTCGCCAAAGATTGTGGAGCCGCTGATCGCCCTGTCAATCGTGTTCGTGGCGGTCGAAAACCTCATGACGACGCGCCTGACGCCGTGGCGACCGTTCGTGGTGTTCGCATTCGGGCTGCTACATGGGCTCGGTTTTGCCGGCATCCTGCAAGAGCTTGATCTGCCGAGCGACCAGTACGTGACGGCATTGGTCGGGTTCAATGTCGGCGTCGAACTGGGGCAGCTTGCTGTCATCGCGCTGGCGTTTTTTGCAACGGCGTACTGGTTCAGCCATCGCAGCTGGTACCGAGCGCGCATCGTTCAACCGGCCTCGCTGCTGATTGCGGCCGCAGGACTGTTTTGGACCATCGAGCGCATCTGGTTTACATGAGGCGTCTTGTGGCAGTTCTGCAACGCTGCAGAATTAACCACCTATGTCGGCCTGTGCATGCGGGATTTTTCTGGCAACCTTGAAACTGGCTGGGGTGCACGTCCGTAACCGAATAACCGCAAGGCTCGAGCGGGAAAATCGGGGCAACTCGTTGCCGACAGTGTGAGCCACAACGGGAGAGACGCATGAAATCCGTCAAGATTGTTCTCGCAGCTGCCTTCCTTGCCGCCGCTGGTCTGACCGCTTCGTCGGTTGGCTCGATGGGGTCAGCCGAAGCCAAAGCCCACGTGACCAAGGGCAAGCCCGGCAAGTGCGGCGCAATGAAGTACTACAGCAAGAAGGACAAGGGCTGCGTCTCGAAGGCGTAAGTCTGTCGCGGTTGCTGGAAATTGCAACAGGCCGGGCGGCGACGCTCGGCCTGTGTGCGTTGGGCACGCCCAACCTCTCAATTATGGCGACATCCGGCGAGATTTATTCCTGGCGCAAAACAGTCGGACGTCTGAATGGCCGGTAACTGAGCGCCTCAGATTGGGTTCAGCCCGCAGACCTTATACCTGGGACATCAAACGCAAGCCGGTGCATCCCCAAAACACCCGGCGGCAAACCCAAGAAGGTCTCGTCAGATGTTTACCAAATCGCTCCTCTCAGGCGTCGCTGGCCTGTCGCTGCTCGCGCTGGCTTCTGCCACGGCCCAGGCTGCCACCTGGGTCAACCTTGGTGTCCAGTCCGTCGAATTCTCGACCGACCGCGACGTGTTCCACATCGGCTGGAGCGCGGGTCGCTTCGAGAGCCTGAAATTCAAGGTCATGGGCAACCAAGTCGAGATCGCCGACGTGATCGTATTCTACGGCAATGGGACCAAGGAACATCTGAACGTGAAGGAGCACCTTCAGCCGGGTGAAATCACCGCTGCCTATGACCTCAAGGGCGACCACCGGCTGATCAAGCGTGTTGAAGTGCTCTACCACACGGAAGGCAGCGGCGCGTTCGGCAAGGCCAAGGTCCAGATCCTCGGCTCACGCTTCGATGCGCCAGCACCAGCGCCAACGCCTTCGCCGAGTGCCGGCTGGGAACATCTGGGTGATCGCAACGTCGGCTTTATCTCCGACCATGACTCTGTCCAGGTCGGACCGGACAAAGGCAAGTTCCGCGCGATCAAGATGGACGTCAGCCGTCACAACATCTTCGTCTACAATCTGCGGGTCAAATTTATGAACGGCGACGTGCAGGATCTGCCGGTCAACGGCTTGATCCAGGCGGGCTCGTCGACGGGTTATCTGGATCTGCCGGGTAACCTGCGCACGATCGACCGGATCGACGTCGTCTACAAGACACAGGGCTTGCATCTGAAACAGGCGCAGGTCGCCGTCTACGGCAAGCACTGACGGTATGCCGCCGCGCGGCACCACCCCGATCCGCGTGAGGCTCGCGAGCGGCCTGGCTCTTCCCCTGGAGCCGGGCCGCTCGTGTCGCTGATGTTAGGCGCCGGCGCGACGCAGGGCGCTCAGGATCAGATCGTCAAACGCCGGCCCGACGATATGGCCGATGTTGTAGCCAAAGTAGGATGACAGGGACAGCGCGACACCGAGGATGCCGGCGATCATGACCCAATCGCCCTCGAGAAATCCGCCTTCATCGCGGACAAGCCGGCCAAGTTGTGATTTTACGGTGGTAAACATGAGGACGCCCCGCAATTGCAACTCTGGGGAGTATGCCAAAGGGACGTAATCGACTGATTTGCAGGTCATGTGCAATTCGATGCATTTTGTCTTCAATTTGGGGCGGGTGAGGCAAATGACGCCAACTCAACCCCGATGATACGGGTGCCCCGCGATCAGTGTCGCCGCCCGATACAGCTGCTCGGCCAAGAGCACCCGTGCCAAACCGTGCGGGACGGTCATGGTCCCAAAGGCCAGGGTCGCCTGCGCGGCCGCCGACACGGCCGGGCCATGACCGTCAGCGCCGCCAAGCAGAAATGTGACCGCGACCGCCCCGCCATCGCGCCGCGAGCGCAGATCAGCGGCGAAGGCGGCACTGGTCGGCGTTCTGCCGCGTTCATCGAGCGAGACCAGGTGGCTGCCAGGCAAGGCGGCCGCAACAAGCTTGCGTGCCTCTTCAAGCATGCGTGCTTCGGCTGACGCCTGACGTGATTCCGGGATTTCCGTCAAAATCAGCGGACCCAGGGCAAGCTTGCGCCCGAGCGCATCGAAACGCGACCGATAGCGCTCGTACAACTCACGCTCGGGGCCGTCCTTGAGACGGCCGACGGCGACGATGGCAATTTTCATATGAGGCTGCCTGGTGCGGCGCGCATCACTTGGCGGCGGTGGTCAGCTTCAGGGCGTGGAGTACGCCACCCATGCGACCGCCCAGTGAATCATACACCATCTGGTGCTGACGCACGCGCGGTACGCCCTTGAAGGCCGACGACACAACGGTGGCTTCATAGTGATCGCCATCGCCAGCGAGATCGCGGATATCGACCTCAGCATCGGGAAACTTGGCCTTGATCAGGCTCTCGATTTCGCTGGCTTCCATAGGCATCGCGGCATCCTTCCGGCACATGTCTGCGTGCGTCCGCTTAGCGTAGTTCTGGGCCATGCGCCAACCGGACCCGAGGCATTGGAGCTGGGCTCACATCTGCCGCCGCAGCGCATCCCAGGCATTTGACAGGACGTCGCGGACGTGAGGCGCGGCGATTGCGATGAGACGCTCGGCGCGTGTGTCGATATCTGTGTCACGGATGGCCGCGGTGCCAAACTCGGTGACGACATGGTCGATGTCGGCGCGTGTGATCGAGATTGGCGTCCCAGGGGGATGGGTCGCGACAATGCGCGAGATCTTGCCGCCGCCGCCCGTCGCCGCGAGTACGATCACCGAGCGTCCATCAGGCGACAAGCGCGCGCCTCTGACATAGTCGGCAACACCGCCGTGGCCGGAGATCTGGCGCCCCGCCAGCACGTCGCCATTCACCTGCCCGAAGAGGTCGATTTCGAGCGCCGAGTTGATGGCGACAAGGCTCGGCACCGAGGCGATGGCTGCCGCAGAGTGCGTGTCGCACACGGGCCGGAAGCGCACGCGCGTTTCACCACCCAGGCGCCTGGTCCAGCCCGGCCCAACAACAGCGGCACCGGTCGTTACGCCCGTCGCCGCGCCTGCATCCAGCAGCGCCAATCCCGCATCTGTCACCATGCCCCCGAACAGGCGGAGCCGCTTGTGGCTGGTCAGAGCGGACAACACCCCGTTCGGCGCACTGCCAAGCCCCGTCTGGACGCTGTCGCCGTCACGCACCAGTGCCGCCGCGAAGCGCGCGATCTCGGCCATGGCAGGTCGGATCGGCTCGGGTGCCATCGTCGGTAGCGGTGACGGTCCATCAATCAGCGCGCTCAGGCGATCGAGGCTGATCGTGTGGCCATCAGGGACAAAGGGCGTGCCCGGATCGATCATGGCGGCAATTGGTATTCCGGCTGAGAGGAGTGCCGGCCCAAAGTCATGCGCCAGACCAAGCGACACGCGCCCGTCACGCGGTGGGCTCGTGCGCAAGACTGCGAGGTCGAAATTCCGTCGCGTCAGCATTTCCGCGTAGATCGCGGAATAGTGCAAGGGGCGATAATCCACGCGCTTGGCCGCAAAGGCGTCACGCAGGGGGCCCGACACAAAGAACGTCTCGAACCGGCCATTTGGTGCCACCCGCGTCACATCGATCGTGTTCACCCCCGGAATGAACACGCTGGTGATCCGGGCATGTGCACCTGGTCTCGGATGGCGGCTCAGCGCCTCGATCACAGCCGTCGGCTCGCCTGTAAAGCCGCCAAGAAAGATGCGATCGGCCGAAAGCGTGGTTGCGAACTGGTCTGGGCTCAGCAGCTGCATCGGCGGCTCCTTTGGGCAATCCACACCTTTGGGCGATCACCGATGAGGCCGCCCACGGCGAAGCCGCGGGCGCCTGAGCCGTCAATGCCACCACTTACATCGCCGCGACAGGGGGCGAGCTCTTCAAGAGGGCGTCGAAATAGCCGATCGTCCGTGTCAGTCCTTCCCGCAACTGGATCGTCGGCTCCCAATCAAGCAAGGCCTTTGCCTTCGTGATATCCGGACGTCGCTGTTTGGGATCATCATGCGGCAGCGGCATGTAAACGATCTTGGACTTCGAGCCCGTCAGTTCGATCACATGCTCGGCAAGTTGGCGGATCGTGAACTCATTCGGGTTTCCGAGGTTAATCGGCCCAGTGATATCGTCTGGTGTATTCATCAGCCGCACAAAACCGGTGATAAGGTCGTCGGCATAGCAGAAGGATCGTGTCTGCTGCCCTTCGCCATAGATCGTTATGTCGCGTCCGCGAAGCGCTTGGACGATAAAATTCGACACCACGCGCCCATCGTCGGGATGCATCCGCGGGCCATAGGTGTTGAATATCCGCGCCACCTTGATGCGGAGTTTGTGCTGGCGATGATAGTCGAAAAACAGGGTTTCAGCGCACCGCTTGCCTTCGTCGTAACAGGAGCGAATACCAATCGGATTGACGTTGCCCCAATACTCTTCCACCTGAGGGTGAACGCTCGGGTCGCCATAGACTTCGGACGTCGACGCCTGAAAGACTTTCGCGCGCAGGCGCTTGGCCAGCCCCAGCATGTTTATGGCGCCGTGGACGTTGGTCTTCGTTGTCTGTACGGGATCATGCTGGTAGTGGACCGGCGACGCCGGACACGCGAGATTATAGATTTCGTCGACCTCGATATACAGAGGGAATGTCACGTCATGGCGGATAATCTCAAAATTCTTGTTATCCAGGAGGTGGCTGACATTGCGCCGCGAACTGGTGAAATAGTTGTCAAGGCAGACAACGTCAGCCCCTGTTGCCAATAGTCTTTCGCACAAATGAGAGCCGAGAAAACCGGCACCACCCGTTACTAGAATACGTTTGCTCATACGAACTACCTGTGCCAATCCGGCGAAAAGAGCCAATCACACAAACGACTTGCCCGAAGGCTGTTTGCGCGTCAACGGACGATTGCGCGCCACGAGCAGCCTGTTGCCGTGCGCAGCCTGCTGTCGCAGTGTCGGCTTTCCAGTCTGGTGGTCCAACGTCAAGCGCGGAACCGAAAGTTACGTCTGTTGACCTTAATTCGACGCGCGGGCCTGTGACTCAACGATGCTTTTTCTTGCTTCGGTCGAGAAATTTGCGCACCGCAGCCTTAGCATTGGGCGTCGCCGCGACACCGCAGAAGGCCTCCGTGACATGGCCGATATCGGTGCGATAGTCGTTGTGGCGCATGAAGGCCTGGTGCCCGAGCCGCATGACGAGTGGGTCCTTGGCGGCAAAGACGCGCGCCATAGCGCGGGCCTCGTCACGCAGGCTCGCCGCGTTAACGACGCGAGATACAAGGCCGAGGTCACGGGCATCGGCTGCTGAAAACGTGCGGCCGGAGAACAGCAACTCGAACGCGCGATGGCGGCCGATGATGCGCGGAAGATGGGCAAAGTGGATGGCCGGGATAACGCCGACATCGACTTCTGGATAACCAAATGTCGCCGTGTCAGCCGCCAGAATGACGTTGCAGGAGATCGACAGGGTCATGCCGCCGCCGCGTGCCGCGCCGCCGACGGCTGCGATCGATGGCTTGCCGAGGTTGAACTGAACGTCCGCGAGCTGAACATAGAGCCGCTCAAGAAGCTTGCGCGCAGCCATCGCATCGTCGGAGACGATCGCGTTCAGATCGATCCCGGCGCAAAACACCTTCGGGTTGGCGCTTGCGATGATGACGGCTCGCACGCTGTCGTCTGCGCCGACGGCCCTCAGGGCAGCGATGATCTCATCCAGAAATGAGACATCGAGCGCATTCACCGGTGGGGCGTCGAGGACGATTTCGGCGATATGATCTTTCACTGTGATGTCGAGGCGGGGCATGGCGGTCTCCGTCGTGGTGGGGGCTTTGGTCCGACATGCAGGCGAGGTGGTCAATGGCGGCGCGGTCCGCGCTGTTTACCCCAAACGGGCGAAAGAACTCGCCATTTCTGTGCGCAACCCGTTGATGTTCTTATTTCGTCCATGTGCACGCGCTGATCCAGCATCCCGGCGCGCGCACTTCCGTGTACCTTGCGACGAGACACACAGGGGCAAGCGATGGGCGCGGCGCGCAAGTTGATGCACGATGATCGGGGTAGCGCTGCGGGTGCCTTCCTCGGCGTGACAGCGTCTGCCAAGGGCATGATCTGGCGCGAGCGTCTTGCGCCAGCCGATGCCGCAACTGCAACCACAATTGCACAGCGCCAGAGTATCCCGGAATTGCTCGGCCGCGTGCTCGCCGCACGCGGCGTTACTATCGATGATGCGGCCGTGCATCTCGACCCAACCATCAAGGCACTGATGCCGGATCCAAGTGTGCTCGCCGGCATGGAGGCTGGCGCCAAGCGCATCGCGGACGCCGTCGTCCAACAGCAGCCCGTCGCCATTTTTGGCGATTATGACGTTGACGGCGCATCGTCGGCCGCGCTGATGCATCGCTTTCTGGCGCATCATGGCGTGCCCTGCCGCGTGTACATCCCGGATCGCCTGTTCGAGGGCTATGGGCCCAACCCACAGGCGATCGGCATGCTCGCCGACGAGGGCGCCAAGCTGATCATCACCGTCGACTGCGGGACAACATCCTTCGAACCGCTGGCGGTTGCGAAAACCAAAGGCATCGACGTCGTCGTCATTGACCACCACCAGGCCGACGAAAAGTTACCTGACGTGGCCGCCGTCATAAACCCAAATCGCCAGGACGATCTGTCGGGCCTTGGTCACCTATGTGCGGCCGGCGTGGTATTTCTCGTGCTCGTCGCCGTCACGCGCGAGTTGCGCACGCGCGGCCACTACAAGGACACGCAGGCGCCGGACCTCCTCTCGATGCTCGACATGGTCGCGCTGGCAACCGTGTGTGACGTGGTGCCGTTGAAAGGTCTCAACCGCGCCTATGTCACCAAGGGACTGCAGGTCATGAAGTCGCGCGCCAATCTGGGCTTGTCCGCGCTGTTCGACGCCGCCGGTCTCGACCAGACACCGAACACATATCACCTCGGCTTTGTGCTCGGCCCGCGCATCAATGCCGGTGGTCGCATCGGCGACTCCGGCCTCGGCTCGAAACTGCTGGCGCTCGACAATCCCATGGAAGCCGCGAAAATCGCCGCTCTGTTGGACAAGCTCAACCGTGAGCGCCGCGCGATTGAAACCGACATGCTCGCCGAGGCCATGGCCATGGCCGAGCAGGCGGTCGAGGCGAACCCGGATCTGCCAATCCTGATGCTCGGCTCTGAGCGCTGGCACAAAGGCGTCGTCGGCCTCGTGTCATCGCGTTTGACCGACCGCTTCCGCCGTCCCTCGTGCGTCATCGCCTGGAGCATTGGTGAAGGCGGCATGCCGAAGGATGTCGGCACGGGTTCGCTGCGCTCGATCGGTGGCGTGGACATCGGCGCCGCCGTGCGCATGGCGGTTGCCAAGGGCATTCTGCAAAAGGGTGGTGGCCACGCCATGGCAGCAGGCCTCACTGTTGCACGCGACAAGTTCGAGGCCGTGCAGTCGTATCTGGTTGCGGCTCTGCAGAAGGTTTCAACGAATGCGCGGCTTGCAACCTCGCTCGACGTCGACGGCGCGCTGACGCCGTCGAGCGTCAACGACGCGCTGATCACGTTGCTCGAACGTGCCGGCCCCTACGGCCAAGGCAACCCGACGCCGCGGTTCGTGTTTCCGGCGCACCGTGTGAAGTTCATCAAGCCCATGGGCGAAAATCATCTGCGCTGTTCACTCGAAGCTGGCGATGGCTCGCGCCTTGATGCAGTGTGTTTCCGCTGCGTCGGCCAACCGCTCGGCGATCTCCTGATGAACTCAAACGGCATGCCGATCCATATCGCAGGCACGCTGAAGCGCGACACCTGGGGCGGACGCAACCGCATCGATCTCACCATCGACGACGCCGCCGATCCGCGAAAGCAGGGATGAGGCCGCCCGGCTTGGACGGGCTGCGGATCGAACTCGGTTGCACGCTGCGGCGAGCCCCCATGCCGGGGCGCCCCTTGCTTTGTCCATGAGGGCAGGCGAACGTGTTGCTACTGAACCCCAACAACCAAAAGCGACCGGAGAAAACGCCATGGACTTCACGATGTCGGAAAAGCAGCGCGTATGGCGGGACCGCGTGCGCGACTTCATGCTCAAGAACGTGTTCCCGCATGAAGCCACCTACGACCAGCAGATGATCGATTTCGGTGCCAACCGCTGGCAGGTTGTCCCGATCCTCGAAGACCTGAAAAAGAAGGCCCATAAGGAGGGGCTGTGGAATCTGTTCATGCCGCCGAACAAGCATGATACGGACGAATTCAAGGGCGCTGGCCTGACCAATCTCGAATACGCCATGTGCTCGGAAGAGATGGGCCGCGTGCATTGGGCATCCGAGGTGTTCAACTGCTCGGCGCCGGACACGGGCAACATGGAAGTGTTCCACACCTATGGGACCAAGGCGCAGAAGGAAAAGTGGCTGCGTCCGCTGATGAAGGGCGAGATCCGCTCCGCGTTCCTCATGACCGAGCCGGCCGTTGCTTCGTCGGATGCGACCAACATCGAGACCTCGATCATCCGCGATGGCGATCACTACGTGATCAACGGCCGCAAGTGGTGGTCGTCGGGCGTGGGCGATCCGCGCTGCAAGATCGCCATCGTCATGGGCAAGAACGATCCGAAGGCTGAGAAACACAAGCAGCAATCTCAGATCCTCATTCCCTTGGACACCAAGGGAATGAAGGTTTTGCGCATGTTGCCGGTGTTCGGCTTCGACGACGCGCCGCACGGCCATGCCGAGGTGCTGATGGAGAACGTGCGCGTACCCGCCGAGAACATGCTGCTCGGCGAGGGCCGCGGCTTCGAGATCGCGCAGGGGCGTCTTGGGCCGGGCCGTATCCACCACTGCATGCGCACCATCGGTGCCGCGGAAGTGGCGCTGGAGAAAATGATCAAGCGTTTGCAGTCGCGCACCGCGTTCGGCCGCAAGGTCATCGATTTCTCGGTCTGGGAACAGCGCATTGCTGAAGCCCGCATCGACATCGAGATGACGCGCCTGTTGACGCTCAAAGCCGCCGACATGATGGACAAGGTCGGCAACAAAGCCGCCGCCGGCGAGATCGCCATGATCAAGGTGGCAGCGCCGCGCATGGCTCTCAAAATCATCGACGAGGCCATTCAGGCCCACGGTGGCGGTGGTGTCACAACCGACTTCGGTCTCGCCAAGAAGTACGCGGGCATCCGCACGCTGCGTCTCGCCGACGGTCCGGATGAAGTCCATAACCGCGCCATCGCGCGCATGGAGATGAAGAAGTATACGAACGAGAAGGTGGGTTGAGGGTTGGTTCTTACCGACGGCATCATCCGTCTTCGCGTCCCTGTCCCCGGTGATGAGATGGCTCTCATCGCCGGGCGGGACGAGGTGTTCCATCGTTTCCTCGGCGAGGGGAGTCCGCAGCCGGCCGTCGTTCGTCATCGTCGGGAGCGCTATGCCGGGCGTGATCATCGGTTGGGCTGAATACGAGCGGGGCGTCGACCAGACGTGGCTCGCCGCCGGCGAGGTCAATCTCGGCTACAACATCTTTCCAGGCTTTCGCGGCCGTGGCTATGCCACGCGTGCGGTCAGGCTGTTGCTGCAGCTTTTAGCGACTGAGCCGGCATTCGAGACCGCCTTGCTGACAATCTCTGAAGAAAATGCAGCCTCATTGAAGGTGGCGACGCGTGCCGGTTTCGTCGAGTGCGCCAGCCACGGTGGTGGCTGCCGCTATTTCAAGCGGCACATTCGAACCGGCCAAGATGACGGCTGACTGGCGCCCGGCTGACCGCCTGCTTCCTCGACCGTGCAAGTGTGCTAAATGTGCATTGTTCAATGCGGAAAGCACCGATGGCACAGCCGAAGCAAAAGGACATGACCGCCGACGAGTTCCTTGTCTGGTGCCTCACGCAAGAGGGCCGCTATGAGTTCGTCGACGGGGCGATCATTCCGATCCGTGCCCAGATCCGCGCGATGGCCGGGGCGAGCACGGCGCACGACCGCATCGTCAGCAACGTCAGCGGCGCACTGTATGCTCAATTGCGCGGAACCGGCTGCTGGGCAACGACGCCTGAGACCGCGTTACGAACCTCGATCAAGCGTGTTCGCCGGCCGGATGTCACCATCGAGTGCGCGCCGCCTGAGCAACGCGCCTACGAGGTGCGCAATCCCGTTGCGACATTCGAGGTGCTATCACCTTCGACGCACAAGACGGACAAGATCGTAAAGCTGCCCGAGTACATGCGCCACAAGGCGGTGCGTACCATTGTGTTCATAGAACCTGAAGTGATGGAGGTGATCGCCTGGCATCGCGACGAGGTTGGCGAATGGAACGGCAAGGTGCTGAAGCTGCCAGAGGACGAGATTGTACTCGAAGGCACCGCGGCCAAGGTTACGCTCGCCGAGATCTACGAGGGCGTGCCGTTGACCAGCCCAACGCCGTAGCCTCGCGCGCTTTTGCGCCCGCCTGCTTTTCCCGCTACGACGGCCACACGACCGACCAACCCTAGCCGTCGAGCCGCTTCATGACCGCTGCGTCCACCCGCCTGCCCCTCGAGGGCGTTCGCATGGTCGACTTTACCCACATGATCCTTGGCCCTTCGATGGGCATGATCCTGGCGGATCTCGGCGCCGAGGTGATCAAGGTCGAGCCCATTAAAGGCGACAACACCCGCCGCCTGATCGGCTCGGGCGCGGGCTTCTACGCCATGTTCAATCGCAACAAGAAGAGCCTCGCCGTCGATACGACAACCGCACAAGGCCGCGAAATCGTGTTGAAGCTGGTCGCCTCGTCCGACGTGTTCAGCGAGAACTTCAAGCCGGGCGCCATGGCCAAGATAGGGCTGGATTATGCGAGCCTGTCGAAGCTCAATCCGCGCCTCGTCTACGTGTCGCACAAAGGCTTTCTGCCCGGCCCCTACGACAACCGAACGGCGCTCGATGAAGTGGTGCAGATGCTTGGCGGCCTCGCCTACATGACCGGTTATCCCGGACAACCGACACGGGCTGGTTCGAGTGTGAACGACATCATGGGCGGCATGTTCGGCGCCATCGGCGTGCTGGCGGCGCTGCGCGAGCGCGACGACCCACACCACGGCACGGGCAAGGGCCGCGAAGTCAAAACGGCGCTGTTTGAGAACAACATCCTGCTGGTGGCCCAGCACATGCTGCAGTACTCCATCACCGGCAAGCCCGCGGCCCCCATGCCGGTGCGGATCAATGCGTGGGGGCTCTACGACATCTTCGAAGTGAAGGGCGGGGAGCAGATCTTCCTTGGCGTCGTCACGGATTCACAATGGGCCGTCTTCTGCGACGCCTTCGGCTTTGCGGACCTGAAGGCTGACAGGCGGCTTGCCACCAACATCGGACGCGTGTCGGAGCGCGAGTGGACGCTGCCGCTGATTCGTAAGCGGTTCGCAGATCGCCCTGCTGCCGAACTCGCTGCCGTGTTTGAACGCAACGAGTTGCCGTTCGCGCCCATCAACAAGCCGGAGGATCTGCTGGATGATCCACATCTGGCCGCGACCGGCGGGCTTGCTTCGGTGACCATCCCGCCCGACGCCTCGGGGCTCGGCGTGTCGATCGAGACCAAGATGCCGTTGTTGCCGCTGGCCCTCGACGACGAGCGCTTCCCCGTGCGTATGCCACCACCCAGCATCGGCGAACATACGGATGAGGTGCTCAAAATGCTTGGTTATTCTGCTGATGCGGTGGCTGCGTTCAAGACGGCGGGTGTCGTGCGCTGAAGCGTTGGCAGCGCGACAGATGCTGCACACAAAAACCCCGCCCGTCTGCCAGCGCGGGAGGGGTGCGCGAACAGACAAGCGGGGCTAAGCACTCACCACTCACGGGGCGTGTCAGGTGAGCGCATTCGATAGAGGTCAGCGCTGGTTGCCGCCCTCGGACCACGTTTGGCCTGGACCATCGAAGCTGCGGATGTCAGCTGGGCCGAAACCAGGGCCGTCGAAGCTGGGGACGTCCTTCGGGCCGAACGCCGGGCCGTCGAACGTGCGGATGTCAGACGGACCAAACTGGGGGCCGTCAAAGGTCGGTGGGAAAGGGCGCGCCGTTGCGGCGGTGGCGACAGCTGAGAGAGCAACGAGGGCTGCGATTAGGGTCTTCATGATCGATCTCACTTTTTGGGGGGACTGTTGATCGGAGGGGGATGGCAGGCAAAGTGCTGCTCCCAGCGCCATGGCACTGGATTCATGGGCTCATGTCACTGAGAGCGTAGAGGCGCGTTAGCGCTGATTGCCGCCCTCGGACCAGGTCTGTCCCGGGCCGTCGAAGCTGCGGATATCAGCCGGTCCGAACTGCGGGCCATCAAAAATGGGGAGGTCCTTAGGGCCGAAACCAGGGCCATCAAAAGTGCGGATGTCGGCTGGTCCGAAGCCTGGGCCGTCAAAGGTCGGCGGGAACGGAGCAGCGGTTGCAGCAGTGGCAACAGCCGAGAGGGCGACGAGGGCTGCGATAAGGGTTTTCATGATCGGTCTCATTTTGGTGGATTTTTTGGGGGGAGGTTGAAGTCTAGGTGTCGATGTCTTGGCTAGGTGCGGCTCCCGGTGATGCTCATTTTGCACCGGGAGCAATGGTCCTTCAGCGCTGGTTGCCGCCTTCGGACCACGTCTGCGCCGGACCATCGAAGCTGCGGATATCAGCCGGTCCGAACTGTGGGCCATCAAAGGTGCGGAGATCCTTCGGACCAAAGCCCGGGCCGTCGAAGGTGCGGATGTCAGCAGGGCCGAAGCCTGGGCCGTCGAAGGTCGGCGGGAACGGAGCAGCGGTAGCGGCGGTGGCGACAGCTGAGAGGGCGACGAGAGCTGCGATAAGGGTTTTCATGATCATCATCCGGGGTTGATTTGGTATCTTGTTTTGCTCGGCACCGCTGTCTGCGCCGCCGATGAATAGGTTCTAGCTCAGCCTTGATTTTAAATCAATACGAACCGTAACGTATCATAATCACGAGTCTGTGAGGTGAGACGTGATTGGTCGTGATGGGGCCGTGCCTGAAGAACACTCAGCGAAAATAAGCGATATACGTGTCTGATTTCTCTCGATTCGTGTCAGAGGATGAATGAATGTGTTGAAATCGTGAAACGTTCAGTAACGTATATCACATCGGCGTCGCTTCGGATCGCGATCTCGTGATCGCAGCTCACCTCCCCGTTATCGCTCGCGCGGCAGCCCTCGCACTGTTGCCGATTCGTAACGTGCAAGGCGCGCGAGTAGTTCGGGGCGCCACGCTGTGTGTAACGGGGATGACTGCCGTGGATAGGCGGCAGGCCCCTCTTGTGCGCGCCAGAATCGACTACAGCTTGCGCCATGACCCAAGCCGACCGCACCGCCCTGATCACAACCCAGCGCCAGTCCAGCTCGCGCCAGGCCGACGCATCGCCCGATGCGTTGAAAAAGTGGCGTATGGCGCCCCACAACATCGACGCCGAACGGGCACTGCTCGGCGCCATTCTGGTCAACAACGAGTCGCTTGATCGGGTGGCGGGCTTCCTCAAGGCCGAGCATTTCTACGATCCCCTGCACGCGCAGATCTTCGAGACGGCCTCAAAGCTGATCGGCGCCGGCAAGATGGCGACGCCTGTCACGCTGCGCACGCACTTCGAGCATCACGAGGCCATCGAAGCGGGCCTGACGGTGCCGAAGTACCTCGGCCAGCTCGCGGTCGAGGCGACAACCATCATCAATGCCAAAGACTACGGCCAGACGATCTATGATCTCTCGATCCGTCGTCAGCTGATCATGATCGGCGAAGAGGTCTGGAACACGGCCTATGACAGCCCTGTTGACCTGTCGCCCGAGCAACAGATCGCGGACGCAGAATCAAAGCTCTACGGGCTCGCCGAAACCGGCAAGTTCGGCCAGGGCTTTCTCGGCTTTAACGAGGCGCTCAAGAATGCCATCGAGATGGCCAACAACGCCTATGCGCGGCAAGGCGGTCTCTCGGGCATCTCGTCGGGCTTGAAGCGGCTGGATAGCCAGATGGGCGGACTGCAGGCGTCGGATTTGATCGTTCTCGCCGGCCGTCCGTCGATGGGCAAGACTTCGCTTGTGACGAATATCGCCTACAACGTTGCCCGTGCGCGACACCGCTCGATCCTCGAAAAGCCCGATCTGGCACCCGATGATCCCTCTCATGACGGCGCTGTTGTCGCCTTCTATTCGCTCGAAATGAGCGCTGAGCAGCTGGCCACGCGTATCCTCTCGGAGCAGGCCGAAGTGGCGTCGGAAAAGATCCGCCGCGGCATGATCGATGAGAACGAGTTCAAGAAGCTCGTCACGGTCAGCCAGGAAATGTCGCAGATCCCGCTCTACATCGACCAGATGGGTGGCATCACGATTGCGCAGGTGGCGGCGCGTGCCCGTAAGCTCAAGCGCCAGAAGGGACTCGGCCTCATCATCGTCGACTACTTGCAGCTGTTGGCGGGCAGTGGCGGCGCACAGATGAATCGCGTGCAGGAAATCACACAGATCACAACCGGCCTGAAGGCGCTGGCCAAGGAAATGCAGTGCCCTGTCATCGCGCTCTCGCAGCTCTCGCGCGCCGTCGAACAGCGTGAAGACAAACGTCCGCAGCTCTCTGACTTGCGTGAATCCGGCTCGATCGAGCAGGACGCCGACGTCGTCATGTTCGTGTTCCGCGAGGAATACTACGTCGAGCGCGCTAAGCCGTCGGAGGGCTCGCCCGAGTTCGGCGAATGGATGACCAAGATGCAGCAGCTGTCGGGCCGCGCCGAAGTCATCATCGGCAAGCAGCGTCACGGCCCCGTCGGCACGGTGCACCTTGGCTTCGAAGGGCAATACACGCGCTTCTTCGATCTCGCCGAAGATGCCTACATTCCAGAGCGCCTTGAGTAAGCCTCAGGCCGGCTTGCGCAGCATGAGGCCCTGCCGCAGCGTCATGCACACCTCTTCGTTACGTTGATTGAAGCCCTGGTGCAGGAACGTGACGATGCCGGCGTTCGGGCGCGACTTGCTCGGGCGGATCTCTTTCACGGTCGTGCGCACGTGGATGGTGTCGCCCGCGAAGACAGGTGCGGGAAAGCGGGTCTCCGTCATGCCGAGGTTGGCGACGGTGGTGCCAAGCGTGGTGTCTTGCACCGACAGGCCGATGACGAGCCCGAGGATGAACAGCGAGTTGAACAGCGGTTTGCCGAATTCCGTGCCCTTGCAATACTCATAGTCGAGATGGATGGCAGCGGGATTGTGGGTCGCCGTGCTGAACCAGACATTGTCTGCCTCCGTGACCGTGCGGCGTATCTCGTGGTCGAACACCTGCCCGACTTTGAACTGCTCGAACCATAGGCCTGCCATGTGTTGTCTCCTGAATTGGGGTCGCGTCACGGCAGTCGTACAGTGCCCCGCCGCCACCGCAAGCAGGCCGCCCGCTGGCACAGCGGCGCCGATCTGCTACAGGGCGGAGAACTGAGACACGCACCGAGAGACGAGCACAAGTCGATGTCCGCGACGAAAGATCAGGTTCTGGCCCAACTCAAGCGGGTCAAGGGCCCCGACATGCAAGGCAACATCGTCGATCTCGGCTTGGTGTCGGAGGTGCTGATCAAGGACGGCAAGGTCTATTTCTCGATCACGGTCGCGGCCGACCGCGCCGAAGAACTCGAGCCGCTGCGACAGGCGGCCGAGAAGGTCGTCAAGGATGTCGAGGGCATCGTCGGCGTCACCGCGGTGTTGACGGCGGAGGCGGCCAAAGGTGGAGCGCGGCCAGCAGCCAAGCCTGCAGCCAAGGTGGCAGGCGGGATGGCGCCTGAAAGCCCACGCGTGCAGGCGGCGCGCGCCTCCGGTCATGCGCATGATCATGGCCCTGGCGGGCATCAGCACGACCACAAGCATGACCACGGGCACAGCCACGCCGCCGCGCCCGCCGCGAGGCCAGCCGCAGCCCCCGGACGACCGGCCGCCACTGCAGGCGGCGCGAAAGCGGCCGGCGTTGCCGGCATCAAGCATCTGATCGCGGTGGCGTCAGGCAAAGGTGGCGTCGGGAAGTCGACGACTGCAACCAACCTCGCCCTCGGCTTCCAGGCCATCGGCCTCAAGGTCGGCATCCTCGACGCCGACATCTACGGCCCCTCTCAGCCGCGGCTCCTCGGTCTCACCGGACGCCCGCAGGCGGGCCCCGACAACAAGCTGCGCCCCATGATGGGCTACGGCCTGAAGGCCATGTCGATCGGCTTGCTCATCGACGAAGGCACGCCCATGATCTGGCGCGGGCCGATGGTGACGTCGGCCATGACGCAGTTGCTGCGCGACGTGGCCTGGGGCGAAGGCGGCGATCTCGATGTGCTCGTCATCGACATGCCGCCCGGCACCGGCGACATCCACTTGAGCATGACGCAGCAGGTGCCGCTGTCAGGCGCCATTATCGTTTCCACGCCGCAGGATCTCGCGCTCATCGACGCGCGCAAGGGACTGAACATGTTCCGTCAGGTGGATGTGCCTGTCCTCGGCATCATCGAGAACATGAGCTTCTTCATCTGCACCAAGTGCGGCGAGCGCCACGAGATCTTCGGCCACGGCGGCGCACGCGACGAAGCCGAAAAGCTCGGCATCCCCTTCCTCGGCGGCGTGCCCTTGGACATCGAGATCCGCCAGCGTTCCGATGCGGGCCAGCCGATCGTCGCAACCAAGCCCGACAGCCCGCACGCGCAAATCTATCGCGACATCGCAGCCAAGGCCTGGAGCGAACTCGAGAAGTCCAAAGGCCAACGTGTCCAACCACCAAAGCTGCTAATCACGGAGAACGGCAGCCAGCTGCAGGTGCTGTTCGAGGGCCAACCGGCGTTCCTGCTTTCGGCCGAGATGCTGCGGGTCATGAGCCCGTCCGCCGAAGTGCAGGGCCATTCGCCAGACCAGCGGGTCACCGTCGGCAAAAAGCGCAACGTCAAGATCAAGAGCCTGGAGCCGGTCGGCAACTACGCCTCGCGCATCGCCTTTGACGACGGCCACAATACGGGGCTGTTCACCTGGAGCTATCTGCAGCTGCTCAACCGCGAGCGCGACAAACGCTGGGGCCAGTATCTCGCCGAGTTGGAGGCGAAGGGGCTCGGCCGGGGCTAGAGGTGTTGTAAAAACTCAACTCCCGTGGTCCTGCGTGTGCCTTCCGCCGCTGCTGCTGTTGCGTGAAGGCGGCGCAAGTGCCACTCGATTTTGGACGTGCCGATTTTTGGGGGTCTTATGCTTCGAAGTGCGAGTACGTGCGCGATGTTGGCGGTAGCCGTTGCGTTGCCAACGATCGCCGTCGCACAGGCGCCGACGCTGACACACATCGCGGTCGAAGGCGGGATGGCGTGCTCGCGCAACACGGCGTATTCCGAACTCGCGTCAGGTGTCGACACCGTGCGCATCGGCAATGACGGCTGCGGTGGCACCGGCGCGCTTGAGATTGGCCGTACCGGGGCGGCTGTATTCAACGTTTTCGACCATTGGGCGCTGCGCGGTCGCTACACGACATTCCAAGACAAGGGGACGGCGGGCACGGCCTTCCCGGTTTCGGGCAAATTCACCGACAGCAGGTTCGTGCTTGATGCCGAAGTCGGCGCAAAATTCAATGGCATCAGCTTCTTCGGCGGCACGTCACGCATTGTCGTCGGCCTTCGCTTCGCCAGCTGGAGCGCCAATTTCGACACCGTCGACGCACTCGGCGACACCAATCGTGATCGGATGGAAACGACAGGCTTCGGCCCGCGGATCGGCCTGCGCAGCACCATCCCGCTCGGTACGCGCTTCATGTACGAGAGCCAGAGCGGCGTTGCTGCGCTCTATGGCCGTCACAGCTTCGACGGCGCCGCGCTTGATGCTGCCCGTACGAGCACGGTGTTCAGCATCGATACGTCGTCAGCGCTGTCGTACAAGTTTTCCGAAAGCGAAACCGGTCCTGTCGTCTCGGTCGGCCTCGCTAGCGAATACTGGTTCAACCAGTCGGCTGTCGGCAATGGCACGGACCGTATCAATCGCCATTCCTGGGGCCCGTTCTTGCGCCTGCGGACACCGCTGCAGTAAGGTCGAAATTGGTGTCTGACCAACACCTTAGATAGCCGCGCCGCTCCGTCGGACGTGGCGTTGCCCACTCTTTCGACGTCATCCCAGCGTCGTGCGGACTTGCGATGCGGCGGGACATTTGGCACGTGTCGCTGGTCAAACAGCTGGCCGCACAGAGCGGTTGCAGTGAGGAGCCACCGCATGTCGTCTCTCAAGGGCAAAGTCGCCGTCGTCACGGGCGCGGCCCAGGGCATCGGGCGAGCCTGTGCCGAACGCCTCGCGCATGACGGCGCCAAAGTGATGCTGTCGGACGTCAATGCTCAGAAGGGCGCAGACACCGTGCAGGCCATCAAAGCCAAGGGCGGCACGGCCGAGTTTCAGCGCTGCGACGTGTCTAAGCAGCCCGAAGTCGAAGCTCTGATGGCTGCGACGGTAAAGGCTTTTGGCAGTATCGACATCCTCATCAACAATGCCGGCATCATCGATAGCGCCGATTTCATTGACCTCGACATCGCCGAGTTTGATCGTGTGATCGGCGTCAACTTCCGCGGCGCGTTTATGGTGGCCCAGGGCGCTGCACGTGAAATGGTCAAGCAGGTGAAGGCCGGAAAAGCCCCTGGCACGATCATCAACATGAGCTCGGTCAACGCGCATTTCGGCCTGCCCGATCATGTGGCCTACTCCATGTCGAAGGGTGGCATGAAGCAGCTGACAGCCGCAGCCGCCGTGTCGCTGTCGAAGTACGGGATCCGCGTCAACGCGATCGGCCCGGGCACGATAAACACGGAGATCGTAAAGGCCGTTGCCGACAACCCGGCGGCCATGGCGCGGATCTTGTCGCGCACGCCCCTTGGCCGCATGGGCGAGCCATCGGAAATCGCCTCGGTTGCGGCGTTTCTGGCGTCATCGGAGTCGAGCTATATCACGGGGCAAACCATCTATCCCGACGGCGGACGGATGCATCTGAACTACACCGTGTGATACCAGCGGCGAAAACTTCTGACTGTAGACTTATCCCTCCCACTGTCATGGCCGCGCTTGTCCCGGCCACCTATTGTGCAATGAGCGCGGCAGTGCTTTTGGTGTTGAGACATCTCAACGGGCTGACACCAGCTGCATGCGCTGCGCGATGGGTGGCCGGCACGAATGGCCGACCATGACAGTGTGGGGTGGGAGATCCCTCAATGATTCTGGCCGCTGATATGAGGTCTATCATGCGCAAAACTCTACTGACGGCCGGCGTGCTCATCGCCGTGGCGACACCCGCTGACGCACAATCGCGTGCTGGTACGGTGTCGGTGTGTGGTCGTTATTCGTCGCAGTGCATCTCGGGACCGGTTCGACCCGCGCGGTTTGGCCAGGAGGTGCGGCTGCCCGGCGGCACTTGGATCCCGTGCGCGCGCAGTTGCAAGGACACGCTGCGCGACGAAACCGTGGATTTCTGGCTTAAGCGCGATGCAGAACGCGGCGGCGGCGAGGGACGACGGCGGCGCTAAGCACGCAGGGATGTTTCCCGCGTGTTTGTCTTCCGCGCCGTTGACGCCTGCCGGTCAGGCCGCTTGTTCGCTGAGCGCGTCGCGCGAGAGCACCCGTAGGGTCGAGCGACCTTGGCCGCGCTTCTCGACGCGGATCTGCACGGGGATGCGTTCGATCATGGCCGCGACGTGTGTGATCACGCCCACTTTGCGGCCCTGACTGTGCAAGGTCTCCAAGGCGTCGATCGCCATGTCGAGCGTCTCGGCATCGAGCGAGCCAAAGCCCTCGTCAATGAACAGCGTGTCGACGAACGACTGGCGCCCTTCAAGGCCTGACAGGGCCAGTGCAAGCGCAAGTGAAACGTGGAAGCGCTCGCCGCCCGAAAGGCTGCGCACCGAGCGGATCTCGTCGCCCATGTCGCGGTCGATGACGTGCAGGGCGAGATCGCCGACTTGGCTTCGCGCCAGGCGATAGCGCGGGTTGACGGCTTCGAGCTGCCCATTGGCGAGACGCACGAGCTGATCAAGCGTGATGCCCTGGGCAAAGCGGCGGAACTTGTCGCCGTTGGCTGAGCCGATGGCTTTGTCGACAGCGTCCCAGGCGGCAAGCTCGTGGCGGGCCGCCTCGATCTCGGCGGCAAGCACACCAACTTTCTCGCGCGATGCTGCATCGTAGGCCAATTGTGCCCGGGCAGCGGCGACGCTGTCGCGCGCAGCCGTGACGGCCTCCTCCAGTTCGCTGATCCGGCGCTCGGTTGCGGCGTCGTCGATCGAGACCTCCCCTGAGGCCAACAGCGCGTTCAAGTCGGCCCGGCGCATCGCTTCTGCTTGGGTTGCTTCAACGAGGCTGCGTGAGACGGCGTCTAGACGCGTCCGCAGTGCATCGATGTCCTGTTGCGGCATCGCCAACATGGCGAGTGCCTCCGGCTCCGGCAAGCCAAGAGCACCGACGGCCGCCGAGAGCGCAAGGCGAGCCTCTGCAACGCGGAGCTCGGCTTGGCGCACGGCTTCGCGATATGTTTCCGCGCGTTCAAAGGATGCATGATGAGCCAGCGCTTTCTCTTGCTGGACCTCGATCGCAGTGGCGCGGGCCGTGGCCTTGGCGTTGCGCTCTGCGGTGATGGATTCGCGATGCACCTTGCCATCGATGCCGGCAAACAAATGCGCGCGCGTTTCTGTGGCGCGCTCGACGTCGCCAAGGCGAAGCGCAAGCTGTGCCTTCGCTCGTTCGGCGACATCGATCGCCGCGCGGTGGGTCGACTTCGCAGCCGCCAACTGGATGGTCAGCTCTTGGATCCGCGCATCGATGGCCTTGCGGCGCGAATTGCGCCCCGCAAACTCAGTCGCAAGGCGCGTGATGTACTCGCCGCACGCCACAGCATCTTCGTCGAGATCCGCGAGTGTCAGATCAGCCGCCAGCAAGGCCGGCTCAAGGGCACGCGTGACGTTGCCGAACACCGCCTCATGTTGGCGCAGCAGGCTTTCGGCCGCGCCGAGCGTCCGCTCGACATCGCGGCGTTCGAGGCCAAACCGGTCCATCTGGCGCATCGCGTCTTCGCGCTTGCGCTGGGCCGCGTCGTACTCGGCCTGCATGACATCGATGGCTGACCTCATGTCGCGCACGCGGGTCAGCTGCGTCGCATAAACGCCACGCGCGCGTTCGGCATCGGCGGCGATCTGGGCGATTGTGTGCGACGTGCGCACATCGAGGGCTGCCGGAATGAGGTGCGGCAGGCGGCTCTGGCCGAGAGCTTGCGCCAACGGCTTTACCAGCGAGGCATAGTGAGTGGCGAGACGCGCCTTCTCTTCGGTCGCGACATTGGCCTGACGTGTGGCTTCTTCAGCCTGGGCACGGGCTTCGGCGGCGTCGCCGCGTGCCTCGGTCACGGAAGAGCCGAGGTCCTGCAGATGCGCGTCGAGTTCGTCGCGCCGACGGCGGATGTCGGCCACCAGCGTTTCCGCGGCACCGGGCTCACCGGTCATGAAGGGGTGATCAGCGCTGCCGCACACGGGGCATGGCTCAGCCGCGACCAGCGTCGAGCGCAAGAGCTCAGCCGCTTCCGATGCCGTCGCTTCAGCCAGGTCGTGCAGCATCACGAGTTCACGGCGGAACGCCTCGGTCTTCTCGTGATCCGTTTCCGAAAGCAGCTGACGCTCTTCGGCCTCGGTCAGGGCTTCGCGCGCGCGCATCGCCGTTTCGCGAGCGACCACGATGTGGTTTTCGGCCTCGCGCCACGAACGCGCCGTGTCTTCGGCTTCACGCAGTTTCAGGCGCACTTCGCTGAGCGCACGATCTTGAAGTTCGGCGGCGAGCAGATCATCAGCCCGGCCGGCATTGCGCTTGAGGTCGAGGTCGTCGCCGATTGAGTCGCGTTGAGCCGTTGCAGCCGTGACCACCGCCTCGGCATCGCGCACCTGCGCCGCAATACGCTCCATGTCGGCATGGGCGCCGTCGACAAGACCCGTCGCATCCGCAACGTCCTTGGCGACGGCCTGATAGCGAACCAGCTCAGCTGCAATATCGTTGCCGCGCTGCGCCAGAATGGCGTGGCGGACATTGGCCTCGTTCTCACGGACGACAGCATCACGTTCGGTGCGCAGCGTCGCAATTTCGCTGTTGAACACCTCGAGCGCCGCAATGCCCGCGTTCGCTGCGCCGGCGGACGAATCGGCATGCGCTCTGGCGGCTGCGAGTTCGCGGTCCGCGGTCTCCAGCTGCGCGCTCAGTTGATCCGATTCGCGCCACAGAGGCTCGAAACTATCATAGTTGCGCGACGCTTCGACGTCGGCCGCGACAGCCTTTTGCCATGCGACCGTTGCGACGGCAGACGCCATCGCAGCGTCGCCCGCGCGCTTGTCGGCCTCAGCCCGTTGTGCGCTGGCCTCGGCCAGGGTTCGCTCGGACGCGCGCATGGCCTCGGCCTTGGCACCGACGGGCGCCAGGCGATCGAACAAGGCGAGACGCTTGCGGTCACCGGCAATATGCTGATCCGCACTGCAGGCGAGCGCGAGACCCTGTTCGGCCTCCGCCAGGGTTGCGCGGGCGGCGCGCTGGCGGCGCGACAGATCAAGCGCCTGCGCGAGTCCCGAACGTTCAGTGCCGAGATCTTTCTGCACCGCATCGGCGCGCGCAATTTCAGCCGTCAGGCCGTCACGTGCGGTGGTGTCGAGCAAGGTGACAGCCGCGTGCGCCGCTTCGCGTCCCATGATCTCGTGGCGGCGGTCTGCAGCCGCCTCATGCATGGCGACCGACAAACGGCCGTACACGTCAGTGCCGGTGATCATCTCGAGCAATTCGGCGCGCGCATTCTCATCCGACAGCAGGAACGCATCGAACTCGCCCTGGGCCAGAAGTGCCGTGCGGCGGAACTGGTCGAAGGTCAGGCCTGTGCGCGCGTGGACCGCATCGAGCACGTCGGAAAGGCCGGTCGCAACGTTTTCAACCACCGCGCCATTTTCAATGCGGTCGAGGCGCCGGTCGACCTTCTGCAATTTGCCCGTCGCAGCGTTGCGTGCGCGCCGGCTTTCCCAGCGCGCGCGATAGCGCAGGCCGTCGCGCCCAATGAAGTCGAGTTCGGCAAATCCGCCGGCTGCACCTCGGCGCAGGATATTGCGCGCGTCCTTGCCCGCGATCGCCTCGCCGCTGGGATCGGGCGCGCTCTCGCGCCGCGCCACGTTGGCACGCGGATAGTCGCCATACAGAGCAAGACAGAGGGCATCGAGCAGCGTTGATTTGCCGGCGCCGGTTTCGCCCGTGATGGCAAACAATCCAGCACTCGCCAGCGGATCACTTTCGAGATCGAAAGCGAAGCGCGGCAGGCTCGCCAGGTTTTCACCGCGTAGAGCAAGGATACGCATGGGCTTAGACTTTCGCGGCGATCTGGTGGAAGATCTTCAGGTGATCCGCAGACGGCTCAGTGCCGTCATGCGCGCGCTGGAATGCCAGGCGGAACAGGTCTTCCGGCACGCGCTCGGCAAGGCGAATGAAGGGATCGTTGCTGTGCGCGGAGACTTCGGCTGCGAGTGCGGCGACTTTGATGTCGACAAGCCGCACGGGGAAGCCCTCAGCGATCCGCTCGGCCTCGGCGCGAAAGCTCGTCTGCAGACCATCACGCGAGACGCGCAGCTCGACAAACGGCTGCTGCTCGATCGGCAGTTTTGGTTCAAGACCGAGCGCGGTCAGATGACCAGCGAGTTCCGAGACGCGCATCTCTCCGGTTTGCGGCAGGCGGATGAAGGGCACTGGCCGACGCAGACGGATCTGCTCGACGACGGTTGCACCACCCGTGAGCGACACAAGCGTGACAGAATGGGTGTAGGGCTGCTCGGTTGCCGACAGAGGCATCAGCGAACCGCTGTAGCGCACGGTGTCTGAGCCGACGGCTTGGGCCTTGTGCAGGTGGCCGAGCGCGACATAGGCCGCATCATCAGGGAACACGCTCGCTGGCACCGCGTGCTGGCCGCCGATCAGAATACGGCGTTCCGAGCCCTCCGATTCGATGGCGCCCGCGACATGCAGGTGACCGGTCACGATCAAGGGCACGCCGGTGCGCATGGGGCGGATCGCCTCGTGCAGTTCGCGATACAGCGCCGCAACCTGACGCGTGACCGAGACTGGCTCGTCGCCCTCGCGCGGCACCACCGGCAGGCACGCCGCCGTCGGATAGGAAACGGCAAGGACCTCGGCGCCAACGCGGCCCTTTGCGTCGCGCAACTGCACGAAATGCTGGGCCACATCGAGCTTGCCACCCGGCCGGCGCGCGTTTCCGGTGATGTGCACGTTCAGTGCGCCGAGCAGCGATCGCGGGGCTTCGAGGCGTCCGGCGGCATCGTGATTACCTGCCGTGATGACGATGCTCATCCCTGGGCGCGCCTTCGAAAAGCGCACCAGTGTGTCGTAGAACAGCTTCAACGAAGCGCCGGAGGGATTGGGGCTGTCGAACACGTCGCCCGCGACGATGACGGCATCGATGTCGCGTTCAGCGACAATGACAGCCAACTGATCGAGCACCAGGCGGTGCTCGTGCTCGCGGCCGAAGCTCTTCAGGGTCTGGCCAATGTGCCAGTCACCCGTATGTAAAATGCGCATGCGACGGCCCTCTGCCTTGAGTTCGCGGCAGGAACGGCGCGCGAACGCATCCCAGGACTGCGGGACCTGCTTGACGGTGCCATGATTCTTTTAAGAAAAACCGTATGTTCCCCGGTAATCCTCGCAATACACAGGGCGCCGCGAGGCAATTGCGACGAAATGAATTTTAAGCAAGTGTTGCAGAGACTTGACCGCTGCCGGCTCAGATCGATTGCGCGACAGGTGGGGCATCCCCGCGCGCAAACACCCACAGGCCCCGGAAAGCCTTCACGGCATGTGCTGACGTTGGCTATGGACGGCCCGCGCCCTATGTTAGTTAAGGGGCCGTGATCTTAAGCTACGCAGGACCGCACATATGAGACGCGTCGTCGTTACCGGCATGGGCATCGTGTCGTCGATCGGCAACTCCGCACAGGAGGTGACGGCATCCTTGCGCGAAGCCAAATCTGGCGTGTCGCGGGCCGAAGAATACGCCAAGCTTGGCTTCAAGTGTCAGGTGCACGGCATGCCCAACCTCGATTGGGAAGCGGCCGTCCCGCGCAAGCCGAAGCGTTTCATGAACGCCGGCATGGCCTGGAACTACGTCGCCATGGACCAGGCCATCCGCGACGCAGGTCTTGAGGCCGGCGACGTCGTCAACGAGCGCACCGGCATCATCATGGGCTCCGGCGGCCCATCCGTGGTCGCCATCGTCGAAGCCGCGGAAACCACGATCAAGAGCGGCGGCCCTAAAAAGATCGGCCCATTCGAAGTGCCAAAGGCCATGTGCTCTGGCCCTTCCGGCGTGCTGGCGACCGCGTTCCAGATCAAAGGTACGAACTATTCGATCTCGTCGGCCTGCGCGACCTCGGCCCATTGCATCGGCAACGCGGCTGAGCTGATCCAGTGGGGCAAGCAGGACGTGATGTTTGCCGGCGGCTGCGAGGAACTCGACTGGCGCCTGTCGAACATGTTCGATGCCATGGGCGCCATGTCGTCAAAGTACAACGACCGGCCGAGCACTGCGAGCCGTGCCTACGACAAGAACCGTGACGGTTTCGTCATCGCCGGTGGCGCGGGCGTGCTGGTGCTCGAGGAATATGGGCGCGCTAAAGCGCGCGGCGCGAAGATCTATGCCGAAATCCTGGGCTACGGCGCAACCTCTGACGGCTTCGACATGGTCGCCCCGTCAGGCGAAGGCGCCAAGCGTTGCATGCAGATGGCCATGAAGGGCTTCACTAGCAAAGGCACGCCCAGGATCGACTACATCAACCCCCACGGCACCGGCACACCCGTCGGCGACGAGCGCGAGATCGGCGCCATCCGCGAGGCCTTCGGCGCGGGCAACATGCCGCCCATCGCCTCGACCAAGTCGCTCACGGGGCACTCGCTCGGCGCCATCGGTGTGCAGGAAGCCATCTTCTCGCTGCTCATGATGCAGGGCGATTTCATCTGCGAAAGCGCCCACATCGAGGAACTTGACCCCGCCTTCGCGGATGTTCCCATCCAGCGCACGCGGAAGGACAACGCCGGGCTCAACACAGTCATGTCGAACTCGTTCGGCTTCGGCGGGACGAACGCCACGCTGGTGATGGGGCGCGTGTGATCGCCACTGCAACGTGATGTCCATACAAGTCAAAAGTCGTGCGTGAAATCGGCCGGGACAGCGGATCGGCGAGAACCGGGAAAGGGTTCGCGCTGCGTTTTCCGTGTTATCCCTCACGGCCGGTCGTGTCCGGCCCTTACCAGAGGCTACTGAAAGCCTGGGCTTTGGCGCCGATCCGCTGTGCTGCGTTCGTCACGGCGCGGGCATGGTCCGTAGACAGCACGGTTCGAATCCGACCGTGCGAGCAGAGGCGTCAGACCCGGCACATCCCGCCACCAAGGTGGTACGTCCAGCGCGAAGCATAGGACCTTCACCCACCGGGCCGCAGCATCCCCGACCCCGCTGCGGACGATGCGCATCATCCCGGCCCGGTCAAGGACACGGCAGATATACACGCGGAGAGGGAAAGTGCCCATTGGCGCTAACATGCCCAAATTTTTCGTCATCCCGGCCAAGGGAGGTCCCTTCAGGCCGACCGCCGAGCCGGGATCCAGCGCAGGGCGTGTGCGAAGCACGCGATACATCGACCGCTTCGCGGACAGATCCGCGTCATTCCGGATCTGCGCGCGGCCAGAAGTGGCCGCGCTTGTCCGGAATGACGAGGAAAATTTGTTAAGTTAGCGCGTGTGGGTAAAGTGCCTCCGTTTTCACATTGAGTTCGCCACCGGACTGATGTCCGACCCACTGAGGATGAAAGAGCTTGCTGCAATGCACGGCAATG
>JANMGQ010000053.1:0-7316 GCA_031374735.1 Hyphomicrobiaceae bacterium | reverse complement strand
GAGCGCGACGGTCACTCGGGTGCGGAGCCATTTCAACATGATGGCGACCAGCTCCGTGCGTTGCAGAATGGGTGGCCGGCACAAGGCCGGCCATGACAGTTGAGGGGAGGCGCATCCGTCAATAATTTTGGCCGCTGGTATCACATGTGCCGCGCCGCATGGTGGGCTTTGCAAAACGGTGCCTGACCTCTGGTCAGACACCAACGGTTGCCCTCACAGAAAATTATACGGATCAACATCTACGCGCACTTGAATGTCTGTCGGCATCTTCGGCAATGCCGACATCCAGCTGCGCAAGAACGCCTGAATATCCTGGTCTTTTGGTGCTTTGACCAAGAGGCGCCAGCGATAGCGGCCGCGAATCAGGGCGACGGGCGCCTCTGCCGGACCGAGCACCTGGATGTGCGTCGATGACGGCGCGCGATGGGCCACGTCGCGCGCCACCAACTCAGCCATCTCCTTGTCGCGCGCAGAGACCACGATCGCCGCGAGGCGACCATAGGGCGGCAACAATGCAGATTGGCGCGCGTGAATCTCGCGATCCAGGAAAGCGTCGCGGTCGCCCGAGATGATGGCCTCCATCACGGGGTGATCGGGCATGTGCGTCTGCACGAGCCCTCGACCCTGGATCGCCATGCGCCCCGCGCGACCGGTCACCTGATGCAAAAGCTGGAACGTGCGCTCGCTCGCGCGCGGATCTGCCCCGTGGGCCAGACCGAGATCGCCATCGACGATGCCGACCAGGGTGAGATCTGGAAAGTTATGCCCTTTGGCGACAATCTGCGTGCCGATGATGATCTGCGCCTCGCCCTGCTCGATCTTCTTGATAATCGCGCGCATCTCTTCGAGGCCCGGAATGAGGTCTGACGACAGGATCGCCTGCGTCGCATTGGGAAAGCGCTCCTTGACTTCCTCCGCGATGCGCTCGACGCCTGGGCCGCAAGCCGAGAGGCTGTCAGGCTCGCTGCAGCTCGGGCACAACTTCGGCAGTGGTACGGAGAAGCCGCAGTGGTGGCAGTTGAGCCGTCCGCGAAAGCGGTGCTCGACCAGCCAAGCCGTGCACTGCGGACACTCGAAGCGATGGCCACACTTGCGGCACAAGGTCAGCGGTGCATATCCGCGACGATTGAGAAACAGCAGTGATTGCTGGCCTTTTTCCAGCGTCTCGCGGACGGCATCAACCAGCGGCGGCGACAGCCAGCGGCCCTTGTCTGGTTGGTCGCGGCGCATGTCGATCGGCTTGACGTCAGGCATTTCAACGCCGGAAAATCGCCCGGGCAAGACAATGTGCCGATAGCGGCCATTGCGGGCGTTCACATGGCTTTCGATCGACGGCGTTGCCGACGCGAGCACCACAGGAAACTTGCCAAGCGACGCGCGCACCACGGCCATATCGCGGCCCTGATAATGCACGCGGTCGTCCTGCTTGAAGCCCTGGTCGTGCTCTTCGTCGACGACGATCAGGCCGAGTTCCTTGTAGGGCAGAAACAACGCCGAGCGCGCACCGACCACGACACGCGCCTCGCCCGTGGCACAGGCGCGCCAGACGCGCGCGCGCTCCTGCGGCGACAGCGCCGAATGCCATTCCGCGGGCGCGCAACCAAAGCGGCGCTTGAAGCGATCCATGAACTGAGACGTCAGCGCAATTTCCGGCAGCAACAACACCACCTGCCCGCCTGCTTCAAGTGCGCTCGCGACAGCCTCGAAGTAGACCTCTGTTTTGCCCGAGCCGGTGACACCGTCGATCAGGCTGGCGGAGAAGTTCCGGCCGGCGACGGCTGAGCGCAGTGTCTCAACGGCACGCGTTTGCGCCTCGGAGAACGCGACGTCGACCTGACGCGGGTTGGGCTTTGGATACACCTTCTCAGGGATGGCCACTTCAGCCAGGCAGCCCGCCTTTACGAGCCCGTCGATGACGCCACTGGTGCAGCCCGCGGCTTCGCCGAGCGCACTCTTGATGCGGATCATGCCATCAGCGGCGATCTCAAGCGCCTTTAGGCGCGCGGGCGTCATGCGGGGTGGATGGGGCGCGCCAGGCACGATGACGACGCCCATGCGCGGCCGCAATGGTTCAAACACAGCCGAGGCGCCAATCATCATCTTGGCGACCATGCCGAGCTCAGCGAGCGTGTACTTGGCAATCCATTCCGTGAAGCGCAGCGTGATCAAAGGCAGCGGCGGCACTTCGTGCAGAATCTCGGCGATAGCCTTCATCTTCTTGGGGTCGACGATTTTGGCCTCGTCCTGGTTCACCGACCGGTCCCAAACGATGCCCATGCGAAATTGCGGCCCGAACGGGACCAGCACGAACTGCCCGGGCTTTGGCTCCAGGCCCTCCGGCAGCAGGTAGTCGTAGGTCTGGTCGAGGGCGACCGGCATCAGGATCGGCACGCGCACGTCGGTCACCGGCCGGGGCGGCGGCGTTGGTGGCTCGAAGATGTCGAACAGGGACGACAGTGGCGCGATGCTTTCGACTGGTTATGTGAACGTGCCGGATAGCAGATCGACGTCGGATATGGCCCGCAGCCGCCCTGACAAGGCCATCGCGTGATCGGCCAACCCGGCGATATCCGCGTTTGGCGCAGCGCCGCGACTGACGAGATGCAGGTGCAGGGCGTGGCGCCATGCAGATGCCGCGTCTTCTCCGGCGCCCAGCGCAGGGCCGTAGTCCAAATGGGCATCGTAGAGGGCCGCTGCAGCCCGCTTGACCTTGCGCGGGACCGCTAGGTCGCCAACGCCAATGTGGCGGAAGGTGTCGTCCATATGTTCGACGAAAGCCTCGGCAACGGCTTGTCCAAGCGGCTTCCCGTCAGCGCCTGCGCGCCCGAGCCGATCGATCAGGATTGTGAGATGCAAAAGCAGCATTTCCATGCGCCCATCGACGGTGTCAGCAACCCTGCAGTCGACATAGAGGAGCGGATCACGCGCCCAACCAGAGGCGATCTTGTACAGCGCCGGTGCCAGCTCTGGACTGCGCCCGAACCACCTTTTCAACATGATCCCTCCAAGACCTGGGGACAGACAGCGTATCGGCCTTGATCCGAAAGACCTGACGCGGTCTGCAGATAGTCTTAAGTTCAAGTTGAGTCGCGTCGTTCGCCGACCAATAGCCTGCCTTGCCGTGGTTTACGCGTGTTGAAGCGCCGCACGGATGCCACGATGTTGGCGCACTTAGAGCCGCCGGTGGGGATGAACGGGGGAATTTCGACGTGAACGGGGCTATGAAATCTCGCGGGTTTGGCCTGCCGGCCGCCGCGCTGGCACTGACGACAGCCGCGCTGGCGTCTGCATGTGCGCCGACAATGACCAAGCACGGGCACCAGTTCCAAGACAGCGATGTCGCACAGATCAGCCCAGGCCTGAGCCAGGATCAAGTAAAAGGTGTGCTCGGCTCGCCGACCACGACGGCGACCGTTGGCGGCGGCGCGGCATATTATTACATCGCATCGACCCAGACACAGACGGCCTTCTTCAAGCCCGACGAAGTCGATCGCAAGGTTCTGGCCGTATACTTCAGCCCGCTCGGCTCCGTGGAACGCGTGTCGAACTACGGCCTAAAAGACGGCAAAGTGATCAACTATGCTTCCGATACGACCAAGCATAGCGCCAAAGACGAGAGCGTGATCAAGGCGCTGTTCCGCAATCTCGGCACGAAGCAGCTTGGGTTGGAGTAAATCCTGATCGTCCCCGCGCTCAGGCCTGAAACACCAAAATCACACCGTTGGCGTTGGCCGGCGGTACCGTTACGCGGTTGCCATGCGGCACGCCGCCGGCATGGCGCGTGGCCGACTTCGCGGCCGCCAGATCGGCAACTTCGAGAACAAGTGTCATCGCCCCTTCCTGCGGCAGGCGGCCGAAGGTAACACCGTAATGGCGCGCAAACAGCGCCTGACGATCGACGAACTCGAATACGCCGCGGTTGCCCCCGCTTTGGACGCGCCAACCGTCGCGGATCGCCTCGGGTGTCTCGCCGGTCAGGCGGCACATGTGCTCGGCTGCAGCCTTGGGATCGTTGCTCAGCATCTCGAGCCGGATGACTTTGTGCGCGGTATTGGCGTGCTCTTGCAAGTGCGGCAGCCACACGGTCTCGCGCGTAAAATGCTGGCAGGCGAGGAGGCGCACGCCGCCCGGACGCTCGTCGCGCGGCCACAGGAACGTTTCAAAGCGCGCCTCGCTCAGGCTCCCATCTGGCAGCTCGACCGGGCGGCTGAAGGCAATCGGACCTTCACCGGCGATGCCGCGGTCTTGAAGGGCCTTCACGCCCATCGCCGCGTCGGTCGTCGTGAAGGCGAGCCGCTCGATCCCCTCGCGCTGTTCGAGCAGTGCGCGCGTAGGCGCATTGCGCTCCGTCGGCGTCAGTACGCCGAGAAGTTCGAGATAATCCTCGCCCAGCATCAGCGTGTGATTGCCTGTGCCCATATGGGCGCTATGCGTACCGCGATCGGAGACCGTGAAGCCGAGCCCGCGCCACGCGTCGGCGGCCTTGGCAAGGTCGCGTACGACAACCACGACGTGGTCAAGGCCGACGATACTGTCGAGGGGCATGGGGCACTCCGTTGAATGGCGGCCGTTCGTGCGTCGAACCAAAACGGCCCGCCCGCAACTGCAGGACGGTACGATACCTCACGCGGCCGTCTCATGCACCTGCGTGCAGAAAACACGTCGCCCACTCGCCCCAGTATCGATGCGGTCGCACCCCATCTCGCATCACACACTCCCGGCCCTCATCAGAAGTAGCCCGCGCAGAGTCCACCCCACCAGTGTCATGGCCGGCACGAAGGGCCGGCCATGACAGTGTTAACGTGTGTGGGCGCGCTCTCGACGGCAGCACCTGGCCCATCCCGTCGCCCTTTGCACGGTCGGTTGGGGCGGGCTGCGGCCGCATCTGACGGCGACGCGCGCGATCGACGCCCGTCGCTTGCAAAGAATTTAGAACCATTCTAAGCGCTTGCTCCGGTCTTGTCGCGCGCGGCTCCGCGCCTCCATTTGGCACCTTCATGAAACGATTCACCGAGCTTTCGGAACGTGAAGTCCTGGCCCTGGCCATCGCCAACGAAGAAGAAGACGCGCGGATCTACCTCAATTTCGCGGCCAAGCTGCGCCCGCTCTATCCAAAATCAGCGTCCGTGTTCGACGACATGGCGGTCGAGGAACAGCAGCATCGCCATATGCTGCATGATCTGTTCGAGGCCAAGTTTGGCAAGGAACTGCCCTACATCACACGCGCAGACGTCAAGGGCTTCCTCAAGCGCAACCCCATCTGGCTCGCCGATGGATTGCGCATCGATGCGGCTCGCCGACAGGCCGAGATTATGGAGTTCGAGGCCGCGAGCTTCTACGCCCAGGCGGCCGAGCGCTCGACCGATAGCGACGTCCGCAAGCTGCTGGCTGATCTCGCGGAGATCGAGAAGAAGCACGAAAGTCTGGCCGCAAAGCTCGGAGAAACAACCCTCACACCAGATGTGAAGGCCGAAGAGGACGCGACCAAGAACCGCCTGTTTGTCCTCCAGATCGTGCAACCCGGCCTCGCGGGGCTGATCGATGGGTCGATCTCGACGCTCGCGCCGATCTTTGCCGCGGCCTTTGCGACGCACAGATCCTGGGACGCGTTTCTGGTTGGGCTTGCGGCCTCGATCGGAGCCGGTATCAGCATGGGCTTGACGGAGGCCATGTCCGACGATGGCGCGATCACCGGCCGCGGTCACCCGTGGCTGCGCGGCGCCGTGTGCGGGTTCATGACCATGATCGGCGGCCTCGGCCACACGCTGCCCTATCTGATCAAGGACTTCTGGACCGCCACTGTCGTCGCGATCATCGTGGTCGCGATCGAGCTGGCGGCAATCGCCTGGATCCGCTGGCGCTACATGGAAACGCCGTTCACGTCGGCCATCGTGCAAGTCGTGCTCGGCGGGGCGCTCGTGCTGCTTGCCGGCATCTACATCGGCAGCAGTTGACGGCCACTATTGATGGCCCGCTATTGACGACTTGACGCAGGGCCGCAACTGGGGGCCAATCGCTCCGGGCAACGACCCTGGAGGAATAACCCAATGACCATGCATCGCCGCAGTCTGCTCGGTGTGAGCATTCTGGCCTTGACGCTCAGTCTGTCGCCAGCGTTCGCGCAGAAGAAGTACGATGAGGGCGCGTCTGACACCGAGATCAAGATCGGCCATACGAATCCGTATTCAGGCAATCTGTCCGCCTACGGCACCATCGGGCGCACCCACGAAGCCATCTTCAAGATGATCAACGAGAAGGGCGGCATCAACGGCCGCAAGATCAACTTCATCACTTATGACGACGGCTACTCGCCGCCCAAGATCGTCGAGATGACACGCAAGCTTGTCGAAGAAGACAAGGTTCTTTTCACTTTCCACCAACTCGGCACGCCGACCAACACGGCGATCCACAAGTACATGAACGCCAAGAAGGTGCCGCAGCTGTTTGTCGCCACTGGCGCATCGAAGTGGGGCAATCCGAAAGAGTTCCCGTGGACGATGGGCTGGCAGCCCGACTACGCAACGGAAGCCGCCATCTACGCCAAGCACATTCTGGCCACCGTCAAGGATGCCAAGATCGCTGTGCTGATGCAGAACGACGACTACGGCAAAGACTACATGAATGGCTTTAAAGCTGGCCTTGGCAAAGAGGGCGAAAAGCTCATTGTTCAGGTCTCGACCTACGAGCCGACCGACCCGACCGTCGACAGCCAGATGATTCAGCTGAAGAACTCCGGCGCCAACGTGTTCTTCAACATCACCACACCGAAGTTCGCGGCGCAGGCCATCAAGAAGGCTGCCGAAATCAGCTGGAAGCCTGCGCACTACTTGAACAACGTCTCTGCGTCAGTTGGTGCCGTCTTGAAACCGGCTGGCTTTGAGAACGGCCAGGGCATCATCTCGGCTGCCTACCTGAAGGACCCGACGGACCCGCAGTGGGAGAAGTCGCCTGACTTCATCGAGTGGAAGGCCTTCATGGCCAAGTACATGCCGCAAGGTGATCTCAAGGACGGCAACCACGTGAACGCGTGGGCCTCGGCGCACTCGCTGATCGACGTGCTGACGCGCTGCGGCGATGACCTGACGCGCGAAAACGTGATGAAGCAGGCCGCAAACTTCAAGGGTTATGTGCCGCCGATGCTGATCCCCGGCATCAAGCTGTTCAGCAGCCCGACGGACTTCTACCCGATCCAGTCGGTGCAGTTGTCCAAGTTCACTGGCGACACATTCGTGCTGTTCGGTGACGTGATCGCGAGCGAAAGCCAGTAAGGCAGTTTGGTGGGGGGGGGGGGGGGGGGGGCCCCGCCCAAGCGGGCG
>JANMGQ010000046.1:0-84333 GCA_031374735.1 Hyphomicrobiaceae bacterium | reverse complement strand
ACTTGTCTATTTCGAAGCTCATGAGACGGCAGCGTCCGCGCAAAAGCGCGAGTATCTGATGAAGCGTCGGCGGCGTGACTGGAAAATCGAGTTGATCGAACAGGTGAATCCAACGTGGGCTGATCTCTATCCCGAAGTCCTCCGCTTGCACGGGCTTGAGCCTTGACGTCGACGGGATCCCGGATATTCGTCGTGCGAAGGGCACGCCAAATTCCGGGACACCGTTTAAATTGGATGGCGTGGCCGCGTCAGCACTTGGGCCCAGGCTGTGTGAAAACCACACAGCCTGGGCCCCAAGCCGAACTCGACGCCTACGGAGAACCGGCCTCAAAAATAAGCAGCGCCGACTGCGCGTCACCATCGAACGCCTCGATCGCCGCGGCATTCGCTCGGAGCATGTCGACTACAGCACGCGATCCCGCGTTGCCGATGCGCAACCAGATCACCTTTGGTGGCGCGCCCCACGCGACACTCATGCGGTAGAAATCGCTGTCCTTCGTCACGACCGCAAACCCTTCGGTCGCGGCAAAGTCCCAAATGGCCCGATCTTCGGGGGCGCCACCGAGTACGGACGCATGCGCACTGCCCGGAAACAAATCCACGACATGCGCCACCAGCCGCCGCGACAGGTTCGCATCAAGAAGTAGTTTCACGGCACGCCGAGGGTGACTATGCGCTTCTCGCGTTCGGCCGCAAGGGCCAGGCACGCGCGGATATCTTCACGCGTCAACTCTGGAAAATCAAGAATAATTTCGTCCTCGGACATACCGCCAGCGAGGTACTCCAGCACGTCGGACACGGTAATGCGGGTGCCACGGACCGTGGGTTTCCCACTTCGGACGCCGGGTATGATTACGATGCGGTCAATCGATGGCATTCATCAAACTTAGCATGGAAATGTGGTTCACTCTAGACCGTCCGCGCCGGCTGGCTGACAGATCAGTTCGTTGAGGACGTAAACGGCGGCCGGTGGTCGCGTGACGTACAGCACATGCCGCAATGGATGCGCCAAACTTGCAAGATCCAGCAGCATCGCCACCGTGCCGCCCGTGGACTGCGTGAGCTGCAGTGCGTGCACGACGACCCGATCGGCGAGGCCGCGACCGTAGGGCGGGTTGGTTCGGGTATTGCGCCTGTTGGACCGGTGAGTTGTCGTCAAGAAAGCCCACATATGGGCCGGCGCTGCACGGCACGTGTCATTGATTTCTCCTTTCAGTCAGCGGCACGGCTTCGCCGTGCGGAAAACAGGTGTTCTCCGGGTCGGCTAAACGATTGATCAGATTGCGGTTAGGGCTACTCAGACACCCAAAGTGCATCTGTGTTTCATGGTCACAGTGCTACCTCACGCCCAAGCACGCCCAAGCACGTGGTCTACCCGACAGAACAATTGCCACTCGTAAACGCTCAGTCGTCTCTCTCAATGCATTTCGCGGCCATGTCGCATGTCATTGGCGAACCATTCCCGACAGGTCGGCTAGACCGGGCGGATATTGTCGGCTCGGGCGCAACGGCGTAGACGCATGGTGACGACGGTCGGCTATGAATGCGAGCTGAGCCGTCGTGTCGCTCCCTACCCATCCCCGCTCCTCCAGATCCTGAGCCAGATCATCCGTGTCAAAATCGCCCTCGAAGTCCAAGTCCAAAACCAACGCGCTCACAATCGCGGTCATTGAAGGCGACGGCATCGGCCATGAAGTCGTGCCGGAGGGCATCCGCGTGCTTGAGGCCGTCGGGCGCAAGTTCGATATCGCCTTCAAGTGGGACCGCTTCGACTGGAGCTGCGAACGCTTCCACAAGACCGGCGCCATGATGCCGGCGGACGGCCTTGAGCGCATAGCCAAACATGACGCTATCTACCTTGGCGCTGTCGGCTTTCCGGGCGTGCCCGACCACATTTCCTTGTGGGGCCTTCTCATTCCGATCCGTCGCGGCTTCCACCAGTATGTCAACCTACGCCCGGTGCGCTTGTTCGAGGGTGTCACGTCGCCACTCGCGGGCCGCAAGCCCGGTGACATCGACTACTGGATCGTGCGCGAAAACAACGAGGGCGAATACTCGTCCGTCGGCGGTCGCATGTTTGAGGGCACGGATCAGGAAGCGGCCATCCAGCAGGCCGTGTTCTCCAAGAAGGGCTGCGAACGCGTGATGCGCTACGCCTTCGATCTCGCCAAGACACGGCCACGCAATCAGGTGACGAGCGCCACCAAGTCGAACGGCATTTCAATTTCGATGCCCTACTGGGACGAGCGATTTGCGGCCATCGCGAAAGAATACCCGAAGGCGAAAACCAACCAGTTCCACATCGACATTCTGACCGCCCACCTCGTGCGCAATCCCGATTGGTTTGACGTCATCGTCGCCTCGAATCTGTTCGGCGACATCCTGTCGGACCTCGGTCCAGCCACGACTGGCACAATCGCCATTGCGCCCGGCGGCAACATCAACCCTGAGCTCGATTACCCCTCGATGTTCGAGCCCGTGCATGGCTCGGCGCCAGATATTGCTGGCAAGGGCATCTCGAACCCCATCGGGCAGATCTGGTCTGGCGCCATGATGCTCGATCATCTCGGCCATCCGAAAGCCGCTCGCGCCATCGAGGCGGCGATCGAGATCCTGTTTGCCGAACACGACATCCGCACCCGCGACATGGGCGGCAAGGCGAACTGCAAGGAAATGGCCGACGCGGTCATCGCCCTGCTGAAGTAGCCATATTCGCCCGCAACGCCGAACCGGCTATAGGGCGCCATGATCTTCGACCAGCCATTGCCGATCGATGAGGCGTTGCCGGGGTTGCGCGCGGCGTTGTCGGCGCGTGCCTCGGCCGTGCTGGTTGCGCCGCCCGGCGCTGGCAAGACGACGCGGGTGCCGCTCGCGCTTCTTGATCAGCCGTGGCTTGAGGGTCGCAAGATCCTGGTGCTGGAGCCACGGCGGCTGGCGGCGCGCGGTGCGGCCGAGCGCATGGCCAAGACGCTCGGCGAGCGGCTCGGCGATACGGTCGGTCTGCGGGCGCGGCTCGGCACGCGGGTGAGCGCGAAGACGCGGATCGAGGTCGTCACCGAGGGCGTGTTTACGCGGCTGATATTGGACGATCCCTCGCTCGAGGGCGTCGGCGCTGTGCTGTTCGACGAGTTCCACGAGCGCTCGCTGGATGCTGATCTCGGCCTTGCGCTGGCGCTGGACGCGCAGGCGGGTCTGCGGGAGGATCTGCGTCTGCTGATCATGAGCGCGACGCTCGATGGCGCGCGTATTGCCAAGCAACTCGGCGACGTGCCGGTTATCGAGAGCGAGGGCCGTGCGTATCCGGTGGAGACGCGTTATCTCGGCCGCGACCCGCGGCGGCGCATCGATGAGCAGATGGTCGATGCGATCTTGCGCGCCGTCCGCAATGAAACCGGCTCGATCCTCGCGTTTCTGCCGGGCCAGAGTGAGATCCGGCGTGTCGCAGAAAAGCTCACCGATAAGGCGCTCGGCCCCAACATCATTGTCGCGCCGCTCTATGGCGCGCTCACGCCGCAGGAGCAGGATCGCGCTGTGACTCCCGCCGAGATGGGCACGCGCAAGATCGTGCTCGCGACCTCTATCGCCGAGACATCGCTGACCATCGAGGGCGTGCGTGTTGTCATCGATTGTGGGCAGGCGCGCGTGCCGCGCTATGAGCCCGAGGCTGGCGTGACGCGGCTTGATACGGTGCGTGTCTCGCGTGCTGCTGCTGATCAACGGCGTGGTCGCGCGGGCCGCACGCAGCCCGGTATCTGTTACCGCCTATGGGACGAGCCCGAGACGATCAGTCTGCCGCCTTACGCCGAGCCAGAAATTCGACAGGCGGATTTGTCGGGGCTGCTGCTCGATTGCGCAGCCTGGGGGGTGTCTGATCCCACCACGCTGAACTGGCTTGATCCGCCTGCGCCGGCGGCGCTGCGTGCGGCGCGTGAACGTCTGACCGGCCTCGGTGCTGTCGATGCGACGGGGCGCATTACAGACGTCGGCAAGCGGATCCGCGCGTTGCCGCTCCCCGCGCCGCTGGCGCGGATGGTGCTTGCGGCGACCGATCTTGGTCAGGCGCGTGCTGCGGCCGATGTTGCGGCCGTGATCGTTGAGCGTGGTCTTGGCGGCAGCGATACAGACCTGGACCTTCGCGTGGTGCAGTTCCGCCGCGACCGCTCCGAGCGCGCGCAGCACATGCGGCGGCTGGCCGAGCGCTGGGCGGAAGAGGCGGGCGGCAGCACGTCGGTGTCTGCACCAATTTCTACTGCGGCGCTGCTCGCGTTTGCCTTCCCCGATCGCATTGCGAAAGCGCGCGGCGGCAGCGGGCAGTTCCTGATGGCAAACGGCCGCGGGGCGAATCTTGACGCTGCCGATCCGCTGGCGCGTGCGACCTATCTCGTCGCAGCCGACCTCGCGGGGACAGCTGCGGCGACGCGCATTTTGCTCGCAGCCAGCATGGACGAAGCGGAGTTCCTGTCCGTCGCCGGTGATCGCTTGACCACGGCAGACGAAATCACGTTCGCGCCGGCCGAAGGCCGTCTGAAAGCGCGCCGCGTGAAGCGCGTCGGTGCCATCGTGCTCGACTCGTCTCCACAAGCAGCGCCAGCCGGTCCCGAGACGGCTGAAGCGCTGGCACGCGGTATCGCGAGCATCGGCGTCGCACGTTTGGCCTGGTCGAAAGCACAGGCGCAATTGCGCGACCGCATCGCTTTCCTGCGCGCTACAGCGCCCGAGCAATGGCCTGATCTCTCCGATGCGGCGCTGGCAGCCTCCGTTACCGATTGGCTCGCGCCGTTTCTGGAGGGAAAGACGTCACTGTCGGACATCGGTGCCGACGATCTCGGCGCAGCACTTGATCTGCTCGTGCCGTGGGAGATGAAACGCCGGCTGGAAACAGATGCGCCGACGCACTTTGAAGCGCCGACCGGCAACCGCTTCGCCATCCGCTACGATGGTCCCGGCGCACCAGCCTTGGCGATCCGCGTGCAGGAACTGTTCGGATTGAAGCAACACCCGTCGGTCGCCGGCGGTCGCCTGCCGCTGACGCTTGAATTGCTCTCGCCCGCGCAGCGGCCGATCCAGATCACGCGCGATCTCGTGGGTTTCTGGGCTGGGTCCTGGCGCGATGTGAAGTCCGACATGCGCGGCCGCTATCCCAAGCACGTCTGGCCCGACGACCCTGCCAACGCTCTGCCCACGGCGCGTGCGAAGCCGCGCGGGACGTGACGGCAACAGGATCTGCGACGAGCAGGGCGCGACGATGTCAGGGCACCCGCTCGTCGCCGCAAACGACAAGCAGGGGTTTGCACTTGGCGGCGTCAGCGGGTTTCACGCTGCAGCGCGTCATGGCATTTGCCGTGGCACTTGGACGGTCAGAGCCAAGGGCGGACACACGGAACGATCGCGGTGCGCCGTCATCCTTGTAGCCGGCGAAGGCCATGCAACGGCCGCTGGCCACCACGTGTGCGTCGCCATCGCAGTCGCCGCGCTTTTGGCGGCAGCTGGCGACCGCATCCACCTCGGCTTTGGCCCGGCTGGTCCGCTGGGCTGCAACACCGTGAAGGGCGAGGGGATCGCCAACCAAGGCGACGAATGTGCTCGGCTGCGACGCCGCGAGAATAGCCTCGATTTCCTGCGTGGAGAGCGCGCCGCTCTGCGGCCGGGGCTGCTGGGACCGCCACTGCGACACAGCAATCGCAGGGTCGTCGTACGGCTTGCCTGCCATCGGAAAACCAAGCTCATAAAGCTTGTTCATGACCTCGGCGCTTGGACGGGCTGACGCCTCGGTAGCCGATGCTGGACGTGTCACCGGCGCTGCGCTCGGGGCTTGAGCCGGAGGCACTGCTGCGGGTTGCGTCTGAGCAGCGGTGCGTGTCGCTTGCCGACCGTCGGCGCACAGCGTGACCAGAGGCTGGCAGTGCGGCGCGTTCTCGGGCTCCTGCGCGCAGCGTGACAGCGCAGCTTGTACGGCTGCGTCCGGCTCATCCGCAAAACCGCTGGCCGAGAGCGTGTGTTTCTTGCCATCAGCCTTCAGCACACCCGTAAAGCCTGCAAACGCGAGGCAGCGCGTGTCAGCGATCACCATCGGAAGAGACTTGTCGCAATCGGTCCCCTTGGCCTGCTGGCAGCGCGCCAGGGCATCCGCCTCGGCGGCGTCGCGGGAGGTGCTTTGCGTTGAAAGCCCGTAGCCTGAATAGGCCGTGCCAGCGATTGCGCCGTAGCTTGCCGGGATCGACGCGGTCATGATGGCTTGTGCTTCCTCCGGTGTGATTGGATCGCGGGACGCTTTACCCGTGGTGCGAAAACGCCATTGCGACAGCCCGACCGTCGGATTGTCCGAGACTTTGCCGCTCACCGGATAGCCAAGACTGTGCAGTTTGCGTGCGATCTCGGCAGCTGATGGCGCAGCGGGAAGAGCCGATGGCGGGGGTACGGAGGCGGCCGATGGCGTTACCGGTGGGGCAGCCGACGCACCCGACGTGCTGCCATCAGCGCAGTGCGCGAACAGCGGTTTGCAATGCTTCTGCCCATCCGGGTCAGAGGCGCAATTGCGTACGGCGATCGTCTTTGCATCCTGCGCGGTGTCGCCGACAAAAGCCGAGAAGGCCGTGTACAATTTACCGTCCGCGCCGACCTCGTCCTTGTAGCCTGCAAGAGCAAGACAGCGCTGTCCCGTAAAGACGATGGCTCGGCCAGGATCGCAGGAAGGGCCGCCGTTCTTTTTGCAATCTTCGACCGCCATGGCTGTCGCCGCGGTCCGTGAGGTTTGGCGGACGGCAACCCCGTAACCCTTGAACGGATCACCCAGGTACGCGCCAAAGGCTGGCGGCATCGGCTCTCGCCCAACAGCCGCCGCTTCGTCTTGAGTCAGCGGGCCAATTGTCTTGCGCCCTGACCTCGATCGCCATTGCGCAACGCCAAGATCTGCATTGTCTCCAACAGCGGGATAGCCAAGGTCATACAGTCGCTTGGCGATCTCCGGGGTCATGGCCTGCGCTTTGGCGGGCGTCTTTGGCTGCGTCTTTGCTGGGCCTTGCGCGACGGCCGTCAGCGGCCACAGCGCAAGTCCGAAACCCAGAATCAGCCGGAAGGAATGATGTTGCATTGTGGCTCGCGGCAAACAGTCCTGCGTGTCGTTCCCCGCGGGTAGCTTCGCAGAGCTGAGGGGCTGGCTGCAACAGACAATCGACCGCTCCCCGCTCAGGCCGCAGGCAAAGTGCGGCGCTCCAAAATCAAAGGGCGGCCCGTTGCCGGACCGCCCCCTGTTTTCAAACCACTACGATAAGAACGGATCAGTTCTGGATGTAGGTGATCTTGCCGTCAGCGCCCTTCTTCCACGTGTACATCACGTAGTCGGGACGGGTGATGTCGCCCTTCTTGTCATAGGCGATCGGGCCGATGACGGTCGGCCAAGCGGTGCCGTCCTTGACGATTTCAGCGAGCTTCTTCGCGTCGGTCGTCTTGCCCTTGGCAGCTGCACCAGCAACGATTTCGAGCGCTGCATACGTGTAGAGCGTGTAGGCTTGCGGGTCGAACTTGCGCACTTCCTTGAAGGTCTTCACGACGGCTGCAGCTTCCGGACGGTTGCGCGGCTCGGGCGGGAAGGTCATCAGCGTGCCTTCGACGGCGGGGCCGCCGATGGCTGCGAATTCGCTGTCGGTGATGCCGTCGCCGGACATCATGACGGCGGTGACGCCAGCGTCGCGCATCTGGCGAACGATCAGGCCGCCTTCGGTGTGGAGGCCACCCCAATAGACGATTTCAGCGCCGGACTGCTTGATCTTGGACACAAGCGCGGCGAAGTCCTTCTCGCCGACGTTGATGCCTTCATAAAGCACTTCCTTGCCGCCGCCGGCGTTGTACGCCTTCTGGGTTTCGTCGGCGAGGCCTTTGCCGTAGGTGGTCTTGTCGTGGACGATGGCCACTTTCTTGCCTTTTGCAGCGCCGACCAGATACTTGCCGGCGACTTCGCCCTGCTGGTCGTCGCGACCGCACGTGCGGAACACGTTCCACATGCCGCGCTCGGTGATCTTCGGGTTGGTGGCCGATGGCGTCATCATGAACACGCCGTTTTCAGCGTACACTTCCGAGGCGGGCATCGTGACGCCCGAGTTGAAGTGGCCGAGGATGATCTTGACGCCGTCGCCGACCATTTTGTTGGCAACCGAAACGCCCTGCTTCGGATCCGACACGTCGTCGCCGAACACGAGTTCAATCTTCTGGCCGTTGATGCCGCCTTTGGCATTGATGTCAGCAGCTGCCTGCTCGGCACCGTTCTTCAGCTGCGCGCCGAAAGCGGCGTTCGGGCCGGTGAGGGGGCCGGCGACACCGATTTTGAGCTGAGCATGCGCCGCGCCTGAAAACGCGAGGACTGCAGCAACGGCTGCACTGGTGAACAGAGACTTCTTCATCAAGTCACTCCCTTGAGATGTTGTCCGAGATTTTCCCGACTGTGCCCATGAAAACACGGGATCACCGCCTTCGGACGTGGCGACGTTTGGTCGCCGTGGGGCGCATATTGCGCCAAATCGTGGCGTTGTCACGTCGGAATCACGATCTCCACCGGCCAAGTCGATCGCCCATTGCTATTGAACGGTGTGAACATCCGCACGCGTTCCAGCAGAATCCCCAAAGGCCTCCTGGGCGGCTTCAAACCGCCCAGAAGGACCATTCGATCAGTTGCCGTTCGCGAGGTAGCACATACGCTCGACGTTCATCGGCAGGAAGTTGGCGTAGTTGCCCCACTTCTCGTACTTGGGCAGCTTGACTTCCTTCATGGCCGTGTCGGTGCATTTACCTTCGGCTGCAAACTTCTTCACCTCGGCGTTGAGGTCGTCGAAGTAGGCGGCGAAGTCGAGCACGTCCTGCTTGGTGCCGAGACGTCCACCAGCGTTCGGGTGGCCCGGGATCATGCGGTCCCAGTCGAGTGCTGCGACGCGCTTGACGCTGTCGCGCCAGGCGAGCGGGTTGGTGGTGTCGGGCATGTTGCGGAACGGCAGCGACTGGATCGGGATGAAGTCGACGGTGAAGATGAGCTTCTCCTTCGGCAGACGCATCACCAGCGAATTGTCGGAATGGTTGATCCCGACGTAGAGCAACTCCAAGGTCGTGCCACCGAGTGTGATGATTTTCTTGTTGTCGACGGACTCGTCGGGCATGACGACGTCGGGCGTTGGGAAGCGCTTCAGCTGTGCGATGGCATTTTTGTGCGCGATGACGCGCGCGCCCGCCGCCTTGAACGGTTGACCGCCGGCGATGTGGTCGTAGTGGCTGTGGCTGTAGATGAGATACTTGACGGGCTGGCCGTTCGACACCCGCTTGATTTCGTCCATGTAGGTCGTGACGGCCTGCGGGCGGCGCAACCCGATCGGATCGGTCGCGATCACGCCGGCCTTCGTCACCACGAACATCGACTGATGACCCTGATAGCGGAAGACGTAGACGTTGTCGGTGCCCTCGACCTTCGTGGTCGCAAACAGTGGCGGTGCCGCAGGTGCCGTCGCTGCGGGCGTGGCTGGGGCAGATGGAGCAGCAGGTGTGGCTGGCGTGGTCGTCTGAGCCGCGGCGATACAGGGCAAGAGAGCCAGGGCGCCGATCGCGAGGCGAAGTTGGGTGCGCATATGTGTCCTCCGGTGTTGTCTCGTTTGGGGCGTCCCGCACGCGTAACGCATTTGCACGGGTGTACCCAAAGACGATCAACGCTGCCGGATGGCACCCAAGCGAACGACGCCTTTCTCGCAAGAGGAACTAGAGGCCATCGCGGCAGCGCGCAAGGACGATTTTTATGAGTTCGGACCAGTGGTCATCCCAAGATCAAGAAGTCGAAATCGCCAAGGCAATAGCTGAGCGCAAGCGTCGCGACGCAGCACGGCTTGTCATTAATATGCCACCTGACGCGCCTTCGACCTTCATGGAAGATCAGCCGAAGCACGGCAAGATCGACTCAAAGCGCGGCATCAACACGTCCGACTATTTCAATTTTCCGGAGAAGTTCAGATGACCACGCATCAACTCGCGATCATCGCGCAAGAGTTCCGAGCCTTCGCTGCCACGCTGGAGAAGTTCTCCCGCGAGATGGAAGCGCTGAGTGCGCACCGGCGCGCGCCGCTGACCCCATATCGGCGCGCCGACATCGCCCCGCGTCTGCAGCGCGCGCAGAAAAGAAGCGGCTGAGCCAACGTCACAACTTCACACCGCCGCCGCTGATCCCGGGGTCAATATTGGACGCCGATTGGGGGACGGGATTGCGTGGCGCACGGGCCGATCTGATGCAGCGCCTTCGCAACGTCGCAGTTCGCATCGGTGGTTCGGAAGTTGGCGGCGAACTTGTGTTGGAGCTATTTTTGCTCAAGTCCAATCATAAGCATGTGCTCGCGTTCATTGCAGCGGCACGGCCGATCCTGGCAGCCAACTCAGCGTTGGATGAAGAAGCAGCCTAACGGCGCCGACAATGCCGAGACGATGACAGCCCGCGATAGCCCGTCGCGGGCTTTGTCGTGTGGGTTAACCTGTTGATAGTCCAAATCTGGACAAGATCGACGAATAGTCCTATGGTGGACAAATCAAAGAGGGGAGCCCCATGGCCGTAGTCAACTTCAAGGCGGTAGCTGCGCCGCCATCACCTACCTTCACGTCGGACATGATCGGCGCGGGCCTTCGTGCATTCTTCAAGATTGCTGAGGTTTGGAACGTGTCGAACACTCAGGCAATGATCCTGCTGGGCAGCCCCTCGCGGTCCACCTTCCAGAAGTGGAAGGCTGGCGACACGAACGGTGTTACGGCCTCGCGAGACCTTGCGACTCGGGTGAGCTATGTCCTTGGAATATTCAAGGCGCTTGAGATCATCTACCAGCGACCGGAACACGCGGACAGATGGGTTGCCGCGCCAAACCTCGCCTTCGGTGGTCAGTCGGCGCTGGAGCGAATGATGGCGGGCAGCATGACGGATCTTGCAGCCGTCCGTGACTATCTTGATCATATTAGAGGTGGTTGGTGAGGAAGCGCGGCAAGCCGAAGTCTGACCTGTTCACATCAAGCGCCGAGGCGGAGAAGGTTCCGTCTCGGCGCGTTCAATGGAAGGCTACCTATCGCCTCATTCTGTCGCGCTTTCCGCCGATTGACCTATTCGAGCGAGTGGGGCCGAAAGAGGATTGGCACTTGCTGGTCGAGCTTGAGGGACTGACGAACCCGAGAATTCGAACGGATGCTGGAAACATCAATGCTGTGCCGCCAGACAAGGTTGTGACCGGCACGGGCGCGTCTATCGTGATGGCGCCGTTCACGCATTACAGTCCCAATCGCGCGTCTCGTTTCACCGACGGGACATTCGGCATCTACTATGCGGGCCACAGTTTCAGCACTGCACTACTCGAAGTTTCGTTCCACATGGGTCGCTTTCACGCCGCGACCAACGACCCGCCGCTTACCGCCACCTATCGGTCCTACAAGGGCGCCATCAACAAAGAGATGCACGACATTCGCGGAGGCGCTTACGCACACCTGCTGTCGGCAGATGTTGCAGATTATGGTCGCTCGCAGGCGTTTGCCAAGGTGCTTCGGAGCGCCAACAGCAACGGCATTGTGTACCCCAGTGTCAGGCATGCCACGGGGCAGTGCATAGCCGCATTCTGGCCGAACGTAGTGTCCATCCCTGTGCAGGATCGGCATGTGCAAATCAGATGGGGCGGCAAAGCTATGTCAGGGTGGTTTGAGTACCGAACGGATGACGTCACGGGCGCCCCTAAGTGGAAATCGCTACCGAAGTGACGCATGATCATCGCCAAGCATCCCATAGCCGTCCGTCGCCACGCGGGCGGCTTTGTCGTGTCGACGTGCGCAACCGGCAACTCGTGCAAAAAATGCACAGGTTCGATCATGTCGGCCATGCTGATGAAAGCATCGCCACTCCATGGCGTCGCTAATGTGGGATTTTCCCACATTAAGCCGGATTGTTATTGTGGATCAGCCGACTAGCTTGACGAAGCGGGGTTCGTCGACCTGCCATAACCGCCGACTATTGAGGCATACGAGAATTTCGTATCGCTGGCAGATCTACGCGCCACTGCAATGACTTGCCGACGATCTCGGCAATTGGTCGCCACGAGTCGGGACGATCAAGGGCGAGAGCACAGCCAGTGCCGCGCATGAGGTCACGGCAGATCTTCCTTGGATCTCGCTCTGTCGGTGCCGCAGTATCTCCGCAGCCGACGCGATCTCATCCCGGCAGAGAGCGCCGCAGGCAAGCTATATTGCCGATCATGGCCAAGCGCACCCAAAAGCCCCGTGTTCGGCTGCCCAGCGGCAGACTGATGTGCATTGTGTCTGACTGGCGCCCCGAGAGGGAAAAGCATCGCTACAGCGCCCGCGACGTCGTTCTGATGGATCGCGAGTACAAGGCTTGGCTGGCCCAACGCAACGCTAGCCGATCACAGGCGACGCCAGACACCCGACCCGCTGACACCGTGAGCACCTAAGCCGCTCGCCAACCCTAACCATCGTCTCGGTGGTATCGAGCCCATGCACGCGTGCAAGCTTCACGGCCTCATGCACGACGCTATGACCGCGCAAGCAGGTTTCAAAAACCCGCCAAACCCTTGAAAACACTGGTGCTGCCGAGTAGGATTGAACTACCGACCTCTCCCTTACCAAGGGAGTGCTCTACCACTGAGCTACGGCAGCGTAGGCCGTCGGCCACGCACATCGGGGTCAATCGACGATCCACAAGCCTCTAGTCATCCCGTGTTCCCGCGTCAACAGGGCCATCAACATTCTGCAAGATACTCGCTGATGGCGATCGACATCACTCCGCGCGGAACGGCTCAGTTCCCGTGGGTTCACCGGCACGGTTGAGTGTGAGCTTTTCGACCTTGGCCTCGGCTTGCTTGAGCAGCCTATCACAGTGGTCGCGCAGGCTCTCGCCGCGCTCGTAGATCGCGATGCTTTCCTCAAGCTCGACATCGCCGCGCTCTAGACGGCCGACGATGTGCTCGAGTTCCTTCAGCGCGCGCTCGAACGCCATTTCCTTGATGTCGGCATGGCGCTGCGCGCGGGACTGGGCGGGTGGCGGAGAAGTCTGTGCGGTCGCTGTCATGGTCGCCTCCTCGGCATCACGGCATGCACTCACGCGTCCATCAAGGCTTTGACATGGACACCAACAGAGCGGGCGAGTGCGGTCAGATTGTAACCGCCTTCCAACATGGAGACGAGCCGGCCGCCAGCCTGTTTAGCGGCGATATCAACCAGTTTTTCTGTCGCCCAAGCGAAATCAGCCTCGACCAGTCGCAGATTGGCCAGCGGATCGTCCTGGTGGGCATCGAAACCGGCCGAGATGAACACGATATCGGGGTGGAACGACATCAACTTTGGCAACACACGGCTCTCGAAGGCGTCGCGGAATTGGCTGCCCGCATCGCCCGGCCGAAGGGGCGCGTTGACGATGTTGTTGGCGGCACCCGTTTCGTTGAGGGCGCCGGTGCCGGGATAGAGCGGCATCTGGTGGGTGGAGGCAAAGAACAGATCCTTGTCGCGCCAGAAGATATCCTGCGTACCATTGCCGTGGTGCACATCGAAGTCGACCACGGCAATGCGTTCGGCGCCGTATTTCTTGCGCGCATACAGCCCGGCAATGGCGATATTAGAAAACAGGCAGAAGCCCATGGCGCGATCGGCTTCGGCATGGTGGCCGGGCGGGCGGACCTGACAAAAGGCATTCTTGGTGTTGCCAGCCATCACCTCGTCGACCGCGAGCAGCCCCGCGCCGACAGCACGGACCGCGGCTTCCCAGGAGCCACCAGACATGACGGTATCAGGATCGATCTGCTCCGGCTCGGCGCCAGGCGATGGGCGGTTGGCTTTGATGTGGTCGAGATGGCGCTTGGGGTGCGCCAGCAGGATCGCGTCTTCGACATCGGCACGCAGCGGTGCCTCAATTCGCGTGAGGCCGGAAAACAGATCGTGCGAGAGCACTTTGTCGATCGCGCGCATCCTGTCTGGCCGCTCGGGGTGTCCGGGTCCGGTGTCATGCTCGGTGAAGCATGGATGCGTGATGAGACGTGTCGACATCGGCGAAGATCCTACGGCGCGAACCCGACCTGCCACAGTCGACGTGTGCATGGAAGTGGGGGCGCACGGGGCGTGCCGTGTCTTCCAATCGGTAATAGCTTGGAGCGCGCGGCGAATTCCGGCATGGTCTCGCGCGAGTTGACCTGACGAGAGCCGAGCCCCATGCGCCTGCAGTTCCACACCCTCGACGTTTTCACCGAGAGCCGCTTTGCCGGCAATCCGCTTGCAGTCGTGCACGACGCTGACGCGCTCACGGACACCCAGATGCAAACCATCGCGCGCGAGTTCGCGCTGTCGGAGACTGTATTTCTGCTCAAGTCCGAGCGGCCCGCACATACGGCTAAGATGCGCATCTTCACGCCGGGCACTGAATTGCCGTTCGCAGGGCATCCCACCGTTGGTGCTGCGGCACTGCTGGCGGAACTGCGCACACCGGCGAGCAACGGCGAAGGCGACACGTTGATTGTTCTGGAATTGAAGATCGGCACCGTGCGCATCGGTGTGCGCCAGCGTCCAGGCAAGCCACCGTTCGCCGAATTTGATCTGCCGAAGCTGCCGGAAAAGGGCAACGCGCCGCCGCAAGTCGAGCGCTTGGCCGCGGCGCTCGGCTTGATCCCATCCGAGATCGGTTTTGAAAACCACAAACCGAGCATCTACTCGGCGGGTGTTCCATTTGTCTGTGTGCCGGTTTCCAACCGAACCGCTATTGCGCGTGCAACAGTGGTTGCGCCGCATTTCGGACAGGTGTTCTCGGCGCCCATGCCCGGCGGCGCCTTCGTTTACACCCGTGACTGCGTACACAACACATCGGCCTTTCACGCGCGCATGTTCTGGCCGGCAGCTGGCGTCATCGAGGATCCGGCGACCGGGAGCGCTGCGGCCGCTTTCGCTGGCGCCGTGCATCAGTTTGACACGCCGCGCGACGGCCACCACCGCAAGGTCATCGAACAAGGCTTTGAGATGGGACGGCCGAGCCTCATCTCGCTGTCGATCGAGATCGAGCAGGGCCGGTTGAAACTGGCGCGCATCGGCGGCAGCGCCGTCCGCGTCACCGAGGGCACGATGTCTGTGTAGTGCCAATTGGCAAAAATTCTCAATCCACTCGGTTTGATGCATAGGTCGCGTCAGCTGGTCTGGTGCAATGGCTGAGCACTGTCGACCACGTCATGGACTGGGAGCCGGGTGGTCGCGAGGCGTCTGAGAGTTAAAAGCCCACCTTACAGCAGTCTTGCAGTAGCGTTGTCCTGGCTGCAGGAGACCCGGCCAAGGTCGAAATCGCGTCCGTCGCCGAATCAGCTACACTCCGCGCGAGGCATTTGCTTGGATGCCAGGCATTTGCTTGGATGGATGTCTGCTATCGAGGTCGCATGTCGAAGCCAGCCTACACTCGTCTGTTGCTCAAACTCTCCGGCGAAGCCCTGATGGGACGTCAGGGCTTCGGCATTGACGTTGCCGTGATGGACCGGTTGGCAACGGACGTGGCCGCGGTGGCCGCCACCGGCCTCGAACTGTGCGTGGTCGTAGGTGGCGGCAATATCTACCGTGGCGTGCAAGGTGCGGCGCAGCATGGTATGGACCGGGCAACTGGCGACTACATGGGCATGCTGGCGACGGTCATGAACGCACTCGCTCTGCAGAGCGCTTTTGAAAAAGCAGGGTGCAGCGCACGGGTGCTGTCGGCCATTTCGATGCCAACCGTCTGTGAGGCCTATGTGCGGCCCAAAGCGTTGCACCACCTTAAAGCGAAGCGGGTCGTCATCTTTGCGGCAGGAACTGGCAACCCTTTTTTCACCACCGATACGACGGCTTCGCTGCGCGCCGCAGAGATGAACTGTGATGCCATCCTGAAGGCGACGCAGGTGGACGGCATCTATTCGGCCGATCCGAAGAAGGACCCGACAGCCAAGCGTTACGAGACCATCAGCTTCACTGAAGTGCTTGCGAAGGACCTGAAGGTCATGGACGGGGCCGCTATTGCCCTTGCCCGTGACAACAATATTCCGGTAATCGTGTTCGATATCGGCGAACCCGGCATCTTGCAGGCCGTTGTTGCTGGTACAGCGAGGTCGACGATCGTCCGCGGCTAACGCTGGCGACGATCTGGATCAACATTGCGTTGGCGCGCAGGTCGTTCGAGAGCAGGGGAGTTGAACATGTCTGGCTTCGACATCAAAGACCTCGAGCGGCGCATGCGCGCCGGCATCGACACGCTCAAGAAAGAGTTTGCAGGCTTGCGCACGGGCCGAGCCTCGGCACATCTGCTCGACCCTGTTGTGGTCACGATCTACGGCTCACGCATGCCGCTCTCCCAGTGTGCGACGGTTTCAACACCCGATGCCAAGACGATTTCAGTCACAGTCTGGGACAAGGGCCAGGTCAAGGCCGTCGAGAAGGCGATTTCCGAAGCAAACCTTGGCGTTACCCCCAAGACAGACGGCAACATGATCCGCCTCTCTGTGCCACCTCTGACAGGCGACCGGCGTGGCGAACTGGCGAAGCTCGCGCACAAATATGCCGAAGCCGGACGCGTGGCGGTCCGAAATGTCCGGCGCGACGGCATGGATGCGATCAAGAAGCTGGAAAAAGACGGCAAAATCACTGAAGATGACAGCCGCAAGAATGGCACGAAAGTGCAGGAGTTGACGGACAAGCTGGTCAAGGAAATCGATCAGCTCGCGACCGCCAAGGAAGCCGAAATCAAGCAGGTCTGAGTCATCGGGGCGCGGCCTTTGCCGCACCCTTGCTCGGTCACGTCTGGTGTTGCGCCGCGTTTGTTTCTCCGCCGTATTGACCTATCGCGAGCCGCACCCCTGATGATCCAAGATCCCTCAAACAAGCTGGCGCTGAGTGCCCGGCCGCTCGTTGGCGAGCCGGCTCTACCGCCGCGACACGTGGCCATCATCATGGACGGCAACGGACGCTGGGCTGAGGCGCGCGGACTACCACGCGTCGCCGGTCACCGCGCTGGCGTCGATGCTGTGCGCCGCACGGTCAAGGCCGCCGTGGAGCTCGGGATCGGCTATCTCACCATCTACAGCTTTTCGACCGAAAACTGGACCCGCCCGCCGTCCGAGGTGATGTTCCTGATGGGGCTCATCCGCCGCTTTATACAGCAGGATCTGGCCGACATGCATGCCGCCGGCGTGCGCATCCGCATCATCGGCGAGCGTGACCGGGTGGAGCCGGATCTGCTGGCGCTGATGGACGACGCGGTGCTGACCACGTCGCAGAATGCGGCGCTCAACCTCAACATCTGCTTCAACTACGGGGCACGTGGCGAACTTGCAAAGGCCGCGCGCCGCTTGGCTGAGGAGGTGGCAGCCGGCCGCATGACGCCTGACGAGATTACGCCCGAGCGACTTGAAGCTGCGCTTGACACGTACGGAATCCCCGATCCGGATTTATTGATCCGCACGTCAGGTGAAGTGCGGGTGTCAAACTTCCTGCTCTGGCAGCTGGCCTATACGGAGTTCGTGTTTCTTGATGCCAACTGGCCGGACTTCAACAAGGAAATGCTTGAGCAGGCGATCCGCCAATTCCAGATGAGGTCGCGCCGGTTCGGCGGGCTGGCGGCGGTAGCTGGTCGCTAGACTCTTTATGAACCGCGAAGGAGCTGGCATGGCCGATGCGCCGCAGGCGAATGGCGAGCCGCCAAAGGGGCACGCGCCCGGTGGCCGTGTCGGCAAAGATCTTTTGCCTCGTGTCATTTCCGGCGTGGTCATGGCGGTCGCAGCCATTGGTCTCACCTCGGCTGGATTTCTGCCTTTTGCCGGGATGATCCTTGCCATATCCGTCATTGTTGCCTGGGAGTGGGGCCGGGTCGTGCGCGGCAGCGGTATTGATCCCACGCTGCTGGCCCACGTGGCCGCCGTGGTTGTCGCCATCGTGCTGGTCACAATGGGGCTTGTCGGACTCTCCGTGCTTGCACTCCTGATTGGTGCCATTCTGGTTGGATTGCTGGCGACGGGTCACCATCCCTGGACGTCGGCGGCCGGGGTGGCATTTGCGGGCTTGCCCGGTGTCGCTCTCATCTGGCTGCGCGACGATCCGAACTTCGGCTTGCTTGCTGTTCTGTTCGTGATGGCGATTGTGGTTGTTACAGACACCGCCGCCTATTTCAGCGGACGGCTCATCGGCGGCCCGCGCCTGTGGCCAAGCGTATCGCCGAACAAGACCTGGGCGGGACTGGTCGGCGCGGTGACTGCGAGCGCGATCGCTGGTGCGCTTTACGCCAATCTGGTTGCGGGCAGCAGTCCGGCCAAACTCGCCCTCCTCGGCGCCGTCCTGGCTGTTGTTGCACAAGGCGGAGACCTTGCTGAAAGCGCCCTGAAGCGGCGCTTTGGCGCCAAGGATGCGTCCAACATTATTCCAGGTCACGGCGGCTTCATGGACCGCATCGATGGCCTCGTGACGGCGGCAGTTGCAGCGGCCCTGTTTGCCGCTTTCCTAAATGTTCAAGAGCCGGCACGGGCGTTGCTGCAATGGTAAGTTCTGCTTGGATTGACGATACGCACGCTGCGCCCCAGCGACTGTCCGTTCTCGGCGCCACCGGCTCGATCGGTACCTCGACTCTCGATCTGGTCGGCCGTTACCCAGGTCGCTTTGAGATTGTCGCGCTGACGGCGCACTCAAATGCTGACGCGCTGGCCAAGCTTGCAAGGGCCCACAGGGCGAAGCTCGCCGTTGTTGCGGACGCCGCTCAGTACGGCGCCTTGAAAACCGCGCTCGCCGGATCCGGAATCGAAGCCGCGGCCGGTCCTGATGCTGTGATCGACGCCGCGCGTCGGCCGGCAGACTGTGTCCTCGGTGCCATCGTCGGTGCTGCCGGCCTCGCCCCGATGCTCGCCGCCGTCGAGCAAGGCACACGCATCGCGCTCGCCAACAAGGAGTGTCTCGTGTCGGCGGGCTATCTCTTCATGGCTGCGGTCAAGCGCCACGGCGCGACGTTGCTGCCGGTCGACAGCGAACATGCTGGCGTCTTCCAGGCACTTGCCGGACATGACCGCACTGGCGTCTCGCGCATCGTGATCACGGCCTCTGGCGGGCCGTTCCGCACCTGGACCGGCGAACAGATCGCCGACGCGACGCTTGAAAAGGCGCTGAAGCACCCGAATTGGTCCATGGGCCGCAAGATCACCATCGATAGCGCCTCGATGATGAACAAGGGGCTGGAGCTGATCGAAGCGCACCACCTGTTCGCGATGCCGGCTGATCAGCTGGGCGTCGTGGTGCATCCCCAATCGATTGTGCATGCCTTGGTCGAGTACATCGATGGCTCGGTGGTGGCGCAACTTGCCAATCCGGATATGCGGTCGCCGATTGCACTCGCGCTGGCTTGGCCTCGCCGCATGCCCTCGCCGACGCCACCACTGGATCTTGCCAAGCTTGCGACGCTGACGTTCGAGGCGCCGGATGAGGTTCGATTTCCAGCATTGCGGGTCGCCTGGGCAGCCCTGCGCCGCGGCGGCGGCGCAACTGCGGCTATGAATGCTGCCAACGAAGTGGCCGTCGAAGGGTTTTTATCCGCTCACCATAAATTCCCTCATATTGCCCTGGCAGTTGAGGAGACGCTCAACCATATGGAGCGGGATGGGGACCTCAGCGAGCCGGCCAGCATCGACGCCGTCATGGCCATCGATGCCGCAGCGCGGCGCGTCGCGGGACAGTGCCTTGCCCGTCTGGTATGACGGGCGTCGAATCATAGGCCACGCATGCGCGGCCAGGAGCTGAAATGCCATGATGTTGTTCGGCTCGATCATCTGGACGCTGCTTGCCTTCCTGGTCGTGTTGTCGATCTTGGTCGTCATTCATGAGCTCGGCCACTATTGGGTCGGGCGCTATTTTGGCGTCAAAGTCGCCGCGTTTTCTGTTGGTTTTGGCCCGGAACTCTGGCACCGCATCGACAAGAACGGCACGCGCTGGCGCATCGCGGCGTTTCCTCTTGGCGGTTATGTCAAATGGGCTGACGACGAGAACGGCGCCAGCATGCCCGACCGCGACGCCATCGCGCACATGACACCGGAGCAGCGGGCGGGATCGTTCCACGCCAAGCCCGTCGGCCAGCGGGCCGCCATCGTTGCAGCTGGACCCATCGCCAACTTCCTGCTGGCTTTTCTGCTGTTTACGCCTGTGTTCTGGCTCTACGGCGACTATCGCGTGCCGGCCAAGATCAGCGAAGTGGTCGCCGGCGGCATGGGCGAGCGCGCAGGCTTCAAGGCCGGCGACCGTGTGAAATCAATCGACGGCGTCGACGTCTTCACGTTCGAAGATCTGGTCGAGAAGGTCAGCCGCAGCCCCGATCAGACACTGACGTTTGTGGTCGAGCGCGGCGGCAAGCTCGAAACGCTGACCGCGACGCCGAAACTCGAAAACACCGACACCATCGTCAAGCGCATCGTCAAAGCTGGACGCCTGGGCCTCAAGGGCCCCGTCAAGGAGGATATCGAGAAGATCGAGTTCAGCCTGCCCGGCGCGTTCATCCATGGCGTAAAACAGAGCGTCAACATCGTCGTCAAGACGCTCGCCTACCTCTGGCGCGTCATAACGTTGCAGGTGCACGGTGACCAGATCAGCGGCGTGGTTGGCATCGCCGTGACCTCCGGTGAGGTCGCCAAGTTCGGTTTTGTTGCCATGGTCATGCTGGTCGCGGGCATGTCGGTGAACCTTGGCTTCGCCAATCTACTGCCGATCCCGGTCCTCGACGGCGGCCATCTCGTGTTTTACGCCTTCGAAAAGATCCTCGGCAAACCTCTGAGCGAGCGTACGCAGGAATACGCCTTTAGGTTCGGGATTTCGGTGTTGCTGCTGCTGTTTATGTACGCGATGTTCAATGATGTGACCGGCTACAACTGGAGCAAAATGCTCTCTGGAAAGCCAAGTTGAACGACATTTACCGCTGCGCCTGAAGACAACGGCGTGCTGCACTGCAGCACGCCGTTTTGTCATTTGAACGACAGTCATGACCCTTGTTCAGGCCGCCGCAGGACTGCCGCCAAATCCGCATTCCACGGCCCTTTGCGCCGCTTCGGTCAGAGTGCCGCAGCCGCGCGCAGCGACCACTGCCGAATAAGCCCGAGTGAAGCACATTTGCCACTTCCCCACCCATTGCTGAATCGGTAAACATCGCGGCGGGCGCATCTTGCCTTGTTTAAGTTCTGCTGCGTGCAGCGAGACCAGACAGGGGTGGATGTTGGGACAAAACAGCTTGTTCGCTGTTGCGACTCGGCATCTGGTGACCAAAGTCGAGTGACGTAGGCGTCGTGGCTGTGCTCAGATGCCGAATGGCACGGGGTGGCCTCGTAAGACGGTACGACAGTTGTCTTGGACGGGAAGCGTAGAACGAGAAGCGCCCTGCAGTTGGATGCCACACACGCGCCGGTGTCTGGCGTTATCGAGTACCGGGGGATCGGCGAACCGAAAGGCAGACGCTGGGCATGCGTAGTTTCGGGGTTATCAAGCGGCTTGCCGTAGCGCTGGTGTTGGGAACGCCAGCAGCGGTCGGTGCGCTCCACATCGCAGCAGCACCTGCCTATGCGCAGTCGGCTGTCATCCGCGACATTGCCGTCAACGGCAATCGCCGCGTCGATGCGGCGACAGTGCGCAACTATTTGAAGTTTAACGTTGGCGACGCTTATGATGCCGGTAAGGTCGACCAATCGATCCGTTCGTTGTTCTCGACCGGATTATTTGCCGACGTCAGCATCACACGGACAGCCAACGGTGTCTCCGTCACGGTGCGCGAAAACCCGGTCGTCAATCAGGTGGCGTTCGAGGGTAACAGCGAAGTCGAGAAGGCCACGCTGGAAGGCGAAGTACAGCTGAAGTCGCGCTCGGTTTATACCCGTTCGAAGGTGCAGGCCGACGTCCAGCGCATTCTTGATATCTACCGCCGCCAGGGCCGCTTTGCTGCCAAGGTCGAGCCGAAGCTGATCGAAATGCCGGACGGCCGCGTCAACGTCGTCTTTGAAATCAACGAAGGCGGCGCGACCAAGGTCAAGAGCATCTCGTTCGTGGGCAACCGCGCCTTCAATGACGGCCAGCTGCGCGACATTATTACCACGTCGCAGTCGGGCCTGTTCGACTTCCTCAAGGGCACGAACATCTACGACCCGGATCGTCTCGCCCTGGACCGCGAACTGCTTCGTCAGTATTATCTCAAGAACGGCTACGCAGACGTTCGCGTGGTGTCGGCCAATGCAGAACTCGATCGTGACGGTTCTGGCTTCTTCATCACTTTCGTTGTTGAGGAAGGCCCGCTGTTCAAGTTCGGCACGGTGAACATCGAGTCAAAGCTTCCCGGCGTGAACATCCCGCGCTTGCAGTCGGATGTTCTGACCAAGGCCGGCGCGCTGTTCGACCTGTCGGCACTCGACAAGTCGACGGAGCAGATGACGCTAGCCGTATCGGAGCAGGGCGTCGCTTTTGCTCGCGTACGTCCCCAGACGACTCGCGACTCGACGGGGCAGGCGATCAATATCGTCTACCTGATTGATGAAGGTCCCAAGGTTTACATCGAGCGCATCAACATCAACGGTAACCAGCGGACGCAGGATTACGTCATTCGCCGCGAGTTCCGCTTGGCTGAGGGCGATGCTTACAACCCGCTGATGGTCGAGCGCGCCAAGAAGCGCCTGCAAAACCTCGGCTTCTTCAAGACGGTTGAGGTCAAGCGACGCCAAGGCGGCGCGCAGGACCGCATCGTCCTGGATGTTGACCTGATCGAACAGTCGACCGGTGAACTCTCGTTTGGCGCAGGCTACTCAACGGCTGAAGGTGTTATCGGTGACGTGTCGCTGACGGAACGCAACTTGCTCGGTAAGGGCCAGTTTGTGCGCCTCCGGCTCGCGGGCTCAGCAGAACGTATTCAGATCGATCTTAGCTTTACCGAGCCGCGGTTCCTCGATCGGAACATCGCTGCTGGCTTCGACATCTTCCACAAGGGTACGACCAAGTCGACAACACAGCCGTTCGCGACGATGAAAACGGGCGGGTCCCTCCGCCTTGGTTTCCCACTGGCTGAAAACTTCTGGATGCACACGTCCTACACGTTGTCTTACGACGTGATCAAAGATGTTGAGGATACTGCATCACGCGCAATCAAAGAGGCTGCGAAGTTTAAGGACGGTAAGACCTTTACCTCATCGGGTGGTATTGGCCTGACGTACGATGCTCGCAACCATCCGAACACGCCAACGCGCGGCTTTTTCCTGACCGCCGGGGCGGACTTGGCTGGTTTGGGCGGCGACGTGAAGTACCTGCGCACGAACGCCGAAGCGCGAGGCTACTATCCTGTTACCGAGAAGGTGACATTTGTTGCCCGTGCTGCGGCCGGCCATATCTTGGGTTACGGCGGCAGCGACGTTAGGCTGCTCGACCTATTCCAGAAAGGTGGCGAAACGGTTCGTGGGTTTGCATCGTCCGGCTATGGCCCACGCGATCTTATCTATCAGCCTGTTGCCGGCACATACGCGCCAGGCAGCGGTGACGCACTTGGCGGGTCGACATACTGGACCACGACAGCTGAGTTGCGCTTCCCGATCCCTCTGGTTCCGGATGAACTTGGTATCAGCGGCGCTGTGTTCGCGGATGCAGGCTCATTGTTCGGCGCTGGCGCGGAGGCTAAGAAGCTGAACACGCAGTGCGGCACGGCGACACCGGATGGCAGTTCGACTGGCGGCGTCTGCCTCGCCGATAGCTCGTCGATCCGCGCCTCTGTCGGCGCGAGCTTGCTCTGGAACTCACCGCTCGGTCCGTTGCGCCTCGACATCGCGAAAGCGCTCAAGAAAGAAGACTACGACAAGACCCAGCTGATACGCTTCGGCGCCTCGACCAAGTTCTGAGATCTCTGAGTTACAAGCGGCCCGCAGCAATGCGGGCCGTTGCTATTTTGGGCTCCAACTCAAGGGATCCAAGGGGCCGCGCCCCTTGGCGGGGTCGAGGGTCGGCGCCCCTCGCCTTACCTTTCCTCCCGCGATTGCGACCCTGCCGCCTCGCGGCGGCTTGTGAGGGGCTTTCAGCCCCTCACGCTCTCCCGACAAGGGCTGCGCCCTTGACCCACCCTTCAGAATCCCTGCGTGCGGCCATCGCGCCGCCTTCTAAAGCCCTGTGCTCAGTGCTATTCCCCGGCCATGACCGATATCTCCCTCATCCGCAATTTCTCGATCATCGCGCACATCGATCACGGCAAGAGTACCTTGTCCGATCGATTGATACAGCTGTGCGGTAACGTCGCCCAGCGCGATATGCAGGACCAGATCCTCGACTCGATGGACATCGAGCGCGAGCGCGGCATCACGATCAAAGCGCAGACCGTTCGCCTCGACTATAAGGCGAATGACGGGAAAACCTATCAGCTCAACCTGATGGACACGCCCGGTCACGTCGACTTCGCTTACGAAGTGTCCCGCTCGCTCGCCGCCTGCGAGGGCGCTGTGCTGGTGGTGGACGCCTCACAGGGCGTCGAGGCGCAGACGCTCGCCAACGTCTACACGGCGATCGACGGCAATCTCGAAATCCTGCCGGTCCTAAACAAGATCGACTTGCCATCGGCCGATGCCGACCGCGTCAAGCAGCAGATCGAGGACGTCATCGGCATCGATGCCTCCGAGGCCGTCGGGGTATCAGCCAAAACCGGCCTCAACGTCGAACTGGTGCTGGAAGCCATCGTCAAAAAACTGCCCCCGCCCAAGGGCGATCGCAGTGCGCCCCTGAAGGCCATGCTGATTGACAGCTGGTATGACAGCTATCTCGGCGTGGTCGTGCTTGTGCGCATCATAGATGGCGTCCTGAAGAAGGGACAGCGAGTCAAGCTGATGTCTAAGGACATCGTCTATGGCGTCGACCGCGTCGGCATTTTCCGCCCCAAACAGCAGATGTTGGATGAACTCGGCCCCGGCGAAGTCGGCTTCTTCACCGCTGCCATCAAGCAGGTCGCCGACACCCGGGTCGGCGACACCATCACCGACGAAAAAGGCGGCATTTCAGCGCCGTTGCCGGGCTTCAAGCCGGTCCAGCCCGTCGTGTTCTGCGGCCTGTTCCCGGTCGACGCCGCCGACTTCGAAGACCTGCGCGATGCCGTGGCACGCCTGCGCCTGAACGACGCCAGCTTCACCTACGAGACCGAAAGCTCGGCCGCCCTCGGCTTCGGTTTCCGCTGCGGCTTCCTCGGCCTGCTGCATCTTGAGATCATCACCGAGCGCCTCGAGCGCGAATTCAACATGAGCCTGATCACGACGGCGCCGTCGGTGATCTACAAACTGCAAATGAACGACGGCACCGTGATTGAAATGCACAACCCGGCCGACATGCCGGATGTCATCAAGATCAAGCATGTCGAAGAGCCCTGGATTTCTGCAACAATTCTCGTGCCCGACGAGTATCTGGGCGCCGTGCTGAAACTCTGCCAGGATCGCCGCGGCCGTCAGAAGCAGCTGACCTACGCCGGCACCCGCGCCATGGTGGTCTATGAACTGCCGCTCAACGAAGTCGTGTTCGATTTCTACGACCGCCTCAAGAGCGTGTCGCGCGGCTACGCCTCGTTCGACTACAAGATCGTCGGCTACGAGGAGAACGACCTCGTCAAGCTGTCGATGCTGGTCAACAGCGAGCCCGTCGACGCGCTGTCGATGATCGTGCACCGCACGCGCGCCGAGCAGCGCGGCCGTTCCATGTGCGAAAAACTGAAAGAACTGATCCCGCCGCACATGTTCCAGATCCCGGTGCAGGCCGCCATCGGCGGCAAGGTGATCGCCCGCGAAACCATCCGCGCGCTGCGCAAAGACGTGATCGCCAAGTGCTACGGCGGCGACATCAGCCGCAAACGCAAGCTGCTCGACAAACAGAAGGCCGGCAAGAAGAAGATGCGCGAGTTCGGCAAAGTCGAAATCCCCCAGGAGGCGTTTATTGCAGCGCTGAAGATGGATGAGAATTGAGGGGGCGGATGATGAATCTGCGGCGGGGGTTTCATCGATTGGGGTTGGCACTGGCGGTCCCGATCGCGGCGGTTGGCCTGTGCGTCGCGCTCTACGGAGGCTTCGAATGGGTAAGGCCGCTGGTTTGGGCACCGACGTGGAACATCACTGATCCCGACGGAAGGGTGTAAGCATATCGGTACAAGAATGATTTGAAGTCGGTGGGAGCTGAATTGAAGCGGCGCGGCGTGCCGCCCGAGCATCAAGAGAAATTTGTTGAGCTGCTAGACCCGGAGATCGAAATTGTCGACCGACAACGCCCCAATACCGGGGAAGCAGGGCTATTGGGTTTGGCGATCGCCGGACTTGGACTGTTCATTTATGCTGCCCTCAAGGCGATTGGCTGGGTTACGGCCGGCTTCGTTCGAGATTGATCTGTAGGTCTTAGATCTTGATCACAATAATCCCACCCTGTACCTTATGTCCCATGACCAAACTTCTCGAAACCGCCATAGAACGCGTCCGCCAATGGCCCGACGAACGGCAGACGGAGATTGCCGAGATGCTGCTCGCGCTGGATGCTGATGATTTCGCTGACAATGATCCGGAGCTTAATGCGGCGCTCGATGCAGCCATCGCCGCAGCCGACCGCGGCGAGTTTGCCGATCCGAAGGACGTTGAGGCATTCTTTGCCGCACATCGCAAATGAGGGTCCGATACACGGCACGGGCGCTCGACGACCTGTGGACCATTTCCCGGACCATCCGGCGTGAGAGCCCAACAGGCGCCGAAGCCGTTGCGATGCGGATCGAGCGTACGGTGAAGTTGATCTCGCTGCATCCCGGTGCGGGCAGAGTTCACCGCAAGAAAGATGGCATCAGGCGGCTCGCCATCGGGCGATACCCCTACACTGTCTACTACCGCATCAACGACGACGCGGTCATCATATTGCATATTCGCCATGCCAAACGCCGCGCGCCGAAGCCAGGCGACTTGACCACTTGAGCGAAGGTAGCGTTTCCTCGGCCTGCTCCACCTCGAGATCATCACCGAGCGCCTCGAGATCGCGCGCGACATCGCTAAGAAGCTCATGGAACTGGACCAAGCTTCGCTCGCCGATCCCGGCGACACCTTTGACTTCCCGCTGATTGTTGCCGCCTGATGGGTCGCCTTGCTGGATACACGTATCGCGAAATCGTCTCCAAGCTTCAGCGCTTGGGCTTTACGTTTCATCGCCATGCGGCAGGCTCACACGAGATTTGGATCAACGCCGCGCGGGTCGCAGAACGACCATTCCGAACCACTCGGGCGATATGCCCAAAGGTACACTGCGTGCGATTTTGAGGCAGGCCGACGTCACGGCGGACCAGTTCATCGCTGCTTGAGATTGAGCCATTTTCCTCCGCGCTGCGCCGTCTGCACATCGGACACGTGCAGATCCTGGATGATCGGGCGAGGCAAGCATTCATCGTGAACCACGCATCGTTTATCACTCACTCTGCAGCCTCCAGCACGGGCAAGATGTGCTGCCGTGCCATACGAATGACAGCCACGGCGTGCGCCCGTTCGACATCAGGAAACTGATGAAGAAACTCATCCAGCGCCTCGCCTCAAGACCGGCAAGAAAATGCGCGATCCCGGGGACGAGCCCGGCCCCCCCATTTGGCGGAGAACAGTCGGTCAACACCGTTGGTCGCCAGTACCGATCTGCAATCTCAGAACTTCGCCAGGCCATTCACGAACACGCCGCGGCTCTTGTTGGAGAGGTCCGTGATGTTGTCGGAGTAGTCGGTGAAGTTGTAGCCGACGCCGAGGCGGAAGTTGTCGTTGATGTGCTTGTAGACACCCAGCAGTGCACCGGTCTTGCGGTCAGACGCCGTTGACGACTCAAGCGTGCGTAGCTCGGCGAGAATGTCCCATTCCTTGATGAGCTTCAGGTCGAGACGCAGGATGGCAAGTTGCGCGCGTGCATCGAACCAATCGCCGCCGCCTTCGCGATCCTTGAGTTCACCGACGCGGAGTGCGTACTTGCCGCCAATCGTCAGCCACGGGAGGATATCGTAGGCGAGATCGATGGCACCGACGTGGCTGCGTTGTGCGTAACCGAGCGAGACACCGTTTGGCAGTTTCTGGCCAGGACTCGGGATGTCCTCGAAGTACGTGTACTTCACGAGCGCGTTGAGGCGATCGTTGGCGACGGGGCGATAGGCAAACCCAGTGACGGCTTCGGTGAAGTTGCCATCCACGTAGTCGCCGACGGTCTTGGTGTTGATCGCCGTGTTGAACTTACCGATGAAACGCCAATCGTCCGACATCTTCTGTGAGATCGTATTGTACAGCAGCCACGTCTCGCGCTCGCGTGTCGGCGCTTCATCGTGACGGTATTCGAGCTTGCCTGAATAGGTGAGGCCCGCATGTCCGTAGCCGAGTGAGCCCGAGGCCGCGAGGCGTTGGAGATCGCCACCATATGGATCATGCAACTTGCCGGTCTCGATGGCGAGGCCCGATTTCCAATGCTGCAGCGGCACGAAGTCCAAGCCATAGGCATGCGTGAGCCCAACGAAACCGCCGCCGTGGCGATAACGTTCTTCGCCGAACACGCTGGCTGAGTCAGAGTAGCGTTTGCGTGCGCCGGCGACGAGCACACCTTCGCCACCGCGAGAGATGATGTCGGTCTTGTCGGGATCGAGCGCGTAGGTGAGATACAGCGTCTGCGCATCATCGACCTTGTACTCGGTGCCGACTTTGCCGCCGAGCCCGCCGTTGCCGGTTGAGATTTCGGCGAGCGCGGTGAATTTCTCGTTCAAGCGCATCGTGCCGCCGACGCCGACGCGATCATTGTTGTTGCGCGTACCCGTGCGATCGACCGTCTTCTGGCCGAACACGTAGCTCGTCCAGTCGCGCTTGCTGTCGTAGTCAAAGCGCAGCGCGAGATCCGTGCGGCGGCCGAACGTGTTCAGCGTCTGGCTCTGCGACAGCGAGCGCAGCTGTTGGTCATCGAGACGCAGACCGACAGTCGCTTTCCAGTAATCATTGAAGCTGCGCACGACGTTGAGCTCGCCGGCACGATAGTGGCGGAACTCGTCCTGCTTGTCGGCGAGCTGCGCCTTCAGCGCGTGCTGCGCATCGAGCGAGACCATGGCGCGGGCGCCAGCCTCGGTCGCGGCGCGTTGCGTGGTGATTTGTCCGGGCGCGGAGAAGTCGCGATCCTTGTTCTGCCAGAACGCGGACAGGCGTCCGTCGCGGCCGGTCCAGAGTTCCGAGAGATCGGCTGCAGCTTCGACGCGGCGGGCGTAGGCCAAGCGGCCGTCGCTCTGGCGGTTGACGAACGTAAAGCCGCCATCAAGCGAGATGGTCTCGCCATCGCCAACGCCGTTGGAGCGGGCAACTTCGGCTTTGACGTAGGTGCCAGGCGTTGCCCGCACGGTGACGTCGGTGCCGACGATGCGCTGTTCGCGGCCAGCGCCGTTCTGGTCGTAGCCGGAAACGCCCACCTGCACGTGGTCGTTGACCCAGTGCGTGCCGCGTCCGCCGACGACTTTGTCTTTGTTGGCTTCGAGGCTTGGGGCGTATTCGTAGGTCGTGACGAGATACTGTTCGTAGCCGGACAGTGAGCCCGTCTGCACGATGAAATCATCCACTGCCGTCGACGCGAGCGGGCTCTTCAGCACCACGCGGCCTTGCAGATAGTTGATCTCGTAATCCTGCGTCGGGACCAGTGTCTTCGAGCGCACGATAATGCCGGTTTCCTTGTCGCGGATCTCGACGGTGATGCGCTCAGAGCCTTGCGTGATGTTCTGGCGGCGCATGTAGTAGAGCGAACCGCCCGTGCCGCGGAACACATCGCGACCGGGAATGGTGCCGGGTTCGGCGGCAAACACTTCGGCTTTCGTCACGCGCTCGCCATGCGTCGTCGCTTCGTCGCTGACGTACTGGCCGCGCGCGCCATAGAGGCCGCGATCATAACGCACGAATTCGGTGCCGGTGATGGTGGTCTTGAAGTTGCCCCACATGATGTTGCTGTCGCCGCGATCGACGCGGACGTAGAACTTGCCGCGTGTTGGCGCATCTTCTGTCGTGGTCGAGTCGTCGCCGTAGACGGGATAGTATTTATTCGGATCAAGTTTGCGCAGCAGATACCGCGGATCCTTGCTGTCGAAGCCCGAGAACAACGAGCCGAACGGCTGGTCTTTGGTGTCGGCCGATGCGGTGATGAGGTATTCACCCTTCACCTTGCCCTTCAAGTAGAAGGCGACGCGACCGTTGACGTAGCTCTCCTTGGCGTAGCCGTCGCGATCGTCCGCACGCACGACATTGGCCGGGCCTGAGACCGCGTTGCGGCCGGCGGTGATGTCGGCCATCGCCACGTAGAACCAGTCGTTGTCGGGGATCGTGGCCGAGCGATTGAAGGCCGCGGCCGTGCCCTTTTTGTCGACGAACACGACCTCGACGTCGTGCGTGCCGGGCGCAACGATGTGGCGGACGGCGAAGTTGCCCTTGTGATCGACGGGCACGGGAATGCCCATCACGTGCACCTCCTGGCCAGCGGGCACTTTTGTGCCGGAGACAAGAATGGCGCCGCCCGTGATTGGGATGTTGCGCACCTCGCGCGCATTGCCGTCATAGACCTTGAGCGGATCTTCGCCGGTCCACTTGCCGCCACGCAAATCGGCGAGCTTTGCCGCTTTCGGCGCGGTCTCATCGAACCGACCTTTGGAGTCGTACACGCGCAGAACGTAGACGACTTCATCTTTCAGGTCGTGCGGTACGTGCCAGGATGCCGTGCCTTTTTCGACGGGCAACACAACAAGCGGATGTTGGCGGTGCGTCTTGTCACTGCGGAATACGCGGATTTCGCCGCGCGCGATCCAGCGGTGATAGTTGGCGTACGTCGAGAAGATCAGCGTGTCGCCCTTGTTGACTGCATCGGGGCCGGCGAGAACGTTCAAGCGAGGCTCGCTCGCGAGCGAGTCATAGCGCACCTGCACATCCGCGCGTTCGAGCGTGACGTCAGCGCAACGTTGGCTGTCGGCGATCGTGTGGGTCTTGCCATCGCTAAGCCGCACGCCATCGACCGAGATCGCAAATGGCAACGCGGGGCCGAATGTTGGTGCGCAGGCGCCGTTGGCGCTGGCGTCGCCGCCGGTCATGCGTTCGGTGTTGGGGCCCGCGCGCTTGGAGGTGGCGCGCACGGTTGTATCCCACGCCGCGGCCTCGCTGAACGAGAGCGCAAGCAGGAGTGCCGCCAGACTGATCTGGCGCGGAGACGGCGACGGCGAAAGGACGCAGCGCATGGCATTTCCTCGAGGCACGGCGCGCGCAACCAGCCGGTCGCGGCGCAAAGGCGACACGTGAGAATTTCGGAACGCACGGGAGAACGGACGCGCAGGCTGGGTGGGGCCGCTACTTGGCGGCGCCCGCCGAATACACTTCGGTTTCGATGACGAGATGATAGCCACCGGCCGAGTTACGCCACGCATCAGCCACGTATCTTTGCAGGCTTCTGACACGCTCGGCTGCGAGCCCCGTGTCCTCCGCACTGGTCCGGCCATAGCCGATGCGCAGTACTGATTTTTCTTGGGCAAGAGCTGGGAACACTTGGCTCATGTTCTGCGCGAAACTCGGACGCAGCGTCACAGAACCTGGCTCAAATGCAGCATCCATGACATCGATGCGCACCACGCGATGGACAGCAACACCGAAGTTCAACTTCGCCATCTTGCCGCGTGTGAGGACAACCACACCTGGGTTCGGCGTCGTCAGGCGGAAGCCCGTCGGCAGCGTGCGTTCGTCAAGTTTGAGCACGAAGTTCGAGCCCCGCTGTTCGTTCGGCACATCGGCGCAAGTGATGTGAAAGCGGCCATGCGGATCGGTTGTCACGAGCAAGCCGTTGACGGTTGCGAGGCGCGCATTGGCGATGCCGGGTTCACCGTCATCCTGGACACCATTGCGGTTCTTGTCGTCGAACACCTTGCCGATGATGTCGGAGCAATCGAAGTTCGGGTCCGGCGTGATGCGTACAGTTGCCGTTGCGATGTTCGAAGCGACGACGTTGGAGAAGGCGTTGATGGCCCAGGCCTGGTTGACGTATTCGCCTTCGCTGACGCCCGTGCCGACCGTGAGCATCAAGCGCACTTGCAGTGTTGCACCACGTTCGATCGTCACCGGCGGCCACTTGAGTTCGCGGCCATTGATGGCGGGCTCCCGCGGCGTGCCGCCGACAATCGCCGAGCCTGCGCGATAGCGGAAGCCGGGCGGGATCATGTCGACCAGCGCGATATCTGTCTGGCGCACATCCTGGTTGTTGCGGATGCTGATCGTGTACGGAACAAGCTCGCCACGGGTCACATCCAGCTTCGGGGTCGTCTTGGTCACGACGAGAGCCGTCGTGGTCGGAATCGCCTCGATGGGGATGTGATTATTGATGACGTGGGTCGACGTCGCACCAAGCAGGAAAGACAAGTAATACTGCGTGCTGTCATTGCCTGTTGCGAGACCAGCGGTCGTTGTCGGGCACGATGCGGGATCATGCTGGCGCTGTGTCGTCGGCGGCGCCGTATCGAGACGCTGCACGAGGGATGGCGTTGCAGCCGCACCAACAGTGAGCGTTGCTGTGCACGGCGGGAGTGCCGTCGAGATGCGCTGCACATAACCCGTCGGCACAGTCACTTCGAGGCGATAGGTGCCTGTCGGCGAGCCCGGCAGGAGTAGGTAGCGATACTCACCTGTGGCACCGACAACTTGGGACACGTTGCTGGAGCCGCCGACGAGATGCGTCGTCGGATTAAACCCGGCAGGACCGACAAGACGCACTGTTGCACCGGGCACTGGCTGGCGCGTGAGTACATCATAGACAACGCCCGAGGGGTCGATGGGCTGGTTCTGCTCGGCCAACTCGGTGTTGGCCGTCAGTGTGATGTTGGTGAGATAGCCGTAGACGTAGTTGCCATTGGGGCTGCGGAACAAGACGCTATAGCCGCCGCCTGGGGGCAGACCGTCGAAGCGATAGGCGCCGTCCGGTGCTGTCGTCGTCGTGGCGACGACGGAGTAGGCGCCGCCGATATCGCCGCGGATCAATTCAACAGTCCAGCTTGCACGGCCCGTTGGCTCATTGCGGCCGCGGTCGTGGTTGCTGTCCAGCCAGACGAAACCAGAGAGGGCTGCTGCGGCTGTCGGCACTTCGCCGAAGTTGTAGTTCTCGCCCGTGAGCCCTGCTGTCGTGAAGGGAATGGTGGCGATGACGTTGGTCGCGCTGGTGCCGCCGAGCGTGCCGGGCGTGACCTTGCCGTCGTTATAGTCCGCCGGCTGCGTTTCTGTGATCGTGTAGCCGCCCGCGCTGGCAACCGGGAGATCGACGAAGCAGTAGCGGCCGATATCCGTTGCACCAGTGGCAAGTCCTTGTGTGACAGCGGTTTGCATGACTGCCGCGCCGTTGATGTCGGTGCCGGCTAGCGTCAGCGTCACGTTGGGGATGCCGCTTTCGCTACGATCCTTGATGCCATTGTTGTTCAAGTCGACATAGACGTAGCCGCACAATTTGCCGCCGCGCTCGCCAAAGTCATAGCCCGTTGCGATGCGGCCCGAGGGGAGCACGATGCTGCGGATGACGTCGTTGGCTGCGGTGCCGCCGACGTTGCCGGCGGTGTCTTTGCCGTCGGTCCAAGCGGCCGGCTGCGTTTCTGTGATGGTGTAGCCGGCGGCGTTGGCGGGCGGGATGCCACCAAAGAGATAGCGGCCGTCTGTGTCGGTGGTCGTTGTCACATCGACAGGCGCGTTCGTGGACGATGTGCCTGTAATGCGGATGGTGACGTTCGGGATGCCCTTTTCAGTGGCGTCACGAATGCCGTCGTCGTTGCTGTCGACATACACCGAGCCGGCGATGCCCTGGCTGATTTCGGCGAAGTCGTAGCCAGTGGCGTTGATGCCCTCGAGCAACCTGATGCCGGTGACGACATCGCTTGCAGAGGCTGTACCGCCGACGCTACCGACCGTATCTTTGCCGTCGGCAAAGAGGTTCGGCTGCGTTTCGGTGACGGTGTAGCCAGTGGCATCAGCGGGTGCGAGCGCGTCGAACAGATAGGTGCCGTCAGATTTGGTTGTCTTGGTGACGTTGACGTCGTTGCCGTAGAGGTCCTTGCCCGTCAGCGTCAGCGTGACGTTGGCGATGCCAACTTCAGTCGACTGTTTGATGCCGTCGTTGTTGGGATCTTCGAAGACGGTGCCGGCGAGCGTTGCCTGACGCACAGTGACAGGTGCGTTGCAGCTGTTGTCCGTTGCGATCTGGTCAGCGCCGTCCGTTGCGACCGTTGATGTCGCGGTGAGCGTGCCACCGGTCGGGAATGTCGTGAGACGGACGGGGGCGGTGACCGTCACCGAAGCAAGGCCATTGATGTAGCCGAGTTGGCAGGCGACGGCGTTGCCACCGGCTGCACCCGTGCATGAGCCGCCTGCAGCGTTCGTTGTCGGAATGCCCGTGAGTTCGAGGCCGGCCGGCAGCGTGCTCGTCAGACGACTGACGGGTGCGCCGACCGACGTCGTGTTGCGAACTGTGAAGGTCCAGTTGAAGGGCTCGCGGATGTTGCGCGTGCCGGGTGTCACGGTCGAACAGGTGAGGTTGGTCTGGCCGTTGTTGTGTTCACCGAAGTTGTAGGCGGTGGCTTCTGTGAAACCAGGGATCACGATGCCCGAGATGATGTCGTTGGCAACCAATCCACCGACCGAGCCGACGGTATCTTTGCCGTCAGAGTAGCCAGTCGGTTGTGTTTGCGTGACCGTGTAGCCGGCAGGGCACGCAGGCAGCGGACCGAAGCGATAGGCGCCGGTGTTGTCCGTTTGCGCTGTCATGGAGACGCAGCCGGACAGTGTCAGGATGACATTCGGGATGCCAGCTTCGCCGCCTTCCTTGATGCCGTTGTCGTTGAGGTCATCGTAGACGAAGCCTGAGAGGCTGGGTGCGACTTCACCGAAGATGTAGCCGGTGCCGGCGTCTTGCGGTTTCACGACGACGCCGGTGAATGTGCTGTTCGGCGATGTGTTGCCGACAGTGTTGGTGCTGCCCGTGCCGGCGAGTGTGCCGACCGTGAGCTTGCCTTCGAGATATCCGACCGGGTTTGTCTCGGTGATCGTGTAGGTACCCGGCAGAACCGTGGGGAAGATGTAGTCGCCGGTCGTGTTGGTCTGGACAACGATCGGTGTGATCGTGCGGCCGAGATAGTCCGTTCCCGTCAGAGTCACCGTGACGTTGTTGATGGCGGGTTCGCCGGTGTCCTGCGTGCCGTTGTTGTTAATGTCGTAGAAGACCTTGCCAGCGACGGAGCCGGGCAGGATTTCGCCGAAGTTGTATTCGATCGCGGCGTCACCGCCGCGGAGCTGGATGCCCGCAATGGCGTTGCCGAAGGTCGGCGACGAGAGCGTGTTGTCGGCGGTGCCAGCAGCGCCACCATTGGCGCCCGTGCCGACGGCTGCGCGACCAGGAAGATGCGACGCAGGCTGCACTTCCGTCACCGTGTATGTGCCTGGGCGCAGGTTGGTGAAGCTGTACGCACCCGAGCCGTTGGTCAGCGCCATTTGTGTTGCGATCGTGGTGCCGAGATCATCGACGCCGTCGAGACGGACAGTCACGCCGGAGAGGAACGTCGTCTCGCCGCTGTTGATCAAGCCGTCGTTAGACCGGTCGTACCAGACGCGACCGGCAATCGAGGCATTCGCGAGTTCGCCGAAGTCATAGCTGGTGAGGGCCGTGTTGGCGGCGAGCACAATGCCGGTGAAGGCGTCGGTGGCTTTCGACCCCGTAACGACGGTGCCGCTCGCACCTTGCGTGGCGCCACCGGTGCCGACGCGTTCCTTGCCGTCGAAGTAGGCTGTGGGGTGCGTTTCGGTGATCGTGTAGCCGGCGCTATCGCTCGGCGTCAGGTTGTCGAACAGGTAGTTGCCGCTGCCGTTGGTCTGGCGCGTGATGTTGACGGTGTTGTTGTAGGTGTCCTTGCCTGAGAGCGTGAGGGTGACGTTGTTGATGCCCGTCTCGCCGCCCTGACGTTGGCCGTCGTCGTTCGTGTCGATGTAGACCGAGCCTGCGATCGACGACTTCGTCACGGTGACGGGGCCTGTGGTCGAGTCGTTGGCGGGAACCGTGTCGATGCTGTCGGTTGCGACGGTCACGCTGTTGGAGATCGTGCCGCCAGTTGGGAAGGCCGTCACGCGCACCGGCACAGTAATGATAGCCGTGCCAGCATTTGCCATATCGCCGAACGCGCAGGTGAAGGACGTGGCGGCGCTGATGCCGGTGCAGGTGCCGACGGTGGATGTCGGCGCGCCCGTCAATTCCATGCCGGATGGCAGGCTGTCGGAGAGACGCGCGGCGATGGCCGTGGACGGGCCGTTGTTGCGCACGGTGACGACATAGTTGAAGGGCTCGTTGAGGGTGACGCTCGACTTGCTGGCAACTTTGCTGACAGCCTGCATGTCGGCGAGCATGCGCACGGTGGTCAGTTCGACGGCCGTGTTGTTGCCGGACAGCGTTTCTTTTTCGTTGGCGGTGACGGCTGCGTCCTTGCGATAGCTGTCGCCAGTGGTCGCGGGAGCCGTGTCGACGCGATAGATCAGGTAGCGCGTCCAGACGGCGCCGGATGCCATATCCGATGGGTTGACGCAGGTGACCGTCGGCGTGGCGTTGCTGCACTGGGTCGCCGGTGGCGACGCGCAGGTGCTGGTCGCTGTCGCCGTTGCGAGATCGCAAAGATATGTCAGCGTTTTCGTGGTTGAGGGCGGCGAGGTCCACTTGTCGGTGAAGGTCACGCCGGTTGCGTAGGAGGGGCCGTTGTTGGTTACGCGGATGCGATAGACAATCAGGTTGTTGGCGGGAGTCGTGGTGTCGAAACCGACGGGATCCTTGAGGTCCGTCTCCTCGATCAGCACGTCGACTTCAGCGGGCTTGATCTCGACGCTCAGCGATTTTTCGTTGTTGGCTTTGTCGCTCGCGGCTTCGTAAGTGCTCGTGGTGACGCTCGCCGTGTTCGCGAAGAAGCGCCGCGTTGGCACCGGTGTCTCGGTGACGAAGTTCGGGCGTACGACGACAGTCATAGTGCGCACGCCGGTGGCGCCCACAGTGCCGAAGTTACACGAGACGGAGTTCGTGGTGGTGTTGAAGGCCGTGCATATGCCGCCGTTTGAGCCCGCAACGCTGACGAATGTGAGACCGCCGGGGATCGATGTGAAGGTGTCGGTGACAACGAAGTCCGCTGCGGCAGACGGGCCGAGGTTGCGCGCTTGAATAGTGTAGGTGATGTCGACGCCGCCGCGGGCCGGGTCGGGCGAGGCGGTTTTCTGCGTGACGGCAACATCAACGGCGCCCTCGACGACAGCGGTGGCGGTGTCTTCGTTGTTGGCGCGGTTCGGATCGCCAATGGTCGAGGAGTAGGCATAGGCACGGTTGGTGAAGGTGCCCGACTGCATCGGGCGTTTGACTTCGATGGTTACAGTGCGGGCCGTGTTGGCCGGGAACGAGGCCCAATCGCAGGTGACGGTTGCGCCAACCGTACAGGTCGCGCCGGCAGCACTTGTGACGGTGACGCCTGTCGCGGGTCGCGTTGCGCCGCCACCGGTATAGCTGCTGGAATACATCGGGATCGGGTCGGTCAGCGTGACCTGGCCCGCGTCAGTGGTGGTGCTGAGGTTGGTGACCGTGAGCGAATAGGTGAGCGTGTCGGCGGCTGCGGCAAGGGTCGCAGGTGAGGCGGGCACGACCGATTTTGTGACTTGCAGATCCGCGACGGCTGACGTTGCCGAAACACCGCCCGAGGTGCAGTCGTTGGCGGGGTTGATCTCGCCTTCTATGGGTTGCAGGCCAGCGCCCTGGCTGACGCAGGCGTTGGCTGTCAGTGTGCCGGCCGTTGTCGCCGTCGTTATGAACGTAATTGACGGTGTCGATGTGTTGATTGCAACGGGGCCGGCGCGTTCGCAGTTGATCAAACCGGTCGTGGTGGTCGAGGGCACGCACGTCCAGCCCGTGCCGGTGCCGCTGACATAGGTCTCACCCGTCGACAATTGAAATGACGCACGGATAACGCCGGTGGCGACGAGCGGGCCATCGTTGTGGACGGCGAATTGCGTCGTGATGTTTGAGCCCTGTGCGACCGGGTTCGGCCCGCGCGAGAAGCCCGTCGGACGCATGTCGACGCCGTTCTTCATCATGTTGAAGTTGACGGTGCCGGTGTTGTTGCCGGCGTTCGATTCCTGTGACGTCTGCACGACGGTTGCGCTGTTGGAGGCAGCGGTGCCCGTCGGGCTGATGAGCGCGTTGTCAGGTGCCGTGGCGTTGATCAGAATTGGTGTGGCGGAGCCGACGGCGAGCGTCGGCCGCGTGCAGGTCAGCAGTTGGCCAACGATATTGCACGACCAATCGGATGTGTTCGTGCCTGTCGTGTTGAGAGCGGTGAACCCTGTCGGGATGGTGTCGGTCACCGTCAGGCCAGACGCCGGATGGGGCCCAAGGTTGTTGACCTGCAGCGTAAACGTGACGGGCGTGCCGCCGATGACGGGGTTCGCGCTGACGGATTTGACCATCTGCAGGTCGGTGCCAGCGACGACATTGATTGCGGCACTGGCCACGTTGTCGTTGGCATCGCCGTCGAGCGTGGTGGAGGTGATGGTGCCCGACGTGGACAGTGTGCCGACTTGATTGCCTGCGACCTTGGCCTGCCACGTCAGAGTTGCGGCGTTGGCTGCAACCCCGATGGACGCCGCGTAAGAGCAGCGGACAATTTCACCACTTGTGTAGTCGCCAGATTGCACATTGCAGGTCCAGTTCGATCCGGACTTCGACTGGTAAGACAGACCAACAGCGAGCTTGAACTCGATGAATGCGTCGACGGCAATGTTGGGGCCGGCGTTCTGGACGATGGCCGTGTAGGTCGCATTCGCGCCAGCGATCACGGACGGTGTCGGGCCGGCGGCATACGTTTGAAAGCTCAGATTGGCGCCATTGACGACCGTTGTCGTGATGGGCTGGACGTTGTTGACGGTATTCACCTCGGACGACGACGTGCCGACGGTGCCGGTGACGCTGATCGTGTCCGGGCCCGGCATGCCTGCACGCACATCGATGTTCACCGCGGCAGGCGAGCCGCCCGAGAGTGTGCCGTTGAGCGTGCCGAAGGTGCAGCTGACGGTGTTCGTCAGCGCGGTGTGTGCGCAGCTGCCCTTGTCGGTCGTGACCGCGACGAAGACGACGCCCGTTGGCAGGGGCACAGAGAGGGTCGAGTTGGCCGCCGGGCTGAGGTTGTTGTTTTCGACCTCCACCACATAGCGGTAGACGCCGCCCGCGGCGACGGAGGCCGGCACGCTCTCAAAATTCTTGAACTGGATGTCGACCTGCGCCAGGGCCGGTAGCGCCGTCAGCACCAGAAATGTCGCGGCCCATCGCAGGCTGGCGAGCGTGCGCGAGAGGCGGCGGAGCGATGCAGAGAGGAGCATGGGGCGTGTCCGGCTTGATTGGGCCGCACACGAACAGATCCGGCCCCATAGACGGGGCTGAGCTGATCCGGTTAATAACAAGTTAATGAGCATAAGTCGGGCGCAACGCAAATCGCCCAACCGCAATCTCTAGTAATCATACATTTGACGTTTGAGCAAGAAATTTCTTCTTAAGATTGCATGTTTTGAGATCAAAACATGAACTGTGGCCGTGCCGCAACGCACGCCTAAATTGCTCCGTCATAAGAGTGCATGGCAATGCGGATAAGTCCTATTTGTTCTGCGGAACACTTATCCGGCCTCTCTCTCTGCTTTGGGCTGTTTGCGCGGATCGGTTTTATCGAAACTGCCCGCGCGACGTCGACGTATTCATTGCCGGTTCAGCCGGCAGCCATCACATGCGTTGCAGCATCAACGAAAGGGCCTCGACGATGCGCCACTGTCGAACATTGGAGAGAACGATGTCATCCAAACTGCTCGTGATCCCTGCGGCACTCGGACTGATGGGTCTGGCCGCGACCGCTGAAGCTGCACCTGCTGGACTAGCTGGCGCAGCCGCCACGCTGAAAGCCGATTCCGCTGAGCGGTCGAACGTTGAGACCGTGACGTGGGGCCGATGCTGGAGCAATGGCTACCTCGTCCGGTGCTGGCGCCCAGCGCCACGGGTCTATTCCTTCTACTACGGCCCGCCGCGGCCGTACTACCGGCCATACGCCTATTGGGGCTGGCGCCGCTGGTAACGCCTTCGGCCGACATGCCTGCCCGTCAACCAAAGACCCTGCTCTCTCGCGAGAGCGGGGTTTTGCGTTTATTGCGATCAACCAACGGGGGCGCAGCCCCATTTGCGGCTTTGCTGCCTCGCGCTATGACGCTAACGTCAGTTTGCGCATTTGCCCGGCAGAAGGCCTAAGAAATGTCCGACCTCAATCCGCTCGATCCGATTCCCTCGCCCCCGCGCACGCGCTACGTCGGCAACATGTTCTCGTTGCGCGCAGCGGCGCCGATCCAGGACATGATGGCGTTCGCCAAGGAACTCGGCCCCATCTACTGGCTCGACATGATGGGCAAGCCCATCATCGTTGTTTCGGGCGCCGATCTGGTCGAGGAACTGTCGGACGAGACGCGCTTTGACAAGGCCGTGCGGGGGGCTTTGCGGCGCATTCGGGCGTTCGCCGGCGATGGGCTGTTCACAGCCTACACCGAGGAGCCGAACTGGTCGAAAGCGCACAACATCCTGCTGCCGAATTTTTCGCAGAAAGCTATGCTCGGCTACCACCCCATGATGGTCGATGTGGCGACGCAGATGGTCGAGAAATGGGGCCGTCTCAACGCGGATGAAGAAATCGACGTCGTGCACGACATGACAGCCATGACGCTCGACACGATTGGGCTCGCCGGCTTCGACTACCGCTTCAACAGCTTCTATCGGCGCGACAATCACCCCTTTGTCGAAGCCATGGTGCGGGCGCTCGACGCGACGATGCGCACACGCGGGCTGCCACTTGAGGACATCATTCGCAAGGATCGCGAGATCAAGCTCAAGAACGACATCCGCTACATGAACAAGGTGGTGGACCGGATCATTCAGGAGCGCCGCGCGCATCCCGAACTCGCCAAGGACAAGAAAGATCTGCTGTCCTACATGATGTCGGGCGTCGACAAGAAAACCGGCGAGCGGCTTGACGATCTGCAGATGCGCTATCAGGTGATCACGTTCCTGATTGCTGGCCACGAGACGACCAGCGGCCTGCTGTCATTTGTGATCTATTACTTGCTGCAGAACCCTGAGATCATGGCGAAGGCCGTGGCTGAGGTGGATCGCGTGCTTGGCCCCAATCTCGCCCACGCACCGACGCCGAGCCAGGTCACGCAACTCGAGTACATCACCAAGATCCTCAAGGAGGCCCTGCGGCTGTGGCCGACGGCGCCAGCGTACGCGGTCGCCCCGCACAAGGACGTCGAGATCATTGGCGGCAAGTACGAGATCAAAAAGGCCTACCAGACGGTCGTGTTGATCCCGTCGCTGCACAAAGACAAAACCGTCTGGGGCGAGCGCGCGGACGTGTTCGATCCGGAGAACCACACGCGCGAAGCGGAAGCCAAGCGGCCGTCCGGCGCCTACAAGCCGTTCGGCAATGGCCAGCGCGCCTGTATCGGCCGTCAGTTCGCCATGCAGGAAGCAGCGCTGCTGATCGGCATGATCCTGCAGCGCTTCGAGTTGATCGATCACAAGCGCTATGCGCTGAAAGTAAAAGAGACGCTGTCGGTGAAGCCCGACGAGTTCTTCATGAAGATCCGCCCACGCCCCGGTCGCGAGAACCATCCCGGTGCGCGCTCAGTGTCGGTGAATACGGAAAGTGCAGCACCCGTGCGCGCGGTCAATCCGAACCGCCCAACGCACAACACGCCACTGCTGGTGCTCTACGGCTCGAACCTGGGTGCCGCTGAAGGGATCGCCCGGCAGATCGCGGATGCGGGCGATGGCAATGGCTTCAATGTTACGACGGCGCCGCTCGACGATTATGCCGGCCGCCTGCCAACCGAGGGCGCCGTTGCGATCATCTCGGCGTCCTACAACGGTGCACCGCCCGACAACGCACAGAAGTTCTGCGACTGGCTCGACAAGAGTGCCCTCGCACCGACGGCGCTCAAGGGCGTGCGCTATGTCGTGTTCGGCTGCGGCAACCGCGATTGGGCCGCAACGTTCCAAACCGTGCCGCGCATGATCGATAGCAAACTCGCGGCCTTTGGCGCGCACCGCATCACGGCGCGGGGCGAAGGCGATGCGCGCGACGATTTCGACGGCCAGTTCCAGTCCTGGTTCACGCCGCTCTGGCAGACCGTTGCGAAAGATCTCGGCGTTGAGATCGCACCGCCGAGCAGCGAGCGACTGGATCAGTATGCTGTCGAGGTGATTTCGGAAAAAGAGGTGAGCCCGTTCGTCAGCTCACTTGGCGCAGCAACGACACCGATCCTCGTCAACCGCGAACTGCACACCAAGACGGGGGCAGAGCCATCGCCTCGTTCGACACGCCATATCGAAGTGCAACTGCCGGCGGGTGTGTCGTATCGGGCCGGTGACCACTTGGGTGTCATCGCCCACAACGCGCCGGCCTTGATCCGTCGCGTCGCTGATCGGTTCGACATCGCACCGGAAGCGCGCATTAAGTTGCACGCCGCGGGCGGTCGCAAGGGCGTGCTACCCGTGGACCAACCGATCCAAGTCTCACGTCTGCTCGGCGACTATGTCGAGCTGCAGGACGTGGCGAGTCGCAAGCATATTGCGACGATGGCCGCCCACACACGCTGCCCGCACACTGGCCCGAAGCTGCGCGCGCTCTCCGGAGATGACGAGGCCTCCCAGGCCAAGTATCGCGCCGACGTGTTCAACAAACGCAAGTCGGTGATCGACCTTCTGGAAGAGTTTCGCGCCTGCGAGCTGCCGTTCAATGTCTATCTGGAGATGCTGCCCCCGCTGCGTCCCCGCTATTACTCGATCTCGTCGTCCCCGCTGGTGTCGCCGAACGCGTGTTCCATCTCAGTTGCGATCGTCAACGATCCGCATCGCGCCGGCACAGGCACGTTCGAAGGGGTGTGCTCGAACTATCTGCGCCCTCAGCGCGCCAAGAACGTGATCTATTCGTTCGTCAAGGACACCAAGTCGGCGTTCCGACTTCCGGATGATCCGACCGTGCCCGTGATCATGATTGGCCCGGGCACGGGCCTTGCGCCCTTCCGCGGTTTCCTGCAGGAGCGCGCGGCCCTTAAGAAGCAGGGTAAGACCATGGGCGCGTCGCATCTGTTCTTTGGTTGCCGCCGACCAGACCAGGACTTCATCTACGGCGATGAACTGAAGGCGTTCGAGGCGGACGGCACGACCAAGCTGCACGTGGCCTTCTCGCGCGCCAGCGGTCATCCAAAAGCTTATGTGCAGGATCTTGTGAAAGCCGAGGCGACGGCCCTGTGGGACCTGCTGCAGAAAGGCGCGCACATCTACGTCTGCGGCGATGCCAGCAAAATGGCACCCGCCGTGCGTGAGGCCTTCATCGATCTTGTTGCAAACAAGGGCGGCATGTCGCGCGCGGACGCCGAGAAACGCATCGATGCCATGACGGCTGAGAACCGCTACTGCACGGATGTGTGGGCGTCGAACTGATCGCTCAACCGGAAAATCCCGTAAAACGCTAAATCTGCCAATTCCAAGGGCGAATTGATTGCCGACATCGACTGGCGGAAACAAAGTCGTTCGGCTAACGCCAGTGCGGATGGAGGTGCGATGAGATATTTCATCAAGACCCTGAGCCGCTTGGCGCTGGTCGCAGGACCCGTAGCACTCGCTTACATTGCTTGGATCACACCAGCCCCACGTGCGCCGCTATCTGCAAGGACCGGCCCGTCGATCCAGGACGCGCGCAGCTGGGGCTATCAGCTGCAGAACGCCGCACCGGACCGAATCCCGGCGGCTATCGACGTGTTGGTGATCGACAGCCAGCGCTTCCGCGAACCGCATGCGACACTGTCGGCTGACACCGTGACGCGCTTCAAGACGCGACCCGACGGGCGCCAGCGGATCGTGTTGGCCTACCTCTCGATCGGCGAAGCCGAGAGTTATCGCTACTACTGGCGCTCGCATTGGTCGCTCATCAAGCCGTCGTTCATTGGGCCGGAAAACACGGAGTGGAAGAAGAACTATCGTGTCCGCTACTGGGAGCATGGTTGGCAGAACATCCTGTTCGAGCCCAGCCGGTCGCTGTTTGACGCCTGGGCCGAGCGCGTTACGGAAACGCGCATGGGCTATCTCGACCGCATCATCGAAGCCGGGTTTGATGGCGTCTATCTTGATCGTGTCGATGTCTATGAAGACTGGACCAAGGAACGACCTACGGCCGAAGCCGACATGATCAAGCTCGTCACCGCCATTTCGACGTATGGCAAAATGCGACGCCCCGGCTTTCTGATCGTGCCCCAGAACGCGGAAGAGCTGCTGCGCCATGCCCACTATCGACGCACCATTGATGCGATCGGCAAAGAGGACCTCTATTTTGGAATTGACCACAAGGACGGCGAAAACCCAGCTCCGGATGTCGCCGCATCGGTCAGCCTGCTCATGCGTGCTCGCGCCGACAAGATCCCGGTTATGGTGGTCGAGTACGTGACGACACCGGAAAAACGCGCGCTTGCCGAAGTCCGCGCTCGTGAACGGGGGTTCATGCTGCATTTCGCACCCCGACAGCTCAACCGTCCGCCCGAACCGCCCGCCCCGCAGGCGGCTCCGTCAGCAGGTACGCCCGCACCATCCAGACCTTAGGGCGATCCGAACAATAAGTGCTACGCATTCCGTGTTCAGATATTTTGCTCCCCCTCACCACACGTCATCCCGGCGAAGGCCGGGACCCACGACAAGTCAAAAAACAAAAGCTGGCACAAGCATTTGCTGTGGCCTGTCGTGGGTCCCGGCCCGCGCCGGGATGACTTAGTTTGTTGGAATAACGGAGCAAACTCGATTCACTTATTGTTCGCAGCATCCTTAGAACGAACTCTAGAAATCACGCCCGTGGTCGATGCAGTGAAGCTCTTGGTAGCTGCGTGGATCGACAAACGCTCGGCGCCGACGTAGCTCCGGACGGATCAACATTCCAAGTCACAACGCAAAACGCTCGGCAGACCCGATGTCAAAACGTCCTGGCCCCCTCGCAGGTCTCCGCGTCATTGAACTCGCGCACATGATGGCGGGGCCTGTGTGCGGCTTGATGCTTGCCGACATGGGCGCTGACGTCATCAAGCTCGAGAAGGCCAACGGTGGTGACGACACGCGCCGTTCCGTGCCGCCAGCGATCAACGGCGAGTCGGCCGCCTACATGATGATGAACCGCAACAAGCGCGGCATCGTTGTTGACCTGAAGCATGCCGACGGCCGTGATGTGATGCGCCGGCTGGTGCGGGACGCCGACGTGCTGATCGAGAATTATCGGGCGGAGACCATGCCGGGTCTCGGCCTCGGCTACGATGATCTCAAGATCATCAATCCACGTCTGATCTACGCGGCCATCTCGGGCTTCGGGCGCACGGGCCCTCTGGCAGCGCAGGGCGGATTCGATCTCGTGGCGCAGGGGATGTCTGGCTTGATGTCGATCACGGGCGAAGGCCCCGGACGACCGCCTGTGAAGGTCGGCGCCCCCGTTTGCGACATCACCGCTGGCCTTCTGCTCGCCATGGGTATCTTGGCGGCTGTTGCAAGCCGCGCACAAACCGGTCGTGGGCAGCAGGTCGAAACCTCGCTCTTCGAGGCCGGAATCACGCACACCTATTGGCAATCGGCGATTGCCATGGCGACCGGCATCGCGCCCCAGCCGATGGGCTCCGCCCATCCGCTCAATGCGCCCTATCAAGCGTTCCAGACATCTGATGGGTGGGTCAGTGTCGGCGCGGCGAACCAGGCCAACTGGCAGGCCATGTTGGGGGCCTTTGATATCGAGGCGCTCGGTCGTGATGCGCGTTTTGCCGATGGCCGCGCTCGCATGGTCCATCTCACGGTGCTCATCGAAACCCTGGCACCACATTTCAAACGGCGGACGTCAACGGAAGCGCTGCAGTTGCTCGCTGAAGCCGGTGTGCCCGCAGGCCCCGTCCTCGACATCCAGCAGATGCTGGCCCATCCGCAAACTGCCGCGCGCAACATGGTGCCCGAGGTCGACCATCCGATCGCCGGCCGCATGCAAACGCTCGGCTTGCCCGTGAAGTTCTCCGACACGCCAGGGGGCGTCCAGCACGCGGCGCCGCAGCTCGGCGAACACACGAGGGACGTGCTGGCAGAGTTCGGCTTCGCAGCCACCGATATCGAGAGCCTCGTGCGCAGCGGTGCCGTTCGGGACGTCAAGAGCGCCGATGGTCAAACATCGTGACGACTGTTGCAAAGGACTTGAACAGCGCCTTATCGCACCCATCTCATTCACCAGTGGCTCGTTCCCCCGCGAGCCCACCGTTACCCCTCTCGTAACGAACCAGTGGTGGTCGCGTCCTCCCCCGGCGCGACCGCCACGTTTTCTATCGTGGTCATTTGACCCAGATCTCGACGCGCCGGTTAAGCAGCTGTCCGGTGGCGTTCGAATTGCAGCCAATCGCGGCCAAGGTGCCGTAACCACGCGGGATGATGCGAACCTTGTCGAGGCCAGCGCCGCCAGCGGTAATCAGCGCCGCGCGCACGGCGGCGCTGCGCTTCAAGGAAACGCGCTGCGCGACATCGAACTTGCTGCCGCTCGACGTATAGCCGATCAGGTACACCGTTTTGCCGGCCATCTGCGGATCCGCGACAAGTGCTGCGAGCCTTGCAATGTCGCGTTGCGCACGCGCATCCAACGTCACTCCACCGTCGAGAAAGCGGACAGCGAGTGACAACCTTGCAGCGTCTGTGATGTCGGCCATCAACTCACGCATCGCGCCGAGATCGAAATCGCGGGCTGGCGCACTAACAGCCGTTGCCATGCGCCCCGACTGCTCCGAGAATGGCAACCACTCCACATTCTGGTCGAGCAACTGCGTGTCGCTGATCACCGCCTGCGCGTCTTTGGACGCCGCATAACGCAGCAACCCGCGCGCAGCCGCGAATGGGATCACCTGGTTCGCGACCAGTGAGATCTGCCGACCAAATGGATACTCGCCGGATTTGATCGCGAAGCCGGTTGGCCGCGTGGTCCAGCCGCACGTGGTGTCGAGACCGATCGCTGTTGCCTGACCGATCGCAGACAACGATGTCAGGCCTATCGCATCGGGATCAGCAGCGACCGCTGACGCAACCTCTGCATCGCTGGCTTGCTCGGTCATCAGCGCGCTGAATGCGAGTTTGCGCGCCAGCAGCACGTCAGCTGCAAATGCCTGATAGGAGCTGCTTTCTGAGCTTGGGCCATAAAGCTTGATCGCGCGGGAGGGCTGGCCGAGCTCCGCCCAATCGGTGATGCGTCCCGAGAATACGAGCGCCATCTGCTCGACCGAAAGAGCGGCGAGCGGGTTGGTCGGCGCGACGGCGACGACCGTGGCATCTAGCGCCAGCACCTGCTCCTGGCGCGGCGGCTTTGCGGTCCGCATGGCCGGCGGCACGGCGCCGGCATCGGTCGGCGCAAATGCGCGGTCGACCATCGCGATGGCAGCGGTGCCGCGATCGACTGTGCTGAGGCCCGATGTTGAGGCCGCGCGCACCACATCGATGTTGGCCAGCTCGGCTTTGCGCGAATCTGACAGCCTGAAGCGCACTTCTTCAGGCTTTTGGCTGCCGATCTGCGTCGTACCCGCGCCGATCGCGGACGCGTATCCCCGAATGAGTTCCGGCATCACGACAGTCGCAACACTTCCTGAACCAACAACAACCAGTGTCTCTGGCGCCGCAGCGCGTGGCCGATCGAGCAGGGACGGGTTCGGGTCCGTCGCGATGGCCATGCGCTTGAGGCAGGCGTCGCCGACGCAGTCGAAGCGGTTCGCATCCAGCGTCAGTGTCCCCTGCGTGAGCGACTTGACGACATAGCGCACCCCGTCTGCGCCCTTGAGTTCGCCCGAGATTTCAAATCCGCCGCCCTTCATGCGCAGCGTGACGGTGTTGTCTTCGGAGGCGCCCGCCGCAATCGCCGAGGCGGCGAGCAGACCGAGCGTGAAAGTGAGGACGCGCACACGTGAGATGATCATAGGTGTAATGCCGATCAGTTGCGAATGCGCAGAGGCGCGTGAAGGGATTGATTGAAGCGGAACGTCGGCGCGACCACGGCGCCACAGGTGAGGGCTGCGAACTGGCCCTCCTCGCGGGTCACTTGTCCGCGGGCGGTGAGGCGCACGATTTCATAAACGGGACTTGCGAGGCTGCCGCCGACGCAAGTTTCGCCGCGCGCCGTGTCTCCGCGCGTGGCGAAGTCGATGGCAACAGGGATTGTCTGGGTTGTCGTCTGCGGCGGATGAAAAGCAGTGTACACGGTCATGCGTACGCCGTCGGCGCCGTCGTAGGCTTTCGCGCTGCCGAGAGAGCTCATGAAGCCGCGTGCTGCACGCTCCGTCGTCGCAAGATCGCGAGCAACGTCGCGCATGCCAGGTCGCGCCATGCTGATCAGCCCAGCTGTGCCGGGCGCGGCGGGCCGTTCAAACACATGCAGGTCGAGGTCGACAGGCTGGCGCCAGATCAAGGCGACCTTCGACACTCGATCAAGATCCAGACAGGACATCGGCACCGAGACCGTCTTGCCGTCGACGAGTGTCATGATGACGGGCTGAGCCGCACCGAAGATGCAGTCGATGGTCATATCGAGGCCGCCATCGGCGTCGAAGCGGCGTTTGAACTCCAGTCCTGCGTACGAGACGGTCACGGCCTGTTGGCGACGGCATGAGGAACGCACTGATATAGACATCATGCCCGCAGGCAAGGCGATCGTCTTCGGCTCCGGCGCGGCGCATGTAGCGGCAGACGCTGCGACTTGATTTGCTGCAGAGGGCGTCGCGGGAGGCGGTTGCAGTGTAGCGGGCGGCTGAACCCGTTCGACCACTGGCGGCGCTTTGGCGACTACGGGTGCAACCGCGGGAGCAGGCACGGGGCGTTGCACCTGGCCATCTTGCCAACGGCGTTGATCTTGAAAAGCAACACCGCGCGCGTCGGCGGTGCTGCGTCCGCCCGGCCACATCAGCACGGCTGCTGTCACAGCGGTGATCACCCCAAACCCGAGAGCTGCGGCGGCGACGGCGGGAATCCGATCAAGCGGCGCAAACAAGCGCCTTCGTTGCGATTCTACCGCGCGAGGTTCCACGACAGATGCGGTTGGCATTGCAGCACGTGGTACGGCCTCGAATTGATCAGCGGGCCCCGAAGACGCAGGTGTCTGAGACGTCGGCGGAAAGACATCGGCTGCGGAGCGCGAAGCCTCAAGGGCGGATGTCGGAGTATCAGACGACACTCCTGCGGGCTGCGCTGGCGGATGTGAAAGATGAGCTGCGTGAGCAGTCGAAACACTCGTATCCGGTCCGGATGTTGGCCATTCCTCGGCGCGAAAGATCGCGGGGATATCATCGGAGAGTTTTGCCGCAGACGGTCGCGTTTGTGAGCCGGTCTCTTCTGCGACCGTGCGCTCCGGCCACGCGGTTGTGACGACGGCTGGCTGACGTGGAGCAGCGGGGTCAAGGGACGATGTTTGTGACGCGACTTCGATCGCGCGCTCGAATGCTGGAGCGGCCGGCGTTGCGGGCTCTGCCATGATCACTGCGGCGGTAGGCTCGGCACGCTCGAACTCCAACACGGCGGCCGCCACGATATGAGCGGGCTGTTCGACGAGAGGCACGGCCACGACGGGCGGCGGTGAGACGATACGCAGCGCAACGCGTCTGCGCCTCGCCTGCTGGATCGGCGTGACGGCAGGCCAAAGAAATTCGCCGCGCACATTGCCGATCTCGATCAGCACAGCCGTCCCAGGCGCCAGCATGGGATGATTGGCAAGTTCGGCGCCGATCGTCACGTCAACACCGTCGCTGGTCTCTCTCACGTCGACCGGCAGATGCTCTCCATCGGGCCAGCGCGGATCGCCGAGCGGCGCGTCGACAAGTTTCAAGCGGAACCGCGGCGCCGATCCGACGTGCCCTGCATCTTTCAATCGGACAACGACCTGTCCCGTTGCGTGCGGGTCGTCGTGCGCCTCGATGGCCACGTGTCTCACGGTATCAGCCCTCATAGCGCGCCCTCCAGGCCGGCAAGGCAATCTGCAAGGCGGCGTGCTTCACCAGATGGCATCTTGCGATCACGCAACTCGCGCGCATTCTCGTCGACGAAAGCCAGGAAGGCGATCGTCCAATCACTGCAGAAGTCCATCTGCGGATTGTAGGCGGGGTCGTCGATATCGCGCGCGGCGGCGCGTGATGAGAAAATGGCACTGTCGGCCGCATCGCGACGGCGCGGATGATCATTGGCCAGCAGATTGTCGAAGCCGAGGTGGAGCAGATAACCGTTGATTGCAAAGGCGGCGCAGATCGCAGCCGCCTCCATCCGCGCATCACCCGAAAAATCGCCCGCGCACACGTCTTCGATCTCGCGCACAATTCTGTGCTCGAGATTGAGCCTGTTTGCGCCGACGACGAGTTCGTCCACCAGATGGCGCAGGACATGGGGCGGCATGTCGAACACAGCCTCGGTTATCGGCCGACGTGCGACCTCCCGTATGCGGCCGATCCAGGCATCGATGGCGGCGCGCGCAAGCATCAGATCGGACGAGGCAGTTGAACGCTCCGCTTTACGTTCGTTCAACAGACGTCCTGTGAGATCATGAAACACTTCGGCAAGTTCTGTGTCGGAAACCGAGATCGCCTGCAGAAGCTCATTCAGCCGGCGCCGCTCGGCGACCATACGGATGCGGCGGGTCACAAGCAGGGCGTGCTCGTGGCGCTGGTGGAGCGGCAGTTGCGGATGATCGCCCGGGAAATAGCGCAGCGACTGATCAAGCACCTGCTGGCGCAGCCGGCCGGCTTCGGCAAACAGCTGCCGCCGTTTGGTCTGTGCGTGGCACACATCCAAGATCGATTTCGCAAGGCGTGCGATGCCGCCTTCGCCAGCTGTGACGGCCTCATCAAAACACGATATGGGATCAACCATGTGTTGACGCACAGCGTCTGCGGCGAGGAAGCCCTCTCGCAGGCGCGCGACGCGATCCACCATGGCCGGCTTCAACTCGGCTGCCTTGCGCTCAGACATCTGCTCGAACAGGCCGCTGTGCTTGAACGAGGGTGACAACACGAACGACACCCCGTCGAATGGCCGTTGCGGCGTCCAGCGCGTCGGCCAGGTCGAATGGCGGCCGAAGCCGTGCGCGAGTGTTGCGCCGATCAGTTTGTGCCACTGGATCTCGCGCTCGCGTTTTGTCGTGTCAGCAATGATCCGATCGAATTTGGTGTGCACGATGAACAGGCCGCCATCGCTGGTCTCGCGGGCTTCGGCACTTTGCCCGTGCGTCTTGTGCACCCAGTCGGTGACGACATGTTCCAAAGCGCCAACGCCGTCACCGTCGGGATCGATACACACGAGCATTGATGTGATTTCGGCCGAGGCGACGGCGCGGGTGTGCAGGAGATCTTGCTTGGCGCGCGCGAAGGCGCGGCTGAACGTCTGCGGGTCGGCGAGCTCTTGCGGCGAGCGACGGCCGTCAGCGGGTGCAAGACCGGGAAACTCCACAAGGTCGGATTGTTCCTGGACACTGCCGGGCGGGGCGTCGATCTGGAATTTCACTTCGCTCACGATGGCCGTCAACGCGGCGCGGTCAATTGTGAACCACTGTGCGAACTCGCTGCACACGACGATCGGCTGCGCATTGTCACAGAGCAAGTCGTGCAGCGGACGGGTGCTCAAGATCGAGTCCGTGCGGCGCACCAGTTGACCCGACTGCGGGTCGGGATCGACGATGGCATCGAGCGTGCACGCTGCATCCCGCCCGTACCCAAGCGTCGAGAGCACCGCGAGCAACTTGCTGAAGGCTAGATCAAAGCTCGGCAGGTTGCCCCAAAGCGGGCTCAGAAGTGCGCAGCGGTGCTCCTCGGCGATGTGCGGGCCAAGCTCCGCGAGCGTGTCCCAATATCCTGCGGCCGTGAGCGCTTGCACGTAGGGATCATTGCCAAAGGCGGTGCAGAAATAGTCGCGCAGGGCCAGCGCATCGGTCTCGGCAAAACCCGGCACGGCAGCCGATCCAACATATCGCTCCGCGGCGAGATGCATGGCGCGAATATCCCGCGCGGCGAGGGACGGTTGTGCCTCAAGCGTTGTGGTGGTGAGGAACGCGCGCCCGAGCACCTGGACGACTTCGCTCAGCGACAGCAGGCGCAACTGCAACGGAAAGCCACGATGGATCTGACGCGTCTTGCTGGTGAAGCGCAGACATGGGCCGAGATAGGCGCGGCTGCCCACGGGGACGATTTGGCGCAACACATTGAGGCGCTGCGCGATGCCGTCGAACTTGACGAGGAGCGGCGCGCCGGAGCGCATGGCGAGTGAAGAGATGAGATGTGTCTTGCCGGACTTGGGCGCGCCGACGACGCCGAGTGTTGGCGATTGGCGCAGCAATCCTGCAATCACACGCGCGCGTGCCGAGACGCGGGCAAACTCGTCTTGCAAGGCAACGCGCTCACCAGGGATGAGTTGCTCGCTGCTCGAGACCCAGTCCGCGAGGCCCTCGGATGTGTCGCCGAGCCGTTTCAATGTGACCGCGAGTTTGTTTTCATTGACTGTCATGCGCGCACCTCGGTGCGAGAGCCCGTTGGGGCGTCATCGACCATAATGAAATCACGCGATGTGCAGACTTTGATCTCAAGCACAGTCGGTGGCAGCTGCCGGCCACGTGCATCACGCACGCGACTGACCTCGAGCGCAGCGGGGCGCATCAGCCCCGCGCACGCCTTCAGCGCAAGTGTGACGGTGAGCGGGAGAACTGCGCGTCTGACAGCATCCGCGTCTGATACGTCCAAACGGGCCAGCGGCCTCAGTGGCCAGTGGGGCACGTTCATTTGCGACACGCCGATCGCACGAGATGCGCCGTCAAAGGCGAAGGTATGGGTCTGCTCGCCAGACCCGCTGGCGAAGGTCGGATCGATCGAAAACATCGGCGCGCGCGCGAACGAAGTCCCGTCCTCGAAACCGACGAATTGACGCTGCTGTGGCGCGGGTTTGGAGGTATGCCGCGTAGCGAGAGCCGCGCCCGCCGCGGAGATGGCCGCAACATCCTTGGGCGGTCCAGTCCACGCCCCGAACCGATACATCGTGAGATCGACGATGCGGTCGGGTGTGACGCTGGCCTCACGCAGAGCTGCGTCGCGCAGGAAACTCATCGCGACTGGATGTCCTGCGAGCAGCAGAAGACTGCAGCGGTGACGCCGGATGGTCTGGCAGGCCGCACGCAAGGCCGGGCCAAGCGCATCTGCTACGATTGAGCGAACCTCTGCGGCCGTCGTGACGATGGTCGAATCAAGCAGTGTCGTCGCATTTGCGCCGTCTGCAACGGCGAGATCCTGAAGCCGTTGCAGTGCGACATGATCGGCCGCTGTGTCGAGAAGTGCGCGCAGTGTCAGATCGACGGGCAACAGGTCGGCCGCAATCGAGCTGCCTTGGTGTGCAATCAACAACCGCAAAGCCGCTGGCCGTATGGTCTCGCGCATGAACCGCTTGGCAAAGCCGTCGGTCGGGCCATCGCCGTATTGCAGGCTCCGGCTTACAAATTTGGCGGCCTGTGCAAGGCGCGCCTCCTCCAGATGCCGCACCATCGCTGGAACAACAATGCGACGGCCGATTGCGGTGATCGCATCATCAAGACCAATGCCAGCGGTATCCTCGACACTATGCGTCAGTTTGAGATGTGTGTCGGGATCGCTCGACACAACAGACACATTCAGCGTCAAGCCGGAAGCGTCGAGGTCGAGGGTCGCAATCGAGATGTCTGAGCCCGCCGGCCGCACGGGCCCCGCCAGCAGACGCAGATACGACGTCGCCCGCCCCGCCAGACGATGCGCAATCTCATTGTGCAGGTAGGCGTATTGTACAGCCTGCGCCCGAAGCGGCGCAAAAACCACGTCCGGCTGCATCGCGTCCGGCCAGCGCAAAGCTTCGTAAGCCAGCGCGACGCCGTCGCGAATCCGCCGATGCGCCATCTCGACTTCGACGGCTTGCAAGTTCCCGGGCAACGTGATGAGCACCGAGCGCAGGTGAGCCGACGGGCGGCGCGCGTTGCTATCGCCAAGATCGACCCGATTGATTGCGGTGATCGCCTGGATCACGATCTCCTGGATGGCAAGGCTCATCAAACCAGAGTTCGAAAAGCGCGCTCGCGTCGCGCGCGTTCGTCCCGTGCCGGAGGTGACGCGCTCACCAGTCTCAGTCAGTAGCGAGAGCAATGCGCCACTCACGAAGGGCTGGCGCTTCTGGACGCTGGCGCCATGACCGGCGCTCCGCCAGACCGCATCGTTGGGCGCCTCGTCAAGGAGCGATCCGATGAGATTGCAGCGCCCGCTTGGCGATGCATCGACCGCCTCAGCGAGGCACAGATCACGCGCATGCCGCCCGACCCGCACGAGACTTGGCCAGACAAAGGCATCGGGGCGACCGGACAAGCGCGACAGCGTTTCGTTGCCAAAATGCGGCCGCGTAAACGCGACGGCATCGGGCATGTGCCTTGGCTCCGTCATCCATGGTCGATCAAGATCTCGCATGGCCAGTGGTTCGACAGCGGTCTCTGCGCCATCCTCAAATCGAGCGACGTCAATCAGATGTGCCGCGATCGTGCCGTCACCGAGCACGAGGCTCAAATCGACAGCGCGCGTTTGTGATGTTTCGAGGCGTCCGCTGGCCGCGCCCGAGATCACGGCTTGCGCCAGAAGTCCCGCTGATTTGAGCGCCGCGAGTAACGTGATGTAGGCGGCAAGACGCGTCAGTGAGCGCGGGCCCGGCGGCGCAGTGCCGACCGCTGGCGGGATCGTGATCCAATCGTCGATCCAGGGCTCCGCGATAAACGGCTCGATCTCATCGAGATCGCCGGCAAATGCGAACGCACGTGCGTTGCGCGCATCGTCGAGCGTCGGCGAGAGTGTGCCGTTGCCCATCTTCGTCAACGGATTTGCAAGCCAGGTATCGAAAGCCAGCACGAGGCGGAAATCTGTGCCGTCGGGCACGAGACGCAAGCGCACCCAGTTCGTCGGACCTTCGCTCGGCACGTCTGCGCCGCCGCGTGTCGAGCCGCGGCGCAAGCAGGGCATCGGCAACCATTCGCCAAGCAGCACATCGGCTGCCGCGGCGCCATCAAGCGTGAACGCCTGCTCGGCAAGATCCGGGGGCACAACAGCACCCGATGGAAAGCTCTGCAGAACGGCATCGTTCTCGTCACCGTCTTTGCAAAAGGTGCGCTCAGCGCGTGCCAGCGCGGCCCTCGAGGCTGCGAAAGACACGAACTGAATGCCGCTATCGCCTGTCAGCGCTATGCAAAGCTGCGATGCATGCGGCACGCTATGGCCCTTCGCATGTGCTTGACCTTCAATCGATCCGTCGAGGCTCACGTCGTCCTCCCCATGCGCCATGACGTCAGGCGCACTCCAGTCTCGTGCAATTCAAAAGCCGTGCCGCAGCCCGCATCACGGCGTGCTGCAACCACCCGAGGCGCGTGCCATTTCCGTCCAACGGATCGCTGCTGCGCGATCGGCTGCGCCGCCGAGGCCTCCCTCGTGGAGTTTCGCGATGAAGCATATGGCGACCGCATCACCGTGTGCCGCCGCGATCTCCCAGATCTGGCGCGCACTGGCGTAGTCGGGCGTGCCGCGGGACGGCGCGGCAAAGGTCGTGCCGAGTTGTGTCATGGCGCGACGCGCACGCTCGTCGTTGTTAGCGATGAGGTAGCGCTTGAGCCAGAACGCAGCTTCCTCCGTGTTGCGGGCAGCAGGATCGCCAAACAGGCTGGCATCGGCCAATTCAAGAATGCGTGGGGCTGGAACGCCGTTTGCCTTGATACCCGCGGGCGATGTGTCGCCGGCATGCAAGGCTGCGTAGATGCCAGTTTCCGCGGCTCGGGATTTGGCGGCTACGTCGCGAGTCACGTCGCCGGAATGACGAGCGCCAAACAGCACATAACCCAATGCCTGCAGAGCAAGCACAACCGCGACCGCCGCAACGGCGACACCGAGGCGTGACTTGGGCAAGGCGTCCGTCAGCGTTAACGACGCGGCTGTCGATGAGGGCACGTCCGATCCGAAGCGCGCAGACGTGTAGAACGGCGGATCATCGGTGGCCGACGAGCGCGCGTCTTGCACGGTATCGTGCACACGATCGCGGGCCACAGTTCGCGTGGGCGCTTCGTTCGTGCTCATGTCTTTGGCAACGGGTTCAATGCGCCGCGGCGCCGATGGAGATGTCAGAAGGGTGCTTGAGGTCTTCGGCGCGTCAGGTCTTGCCGGCTCGGCTGCAGGACGCGCCGACTGCAGAGATCGGCGACGGGGGCGCGACGCCAATGTCACAGACGGCCACAGGAATTCACCGCTGACGCCTTCGTGCGGCAGGTCGATGACAACCGGCGTGCCCGGCACGAGCAATGGATTGTCGACAAACCCTGGCCCAACAACCAACTCAATACCGCCATCGGCCGTTCGCGTTTCAAGTGGAACGCTCTCACCTTTCGGCCAATGCTCGGCTTCGGCGGCGTCCAGCGTGCCATCCAGTGGTCGCAGCACAAAGGTGGCGTTGCGCGATATTGCTGTGAGCCCCAGCAGGCAGATCACGGCATATCCGCCGGCGGGCCGGCTGCGATCTTCGAAGGCCAGGATGTCGACGGTTTTCACGGGTGATGCCTCAAGGCGTGTAGAATTTGGCACATCAGGAATTGTAGGCGCGCTCACCGTGATCCGTGATGTCGAGACCACGGGTCTCCTCGCCCGGCTCGGCACGTAGTCCGATCAGGCGATTGACCGCCCACAGTGAACCAAGTGTGACCAGGGCTGACCAAGTCGCGACAACGATCACCATCTTCACCTGCACGATCAGCTGCGACAGCGGGTCGAAAGTGGTGAACACGCCTTGACCGGGACGCGCGATAAAATCGAGGATGCCCGTGCCGCCAAGAGCGGGATGCGCGAGGAAGGCCACGGCGACCGTGCCAATGACGCCGGCGACGCAGTGCAGGCCGAACACGTCGAGTGCATCGTCGAACTTGTAACGGGCCTTGAATGACGTGCTGAACCACAGGCACGGTGCGCCAACGATCAGGCCGAGCACGAGGGCCCCAGCCGGGCTCGCAAATCCGCATCCCGGTGTGATCGCAACGAGGCCGGCAACGGCGCCGGAGATGATGCCAAGCGCGGACGGTTTGCCGCGCAAGACCCATTCCGCCGCCGTCCACGACACCGCTGCTGCCGCCGCGGCGACAATGGTGTTGAGGATCGCGAGACCCGCGACGCCATTCGCCCGAAGCGCCGATCCGCCATTGAAGCCGAGCCAACCGACCCAGAGCAACGCACCGCCGAAAAAGGTGAAGGCGAGGTTGTGCGGCGCCATCGAAATGCGTCCGTAGCCGACGCGCTGGCCGATGACGATAGCTGCGACGAGGCCCGCGACCCCGGCGTTGATGTGCACGGCGCCGCCGCCTGCAAAGTCGAGTCCGCCCCACTGGATGAACAACCCTGCGCTATCGAGGAACGCTTGAAGCTGCGCTTCGGCGACACTGCGCCCCGCAGCTGTTGTTGCTTGCGCGACCGCGCGCGCCGCATCCGCAATGGCATCCGGCCCTGCGTTGAACCACGTCATGTGGGCCAGCGGAAAGTAAGCGAACGTGGTCCATAGTAAGACGAACGCCACGAGCGCTTGGAAGCGCATGCGCTCCGCGAAGGCGCCAACCAGGATGGCAGGTGCGATGCACGAAAAAGCCAATTGGAACGCGACGAAGACGAATTCCGGGATTTCTGCGCCGTTAACGCCCGCCGATACTGTCGATTCGATCGTGACGCCGCGCAGGAGACTCTTGGACAGGCCGCCAAGAAATCCAGAGGCAGTGCCGTCAGTATAGACAAGGCTGTGCCCGATCAGGATCCAGAGCAGCGCAACGAGGCAGACCGTCGCAAACACCTGTGTGAACATCGACAACGTGTTTTTGGTGCGCACCAGGCCGCCGTAGAACAGGGCGAGCCCCGGAATGGCCATCATCAGCACGAGGGCTGCCGACATGAGCACCCATGCCGTATCTCCACCGCTCGTCTGGCCGGCGGCGTGCGCTGTCTGAGTTGTGGCCGCCGCGACTGCAAGGATGACCAATGGCGTCTTCAATTGCATCGTCGTGGACCTCTCGTCGGCGTCCAACCCGGCTCGTCTCGTGTTGAGACGAAACCGACGTGGGCGAAAGCTGCAGAGGCTGGATTTCAAGAGACGTGCCGAGACGTGATGTGCTGACAGTTGTCAAAAGCGTCGGGTTTCGGACGCGTGCGTGGGCACGGTGCGGACCAAATCGGCACAAGTGTTTCGGAACTGTAAGGCGCCGCAAGGCACGACAGCCTCGGTCTCAAGCCTGGTTCGCTTAAGGTTCTGGCTGGTGTGCGACGGCGAACTCGGACACAGAAAGAGGCGTTCGCGAAGGCCCTGAGCGCCGGCGCAGAGACCCAACCGGAAACCCAACCGGAAATGAGCAAACTCGACCTTACTGTTGCGTCTATCCGGGATGAGACCGCGAGCATCCGGCGCATCACTCTGGCGCGGTCTGACCGCGCGGTGCTGCCAAGCTTCGAGGCAGGCGCGCATGTGACGCTCGACATTCCCGCGGTCGGAGCCCGCAAGTATTCTTTGGTAAACACCGCGACAGACCTCACGGCAATCGCGGCCCCGCGGACCTATACGCTTGGCATCCGCATTGAACCAAAAGGCGGTGGCGGTTCGCGTTACATGCATGGTTTGCAAGTCGGCGACGTCATCGCGGCTGAACCGCCGCAGAACAATTTTCCGCTGATGGTTGGCGCAGAGCCCATCGCCCTTGTCGGCGGCGGTATTGGCATCACGCCGCTGATCTCGATGGCGGCGACGCTGCGCGCCACGGGGAAAGCCTTCACTATGGTTTACGCCGCGCGCACGGAGTCCGAATTGGCATTTCTATCCGAGATATCCGCGCTCGCCGGCGATGCCTTGTTGATCCACACGGATGAGACTGCGGGGCGCGTGTTCAATATGGCCGCGCACTTTGCAAGCCTGCCCGACCGAGCCAAGGTTTACATGTGTGGCCCAAAACCGATGCTGAAGGCAGGGATGGATGCCGCAAAGGCGCTGGGTTGGTCTCGCGACCGTGTCGTGTTTGAACTGTTCTACAGTGTCGCCCCTGCCCGTGCGGTCAATCATGGTTGACCGCCATCTACGAGCGCTTGGGTTAACCAGCACTCCAATCAGCCTGAGGAACGCCAGCATGATTGATTTCTACACTTGGTCTACGCCGAATGGCCGCAAGGTCTCCATCATGCTCGAAGAGTGCGGGTTGGCCTACGCCGCACACGCCGTCGACATCGGCAAGGACGAGCAGTTCAAGCCGGACTTCCTGAAAATCTCGCCGAACAACCGCATCCCCGCGATTGTCGACCACGATACCGGCCTTGCGTTGTTTGAGTCAGGTGCGATCCTCATGTACCTCGCCGACAAGACGGGCAAGTTCTGGTCCAAGGAACCCAAGGCCCATTGGCATACGGTGCAATGGCTGATGTGGCAGATGGGTGGGCTCGGGCCCATGCTCGGCCAGGTGCATCACTTTGTGAAGTACAATCCCGGCAAGGCGCCGTATGCGGAGGATCGTTACCTCAAAGAGGCCCATCGCCTCTACGGTGTCATGGACAAGCAGCTGGCGCAGACGCCCTACATGGCGGGCGAATACTCGATAGCGGACATGTCGATGTGGCCCTGGATCAGCCGCTATGAGTGGCAAGGTATCGATCTTGCCACGTATCCGAACGTGAAGCGTTGGTACGTCGACATCGCCAATCGCCCCGCCGTACAGCGCGGCTACCATGTCCCGATCAAGCAGCCCGCCATTCCGATGCCAGCGTAGCGCACCGCAAGTTATCAGCTCGTTTTGTCTGACCGATTCACGGGAGTTCGTCATGCCAGTCACATTGCCGGCCGACGACGCCGACTTTTTGGCGCTTGTTCAATCCCGCCTGTTCACGGCCGTCGTCGGCGACGTGCTCGACCGGATGGGGCTGCGCCGTCAGTTCCTGCCGGCCGGTCTTGCGCCGCTCAATCCAAAACACCGCATCGCTGGCCGCGCCATGACGGTGCTCGAAGCCGACGCCTTCGAGGAGGTCGGCGGAGGGCAAGGACCATTGACCGCGCAGGCGTTCGGCATGTTGTTTCGCGCGCTCGACGACTTGAAGGCGGGCGAGATCTACGTCGCGAACGCACCGTCCTTGCGCTATGCGCTCTGGGGTGGGCTCATGACGACGCGGGCCCTGCATTTGAAGGCTGCCGGTGCGGTGCTCGATGGCTATGTGCGCGATGCCGACGAGATCGAGCATCTCGGGCTGCCGGTGTTCTCACGCGGACTCTATGCCCAAGACCAGGGCCCGCGGGGCAAGGTGGTTGATTTCCGGTGCCGGCTCGAAATTGGCGGCGTCGGCATTTGCCCCGGCGACCTGGTTTTTGCCGACCGTGAGGGCGTGTTGATCATCCCACGGGCCGCCGAACGCGAAGCGATCGCCAAGGCGCTTGAGAAAGTTGAGACAGAGAACAAGGTCGCCGAAGCCATCAAAGACGGTATGAGCACCGTCGACGCGTTCGCGTCCTTCGGCGTGATGTGAGAGGTCGCGGCGCGCCATAAGAACAAAGAAAGACCAGGCATTTCAGCACTTTAATGCCGGCTCGCCGTGGACGAGAACTTGAAGCGAACGAGAGTCAATAAACTAATTTGAATCAAGCATCTGTGAACCCTTGTAGAATGAGAACAAATAGCATACAAAGCTCCTGTTTGCGTGAATCTGCAACTCATGAAATAAGGAGCAACAGATGGGACTGCAAGTAGAGTTCACAACAGAACATAACGAGACCAAGACCAAGCTTCGGCTGGTCGAAGGGGGCGACGTGGACAAGCACAAAGCGCTAGAGGCTGCACTCGCTCATATCGAGAAGCAGTTCGGCAAGGGCTCGATTATGAAGCTCGGGTCCAAGGAGACCTCGATGGACGTCGAGGCGGTCTCGACCGGGTCCCTCGGCCTCGATATCGCACTTGGGATTGGTGGTTTGCCCAAAGGCCGCATCATCGAGATTTTCGGCCCAGAGAGTTCCGGCAAGACGACGCTGTCGCTGCATTGCCTCGCAGAGGCGCAAAAAATCGGCGGCACGTGCGCATTTATCGATGCCGAGCATGCGCTTGACCCCGTATATGCCCGTAAACTTGGCCTCAACCTCGACAGCCTGTTGATTTCGCAACCGGATACCGGCGAGCAGGCACTTGAAATTGCTGATACGCTGGTGCGCTCGGGCGCGGTTGATGTGCTGGTGATTGACTCGGTCGCGGCCCTGACACCCAAGGCCGAGCTAGAAGGCGAGATGGGCGACAGCCTGCCAGGCCTGCAGGCGCGCCTGATGAGCCAAGCCTTGCGCAAGCTGACCGGATCGATCTCCAAGTCGAAGTGCATGGTGATCTTCATCAACCAGATCCGCATGAAAATCGGCGTCATGTTCGGCAATCCGGAGACGACGACGGGCGGAAACGCCCTCAAGTTCTACGCGTCGGTTCGTCTCGACATCCGCCGCATCGGGCAGATCAAGAACGGTGAGGATGTGGTCGGCAACCAGACGCGCGTGAAGGTGGTCAAGAACAAGGTCGCGCCGCCATTTAAACAGGTCGAGTTCGACATTATGTATGGTGAAGGCATATCCAAGATCGGTGAAATCGTTGACCTGGGCGTGAAGGCAGGTGCGGTCGAGAAATCTGGCGCCTGGTTCTCGTTCAAGGGCGAACGCATCGGCCAGGGACGCGAAAACACGAAGGCGTTCCTAAAGGCCAATCCTAAGATGGCCGCAGAAATTGAAGTTGCGGTCCGCTCGAACGCTGGCCTCGGCGAGAAACTCCTGGCTGTGCCAGAGGGTGAGGAGGCCAAGGAGGCCGACGACGGTCCGGACGCGGATGGGGTTTTGCCCGATGAGGATGCTGGCACAACCAAGCGTGCCGTCAAAGGGCGCCGGTGAGGTATACAAGGCATGGGGCTTGAAACCCCATGCTGTTACGCCACGTAACTGGTGCTAAACGACCGATCCGTTTTGCGAGGCGGCGGAGAGGAAATGGGTTATGATCGACCACCGATGCGCGGCCGTGTGTAAATGCCGTGTGTAAATAACGGGTTATGTTTAGCAGGCCATGATCATTAGCAGGCCATGATCAGCAGGCCGCGAAGAGTGGGAATCTCTTGAGTGTCTCAGCGTAGGGCATCACCCGATAGTTCTGTTCGTGGCACGGCAGCTTCGCCCGGCAGGGATGGAACACCACAGACGCCGCTCGCGCCTTCAACATCCCACCCCGATGCTTTGAAAGGGCGCGACAGGCTGCAGCCTTTGCTGGAGCTCAAGCCGTACATCCTGCGTTACCCAAGAATGGTTGGCGCCGCTCTGGTTGCCCTGGTGGCCTCTGCCTTGACGATGCTGACGTTGCCGATGGCGGTGCGGCGGATGATCGATGCGGGGTTTACCGGAGCCGACGGCGTCCTGGTCAACCAGTACTTCGGGGCGCTGATCGCTCTTGGCCTCGTTCTCGCGATTGCGAGTGCATCGCGTTTCTACGCGGTCAACTGGCTCGGTGAGCGCGTCATCTCCGACTTGCGCGCTGACGTTTTCAGTCATCTGCTGCGGCTCGGACCGTCGTTTCACGAAACAATGCGGACAGGTGACCTGATCAGCCGTTTGACCGCTGATACGACCCAGCTGAAGTCAGCATCTGGATCTTCTCTGAGCCAGGCGTTACGCAACACCATCATGTTCCTCGGCGCGCTCGGCATGATGATCATCACCAGCCCGCAATTGACGTTTCTGGTCTTGATCACATTGGCGGGCGTTGTGCTGCCGCTGCTCGGGTTTGGCCGTTTGGTGCGGGCAAAGTCGCGCGGGGCACAAGATACGTTGGCAGACGCCTCGGCCTATGCGGCGGAAGCGCTGGGAGCCATCAAAACCGTACAGGCCAACACGGCCGAAGCGCGCACCGGACGCTTATTTGCAGCGGCCGTCGAGCGCTCATTCGAGGCGGCACGCAGCAGGCTTGCGGCGCGCGCAACGCTCACGGCGGCGGCCATTTTTCTGATTGTTGCTTGCATTGTCGGGGTGCTGTGGTTTGGCGCAACACGTGTTGTTGCTGGCGAGATGACCGGCGGACGGCTTGGCCAGTTCATTTTGTACGCCATCTTTGCCGGTGCAGCGCTGGCCGAATTGTCGGAGGTCTGGGGCGAGCTATCGCAAGCTGCCGGAGCCGCAGAGAGGATCATGGAGCTGCGCGCCGTTGCACCAGATATCGTCGCCCCCGCGCAGCCCTTGGCGCTGCCGGAGCCGCCGATCGGCTCAATCGCGTTCGATGCGGTCACGTTTGCTTACCCCACTCGGCCAGACATATCGGCACTCAACGGCGTTTCTTTCCAGGTTCGCAAGGGCGAGACTGTTGCGCTGGTCGGACCGTCTGGTGCCGGCAAGAGTACCGTTCTCGGGCTGCTTGAGCGCTTCTATGATCCGACATCGGGTCACGTTCTTATCGATGGCGTACCAATTGACCAGGCCGACCCTGTAGTGGTCCGCGGGCGGATCGCGCTTGTGCCTCAGGACGTCGCGATCTTCGGCGACACGGTCGCTGCCAACATTCGCTTTGGACGAGCAGACGCCTCGGATACCCAGGTGCGAGAGGCCGCTCGTCTCGCGCGAGCCGATGTCTTTATTGCCGGTCTGCCGCAAGGCTATGAGACACGCCTGGGCGAACGTGGCGTGACGCTGTCTGGTGGTCAGCGCCAGCGCATCGCCCTTGCACGAGCCATCCTGCAAGACGCTCCGATCCTGCTGCTCGATGAAGCGACAAGTGCGCTCGACGCGGAAAGCGAGGCGGCCGTTCAGGAGGCACTGGAGGGAGTTATGGAGGGACGCACGACGCTTGTGATCGCGCACCGTCTTGCAACAGTCCAAAAGGCTGACCGGATCCTGGTACTGGATCAGGGCCAGATCGTTGAAGAAGGCACGCATGCGGCGCTTCTGGCCCGCGGCGGGCTTTATGCTCGGCTGGCTGAACTGCAATTGCTGGTGCCGGATACGGCGCTTGCGCGTTCGCTGGCTATTGCCCAGTGATTGGCCCAGTGACTGGCCCAGTGACTGGCCCAGTGACTGGCTTATCGCATGTGGGTCTTTGAACGTCCGGATCGTCAAGGCCCGCAGTATTGAGGACCGAAATGCTGCTTTGGCTTCTGTTTGCACTCATGACAGCCGGCGTCATCGCCGTGCTGCTGCGTCCACTCATGCAAGGCGCAGCGGCCGGCGTGCGCGATGCCCAAGCAGACATCGCCGTCTACAAGGACCAACTGAGCGAGATCGATGCCGATGCGGCGCGAGGGCTTGTGACGCCAGCCGATGCCGAACTCGCGCGCCGGGAAGTCGCCCGACGATTGTTGGCGCGCGCGCAGTCCGACACCACGCGGGCATCGCGCATCATGCCGGTCCGACCACTTTTGGGGACGATTGCGACTGTGCTGCCACTGCTGGCCATTTCAACCTACGTTTGGCTTGGCACCCCGCATCTTCCTGACCAACCGCGCAGCGCTTTGCCGACCGCCCCACTGGACCGCACGCCCGTCGGCGAACTCGTCGCCAAGGTTGAAGCGCGCCTAGTCGAGCGGCCTGACGACGGCAAGGGCTGGGACGTGATCGCACCGATCTATTTCCGCCAGGAGCGCTTTGCCGAAGCAGCCCATGCCTATGGACGAGCCTCGGCTCTGCTTGGCGAGACGCCGGCACGGCTCGCAGGCTTTGCCGAGGCAACCGTGCTGGCCAACAACGGTATCGTGACGGACGTCGCGCGGGCCGCATATGAGAAGCTCGCCAAGGCCGACCCCGACCGTGTCGAGCCGAAGTTCTGGCTCGCGCTTGCGCTTGAGCAGGATGGCAAACGGACCGAAGCCGCGGCGGCGTACAAGGCCATACTGGCCGCCGCGCCCCCCGGCGCTAATTGGCGTCCACTCATCGAGGAGCGGATCGCAGCCGTCGAGAAAACCAGTGCCGCCACAGTGCCGGCGATACCGACATCCAAGGGCGGCGCTGCCACGTCGCTGATCACCCAAAGCCCACCGAGAGGTCCGTCCGCCGCGGACATGAAGGCCGCCGAAAAGATGTCCGACGCCGATCGGGCCGAAATGATCCGCGGCATGGTGGCATCCCTGGCGCAGAGGCTCGCGGATAACCCATCTGACATGCAAGGTTGGCAGCGCCTGATGCAGTCCTACATTGTGCTCGGCGATAGGGCTAATGCCGAAATCGCGCTTGGCGACGCGCGGCGACGGTTGGCCGGCAACCAGGCGGCACTGACGGAACTTTCGGCCATTGCAAAATCGCTGGGGCTTGGCTCATGACCCGAAAACAGCGGCGCGGCATCATGATCGGTGGCAGCGTTGGGGTTCTCGCGCTGGCGGTGATCCTCGTGCTGCTCGGCCTCAGCCGCCATATCGATGTCTTCCGCACCCCGACGGCGCTTGCCAAGGAACCTGTCGCGACCGGCGTATCGTTCCGTTTGGGCGGGCTCGTGGCTCCCGGCTCCGTCCAACGTGGCCAAGGCACGACGGTCGCCTTCACGGTCACCGATGGCGCCAAGAGTGTTCCCGTTCGCTACACGGGCATCCTGCCGGACTTGTTCCGCGAAGGCCAGGGCATCATCGCGCAAGGCAAACTCGACGCCGAGGGCACGTTTCTCGCCGCAAGCGTCCTCGCCAAGCACGACGAAACCTACATGCCACCCGAAGTCGCCAAAGCACTCAAGGAACAAGGCGTGTGGCAGGAGCCGGGGAAAAAAAAATAGCTGAGGCCGTTATGTTCGAGCCCCATTCCGATGTCGCCCAAATCGCGGAGGCCTACAGCCTTGATATGGTGGACTTCGCTAAGTCGATGATCAAGTTGGATCTCGATTGGTCGGACGCGAGTGTCGAGTTCGTCGAGGAGCTGGCGGACGCGCTGCACGGACAATATATCCAGGACAAACCACCAGAAGATCAAGTGCGCCAATTCTGGATGATGATTGGCTGCTACATTGGCGAGGTCGCGCGCAAGAACCATCGCTGCACTTGGGGCTGGGTCAGCATGGACGATCACCGGTTCGAGGGCTTGCAGGCGCGCGATGGCAAGCTGTTCTGGCCAGTGGGCAAGGCGCGGGCACGGGTGATGACCGGGGCTGAGGATAACCTCTGGCACGACTATCAAACTGCAGTACTCACATCGAACGCCGCCGCTCATTGAAAGTCACGCGCATGTCCACTCTGAAACCCGCCGCTCTAACACCCACCACCCGCGAAAAACTGATGGGCGTCTCAGTCGCAACGTTGTGTACGGCGCTGTTCAAACGCGGGTTGCGCGTGCAGATGATCCAGGACGTGCGCCCAGTTGGCGGCGCGGGACTGCCGAACATGGTCGGCCCCGCCTTCACCTTGCGCTACATGCCCGCGCGTGAGGATCTCAATCCGTTGAGCGCGTTCCAGGATCGCGGCCATCCGCAGCGCAAAGCCGTCGAAGATTGCCCACCCGGCGCGGTCATGGTGATCGACTGCCGCAAAGATGCGCGCGCCGCCTCCGCCGGTGGGATCCTGGTCACGCGTCTGATGAAGCGGGGCGTGGCAGGCGTTGTCACGGACGGCGGATTCCGCGACAGCCCGGAGATCGGCGAGATGCCGTTCCGTGCCTATCACACGCGGCCGTCGCCGCCGACCAACCTGACCCTGCACCAGGCCATCGACATCAACGTGCCCGTCGGCTGCGGCGACGCACCGGTGTTTCCTGGAGACATCGTGGTCGGCGACGGCGAAGGTGTCGTCGTCATTCCCGCTCACCTTGCCGACGAGGTCGCGGCCGAGGCCTTCGAGATGACCGTGTTCGAGGACTTCGTCACCGAGAAGGTGCAGGAGGGCTGGTCGATCCTCGGTCTCTACCCGCCGACTGACGAGAAAGCACAAACGGCGTTCGCCGCTTGGCGCAAAAAGGTCGGCCGCTGAACGCGCAGTACAGGGCCGTCAGGCCTGCGCCTTTTTCTTCTTTGGCGCGATAAGATCCGTAATCGTTCCGTCGAACATTTCGGCGGCGAAGGCGACGGTTTCCGACAGCGTCGGATGCGGGTGGATGGTGGCCGATATGTCGTGCACATCGCAGCCCATCTCGATTGCCAAAGCCACCTCAGCGATGAGGTCGCCAGCATTAGGGCCGACAATGCCGGCACCGACGACACGCTCTGTTGCCTCGTCGAACAGCAGCTTGGTGATGCCCTCGTCGCGGCCGAGTGCCAGGGAGCGTCCCGAAGCAGCCCACGGGAACACGCCCTTGCCGACCTTGATGCCCTGCGCCTTTGCTTCGGTCTCGGTCATTCCGACCCAGGACACTTCTGGATTTGTGTAGGCGACGGACGGAATAACACGCGCGTCGAACACACTCTTCATGCCGGCTGACACTTCGGCTGCGACCTTGCCCTCATGCACGGCCTTGTGCGCGAGCATGGGCTGGCCGACGACATCGCCAATGGCGAAGATGTGCGGCACGTTCGTGCGCATCTGGCTGTCGACCGCGATGTAGCCGCGCTCGTCGACGGCCACGCCAGCGTTCTCAGCGGCAATCAGCTTTCCGTTCGGGCGACGGCCGACAGCGACCAGCACTTTGTCGAACGTGTCGGTCGCTGGCGCACCCTCGCCCTCGAACGACACCTTGAGGCCGGCTTTCAGCGCCTCGACTTTGGTCACCTTTGTTTTGAGGTAGATCCTCTCATAGCGCTTCTCGATCCGCTTCATCAGGGGCGTGACGATATCACGATCCGCGCCCGGAATGATCTGATCCATCAGTTCGACGACGGTCACTTTCGATCCAAGAGCGTGATAAACCGTCGCCATCTCAAGCCCAATAATCCCGCCGCCAAGCACCAGCAGACGCTTCGGGATATCTTTCAGGTCGAGCGCGCCGGTCGAGTCGATCACGCGCGGATCGCCGTGAGGGATGAACGGCAACGTCACCGGCTCCGAGCCCGCAGCAATGATCGCGTGGTCGAATGAAATGACCTTGCGGCCGCTGTCGGCCTCGACAGCAACTTCATTGCCGGAGATGAATTTTCCGACACCGTGCACGACAGTGACTTTGCGCGCTTTGGCAAGACCAGAGAGGCCGCCAACAAGTTTCCTGACCACGCCATCCTTCCAGCCGCGCAGCTTGTCGAGATCGATATCCGGCTTGCCGAAGCTGATGCCGTGCGGCCCGCTATCGCCGGCTTCGTCGATCACCTTGGCCACATGCAGCAGCGCTTTCGAGGGGATGCAGCCGACATTGAGGCACACCCCGCCAAGCGTCGGCCAGCGTTCGATGAGCACGACATTTTTGCCGAGATCGGCGGCGCGGAACGCAGCCGTGTAGCCGCCAGGTCCCGCACCGAGCACGAGCACTTCGGCGTGTAGATCGGCCTTGCCGGATGAGGCTTTCGCCAAGGGGGCTGGCGCAACAGAGGCGGCGTTGGTGGCTGGCGGAGATGTGCTTGCCGTGGCGCCGACGCTCTCGACTGTCAGCAACACGCTGCCTTGCGAGACCTTGTCGCCGACCTTGACCTTGATCTCGCGTACCACGCCTGCTTGCGATGCGGGCACGTCCAGCGTTGCCTTGTCAGACTCGAGCGCGACAATGGGATCATCGAGCCCGATGGTGTCGCCGACCTTCACGAACACCTCGATGACCGGGACGTTCTTGAAGTCGCCGATGTCAGGCACGTGGATGGAGGTGGTGGTCATTGGGGGTACTCGATTTTTTCCCTCTCCCCCAACTTCTGAGGGAGAGGGTGCCCGAAGGGCGGGTGAGGGGCAGCGACTTGCTCTAACGTCTCTTCGTTTGCCACCTCACGGATGCTGCCCCTCATCCGGCCTGCGGCCACCTTCTCCCCCTGAAGAGGGGGAGAAGGAAAACTAAAGCACCAACTGCCTGACATCTTCGAGGATACCGGCGAGATGACGCGTGAATCGGGCCGCCAGCGCGCCGTCGACGACACGGTGATCGTAGCTGAGGCACAGCGGCAGCATCAGCCGCGGCTCAAACGTTTTGCCGTTCCAGTGCGGTTTGATGGTCGATCGCACGACGCCGAGGATGGCAACTTCCGGCGCGTTGACGATGGGTGTGAAGTGCGTGCCGCCGATGCCACCGAGCGAGGAGATCGAGAACGAACCGCCGGAGATATCGGCTGGCGTGAATCTGCCGTCGCGCATTTTCTTCGACAGCATACCGAGTTCTTGGGAGAGCTCCAGAATGCCCTTGCGGTCGGCGTCTCTGATCACCGGCACGACAAGGCCGTCGGGCGTGTCGACGGCGACGCCGATGTTGTAATACTTCTTGTAGATCAGGTTTTCCTTGTCCGGCGCGAGCGAGGCATTCAGCATCGGATACTCTTTGAGTGCGCCGATCGCCGCCTTGATCAGGAACGACAGCATCGTGACGCGATAGCCCCCACCCTTCTCTTTGGGCGTGTCCTTGCCTTTTGTGTCGAGTTTCTTGCGGAAATCCTCGAGTTCCGTGATGTCGGCTTCGTCCGCGTGTGTGACATGCGGAATGTTAAGCCATGCGCGATGCAGGTGCGGACCTGAGACCCTCTTGATGCGCGGCAGCGGCTTCGTCTCGATCGCGCCGAACTTGCTGAAATCGATTGCGGGGATCTCAGGAATACCCATGCCGCCCGTGTGCGCCGACACACCGCCAGCGCCTTTCATCGACGCCTTTACGTCGTCTTTGGTGATGCGCCCCTTCTCGCCTGTGCCCTTGAGCTGCAACAGATCAATGTCGAGTTCGCGCGCGAGACGGCGTACGCTCGGAGACGCATGCACGCCGCCGTACTCGGATGGCTTCGGCGGCGGGGTCGCGCTGCCCTTGACCGGCGCGAACACGCCTGACGTCGGAGACGGCGGTGCTGCTGGGGTAGCGACCGATGCCGTTGCGGCAGCAGCAGCAGCAGCCTTGGCTGCGGAACTGCCGGGTTTCGGCCCCGCGGCTTTGCCGGCCTCGAGCATGACGATCACGCTGCCCTCCGACACCTTGTCGCCAACCTTTACGACGATCTCGGACACGATGCCGGCGGACGGCGCCGGAACCTCCATCGTCGCCTTGTCGGATTCGAGCGAGACAAGCGGATCGTCCGCTTTCACCGTATCACCCGCTTTCACGAGGATCTCGATGACGGGCACATTCTTGAAGTCGCCGATGTCGGGGACTTTGACTTCCATGAGCGACATTGGAGGGGTCCAAATTGCGAGTTGCAATACCAGCGATCAGAACTTGTGACTGACCAACCATCATCGTCATCCCGGAATGCCTGTCGCGCCAAGGCGCGTCAGCCATATCCGGGATCTTTACCTGTCACGCATAAGCACTCGTGCATTACGGACAGAGGGAAAAATCCCGGATATACGATCACGCGGGACGCATGATCGTATTCCGGGATGACGCTGTTTGATTGGATCGGTCAATATGTCTGCTCGCTGATGTAAGTTGCGAGTTGAGACCTGCGATTTTTCTATTCGCAATGCGCAACTCACAATTCGCAGGCTATGCTTTTGCCGGGTTCGGTTTATTCGGATCGATGCCGTATTTCTTGATCGCTTCCGCGACCTTGGTGGATGGTAGTTTGTTTTGATCGGCAAGCGATTTCAGCGCGGCGACGGCAACGAAATGGCGATCCACCTCGAAGTGCGAGCGCAGCTTGCGGCGATAATCCGAGCGTCCAAAGCCATCCGTGCCGAGCACACGATAAGAGCCTGGCACGTGCGGTCGGATCTGCTCGGCGAACATGCGCATGTAGTCGGTTGATGAGATGAATGGCCCTTCGCCCCGCGAGCGCAGACACTGCGTGACGTAGGGGACGCGTGGCGTCTCAAGCGGATTGAGCAGGTTCCAGCGCTCCACCTCCTGCGCCTCGCGCGCGAGTTCAGTGAAGCTCGTCACACTCCAGATATCAGCCTGGACGCCGAAGTCTTTGGCGAGCAAATCTGCGCCGGCGATGATCTCGCGCAGGATCGCGCCGGAGCCCATCAATTGCACGCGATGACCCTTCGCCTTCGGATCGGCACCCCGAAGCAGATACATGCCCTTGACGATACCGTCGGCCGCGCCCTCGGGCATGGCGGGGTGCTCGTAGTTTTCGTTGAGCACGGTCAGATAGAAATAAACGTCTTCCTGCTTCTCGAGCATGCGATACAGGCCGTTTTGCACGAGCACCGCCACTTCGTAAGCGTACGTTGGATCATAGGACACGCAGTTCGGGATGGTGGCTGAGAGGATGTGGCTGTGGCCGTCCTCGTGTTGCAGGCCTTCGCCGTTGAGCGTGGTGCGGCCGGACGTGCCGCCGATGAGAAATCCGCGCGCGCGCATGTCGCCTGCAAGCCACGCGAGATCGCCGACGCGCTGAAAGCCGAACATGGAGTAGTAGATGTAGAACGGGATCATCGGCACGTTCGACGTCGAATAGCTCGTCGCCGCCGAGATCCACGACGACATGGCGCCGGCTTCGTTGATGCCTTCCTGCAGCATCTGGCCCTGACGATCTTCTTTGTAGAACATCATCTGATCGGCATCTTGCGGCTTGTACAGCTGGCCGACCTGGCTGAAGATTCCGTACTGGCGGAACATGCCCTCCATGCCGAATGTGCGGCTCTCATCTGGCACGATCGGCACGATGCGTTTGCCGAGCGTCTTGTCGCGCAGCAGCGTATTCAGCACGCGCACAAATGCCATCGTGGTCGAGATCTCGCGGCCTTCGCCGCTGGCCTTGAGCTGCGTATCGAAAGCCGACAGCGGTGGCGCGACGAGCGTTTCCGACTTCGCGCGGCGCACCGGCAGATAGCCGCCGAGCGCCTTGCGACGTTCGCGCATGTACTTCATTTCCGGGCTGTTCTCAGGCAGCTTCAGAAACTCCAGCGCTTTTACCTGCGTGTCGTCGAGCGGCACGGCGAAGCGGTTGCGGAATTCGAGCAACGCCGCATCGCCCATCTTCTTCTGCTGGTGGGTGATCATCTGGCCTTCACCGGCCTCGCCCATGCCGTAGCCCTTGACGGTTTTCGGCAGGATCAACGTCGGCTGTCCCTTGTGCTCGACCGCGGCCTTGTAGGCGGCATGCACTTTAACCGGATCGTGGCCGCCACGCGTGAGCTTCCAGATCTTGTCGTCCGACCAGTCTGCGACCATGGCCGCCGTTTCGGGATAACGGCCAAAGAACTTCTAGCGGATGTAGCCACCGTTCTTGGATTTGAAATCCTGGTACTCGCCGTCGACGCACTCTTCCATCAGTTGTCGGAGCTTGCCGTCATGATCCTTGGCGAGCAGTTCATCCCAACCCGAGCCCCACAGCACTTTGATGACGTTCCAGCCGGCGCCGCGGAAATCACCCTCGAGTTCCTGCACGATTTTGCCATTGCCGCGCACTGGGCCATCGAGGCGCTGGAGGTTGCAGTTGATGACGAAGATCAGGTTATCGAGCTTTTCGCGACCACCAAGTGAGATCGCGCCGAGGCTCTCCGGCTCATCCATTTCACCGTCGCCGCAGAACACCCAGACCTTGCGTTTCTCCGTGTCGGCAAGGCCGCGTGCGTGCAGGTATTTGAGGAAGCGTGCCTGATAGATGCCCATCAATGGCCCGAGCCCCATCGACACCGTTGGGAACTGCCAGAAGTCCGGCATCAGCCAGGGATGCGGATAAGACGACAATCCCTTGCCGTCGACCTCCTGGCGGAAATTTGTCAGCTGATCTTCGGTCAGGCGACCTTCGAGGAACGCGCGTGCATAGATGCCAGGCGACGAGTGGCCCTGCACATAAATGAGATCGCCGCCGTGCGATGGATCATCGGCGCCGTGCCAGAAGTGCATGAAGCCGGTGTCGTAGAGTGTCGCCGCGGACTGAAAGCTCGCGATGTGACCGCCAAGCTCCGACGATGTTTTGTTGGCCTTCAGCACGATGGCGGCCGCATTCCAACGGATCGCCGAGCGGAGCTTATGCTCCAGTGCGCGGTCACCTGGAAAGGCGGGTTGCGCGTCCGGCGGGATGGTATTCACATACGCCGTATTGGCCGCGAACGGCAGCTTCGCGCCTGCGCGACGCGCCGTGTCGACGGCGGCTGTCAGCAGATCATCTGCCCGGCCTGTACCTTCAAAGGCGATGACGGACGCGATCGCGTCTTGCCACTCGCGCGTTTCGGCCGCGCCATTGTCGCGATCGTCGGTCATGGTGTGGCGGGTCCGTGGGTTGGGGCAGTGCCGTGGCCTCTCGCGAAATTGCTCAAGGTGTCAACACCTTTGTATGTTCGGGTCGCCGGCATGGCCAGCATTAACGCACGGCCAACGGCGGATTGGGTTTGCCGACAGAAATTACGGTGAACATTTCCGGCTGCAGAAGCTTCTTGGCCAGGGCCTGCACTTCATCCGCCGACACCCTGACAAGTTCCGACGCATAGGTCTCGATGTATGCCGGCGGCAGGCCGCGCATGGCGACATTGACCATCCAATTGGCCAAGCCTTCACTGCTCTCGATACCAAAGAGAAGTCGTCCCTCCGCAGCCGTCCTATAGGCCGCGAGCTCGTCCGCCGTGGGGCCTTGCTCCGCCATCTGGCGCAGCGTTGCATAGGTTGTCCCAAGTGCTGTCGCAGCGGTCCCAGGCGCTGAGCCGAACACGCCGATGTAGGCGTCGGACAGGCGCGTGTAGGCATAGTCGGCGCTGATGCCGTAGACGAGGCCGCGCTTGACGCGCACGTCCATGAACAGGCGCGAGGTCATGCCGCCGTTCAGGATCGAGTCGAGCACATTAACGACGCGTCGTTCTTGAACGGACAATTGCGGCACGACATGGCCGAACATGACGAGCGTCTGTGGCAAATCCATATCGATGTGCTCATAGCGCGGGGCGGCTGCCACGACCCGCGCCTCGGGCGTATTTTGCATCCCCGCGGGTAAGTGCGCGGCCAAGCGATCAGCCCACGCACCAAGCGTTGCTGCGTCGATGTCGCCAACGGCCGACACGTACATGTTTGAACGGGTCATCAGCCGGGCACGTGCCGCCCTCAGATCGTCAGGCGTGATCGTCTCAAGCGCTGCGAGATGGGCCTTTGGGTCAAAGACGATCTTGTGTTGTCCATAGAGCAGGCGTTGAAACGTCTGCCCCATCATGGCCGCAGGATCGCGCATCGCAGTTTCATAGGTGTTGCGAAACGACGCCTTCGAAATCGCCAGCCTATCGGCATCGAAGCGCGGGGCGACGAACGCTTTTTCCAGCAGTGCGAATGCCTCGTCCCGATAGGCGGCCACGGTCGAGAAGTTGACCACCACGGCCTCTGGCGCGCCTTGAGCGCCGATCGTGGCGCCGATGCGATCGCGTCGGGCGAGGAAAGTCATGGCGTCCATGTCGCCCGCACCTTCATTGAACGCGTAGGCCATCAGTGCTGCTACGCCGGGCTTGTCATCCGGTTCTTGCAAAGCGCCGCCTTTGAAGGCGATGCGCAACGTGATGATTGGCGATGCCGTGCTCTGCACCAGCCATGCGGTCACCCCGCCTGGGCTCGTCACGACACTGATCTTTTGCGCGGCGGCCGGGCCCGCTAAAAGCACAAGCGCGAGGGCAGCGATGGCGATGCGCAGACGGCGGAAGGTGGAAAACGGCGCCATGACAGCAAGTCCCATTGGAGTGCGATGTGCGGGCTCACGCCTTTGGCACCATAGTGCCAACAAGTGCCCGTTCCGGCGTCATATAGGTGTCGATGATGCGCCGCAGGTCCGCGCGCGTGACGGCCGCGAGGCGGGCTCGATAGCTCGTGTAGTCCGAGAGTTTCTGCCCGCGCGAGAGCATTGTCCCAAAACCCGTCACGACGGCTGCGGCGCTGTCGCTGGCCCTGATGTCTGCGGCGAGACTCTGCGTTGCGATATCAGCAAGCGTCGTGTCGTCTGGAACATGTGTGCGGATCGCGTCGATCGTTTCGTCGAGCATCTGTCGCGCCTTGTCTTCGCTGATGCCGGGCAGTGCTTGGAAACCGAATGCCAACTCGCCCCCTGTCATGGCTGGCGAAAAGCCGCCCCAGGCCGTGCTGGCGACGCGCTGGCCTTGCACCAGCCGGCGATACGCCCCGTGCTCGAAACCGAAGCCGTTCGATAGCGTTGCGAGCGCGCCGAGTGGCGCCATGTCAGCAAGCGGCACATCAGCAAGATCGGGCAGGCGGTAGTAGACGGTCGTCGAGAGCGTGGACGCGCGATTGGTCTCGAAGCGAAATGGCTCGCGTGGTGGAGCTGGAAGCGGCGGCCGCGCGCGCACCGGCAGGCTCGCGCTCGGTGCAATAACGCCGTAGGTGCGCTCGGCGATTTTCAGCACCTCGTCGGGTGTCGTGTCGCCGCCGACGACCAGGATCGCATTGTTTGGGGCGTAGTAGCGGCGATAGAAGGCGAGCAGCGGGTCGCGCGTCATGGCACGTAGATCCTGTTCCGTGCCGATGACGGGAACGCCGTTGCGATGGTTCGGGTACAGCGCGGCGCGCAGGCCGTTGCTGAACAGAACATTGACGTTCGTTTCGCCGCCACGCTTCTCCTCGAGAACGGCGCCAAGCTCGGTTGTGACATCCGCGTCGCTGAGTTGCAGATGGGTCATGCGATCGGCTTCCAGCGCCATCAGGTCGGCGAGCTGCCGCTTCGGCATGCGCTGGACAAACCAGGTCGCATCCATGCTCGTGAATGCGTTCTGTGCGCCACCGAGGCGATCGACGAAGCGATTGAACGTGCCGCCGGGATTGCGCAGCGTGCCCTTGAACATCAGGTGTTCGAAAAAGTGGGCGATACCTGTCACGCCCAATGGTTCGTCGCCACCACCCACGCGGTACCAGAGCTGGTGCGTGATCAGTGGAATGCGATCGTCGCGATAGACCACGACCCGCAAACCGTTCGACAGCGTTGCGTCCGTCAGTTCAGGCCCGGCCGCAGCAAGAGCACGGCACGGTGCGGCGAGTGAGGTTGCACCGACTGCCGCCGCGCCGCCCATGAAACTGCGGCGATTGATGTGCATCTGCATCTCAACATCTCCCGATCCGGTGCGATGTTGCTATCTCAGAATGTCCTAACGCCCGCTGTATCGGAAAGAACAGCCCGGGCTTTTAGACCGCCTTTGGCTTGATGCCGAACAGCCGTCCATCGATCACCAGCAGGGACAAGCCAATGATTGCGGCGCCAGCGAACTGGCGGGCTGAAAGCGTCTCGCCGAGGTACAACGCGCCAAGGGTTATCGACGTGAAGGGGATAAGCAGCGTCACCAGCATTGCATTCAACGCGCCGGCATTGCGGATGATTTCAAAGAACAAGATATAGGCGAGCGCCGTCGACAGGACGCCCAAGGCGATGATTGCGAGCAAGACGCTTTGAGAGGGTACTCCGATGGTCCAGAAGCGGTCGGCGAAGCCTGCGATCGGTATCATGAGGATCGACGAGCAGAGCATCTGGGACGCGGCCGAGACCGGCGCCGAATACGCCTTCAGGCGTCGCGACCAGAGGCCTGAAAAGCCATACGATACCGTTGCAGCGAGACAGGCGAGCATGCCGAGCGCGTTGATCAAGGTCGCGCCGCCGAGGGCTTCAGGTCCGACCAGCACGCCGACGCCGCCAAGTCCGATCAGGACACCGACGAGCTTGTTGGTGGTCCACGCTTCGCCTGCCACGAAGCGGACCACGAGCAGCGACATCAGCGGCGTCGTCGCGTTGAGCACGGCAGCAAGTCCGCTCGGAATGATTTTCTGGCCGTAGAAGATAAGCCCGAATGGGATGATGTTATTGATGATCGCCATGATGGCGAAATCCCGCCAGCCCTCGCGGGTGTTGGGAAAAGCATGGCCGAGCATCAGCACGATCGGTGTAATGACCAGCGCCGCGATCACACAGCGCATGAGGACAAGCGTCATCGGCGCCACTTCCTTCAGCGCCAGAGCGACGAAGAAGAACGTCCCGCCCCATAGGATGGACAGCGAGATCAGCATCATCCAGTCGCGCAGTCGCATGGAGGCCCCGATCTGTTGCGCGCCCCCGTAGCCGGAAAGTGAGACCGCCGCGACCCGGATCGTGTGCGGCTATCGTGCGGCATCAGGCGGAGCAGCCCAACTGTGTGGCGAGGTCTCCAAAATCGGAAGCGATCACGGTCCAGGCTTGCTCCGCCGTGACGTCGATCTTCTGCAGCGGGCCGTACTCAGTCGGCCGCGCGACAAAGCCTGTCGCCATACCGACGTTTGCGGCGGCGGCGAGATCGCCATTGTGGGCTGCAACCAGCATCACTTCGGCGGGTTGCAAATTCAGCAGATCGCATGTGCGGAGGTAAGCTTGCGGCAGTGGCTTATAGGCCTGCGCCGTCTCCGCGCCGAGCACGACGTCCCAGGGCAGGCCGGCGTTCTTCGCCATGCGCGTCAAGAGGCCAACGTTGCCGTTCGAAAGCGTGCCGATGATGAACTTGGTCTTGAGGCGCGTGAGTCCCCTCACGACATCCGGCCACGGCTCCAAGCGGTGCCAGATCTTGGTGAGGTGATCCTTATCGGCGTCGGTGAGGCCAGTGATCTTGTGCTGTTGCAGCAGCGTCTCGAGGCTCTCGCGATGCAGCACGTCCAGAATGGTCCAGGCCCTCGTGCCCGAGCGCACCGCCTCCATCGAGGGCTGATAGAGCCCGCGCCACGCGTCCGTCAACTTGGCCCAATCCGCTCTAATGCCCTTGGCTTTGCCGAAGGCCGCCATCTCCGCAATACAACTGCTGCGCCAATCGACGACCGTGCCGAAGATATCGAACACGAGGGCTTTCACTTGGGACGTGTCTGGTGCGGTCATGGGGCGATCCTGCGTTGGGTTTCGCCGTAGCATTGGCCATGAGCTTATTGATTGCAATCAATCTCGCCTCTTTACATCTGCCCTTCACACCCCAGCTATCATGAGCTGGTCGCCGAACGGGGCCGGCATGAGAACAATCACAGCACGTCCGGGTCGCTTCGGGACCTCGGGCCGAGCAGGTGGAGACCACAGATGAATTTCGACAAGTACACAGATCGCGCCAAGGGTTTCGTCCAGTCGGCGCAAAGCCTCGCGCTGCGCGAAGGCCATCAGCAGTTCGCGACCGAGCACCTGCTGAAAGTGCTGCTCGACGATGAAGAGGGGCTGGCGTCGGGCCTGATGCGCAAGGCTGCTGCACGACCGGAGCAGGCGCTGGCCGAGACAGAGCGTGTGCTGGCAAAGCGCCCGAAGGTATCAGGCGGTGGCGCCGGGCAAGTCTACCTCGGGCCTGATCTGGCGCGTGTGTTCGAGCAGGCGACCAAGATCGCGGACAAAGCTGGCGACAAATACGTGACCGCTGAACGTCTGCTGTTGGCGCTTGTGCTGGAGCCATCAGGCGAAGCGCATCGCATCCTCAAGGACGCTGGCCTCACCGCAAACGCCCTCAACACGGCCATCAACGACATCCGCAAGGGCCGCACCGCCGATACGGCGACGGCTGAGAATGCCTATGATGCGCTGAAGAAGTACGCACGCGACCTCACGGCCGCGGCGGCCGAAGGCAAGACCGACCCCGTCATCGGCCGCGACGAAGAAATCCGGCGCACCATCCAGGTGCTCTCACGCCGCACCAAGAACAATCCCGTGCTGATCGGCGAACCCGGTGTCGGCAAGACGGCCATCGCGGAAGGCCTCGCGCAGCGCATCATCGCGGGCGACGTGCCCGAGAGCCTGCGCGACAAGAAACTGCTCTCGCTTGATATGGGCGCGCTGATTGCCGGTGCGAAGTATCGTGGCGAGTTTGAAGAGCGCTTGAAGTCCGTCCTGTCGGAGGTGCAGGCGGCCGACGGCGGCATCGTGCTGTTCATTGACGAACTTCACACGATTGTTGGCGCCGGCAAATCCGAGGGCGCGATGGATGCGTCCAACCTGCTGAAGCCTGCGCTGTCGCGCGGCGAGCTGCACTGCATCGGCGCAACCACGCTCAACGAGTATCGCAAGCACATCGAGAAAGACGCGGCCTTGGCGCGGCGCTTCCAGCCTGTATTCGTCGGCGAGCCGACGGTGGAGGACACCGTCTCGATGCTGCGCGGCTTGAAAGAGAAATACGAGCTGCACCATGGCGTGCGCATCACCGACGCAGCCATCGTTGCGGCGGCGACGTTGTCGAACCGCTACATCACCGATCGCTTCCTGCCCGACAAAGCCATCGATCTGATGGATGAGGCGGCCTCGCGCCTGCGCATGCAGGTGGACAGCAAGCCGGAGGAACTCGACGAGATCGACCGGCGCGCCATCCAGCTCAAGATCGAGCGTGAAGCCCTCAAAAAGGAGACCGATGCGGCCTCCAAGGATCGGCTGAGCAAACTCGATGGCGAGATCGCGGCGCTCGACGAAAAATCGAGTGCGATGACGGCACGCTGGTCGGCTGAGAAGGACAAACTCGGCTCGGCGCGCAAGCTCAAGGAAGAGCTTGAGGCCGCCCGCCTTGAGCTCGAACAGGCGCAGCGCAAAGGCAATCTCGCGCGTGCCGGTGAGCTTGCCTACGGCGTCGTCCCGAAACTGGAGAAGCAGGTCGCGGCGCTGGAGGCAGGTGACGGTAAATCGCAAACGATGGTGCAGGAGGCTGTCACCGCCGATACGATTGCGCAGGTCGTCTCGCGCTGGACCGGTGTGCCCGCGGCCCGCATGCTCGAGGGCGAGAAGGAAAAGCTGCTCGGCATGGAGATGGCCCTTGCAAAGCGCGTCGTCGGCCAAGATGAGCCGGTGACTGCTGTCTCGAAAGCGGTGCGCCGTGCGCGTGCCGGCTTGCAGGACCCCAACCGTCCCATCGGCTCGTTCCTGTTCTTGGGCCCAACAGGCGTCGGCAAAACCGAGCTGACCAAGACGCTCGCGAACTTCCTGTTCGACGACGAGCACGCGATGGTGCGCATGGACATGAGCGAGTACATGGAGAAACACTCCGTGTCGCGCCTGATCGGTGCGCCTCCGGGTTATGTCGGCTATGACGAAGGCGGCGCATTGACAGAGGCCGTGCGGCGCCGGCCCTATCAGGTCGTGCTGTTCGACGAGATCGAGAAAGCGCACCCGGACGTGTTCAACGTGCTGCTGCAGGTGCTCGACGATGGCCGCCTGACCGACGGTCAAGGCCGCACAGTGGACTTCAAGAACACGCTGATCATCCTGACGTCGAACATCGGCGCCGAGCATCTCGTGACCGCCGATACCGACGCGAGCTTCGATGCGGCCAAGGCGCTTGTCCTTGCCGAAGTGAAGACGCGTTTCCGTCCCGAGTTCCTCAATCGCCTGGACGAGACAATCGTGTTCCATCGATTGAAGCGCGAGCACATGGGCCAGATCGTTGATATCCAGATGCAGCGCGTGGCGAAGGTGCTGGCCGATCGCAAGATCACGCTTGAGCTTTCAGCGGAGGGGCGCGAGTGGCTGGCCGAACGTGGCTACGATCCGGCGTATGGCGCGCGTCCCTTGAAGCGCGTGATCCAGAAGAGCGTGCAGGATCCGCTGGCCGAAGCGATCCTGTCCGGCACCGTCAAAGACGGCGATACCGTGCCCGTCACGACGCACAACGGCGCGCTGGTGGTGGGCGATGTGGTTGTGCCGCGCAAACCAGCTGAAGGCGTGGTCGGTGATCGGGCGCGCTTGCATTGATGGGCTCTGCGCCACGCGTCTGCTTACGTCGTGAGCGTCAGCCGTCCGACTGAGAGCGCGTGTTGCCAGTCTCGTGTGGCCGTGGCGTAAGCCTTTTGGTGCGCCAGGATGCGTCCTGCGAGCGGACTGCTGGCGGCAATACGCGCGAGCACGGTCTCGGCCGCAACGCGTGCCTCAGTCAGCACCTCGGCAGAAAGCCACTGGACCGTCACGCCAGAGGCCGTCAGCTGCGCGAGCGCTGCTGCGTTCGCCGCGATTGTTTCGGCGAGCGCGACGTCGTGTTCGGCGCGGCAGGCGATTTCGATGATCGCCTGCAGGTGCGGCGGCAATGTGCGCCAAGCTGTTTCCGAAATCAGCAATTCGCTGGCGCCATTCGGCTTGTTGAAGCCGGGGAACAGCAGACGCCGTGCGATGCGATCCAAGCCAGCTGGCAGATCATTGGCGGGCGCGAGCAACTCGACGGCATCGACAACACCACGTTCGAAGGCGGCGAACGTATCGGATGGCGCGATGGCGACGGGTGTCGCGCCGAGTGCGGCATAGACCTCGCCGCCAAGTCCAGTTGCGCGAATGCGCAAGCCTTTGACATCGGCACGCGTGCGGATCTCGCGGCGGAACCAGCCCGCCGCCGATGGCCCCGTGTTGCCGGCGACGAACGCGCGCACGCCATGGGGCGCATACAGCTCGTCCCACAGAGCTTGCCCGCCAGCGGCCAGCCAACCCATATGCGCGTCCGGTGCGAGGCCGAACGGCATCGTCGTGAACACAGGCGCGACGGGCATTTTCCCGCCCCAGAACACCGACGCGGTATGTGCCAGCTCTACGCTACCGCCTGCGACGGCATCGAACACCTGCAGCGCCGGCACAAGTTCTCCGGCGGCGAAGATGTCGACGACGAGTTCACGATTGCTCAAAAGCGTGATGCTCTCGGTCAAGCGACGAGCGGAGGCGCCGGGGCCGATCATGTTGCGCGACCAAGACGTCACACACCGCCAACGCCGCTCTTGCGCCGCCCGCGTGATCGCCGGTGCCGCAAGCGTGCCGGCGCCGAGAGCGCCAAGCAAACCGCGACGGCTCGGTGTGCGGCTCATGGGTATCTCTTAGGGATAACGACGTCGTGGAAGTGATGCACGGGACCGTGACCGCGACCAATGCGCTGATTGCGTGCGGCAGCGATGGCGCCCGTCAGCCAGGCTTTTGCAGCGCGCACCGCGGTTTCGAGATCGTGCCCGAGTGCGAGACCAGCGGCGATGGCAGCGGACAAGCTACAGCCGGTGCCATGGGTGTTGGCGCTGTCGATGCGTGGCGCGGCAAATCGTGTGATGCCCTGAGCGGCGACAAGCAGATCAACGCTGTCGCCGCTCTCCCCGTGACCGCCTTTGACGAGCACCGTCTCGGCGCCGTGCGTGAGGATAGCGCGCCCATGTGCCGCCATCTCAGCTTCGGTGTGCGCGAGTGGCAGCCCCGAGAGCAGCGCGGCCTCATGCAGGTTCGGTGTCACGCAACGCGCGCGCGGCAACAGCACACGCACGAGTGCAGCCACCGCGTCGGGTGAGATCAATCGGTCGCCTGACGTTGCCACCATCACGGGATCGAGCACGACAGGGATCGCCCGACGCGGCTCCAACGCTTTCGCAACCGTCGAGATGATCTCGGACGTTGCGAGCATACCGATCTTGATGGCACGCACATCGATATCGTCACACACCGACGCGATCTGTGACGCCACGAAATCGGGCGGAACGGCGTGAATGCCCTGAACGCCAACGGTGTTCTGCGCCGTCAATGCCGTGATTGCACTGGTGCCGAACACGCCGAAAGCGGCGAAGGTTTTCAAATCGGCCTGGATGCCGGCGCCACCACCGGAATCCGAGCCTGCTATGGTCAAAGCTACGCGCGGGGTCATGACGTCGCCCCCGCATTGAAGGCAGCTGCGAGGTGGCGCGTCGCGGCTTGCACATCAGCGGCATCAAACACCGCGCCGACAACGGCGATGAAGTCCGCGCCCGCGGCTTTCAGCGCACCGGCATTCGCGGCCGTGATGCCAGCGATGGCGCCAAGGGACAGGCCGGGCGCTGCTTGAGCCGCAACGCGGCGCAAGGATGAGAAGCCCTCGAGGCCGACAGGCGCGTCCGGGTTGGTTTTGTGGCGCGTCGGAAAAACGCCGCCAATGCAGCCATAGTCTACGCTGTGTGCGAGTGCGGCCAGATCGTCCGTGTTCTTGAGGGTGACGCCGATGATTTTTCCCGGGCCGAGCAAACGGCGCGCCAGCGCGGGCTCCATATCTTCGCGCCCGATGTGGACGCCCTCTGCGCCAACGGCGAGCGCGACGTCGATGCGATCGTTGATCAGCAGCGGACAGCCTGTTCCCGATAGCCCTGTGTGCACACGCCGCGCGAGGTCGACGAAAGCACGCGTCGGCAGGTTCTTGGCGCGCAACTGCAAGGTCGTTGCGCCTCCACGCGCAGCGGCTGCGGCCAATGTCGCGGGATCGCGGTCGCGGATGATCTGCGTGTCGAGAATGGCGTAGATGCCGGCAAAGCGCTTGGTCATGATGTTTGGTCCTCACGCCCATTCAGAATGGAGAGTTGGTCGATGAAGTTGACTGCGAACGACCCGGGTCCACGACTGTCTGCGGCGGCCCGCTCGCCAGCGCGCGCGAACACGGTGAGCGCCGTCTCTGCTGCTGCTGCCGGGTCGGCGGTGACACAGGCGAAGGCTGCGATGGCCGCGCCAAGCGCACAGCCGAGACCTGTCACCTTGGTCATGTAAGGATGGCCGCCGGAGACTTCGGCATGCACGCGTCCCTGCGCCTCGACGCGATCGATGGCCCCGGTGGTGACAAGGATCGCCGCATGAAATGACGAGGGTCCCATCGCGGCGCGCAGCGCATCGATCTCTTGAGCGTTGCCTTTGATGATCACGCCCGGCTGCTGTGCGATCCGCGTCGCGGCAGCCATCCGCACGGGCGAATGCGGGACGAACACGGGATCGAGCACGAGCGGTTTGCCATCGAGCGCACTGCTTGCCAGCAGCCGCTCGATCCCGGCAAGCCGCACAGCATCGATCGTCCCAAGATTGATCAGCACAGCTTCAGCCGATGCCGTCATGGCGACGATTTCGTCCGCATGCGTCGCCATGGATGCACGCACGCCGAGCGCATGCAGCGCGTTCGCCGTGATCGCCTGCGCCACCGTGTTGGTGAGGCACTGCACGCGCGGCGCCGCGGCGCGCAGGCGCGCAACAGCTTTGCTGATGTCCGGGCGATGCATCGTCACAGCGCGCTGTTGCTCGCCTTCACCTTCTCGGCGTCGACGTAAACCTGTCCACCCATGTCGCGGAACTTGTCGCTCATTGCCGCCATGCCGGTATCCTTCTCGTTCTGCTTGGCCGCGTAATCGCGCACATCCTGCGTGATCTTCATGGAGCAGAACTTTGGCCCGCACATGGAGCAGAAGTGGGCGACCTTGTGGGCCTCCTTCGGCATGGTTTCATCGTGCATGGCGCGCGCCGTATCCGGGTCGAGACCGAGATTGAAC
>JANMGQ010000273.1:0-3346 GCA_031374735.1 Hyphomicrobiaceae bacterium | reverse complement strand
ATCAGCATCCCCACGCTAGACGGCGAAGCGAAAATCAAGATTCCAGCTGAGACGCAATCGGGTCAGGTATTCCGATTGCGCGGCAAAGGCATCAAGCCCATCCGGCAAACCTCCAGCGGCGACTTGATGTGTCACGTGGTCATCGAGACGCCTGTGCGCTTAACCGATCGGCAGAAAGAGCTGTTGCGCGAGTTAGAAGAGATTAACCAGAAAGACGGCGATAAACACAACCCGCGCGCGAAGGGCTTTATGGACAAGGTGAAAGATTTTTTCGGTAGCTAACGACGCCGCTTCGCCTCGCTAGCAGGCGCTTTGAGTGTCCGCTTTGCAGCGACGGGAACCGACGCTCCTGGTAGAGTCGGGATGTGGCGCGGTAGCAGTAGGTTTTGCATAGCGGTTGCCGTCCCTTTCGTCTGACGGTGCCTCAATAGCCAACCATAACCCCGTTTCCACATCCCTCTCATCGAACCGGACTTGCAGATCTCCCGCATCCGGCTCTCGGACAAGAACTCACGCCTACGCCCACGCCACGCTGCGCCCGCGTGCTGACAGACGTACGAGACCGTAGTACCCGTAAAGGTGCGAGAGTGGATACGTCCCGCCCTTGCTTCGCCTGACCTTGTACTTGCTGCGCAACCACCGACGCAACCGCGTCGCCGTGTAGTTGTCGAGCGCTCGATAGGCGCAGCTGACCGTCCCTACACTGAAGTAGTTCGCCCAGCCGCCTAGCGTGCGGTTCAACTTCCTCACCAGCTCCTCGGTATGCTGCCAGCCCCCGTTCAGCTCGGTCAGCGCATGGACCTTCTCGACCATGCGCCGGATGCTTTTCTTCGACGGCCACTGAGCCACGCGTGGCTTTCCTGTCGTCGCCGAATACCGCCTGCCAAACGTGTATCCCAGAAAGTCGAACGTCTCTTCCGGTACCTTACAGAGTCGTGTCTTGTCCTCATTCACCGTCAGCTTCAGTTTCCCCATGATCGCCCGCATCCTTTGCAGGGCTTCTTCCGCCTTGCCGCGTTTGCATAAAATCACTAGGTCGTCCGCGTAGGTGACGATGCAACTGCCCAGACGTCGCTCCAGCCCCAGTTTCTTCCACATCAACACAAACCGTCGCATGTACAGATTCGACAGCAGTGGCGAGATGGGGGAGCCTTGCGGAATACCCCGACCCTTATCCTTGGCCTCAGTCGTTCGTGTCTTCCGCCCGCGCTGGTCAGTTTCTTCAACAGCGCACTCCAGCCACATCTTGATCAGATGCAGCACACGCCGATCCACAATGCGTCGCGCAAGCGACTGCATCAGTTCGGCGTGCGGAATGCTGCCAAAGTAGTCCGCGAGGTCGGCGTCCACGACTTCCGTCTGGCCGCGGTGCAGCCGTTCTCCCACCTCATTGACTGCCTGCTGGGCATTGCGGCCCGGCCGGTAGGCATACTGCTCGGCGGGAAGGTCAGCTTCGAAGATCGGCTCCAGCACGAGCATTGCTGCTGTCATGCAGGTGCGATCCTTCAGGGTCGAGATACCCAGCGGCCGAAGCTTGCCATTGGGTTTCGGTATAAACACTCTTCGTATTGGTTCCGGTCGATAACGCTCCTCCCGGAGGGCCTGCGCCAGTTCCGCCAACCATCGCTCGACGCCATACGCTTCGACGTCCGCAAAGTCCTGTCCATCCACACCCGGCACACCCTTGTTCGAGCGGCACTGGGCGTAGGCATGAGCCAGAATGTCTTTGCGGTAAATCTTGTCGTACAGCGCGTAAAAACGATAGTCGGCTTCTGACTTCGCTTTCGCGTGTAACGCCATCTGCAGTTTCTGAACACCAATCGGAGTTGATAGGTTACCCAATCTCCACGTCCTCGCTACGTCTTGCGTCTGTCTTGAACCAAGGCCCCTTCCCTCCGCCGGCATTACCCGGCTTCAACGGTACTACGGGCCTCTCCGCCACCCCACCGCGCCCGAACCTGCTCTCACGAGCGTTCGGTTGGCCATCCCTGGCCACGACGTGGGGCTTCCCGTGTTGCGCGCGCTTTCCTTGTGTACATGCTGTTGCCACTACCCCGGCGCAGCGACTGGGCCTACTACCTTGCTCACCAACACCCACTCGTATCAGCCTTCCCCGAAAGGGTCGTCGGGTCGGCCTGCGCATCGTCCTTTTCGAGGCTTGCTCAGCATTCACTCGCGTTACGGCCTGCACACTCGCGCTGTCACCAATTCGTGACACTCTTTACCCGAAGGCTTCAGCCATTTCGTTACCTCCATGACTGCTCCGGTTGCTTCCGGCTGGAGCATTTCGCCGGGTGGGACTTACACCCACAAGAAAGCGCCGCCTTTGCACGGCGCACACCCATTGCGGTCATTCGATTTTCCCGAAAGCGGTCATTCGTTTGGTCGCACCATGAACAGCTCGTGACAAGTTAATTCGCCCCTAGAACCTTTAATGCATTCTGGTAATGACTAGGGAAGCGAGACAACGAGTTCGACGACCGCATTCCTGCCCGGCTGCTTGGAAAAGTCAAAGTACTGCTTGTTGGCGAAGTTGTCCACCGCCATTCCAATACTCAGGCTGCGGCTGACTTGATAAACAAGACGTGCATGTAACGTCGTACGCGCATCGTAGGAGCCATAAACGCCTTGTGCGGTATTCAGATTGTTATCGTCGCCCGAGCCGAAAACATGCCCGACGTGCCGGACAATCAACGAGCCTTTCCACGCGCCGTTTGCGCCGTCGATGCCGGCATTGAACTGCACAGTGGGAACGTCAGGCAGCGTTTTGCCGACACTGGTCGGTACAGCGGCGTTGTCGGTGATGCGCGCCCGCAGCAAACGTGTGGCGTTGGTAAACAGCGAAACCCCGCCACCTAGCGATTGACGATACTCGAACTCTGCTCCCTCAACCCGGCCCCGGCCGGCATTGACGGACTGAGTCAGCGTTGCTGACAGCCGGCTGCGGTATATCAAGTTATCCAACGATTGTGAAAAAACGCTCATGCTGAATTTGCGGCGCGGATTTGGCCGCCAGTCAAAACCTAATTCGGCGGCGCGAACCGTCTCGGCCCCCAGCTGCGGTGAGGCTTCGTTGACGCTGAATACGCCAGCAACGTTGGTTGGAGAAACGGTTCGCGAATAAAGGTCTAGCAAAGTTGGCGCGCGAAAGCCGCTACCGATGCTGCCGCGTATGGTGAGCGTCTGGTCTTTCTCAAACACGAGCGCGATCTTCGGACTGGCTTGGCGCAACGTGCGCGTCGGGAAGTCGCTTTGAAAGGCGGGTGTTGTCGCTTGGTTGACGCTGCCTGAGGTGGAAAATTGGTCGATACGTAAGCCGGCATATACGGTAAGGCGGTTATTCCAG
>JANMGQ010000268.1:0-15138 GCA_031374735.1 Hyphomicrobiaceae bacterium | reverse complement strand
TGAGCCGTCTCAACGTGATGGCAACCGCTCCGTGCGTTGCGGAATGGGTGGCCGGCACAAGGCCGGCCATGACAGTTTGGGGGAGGCGCATCCGTCAATAATTTTGGCCGTTGCTATCACATCCAACGACGTCATCCCGGAATGCGATCATGCGTCCTGCGTGATCGCAGATCCGGGATCTTGACCTTGGTCCGCATGGCAAGAGTGCCTAACCACGACAGGTAAGGATCCCGGATATGCCGGTCGCGCCTCGACGCGACGGGCATATCCGGGATGACGATGATAGTTGGTCAGTCACAAATTTTGGCCGCCGGTATGAGCCAGTGCTGAAGTCGGGCCCGGCGGCCGACACACCCCAAAACTGTCATGGCCGGGCTGGTCCCGACCACCCATTCTTCAGCGCGTTCGACCGCCAATTTCTTGGGCCATGCGAGGCACATGCGACTGTACGTGCTCGCGGCGCAATGGGTGGCCGGCACGAAAGGCCGGCCATGACACGGGTGGGTGTGCCGTGCCTTCGCGCACGTCCGAAAATTTGGCCCACTGCCAGCTTCATAACGGACGGTTGCGGTGAGTACGAACAACGGCTTGCCAAGCCCCGCCCGGCCCTCGATATGTGCGGCAGGAGCCGACCATGACCCCGCAGTTCAACAACACCTACGCCCAGTTGCCAGACCGCTTCTATGCGAAGCTGGCGCCGACACCCGTGGCGCGGCCTCGGCTCCTCCGGCTCAATATAGCGCTCGCTCGCGAACTCGGTCTCGACCCGGATTGGCTCGCCTCCGAGGATGGTGTCGCCATGCTGGCCGGCAATCGCATGCCCCGTGGCGCCGACCCGCTCGCGCAGGCGTATGCGGGGCATCAGTTCGGCGGGTTCTCAGCCCAGCTCGGGGATGGCCGGGCGATCCTGCTTGGCGAGGTGGTCGGGCGCGATGGCCAGCGGCGCGACATTCAGCTGAAAGGTTCAGGTCCAACGCCGTTCTCGCGCCGCGGCGATGGGCGCGCGGCGCTCGGGCCGGTGCTGCGCGAATACATCATCGCGGAGGCCATGCACGCCCTCGGCATTCCAACCACACGCGCGCTCGCGGCTGTCTCAACGGGCGAGCATGTGTTTCGCGAAAGTGTGCTTCCCGGCGGTGTGCTCACGCGGGTCGCCGCCAGCCATATCCGTGTCGGCACGTTCCAATACTTCGCGGCGCGCGGCGATTCAGATGGCGTGCGCGATCTCGCCGACTATGTCATCGCCCGACACTACCCCGAAGTAGCAGACGCGCCGAACCGCTATCTCGCTTTGCTCATGGGCGTCGTGGGGCGTCAGGCGTCCCTGATCGCCCAGTGGCTCAACGTCGGCTTTATTCATGGCGTGATGAATACAGATAATATGGCCGTCTCGGGCGAGACAATCGACTATGGCCCGTGTGCCTTCATGGACGGCTACGATCCCGCGCAGGTGTATTCGTCGATCGATGCCCAAGGCCGTTACGCCTACGCGAACCAGCCCAGCATCGGCATGTGGAACCTGACGCGGCTGGCAGAGACCCTGCTGCCGCTGATCGACGCCGACCAGGATGCGGCCATCGCGGCGGCGCAGGGTGCCATCAATGCCTTCCCGAAGCTGTTCAATGCGGCCCACGCGACGGGGCTGCGGCGCAAAGTCGGTGCGCTCACGGCCGACAGCGAGACCGATACGGGCGGGGCGAAAGAGTTGCTTGAGATCATGGCGGGCCAGGGCGCGGATTTCACGCTCACGTTTCATGGACTGGCGCAGGCTCTTGCTGACCGTCGCGCACTCAACGATGTGCGCGCGCGATTTGCCAACCCGGAGCCCTTCGATGCGTGGGCTGCGTCCTGGTTGTCGCGGGCTGATGACGCCCAAGTGTTGGCGCGCGTGGCTCTCATGCGTACCGCCAACCCCGCTGTGATCCCGCGCAATCACCGGGTTGAGGAGGCCATATCGGCAGCCGTGACGGACGGCGATTTCTCCCTGTTCCAGACGCTGGTTGGACTCCTGTCGCATCCCTTTGACGTTACGATCGAGCATGCCGGCTACCAGTTGCCACCAAAACCCGATGAGATCGTGCGGGCCACGTTCTGCGGCACATAGATATCTGCGTACGCATTGGCGGCGCAAATGGCTCATCCGACCTCTGACACAACGAGAGCGTGCTTTGTTCGCCCCATTTGTTGCGACATCTGCACAACTGATTGTTTTATTGCGAGGAAAAGTTTCGATCGCGCGTGAGGAGACTCACAATATCAGGCATTTATTTACCTCAGGCGTTGATTCTGTCCGTCAGTGTGCAGCGCGTCCGAAAAACTCGAAAAGGACTGTGCCGCACGTGCCCAATGAACGGCCGTGCGCGAACCGGGAATGCAAATGCAACGTCGGCAACGATCATGGAACGACGTCAGGGGCCTCGGCTTCCTGATCGCTGTTTCCGTGGCCATGACCGCGAGCCTTGCCACCTTTGCCGTTCACACAGGGATGTCCGGCAAGGCGCCGGGTGAATCCAACTGCTACAAAGACGTCTGCCATCGCGTGTATACACTGGATGAAACGCGGCGCATGATCGGCCAGAGCGTTGAGTTGCACGCGACGCATTATGACGACCCCAGCGTCGACAAGATGAACACGGGCGAGCTCACGTCGTCGGGCGAAGTGTTCGACGCGACCAATCCGGCCCGCACATCCGCCTCCAATTATCCCGACGGCACCGAGCTGTTGTTGTGGAGCCCGCTGACCAAGCGTGCGTCGCATGTGCGGGTGAACGATTTCGGCCCCTTCTGGGGCAAGCGCACCATCGACGTGACGCGTCGGGTGGCTGATGATCTCGGCTTTGCCAAATCGGGTGTGACGCAACTCCGGGTGATGGTCATCTGGGTACCGCCAGCGCAAGCCGCCAAGTACAAGAAATACCGCTCTTATCCGATGTCGTTCGGCTTGCTCGGCGTGGTCGAACACGATCAGCTTGAGCCGCTGGCGCGCCGTCTGATCGCGACCGCCGATCATCGCAACCGTGAGCTCATGCCGCGGCCGATGGAGCCGCCGGATTTCGCGACAGAAGCCGCCATGATTGCTGCTGCGGAAGCGGCGCTGACGCCGCGTCGAGTGGCTGAGCTTATGAACTCATTGCCGCGCGTTGATCTCGGCGCGCCGCCAGTGGACCTTTATCGCCGTGTTTATAGCGGGCCGCCTGGCCTTCGCGCTGAGGCCGTCGTGGATGAGCCCGTAGCGAGGGCGCAGGCCACCGAGCGGCTTGCATCGCTTTTGCGCACAATGTCACCCGTCGCATTGCCAGATGTGCCATCTGAACTCAGGCCGCCGGTCGTGCTGGCGAGTGCCTCCGACGCGAAGTCTGTGGGGGCTCACGTTGCACAGGCTGGTCCAACGCCTGCGAATCGGTCAAGTGGGAGTCAGCAGTCCGAGGTTGTTGCGGACGCGCCCCGTCAGTCGGTTGCCGGCGAGCCTCGTCAGCCAGCACTCCAGACGGAACGCGCGCCGATTGTTGGACCGGCAGATCAGCCGGTTAGTGTATCTGTTGCGTTGGCACGGCGTCAGTTGGATTTCGGCCAAGGCGGGCTTTCTCTCTGGATCGGGATAGCTGTGATGCTGACAACATTTCTGGGAGTAGCTGGTCTGGCACGCCGCTTTAAGCGCGCGCCTGTGCCTGTGGCGCCCCCGGGTGTTTCAACAAGTCGGACGCAGTCGCATTCGGGCCAGGACGCTCTTGCAATCGCGCGCCATGCGGCCGCTCGGGCCGAGGCTGATGCCCGCGAACTGCTCGCTCACGAAAAAGCCAGCCGCGATGTGGCATCGCTCGCCGAGGCGCAGGCCCGTGATGAACTTGCCCGCGAGATTTCGCGTCGGGAGGCAGACCGCGAAGCACAGATGCGCGTAAGGCTGGAGGTCGCTGCCGAGGCCCAGGCCGATGCGATGCGCGAGCTTGATGCTATCGATGCGGCACGGCGTGCGCGTGCTGCGGCCGCAGTGATGATTGCGCCAGCGCCGTCCATCCCGGCACCAGCCGCTCCTGCCGCACCGGCGACGCAGTCGCAGCCGGTCTCTAGCCGCGCCCCGGCCACGGCCCAGCGCGATGCAGTGCCTTTCAGTTCGCCGTCTTTCAGAACAGAAATTGTCGCGCGCGCCGAGCCACCGCGAGCGCCCAAGCCCGTCATCGTCGAGCCGCCGCCTGCCGTGTTCCCGGGCGTCAGCGATCCCAAGCTTGCCGCCGCCATCCTGGGCCGGCCAGGCGCCCAAACCTATTGGGGCAATACGATCATTGCCCAGGCACGCCTGGATGGCACCGCCCGCTCCGGGTCACCGCTGCGCATTGATGGCGTCGTAGAAGGCGCGTGCTACGCGCCGGTCATTCTCGTGGCGGAGGGCGCAACGGTCACAGGTGTTCTCGCAGCCGATACCATCATCGTGCTTGGAACAGTTCGGGGTATCCTGTCCGGCCGCAAGGTCACGGTCGCCAAGTCGGCTGAAGTCGAAGGCGAGATCTACTATCAGAGCATGTCAATCGATCCTCAGGCCCAGTGCGACGTCCGCTTTCGCCGCTTGGCCGGCGACGCTGACCCGGTGACTGTGGGAGCAACGGTGTTCGATGCTCATCAGGCAGACCGTTCTCGCGCCGCTTGAACGGCTTGCTTGCGCGCGCCCGAGCGTTGCGCTCTGACAACAGCACGAGGCCTTTCGGTACTTTTCCTGCTCCCCGGAGAGATCACCGCGATTGCATTCTCGTCGGCCGTGGTCGCATGATGAACTGGATGGACGAGCCCGGGAGATGGTCATGACAGCTGGACACGGCATTGCCCGCATGGCCGTTGGCATCTGCATGCTGGGGATTGGCGCTGTCAGTGCATTCGCACAGCAGGCGCCACAGCAGGGGGCACCGGGTCGCGATTGCCAGACGGTGCGGACGTGCAACTTTACGCGCACAGGCGACGTGCGCGGCTGCTTATCGTCCTACTCCTGCCGTACCTGTCGCATGGTCACCGTTAAGTGCACCCTGCCAAACACCAGCACGTGCCGGGAAATGCGCTGCGATTGGGGTGGCTGACGGCGGTCTGCGATTTAGCCGCCCTTGGACGCCACGCAACCCTGCAGGCAGCGCTGCAGCTGACCTTCACACGCGCTGCGGTTCGATGTCGATCGATAGCAAGACGCGAACGCAGACCGGCAGCCTTCCGAGCACGAGCCCTGCGCGCTGCACGGCACGGACGATCCACCGACCAGCAACAGCAGGACGGCTGCGACAGCCGCAATCCCGATCCTTTTGATGCCGACCATGAAACGCTCCCGACGATGATGTTGCAGCCACGGATATCACCACGCGGACTGCAACGGTGTCTTGGCACCATAGTTAGCGCCCGCGCCATGAACCGAGCCTGAACATGGTGCGCTGCGTCGATTGCGACTGCCGCATCGTCAGCGCATCTGCAAGTCTTTGAAGACATGATCGATGTTGCCGCCCCAGGCCGCATGATACTGGGCCAGCATGCGGTCAGACAGCGTGCGCCCCGAGGCAACAATGTCCTCCAGCGGATCGATGAACGCGGTTTCGTCCCGTCCATCCGCGCCGCGGCGGTCGCGTTTGGCGAGGCCGGCGCGCGCAATCTTCAATGTTTCGCGTGCAATATCCTTGACCGTGCCCGTCCGGAACGGCGTGGCCAGGCCCATGCGCGGCACCATGTTGCGCAGCGCATCGCGCTCGACCGTCGTCCAAGTCTTGACCAGGTCCCAAGCCGCATCGAGCGCAGACTGATCATACAGCAGGCCAACCCAATAGGCCGGAAGCGCCACGATATGCGGCGCCGGTCCGCCATCAGCGCCGCGCATCTCCAGGAACTTCTTCAGCCGCACATCTGGAAACAGCGTGGTCATATGATCCGACCAGTCGTCCATCGTGGCGACGAGCCCCTTCAAGCGTGGGTCGGCATAGTTGTGCGCCAGCTTGCCCGCCATGAAGTCGCGGAACGAGGCACCGGCGACGTCGATATAGTGGCCGTCGCGGTAGACAAAATACATCGGCACATCAAGGGCGTAGTCGACATACCGCTCAAAGCTCATGCCCGCCTCGAACGCAAACGGCATGTTGCCCGACCGGGCATTGTCTGTATCCGTCCACACATTGCCGCGGATCGTCTGAAAGCCGTTGGGCTTGCCCTCGGTGAAGGGCGAGTTGGCGAAGATGGCCTGGGCAATCGGCTGCAGTGCGAGCGACACGCGCAGCTTCTGCACCATGTCAGCCTCGCTGGAATAGTCGAGGTTCACCTGGATGGTACAGGTGCGATACATCATGTCGAGGCCGAGCGAGCCGACCTTCGGCATGTATTTGGTCATGACCGCGTAGCGGCGTTTCGGCATCACAGGCATTTCGGCGCGCGTGTACTTCGGCGTAAAGCCAAGGCCGAGCATACCGATGCCCAGATCAGCCCCGATCGAGCGCACCTCGTCGAGATGGGCCTCCGTTTCCACGCCGACGTCGTGGATCGTCTCGACGGTTGCACCCGAGAGTTCGAACTGGCCACCGGGCTCAAGGCTCACCGTGCCACGATCAAGCCCTTCCGGGCTTTTCAGCGCAATGACAGTCTCGCCCTCGAGGATCGGCTGCCAGCCGAAGCGCGTCATTAAGCCGGTCATCAAGGCCAGCACGCCGCGCGGCCCCTCGTAGGGCACGGGCGTCAGCGTATCCGTGTGAAACAGAATCTTCTCGTGTTCGGTGCCGATGCGCCATTTGTCTTTGGGCTTTGAACCCTTGGCGCTCCACGCTATCAAATCGGCTTTGGAGCCGATCGGCGGACTGGCGGCGCTGGCCTCACGGGTGGACATGGACGGATCTCTGGAAGTGCCGCCCGAGAGACGAACTCGGCGACGATGCCCGCGTTATGGCGATGCCGCGGCCCGGAAACAAGAGAGAACGGACGCGGTGCCCGGAGCGGTCCATCACGACGTTGTTAGGGGGCGTCACATATCGGAGCCGATTGTTGCGTCGAGCTGCCCCGCAGGAGCATGTGCGCCCTGCCTCTGGGGTTGGTATGGCATAGATTTTCATTGAGGCCTCGCGCTGAAGCGGGGGGTCGCATCAAAAAGGGTCGGGTGCACGGCATCGCGCGGAACGTGAGAAGCTGCGTGGCGATTTGCATCGCCGCCACGACGAGGTTCCCCTTGCGCAATGCGCCCGACCCACATAATACGAACTCCGTGGTCCAGCTCGTTTTGGCCGTGCTTGGCTTGCATAGGTTGAGCCCTTCTGAATGGACTGCCGCGATAGCTCAGTCGGTAGAGCACGTCATTCGTAATGACGGGGTCGCAGGTTCAAATCCTGTTCGCGGCACCAACAAAATCAAGGGTTTAGCTGGTTTTTCTCAGCGTCTCGCTGGACGCGCAACCACCAAATGACACATCCGTGACACATAAAGCCGGTCCGCCCCCTGCAACTCGGGCTTTTCGACCGATGACGACTGTGGATGATCCGGCCATGTTGCTGGTCACGTCCGAGTTGCTCATGCGGCCAGCTTTGCCGTGACACATCAGATGACACATGCCGTGACACATCCTCACGCGTCCGTGATTAACATCGCATCGGCAACTCAGCCTTGACCACCCGCCAGCTATCGTTCACGCCTCGTTCTATGCGCGAGACATGGGCGACTATCCGGCTACTGCAACTTGTCGAGATGCGCGCAAGCGTGCGCCTGAGTTGCTTGTGCGGTCATGAGACGGTTCATGACGCCGAGAAGCTGATGCGGGTGCATGGGTTGTCGACCGATGAGGCGCTGGGGGCTATAGTCCAGCGCTTGCGGTGCTCACGGTGCCATCGCGTCGGTTGCCGCGCTTCGCCGGTTGTCGGGTGATAGGCTTGCGCTTGCCCTTGGGGCGATGGGTGTTCAGCTTGGCCGGATCTGGCATGGCGTGCATGCTGGCGCGTTGCTCGGGGCTCATGGCGGCAAGCTCAACCTGCCATGCCTTGAAGTCGGTGGCTTGTTGCTTCAAGTCGTCGGCGCTGTAGCTCGCCTTGTGCTGCCACGGTCTCCAGTTAGACTCGATCTGCATCAGCCTGCCGTTAGGCAGACGCACGCGTGACGATTTAGGGGGACGGGCCATTGCGGCACAATATCATGAACGCCGTTCATAGCGCAGCGCGCAAAGGCTGCCGATGACCGTGCGTGGCGTTGCGTCGGCGCGAACCGGCTGACGTTAGAGCGAGACGAAGTGGCTTGGCGTGACAGCACAAGCGGCACCGTCTGTGCTCTCGCCCTCGCACGGCGCGCTGGGTACGTTCGCGTTTACGTCATTGCCTTGCGATGCATTTCGTTGACGTCTTCGCGAAGCGTGACGCCGCCGCGTGACGTCAAGAGTGCGATGCGGTCGAACAGCGCCACGATCTCGTTACGAAGCGTTTGCTCGCTGATGGCGGGAGCGGTAGGCGAAGCGACATTTGCGACATGTGGCTTGTCGGGCTTCTTTGCGGCGACTTCGACCGCCTCAGTTTTCTCGCCTGTCTTCTTTGCCGCCAAGAGCAACTTGTCTGCTTCGAACTCAGCCAACGCAGCCTCCTTACCCTTGCTATCTGCGATGCCGTGATAGCGCTTCACGTTCGCTTCCGTGTGCAGCTTGCTTGCGCGGAACTGCGATAAGGTGGGCTCGTCAAAGGTGGCTTCTGCCATCTTGGTTTTGCGGTTGTCGCGATAAACCGTGTCTGGGCTAACGCCGTTGTCAGCCGCGATTACCTGCGCTGGCGTGGGCTCAGCAAGGTCAATTTGCAATTTGCAAATTGAGCTCTTTTTCGAACGCTGGTTCTTGCCGCTCACGTTACGCTTGCCGCCCTTGCCGAGCTTCCGCCCGGCTTGGTTCGCAATTGTCTCTAAGACCAGAACTTTGCGGTTGGTGAGCTTGCTGCGCTCGTCTTTTGTAAGCTCGCGCCGGATCAAGTTTTCATCAATCTCGACAAGCGACACGACAAAGCCGCCCGCGGGTGGCGGACGGCCTTTGGATGGTTGGCGATGTCAGGCGGCAAACAGTCTTTTCACCGCTCGATGACCAACAAGTCCGTTGAGCAATTTGTAATTTCCGGTTTCCTTCCTGGCTCGACCAGCGACCACAGCGTCACCGACACCGAGCTTAGAAGCCAAGTCCCGAGCGTCTGATGCACTGTGACTCTTCGAGAAGGGGTGCTTGAGCCAATCAGCGGAGGGTATCAACGCCTCACCTGCGAAGGCATTCGCTTCTCTCTCAATCCTGGCGTCGCCCTTCTTGGGCGACTCTAGATCGTCGACAATTGACTCCAGATCGCCAGCCTTAAGGTGCCAGCCTACATGAGCCAGCTCATGTAGCAAACAGAACCAGAAGTTATCTAAGCGATCAAAGCGCAGTGAGAGTCCAATGACCGGCCTACCTTCTGGCGTGAGCATTGCTGCCCCATCAATATAGGTCTTCTTGGGATGCGAAGCGATGACCAGTGAAATGCCATTCGCGGCCAGTAGCTTGCGTGCTTCGAGAGGGCCATCCCCTACCCTGCTCAGCTTTGCTACTCGCGAAAGGAAGGCGGCATTCACCGATGCGGGGTTGTATTTTCCCGGCAGCTTCTGCTCGCGCGCTGTCGCCAGCACATGTAGGCACCACGCACGCAAAGCATACGGATCTGCGTTTGATGCCTGATGCGCAGTCTCCCCTCTTCGAAACCGAGGCATGGCGGCGCATTCCATTCCGCCAGCCCTGTAGATAAGGTCGCGAACCACGTCTTCGGTCTGCTCTCTAAGATTTTTTCGAGCCTTCACGAAGCCAAGTCGAGCCATCTCCAAGATAGGGAACTTTGACCACTCGATGCCCGCATCATTCGTCGGAATTGATCCTCCTGGGCGCTTGATCAGAACCTCAGCTGGGATGCCAAGCCCTTCATTTAGTGCGCGGATCATCGGAAGAGTAAGATCGCGCTTGCCGGAAAGAATTTCCGACACGCGACCACTAGTCCCAATAAAGGGGATTAGGTCTTTCTTGGATAGGCCCTGTTGCTCCATCCGAAACATGATCGCATCGACGGGAGACGGAAGGTCAAACGGATAGACCTCGTCTTCGTACTTCTCGATCAGCACCGCGAGCACTTCCAGCTCATCGGCCTCGGGTGTGCCATCATCGGCATCCCAAAGCGCCTCTGCGCGAGCCAGTGCCGCGACGTAGTCGGGCTCCGACTGAATGGTGCGAATGTTAAACATGGTTCACTGTCTCCGCGTCGATCTTGTCGTACTCTGCGTGCGTTCCGATGAAGCGTATCCAGATCCTGCCCTTCGGTTCATACTTTACACTGACGACCAAGCGATATTTGTTGCCCGCGATATTGAAGACCACGCGCCCTTCGCCGACCGCATCCGCCGTGTTAAACTTCGCTTTGATGTCGGCGAATTTGGTCCATTTCGCAGCCTTTGCTTCCGCGTGCCAAGCCATGAATTGCTTCGTTGCTGACACCGCGTCGGCGCGCTTGTTGTTCTTGCAATAGTCCACAATCGTCTTCTTCTTGAATACCCACATCAACCCGCCCCCAACCTTGTAGCATGCAATACTCCCGCCTTGGGAGGTTTGTCAATGACATGGTGAAGAATGAAGGCGGCTCCACACACGACAAAGCCCGCGACGGGCTATCGCGGGCTGATCATCGGCGCGGTGCTGTCAGTCGATGTCACGCGAACCGACCACCAAACGAGAGCATCACGACTTCCGACACGCTGTCACGCCAATAGATCTTGGCCTTCCCGCCGACCATAGCGACGCGAAAGCCCTTCAGCCCAGCAATGGCCTTAGCGAGGCGCGCAACCTGTGTCGTGAGCTTCCCGCGCGTCGCCGCCATGATGGCGCATGCCGCTTCGATTGCGCGCGCTGGGGTGCACCTGATTGCCGTGCGGATGTCCATTGCGAGGCGTTCGGTTTTGGTCATGACGGCGATCCTTTGATGTTGATTTAGCATAGCATTACAAGCTGCTGATTTAATTGGAATAGATAGGGCCACCAATCATGATGGCCCTATACAGTCTCCATGTTGTCACGTCGTCAGATGATCAGCCGAAGCAGGATGGCGAGCGTTGCGCCGGTCATGATGGCGAGCATGTGCAGGGCGACGGATTTGGAGATGGTCATGGCGCGTCGTAATCCGCCTCAGTCGGCCACGTGGCGTTGCGTGCTGTGACAAGCGCCCGGTCAATGGCCTCGCGTGCGGAACGCAAGGCCATCTCAACGTTGCGAGGCTCGTAAATGCCAAGCCCATTGCGGCGTGGCGTCTCCAATAATTCGATAGCAGCCATGATTTCCGAACGGATGGCATCGGAGGCTTGTACGGCATCGCGAATGATGTCGATCACAGCAGCACCGTGACGTGATCCGTCCCAATGGTAACGGTTGCCAAGCCAGCCGCTGCGATGAACGCAAGTGCGCGTGCCGCCGTTGGCGGAGTCGCCTCGATCAAGCGCGCGACTTCCCGCTTGCTTGTGGCTGTCAGCTTTCCCCCTGATCGCTTCGCAGCAGCCATGATCTTGTCGGCTGTTGCGCGTGTCACGTCAGAGGCTGCTACAGCGGCTTCCTCGATTGCTGGCATAATTTGGGGCTGGCAATGCGGGAACAGCCTGCGGCAGGGCTACCGGGGCAGCAATGCGCATGCTTTGAGCAATCGCCAGCGACAGGCCGCTTCCACATTCGAGGATGACGACTGCCAGGATCATCAGCGCCACGTTGACGGCACCAACATCGATCACGATGCCGAAGACTGCGGCAATGGCAACGAGTGCAGACGCGTCAGCGTTCGCGAGCATAGGCTTGCCCAGCTTGGCCGCTTCGGCATCAATGCGGGCGATGGTCTCGGCCAACGTAGTGCGGCGCTGGGCGCGTGCGCGCTCGGCATGTAGCTCCATCAGTGTCGGGCAATGCTTGCGTGTCAGCGGGCCGTCAATCGAAGTACAGCCGTTGATGCCCGGCAATGCGAGGATGCCAGCAATCTCGGGGGCGATCACATTCGACGTGCGTGAAGGCGGAAGCTGGCTAAGCTCTGACGTCGCGCGGTCGCGCTCGGCTTCGAGCTTTGACCGGCCTGAGTCAAAATGACTCACCGTCATTGCGGCTTGCAATCTTGGGGCTCCAAGGGTGCCCAGCGCGGCACTGACTGAGAACGACGCGCCCAGCACGAAGGCGGCCGACGCGATTAATGCTCCGGCATAGTTGCGTGATCGAAGCGATTGGATTGCAACAGGCAATGCGACCACGACGAGGCCCGCAACTGCCATGGCAATCGAGGCTGCAATCAGTTGCGGGCCGATGGCATCATGCTTGGCAATGGCTGAAAGGACGTTGGTTGCTGCAGATGCTACGGCTAGAAGTGCGGCTGCCGAATAGGCGATGGCTATTGACGCACCTGGGTGCGCCGTGGTGCTTGACAATATTGGGGATTTCCTTCGGGACACGTTGGAAGTCTCAAGAGCGACGCGGCCATTTGCAGTGGTTCGCGTCGTCGCTTTTCTAGCAAACACATTGCCAGATTTCGTTAAGACTGCATGCTGATTGTCAGATGAAGTCTGTTGAATTCGTTGGGACTGATACCCGGACGACTCAATCCCCGTAGTATTCCTTCTCTGCGGCTGGCGTCATGCCCTTCAATGCCTTGTTCTCAGCATCGTGAACCATGCGCAGCAGCACCTCAGCTTGCGACTTGCCATAATGCCTAGCTAAGCGCCGCATGCCTTGGGCAACAGTCGGATGCGCCACCAGCGAATAGAACACGCCATCGCCAGCTTCGGCCTTGCGAGCACGGAAGGCTGCCTGCCGTTCTGCGTTGGTCATGGCGGACGATGTTGGTTCCTTGGTCATAGGCCACGTTATCAGATAATGATGAGTGTCGGGGCAGCCTCGATTGAAGCCGCCCCGTTGCATGCATCACGAATTGGCCCAGCGCTTACCGGCAGCCGATGCCTTGCGCTTCGATTTGTAGATGACGACGCCAAGGCAAACAGGATGCCCGTCAATCGTGGTCATGCACGCGAGGTGATAGGTGGTGGCAATGAAGTCGTGGCGGGTGAGAGTGAAGCTTTTCATGGCGGGCCTCCGTTGCTGGTCAGTTATCGTTATCTGATCACGATAAAACGAGCAATGAAGATCCGTATTCAGCTTACGCTTTGACCGGTTCAAGTCTCCGTGGCGCAACACGCGTCATGCGCTCGATCTCGACGGCTTGCCGCTTGAACACATCCAGCACGCCACGCGCTGGAACGAACCTCAAGATATCGCCGGTCGCGCTATCGCAGTAGAAGCTTTCGAAAATCTCGAACGGCTCGACTGACATGGAGTCGCGATAGGCTTCCAGCAACGTGCTGAGAGTCGTGGCGCGAACGTCATGGCCGATATGATCGGCAACCTCACTTGCGTTGCTCCAATGCCAGCAGTCGGCGTTCGAATGATTTGCTTGCGGCGTTGATGGCCTCAATCTCGCGCGCCAACTTATCGAGCGTCGCAGCGAAGGCCCGAAACTCCTTGGCGATTAACGCCAGCGTGTCGTTACTCATTTCGGCAACCGCCAGCGTTCGGGGCAGTTGAACGCGTCTTGCATCGGCGCCGGGCCGCGCTTTGGGTCGATGGGAACCGGGCGAACTGCGGGATGATCCTCTACGTCGCTTGGCTTGATCAAGTCGACTGGCGGGCCTTCTTTGTGGAACCGCGCAAGCTCTCGACGTGCACGTTCCTTCACGGCAGCATCGATCTCTTTTTGGCGATCAACCAGCACCCACGCGTCCAAGTTGGTTGGCTCATCATTCGACATTGACACACCCAGGGATGAGAGGAATTTCATCGAATTCGGTCAGCCACACGACCTGCTTGCGTTCCGCAGGCTTGGCCTTGGGCTTGAACACGGCATCATGCGCGGGCCACCCGCACTTGAGCCGATAGTTGATAATGCCGTAGGTCTGCGCGCCCGGAAGCTTTGCGGCTTCGGCAACGCTGATGCTCTTGCCGTCGATCAAAACACGCTTGGCGTTGGCCCTATAAATGATCGGACCGAATACGGCATCGGCATCGGTGCGACCGGCCTTGAGGCGTTTCCAAATGGCGAAGTAGGAAGCCGCACCTGAAAGCTCTGACGCCTCTCGGATCGACATTTGCCTGCCGTCTACAGTGAGTGTGTGTTTTGTGTTGTTTGCCATGGCCTATGCCGCCTTGCGATTGATCGACCGACGCTTTCGCGGTGAATGCACGATAGCTCCAAACACGGCTTCGTGGTCCGGCATGTACCGTGCACGCTTGCAGATCGCGCCATATGGATTGGCCCCAGGCAGTCGGCTCGCATCCATTGCGCACATGGTCGAGCCGCTGATTGTTAGGTTGACGTTCACCCCACGATTTCTTGCGCTTGCCAAGATCGTGACCCACGCGAAGTTGCCCGGATCGTAATGGCCGTCGTTGTTGGGACGATCCATGACGTGCTTCCGCGACGGCGGCATTCCAACATCTGCCAACCAACGCTCAAAGCCGCCTTTGCCTGACCAACGCAAACATACGGAAATGCCGCGCGCGCCGTAGTGCTTAAAGCTTGTGTGGCTGGGGTGGCGGCATCGGCCATGCATGGACAGCCACCGATTATAGATCCATGTATTCGACATGCCATGAGTTGGCTGGCGACCACGCTTGCGTTTCACAACTTCGACTGACACGGCAGAATAAAACCTAGGTGCATGATTGCCCCTCATGTTCTAATAGGCTTGATTATCCCGCCCCAAATTCTACGTTCGAGCAACTGACGAAAGCTTTCGCTGCTTTACTTTCGTCAGTTTCAAGGATGGCTTACCGCTTCCAATAGTTCGGGTTGGCGCGATACTCTTGACGCACAGCTTGGCAGCAGACGAGTCCAAACCAATTGAAACGGTATTCGTCATGGGTTTTCACTTTTACTAGTGTGTTGCAAGAATGTCGCGTTTTAGGATATGCTAACGCAATAGTATAACGTTGCGATCACGCTTTCACCGTCGTGGTTGATGGCGTTAACTTTTCTCGGTCCGGTAAAGACACCCAATTCTGCAAGCATGTCGGCCACCATAACGGCGCGTACGAATTGCTCTTGGCCGGATAGCTTCACGTCGATCGTGACGGGGCCAATCATTGGGCGT
>JANMGQ010000267.1:0-38904 GCA_031374735.1 Hyphomicrobiaceae bacterium | reverse complement strand
GGTCAGACACCCTGCAACGACGGCGGTGCGGGTGGTGGCCCGTGCGTGGAACAGGTGAGTTCCGGTGCAAGCCGGAGCAACAGGCCGAACGTCGCACGATTGCCACCCATCGTATCAGGGCATCCGCCCCGCCTCTCCGCTTCGCGGAGGGCGCAGGAGCGACCGGTGATTCTTGCCGCCGGAGCACGTTAACCATGTTGAGTTGGTCGGGTGTTCAAGCCGAACGTGGTGTCGCGAGAACGAAAAGGGGCCGCACCTGTGGCCGCATGCGACGCGCTGGGGGCGTGATCGGACTGCGCTGCTGCGGCGCTTTCCTCGGGCGGCGCGTTGGCCTATGGCGCGGCCTGACGCACACAAGGGCCAAGCCGCACATGATTCGCCTCGACAACATCGGCAAACAGAACGGCCGCCAGATCGTGTTCATCGAGGCGTCGGCCGCGTTGAACCGCGGCGAAAAAGCCGGGCTTGTCGGGCCGAACGGCGCCGGCAAGACCACGCTGTTCCGCATGATGACGGGCGAAGAACAGCCCGACGAAGGGCAAGTGGCGGCCGATCGTGGCATCACCATCGGCTATTTCAGCCAGGACGTCGGCGAGATGAGCGGCAAGAGCGCGGTTGCCGAAGTCATGGATGGCGCGGGTCCCGTGAGCGAAGTCGCGGCTGAGCTGAAGGACCTCGAGCACGCACTCGCCGATCCAGATCGGGCCGACGAGATGGAGGCGATGATCGAGCGCTTTGGCGAAGTGCAGGCGCGCTTTGAAGATCTCGGCGGATATGCGCTCGAAGGGCGTGCGCGCGAAGTGCTGTCGGGCCTCTCGTTCAGCCAGGAGATGATGGACGGCGATGTGGGCGCGCTGTCGGGTGGATGGAAAATGCGCGTCGCACTGGCGCGCATTCTGCTGATGAACCCCGACGTGATGCTGCTCGATGAGCCGTCGAACCACCTCGATTTGGAAAGCCTGATCTGGCTCGAAAACTTTCTCAAGAACTACGAAGGCGCGTTGATGATGACCTCGCACGATCGCGAGTTCATGAACCGGATTGTGACCAAGATTGTCGAAATCGATGGCGGATCGCTGACCACGTACACGGGCGATTATGCCTTCTACGAGCGCCAGCGGGCAGAGACGGAAAAGCAGCAGCAGGCGCAATTCGAGCGCCGGCAGGCGATGCTCGCCAAGGAGATCAAGTTCATCGAGCGCTTCAAGGCGCGTGCGTCACACGCAGCCCAAGTGCAAAGTCGCGTGAAGAAGCTCGATAAGATCGACAAGGTCGAGGCGCCGAAACGGCGCGAGGCCGTGCAGTTTGATTTTCCAGCGCCCCAGCGTTCGGGCGAAGACGTCGTCGCGATCAAGGGCGTGCACAAGCGCTATGGTAGCAAGATCATTTATGAGGGCCTGGATTTTCATATCCGCCGCAAGGAGCGCTGGTGCGTGATGGGCGTGAATGGGGCTGGAAAATCGACACTTCTGAAACTCGTTGCGCGTACGACCGAACCGGATACGGGCACGGTGAACGTCGGCGGTAGCGTCAAGATGGGCTACTTCGCCCAGCACGCGATGGACGTGCTCGATGGCGAGCGCACGGTGTTTCAGATGTTGGAAGATGCGCATCCGCAAGCGGGACAAGGGTCGCTGCGCACGCTGGCGGGCTGCTTTGGGTTTTCGGGCGATGACGTCGAGAAGCGCTGCCGCGTGCTGTCGGGTGGCGAGAAGGCGCGGTTGGTGATGGCGCGTATGCTGTATGATCCGCCGAATTTTCTGGTGCTCGATGAGCCGACCAACCACTTGGACATGATGACCAAGCAGATGCTGATCGCGGCGCTATCGACCTATGAAGGCACGATGCTGTTTGTCTCGCACGACCGGCATTTTCTAGCTGCGCTGTCGAACCGCGTGTTCGAGCTGACGCCGGATGGCATGCACAGCTATGGTGGCGGGTATACGGAATATGTCGCGCGCACTGGGCAGGAGGCGCCGGGCTTGAGGAGCTGAGGTTTGACGTGCCCGTGTTCGACGCCCGTGTTCGACGCCTGTGTTCCACAGCAATCGGCTGAAGCACCATCCCGAGGTGAGCGCGCGTCGCGCACAAAATGGACCAGTCAGCCCGGACCGCTTCGCGGGCTGGTTGCGCTGGATCCCGCATCTGCGCGCGGCCTGAAGGGGCCGCACTTGTGTGGGATGACGAGGTTTTGGCCTTGGCCTATGCTCGATACCTATTGCGCCGAATGGCCGTTACGGCTTACATAGATGCACGCGTGGGTTCAGCGCGTGGCCCTTTTGGCCGGACAGGCAACGATCTGCATGGCACCGCGCGATTCATCGCTGCGCCGCAACCGGGTTTCAGCCCGCGCCATGCGTGTGTCTGATGACCATGCTGACGGCCACGACGCCAATCACCTGCCTCTGACGACCTTGCTCGTCTTGTGCGGCCTCATTTCGACCCTTCTCCTTCTTACCAGCCCCTGAGCCAAAGGGGCCGTGGTCATGCCACGGCGGGTGCTCAGGGGGCTGCAGATCGACTGACCTCATCCAACACATCATCACGAACAGATTTGCGGACAACCACCGCGTGTGGGCGCCGCGACCCAGGATCCGATCATGAGCAAGTCCAGCAAAACCGAAGCCGTGGCCACCAAGAAGGCTGCGGCCGTCAAGGCCACGCGTGAGGCGGCCAAAGCGGTCACAGGCGACCATGTATTCATCTTCGACACCACGTTGCGCGACGGCGAGCAATGCCCAGGCGCAACCATGACATTCGAGGAGAAGATCGAGATCGCCCATTTTCTCGAGGATATGGGCGTCGATGTCATCGAAGCCGGTTTCCCGATTGCGTCCGATGGCGATTTCGAAGCTGTGCAAGCGATTGCCAAGGTGATCAAGAACGCAGTCGTATGCGGCCTGTCGCGCGCTGGCATGAAGGACATCGACCGCGCTGGCGAAGCCGTGAAGGGCGCCGCGCGTCCGCGCATTCACACGTTCATCTCAACGTCGCCCGTGCATCGCAAATTCAAACTGCAGAAGACCGAAGACGAAGTCATCGGCATGATCCATGATCAGGTGGCGCGCGCCCGCAACTGGTGTGACGACGTCGAATGGTCAGCGGAAGACGCGACGCGCACCGAGATGGAGTATTTGATCCGCTGCGTTGATACCGCCATCAAGGCTGGCGCGACGACGATCAACCTGCCGGATACTGTCGGCTACACGACGCCGGAAGAATATTTCCACCTGTTCAAGACTATCCGTGAGCAGGTGGCGAACTCGGACAAGGCGATCTTCTCGGCGCATTGCCATAACGATCTCGGCATGGCCGTCGCCAACTCCGTTGCAGCTCTGAAGGCTGGCGTGCGCCAGATCGAGTGCACCATCAACGGCATCGGCGAGCGCGCGGGCAACGCAGCACTCGAAGAGATCGTGATGGCGATCAAGACCCGCGGCGACGTCCTGCCGTTCACGACCGGCATCAAGACCGAGATGCTCAATCGGGCCTCGAAACTGGTCTCTGCGGCGACGTCGTTTCCGGTGCAGTACAACAAGGCCATCGTCGGCCGGAATGCCTTCGCGCACGAGAGCGGCATCCATCAGGACGGTATGCTCAAGCACACGCAGACCTATGAAATCATGCTGCCCGAGAGCGTCGGCGTGACCAAGACCTCGCTGGTCATGGGCAAACACTCCGGCCGCAACGCCTTCAAATCGCACCTGAAGGACATGGGCTACGAGCTGGGTGACAACCAGTTTGAGGACGCCTTCAACCGTTTCAAGGCGCTGGCTGATCGCAAGAAGCACGTCTACGACGAGGACATCGAGGCGCTGGTCGATGAAGGCATCGCGACCGCGCAGGACCGCATCAAGGTGGTCGCGCTGATCGTGATTGCCGGTACAATGGGGCCACAATCGGCGACGCTGACGCTTGATATCGACGGCAAGCAGCACACGGTGCAATCCTCCGGCAATGGTCCGGTGGACGCAACGTTCAATGCCATCGGCAAGCTGGTGCCCAACACGGCAAAGCTGGAACTCTATCAAGTGCACGCAGTGACCGCTGGTACGGATGCGCAGGCAGAAGTTTCGGTGCGCCTCTCCGATACGGTCGACGGCAAGCAGGTCACGGCACGCGCGGCCGATCCCGATACGCTGGTTGCGTCAGCCAAGGCCTATGTGGCAGCCCTCAACAAGTTGCAGGCCAAGCGCGGCAAGATCCATGCGCAGGCCGCTGGGGCGTAGTGGGATCGCCGGTGGCGGAGCGATCGGACAGGTCGCTCTGTAGAGGCGGTTGTTGTCGCGTTGTGGTGGCAGTTGTTGACCCTGAGCAGATATCGGATGTGCAGAACGATCGCGGCTCCCTCTCCCCTCACTTCAGAGGGGAGAGGGCCGGGGTGAGGGGCGGCCGCTTGCTGTGACGGAGATTGTTCCGCTGGCGCACTATTAACGATTTGCCAGCTGTTCGATCACGGCCGGTGCGGATGCCGCCCCTACCCTCTCCCCGTGAAGGACGGGGAGAGGGAATCCGTCCTGCTCTCGACGGCAGCACTTGGCCCGAAGCCGCCCCGACCTCGCCGGGAACAACACCCAAAATCTAGGCCGGATAAAACTGACGATCGGGCTGGAACGTGAGGTGCGCATAGCGGCGCATGCCCATGGGGCAACACGACATCTGTACATCCGCGAAGACTTTCACGACGGTCAGGTCATGCATATGCGGTGCCCCGCCCGGCGATGGCAGAGCCGGTGGATCCGCCACCGGATCCCGAGCCCGATGAACTCGAGCCAGCACCTACCGCGCCGCCATACCCGCCAAGGGTCGTCGCCGAGATATTCGGCGCTTGGGTGCACCCAGCTGTTGCTGATGCTGTTGGAGGCGTTTGCCTAGCGGTAGGGAATCTGCTCACAGCAGCGCGTGCCGACCAGCGAGCATGTGTCGCCTTGTTCTACGACCTGAACGACGAGGACGGAGGGGCAGGCTACGGCTTAGGCCCTACAGCCCTACAGCCCTACAGCCCTACAGACGGGAGGTAGCGCCCAGGTCGCAAATTCGCTATTGGCAGCTTCAACTTACCAACCGAATTGGCGTGCCATGGCTCCCTCTCCCTTAATGTCCGTGATGATGTCGGCCGCGCGTAAGGCCGCCAAGAGCCTGATCCGTGACTTTGGCGAGGTCGAGCAGTTGCAAGTCTCGGTGAAGGGGCCGGCGAATTTTGTCTCCGCCGCCGACCATCGCGCGGAGGACATCATCTTTGCCGAGCTGAGCAAGTCGCGCCCTGGCTATGGCTTCCTGATGGAAGAGCGCGGCATCGTCGAGGGGGCGGACAAATCCTCCCGCTGGATCGTCGACCCCTTGGATGGCACGACCAACTTTCTGCATTCGAACCCGATGTTTGCCATCTCGATCGGACTTGAGCGCGACGGGCAACTCGTTGCGGGTCTTGTTTACAACCCGATCTTTGACGAGATGTTCATGGCTGAGAAAGGCAAGGGTGCGTTTCTCACCGACCGCTCGGGCCGCGACCGTCGCCTGCGTGTTACGGCGCGCAAGTCGATCGACGATTGTCTCCTGACGACGGGCATTCCGCATCGTGGGCGGCCGCAGCACGGCGAATTCCTCGACGATATGGAAGACCTGATGAAGCAGGTCGCCGGCATCCGCCGGACGGGCTCAGCGGCCACGGATTTGGCGTGGGTCGCGGCGGGGCGCTTCGACGCCTACTATGAGCGCAACCTTGGCCCGTGGGACATCGCCGCTGGTGCCGTGCTGATCCGCGAAGCCGGGGGCATCGTGTCCGACATGGACGGTGGCCAGGACATGATTACCAAAGGCAGCATCTGCGCGGGCAATCAGGCCATGCATAAGGCAGTCATGGCTGTTGTCGGGTGATGCGCTTGTTTTGTGAACAACGACCCATGCGTCATCCCGCGCGCTTCGCATCCGGACCTTCACCTCGTCAAAACTCCTAAATAAAATCGACAGGTCAAGATCCGGAATGCGTTCGTCGCCAACGGCGATGACCGCATTCCGGGATGACGGTTGGTGTGATGGGTCAGTATCTTTGCTCGCTGATACCGACCCAGCGACGTCAGCGCGCCGCAGCCTTCTCGAACTGGCGCAGCACCTGATTGCCGCGTGAGACGGCGTCGTCGAGGGCTTGTTTGGCGGTTTTTTTACCGGCCAGCGCCGATTCGATTTCTTCCGCCCACATATCGCGCATCTGCACCATGTTGCCGAGGCGCAGGCCGCGCGAATTCTCGGTCGGCGCCTTGTTGGTCAGCTGCAGCAGCGGTGTTTCGAGGTGCGGTTTGTCCTTGTAGAAACCGCTGTCCTTGACCTTGGCGTACGCAGCCTTGGTGATCGGCAGATAGCCTGACTTGGTGTGCAGATCGACCTGCCGATCGACGTTCGACAGGAACGTGAAGAACTTCGCGACGCCCTTGTACTCCTCCGGCTTCTTGCCGCCCATCACCCACAATGAGGCGCCGCCGATGATCGAGTTTTGCGGTGCGCCGGCCACATCCGGATAATACGGCATCGGCGCATTCGCCCACTTGAACTTGGCGTTGGCCGCAACGTTGCCGAAGAATGCCGACGAGGTCATGAAGATCGGGCATTCACCCGACGTGAAGCGGCCTTCGCCCGTGTTGGTGCGGCCGGAATAGTCGAACGTCTTGTCCTTTTGCAGCTCGATCAGCGTGTTCAGATGTTTGACGTGGAAATCCGCGTTGAACTTCAGCTCGGTGTCGAAGCCGTCCATGCCGTTGGACTTGGTGGCGAGCGGCACATTGTGCCAGGCCGACAACTGCTCGATGTTCAGCCAGGTCGTCCAAGCGGTTGAGAAACCGCACTTCTCAAAGCCGCCCGCGCGCAACTTCTTGGCCGCCTCGAACACTTCGGGCCACGTTTTCGGTGGCTCTTTCAGGCCGATCTTCTCAAGCGCATCGACGTTGTACCACATGACGGCCGACGACGAGTTGAACGGCATCGACAGCATCTCGCCCTTGGTGGTCGAGTAGTAACCGGTGATGGTCGGCAAGTAGGTGCCGGCATCAAAGACTTCGCCCGCTTCCTGCATCATCACGTGCACCGGCTTGATCGCGCCGCCAGCCGACATCATCGTGGCGGTGCTGACCTCGAACACCTGCATGATGTGCGGCGCCTGGTTGGCGCGGAAGGCCGCAATTCCGGCATTCATCGTGTCGGCGTAGCTGCCTTTATAGGCGGGGACGACTTTGTATTCTTTGTTGGCCGCATTGAACTCTTCTGCCAGCTTGACGATGACGTCATTGTTGGCGCCGGTCATGGCGTGCCACCACTGGATCTCGACCTGGGCGAAGGCGCTGGTCGCGTTGAGGGCCAAGGTCGTTGCGGCCAGTATTCCAAGCTTGGTTTTCGGCTGCATGGTATTCCTCCCGATGCGTGGTGCTGCAAGCGCTCGCTATCCACGCGTTACGACACCCTCGTGACGGCCTGGGTGATGCCTTTGTTTAGCCGGTCGGCCATCGAGGCGAAAGCCCCGCAAATTCCGGTAACGTTGTGTGGCGGTGGAGCTCAACGCGGGCTCAATCGACAGCTTCGCTGCAGCGTTTGTAGTACAGCTTGATGGCGTCGAGCTCGCTGAGGCCTTTGGCCATTTCAGTCTCAATGAAGGCTGTTCGGTAGCTGTCATTGAGTTTGACTACGCGAACGATGCAGACACATGCCAAAGCCGCAAGCACGCTGTAACCGAGCGGCCCGACTGAGATTACGTAGCCAAACATGGCCGCAAAGCCGAGAAGGCCGAGGCCGGCCAGCAGGCGCAAGGTTTGAAGCGAAACGACCGAGAGGCGCTCGTCGGCGTCTGGGCGCTGTCGGGCGCGGGCCTTTGCGGAGAGGTGCGCGATCAATTCGCGCTTGCGTACTTCGGCTGCGTTCATGCCGAGAGACTATCTAGGCAAGGCGTTAATGATCCGTTTGCCGCTTCTACCCGCGCACCAGCCATACAACGGCTACCCCGACGGCCATTGCGATGGCGCCCGAGGTGCGCAGCGAACCTTCGGAGCTTTCAGCAGCAAGGCGCAGGAGCGCTACGCCCCCGCGCGGGAACGCCGCCCAGATGAGGCCCTCGATCACCAGCACGAGAGCGAGGGCCGTCACGAGGTCACTCATTTTTTCGCAGGCGCCCCTGAAGGCGCACTGCCCGGATTGGCGAAGTAGCGGAAGAACTCGCTGTCGGGCGAGAGCAGCATGCGCGTGTCCTTCGAGGTCATGCCGACTTCGTAGGCCTGCATGGAGCGATAGAACGCGAAGAAGTCGGGGTCACGGCCATAGGCATCGGCGAAGATGCGGTTGCGGTCGGCATCGCCTTCACCACGGATCTGCTCGCCCTTGGATTGGGCCTCCGCTTTGATGACGGTGGCTTCGCGTTCGGCCGTGGCGCGGATGCGGTTGGCTTCAGCTTCACCCTGGGCGCGGAACTCGGCCGCCTCCCGCTCACGCTCGGCGCGCATGCGGCCGAACACGCTCTTGGAGTTGGCGGCTGGCAAGTCTGCGCGCTTGATGCGCACATCGATGACTTCGAGGCCGAGATCCTTGGCGGCGTCGTTGGCTTGTTTGGCGATGCGCTTCATCAGGTCTTCGCGCTTGTCACGCACGATGTCCTGGAAGGTTGCAGCACCCAGCGTCTGGCGCAACGAGCTGTCGACGACAGCGCCGAGTGTCGGGCGCACGTTCGGGATCGTGCGCACCTTTTGGAGAAACAGCAGCGGGTCGGTGATGCGATAGCGCGTGAACGCATCGACCACCAGGCGCTTCTGATCCGACGCGCTCAGCTCGAGCGAGGGCGTGTCGAGATCGAGGATGCGCTTGTCGAAATATTCGACGTTCTGCACCACCGGAAGCTTCCAATATAGGCCGGCTTTTTCGACCACGCGGACGGTTTTGCCGAACTCAAGCACCACGGCCAGCTGGTTCTGGTGCACGATGTAGAAAGCGAAACCGGCGAGTGTGGCGGCGCCTGCGACCAAGAGCGCTGCAACGGCGAGGAGATTGCGGAGCATCAGTTCGACCCCTCTTTTTTGCGTTGCAACTGATCAAGCGGCAAGAATGGCACGACGCCTTGGCCACCATTCTTGTTGTCGAGAATGATCTTGTCAGTTCCCGCCATGACCCGTTCCATGGTTTCGAGATACATGCGCTTGCGCGTGACCTCTGGCGCCTTCTTGTACTCGTCGAACACCTTGAGGAAGCGAGACGCCTGACCCGTCGCATCGGCAACGGTTTGCTGTCTGTAGCCCTCGGCCTGCTGCATAATGCGGTCACGTTCACCGCGAGCGGCTGGCACCACCTGATTGGCGTACTTGTTGGCTTCGTTCTGCAGGCGTTCCTTGTCGGCGCGGGCGGCTTGCACGTCGCGGAAGGCGTCGATGACTTCGGTCGGCGGATCGACTTTGCGCAGACGCACCTCATCGATGCGCACGCCGGCCTGATAACCGTCGAGCACCTGCTGCATGAGCTTCAGGGCCGCGGATTCCGTTTTCTGGCGACCTTCGGTCAGCAGTGATTGGATGTTGGATTGACCGACGATTTCGCGCATCACGCTTTCAGCCACTTCGGTGACGGTGTTGCGTGGGTCTTGAATATTGAACACGTAGTCTTGAACCTTGTCAGGCTTGATCTGCCAGAGCACGACGAAATCGACGTCGACGATATTTTCGTCGCCTGTCAACATCAAGCCGGAGCGATCCCCATCGGAGGTGCGCGATCGCGTGCCGCTGCTGGAGCCGATCGCTGTGTTCTGTTGGCGGGTGACCTCAGGCTTGTAGACCTCTTCGACCGGGCCCGGCCAACGCAAGTGCAGCCCGGGCGGCGCTATGCGATGGAAACTGCCAAAGCGAAGAACAACGCCCAACTGGTCCGGATTGACGCGGAATGTGAACATGTAGAAGCCGACGATCGATGCGAGGCCGATCGCGAACAAAAACACGAGAAAGCCGGGCACGCCACCAGGGCCGCCACCGCCGCCGGGCATCACCTTTTTGAAGCGATCCTGGCTGCGCTTGAGCAGATCTTCGAGATCGGGTGGGCGATTGCCCCCGCCGCCGCCGCCACTGCCGCCGCCACCAGACGGTCCCTGGCCCCATGGACCGCCGCCGCCCCCTTTATTGCCCCAGGGGCCATTGCCCCCGCTGCTGTCGTTCGTATTCCAAGGCATCAGATGCCGTCCTTCAGTTCAGGCCAAGCTGGGATTGGCCCAGAGCGGTGTGGCCGATCAGATATGGGTGCGCGATCGCGGCTGGGAAGGCTCTTCGAGAGGGGGATGACGTGTTATTTTCTCAATCAGGTTACGATGGCGGCTCGGTGCAGGTGTTCTGCCCAGTGTTGACCCAGGCCTCCAGCTGACATGCTATAGGCAGCGGCGTCGCCGCACGCAATCGTCTGGCGTTTGATGAGTTGGATGTGCAATCGATGTCACGACGCCTGTGCTTTGGGCCGATCCTGGGCAAGTGCGGACCAATGAGCCAGCAGAAGTACCACGACGGCCGTCGCGCCAAGACCTGCCGGGATCGGATCGGTACGTGCGAGCACGGCCAAGCCGATCAGTACGACATCCGCAACCGCCATGCGGCGGACCACCGACGCGGGCGAGGCGCCACCTTGCACCGCCTGTTGGTAAAGGTGCGTGCGATGAGGGCGCCACACTTTTTCACGCCGCAGCAAGCGCTTGAGCAGCGTCAGCGTCGTATCGGCAATGAACACAGCGGGCAGGATCAATGCCGACACCCAATGGCCACGTTGGGCAAGATCAAGCATCAGAAAGCCCATCAGGAAGCCGAGCGGAATTGAGCCGGCATCGCCCATGAAAATGCGCGCTGGGTGCCAGTTCCAGACGAGATAGCCGAGGCAGGCGCCCGCCATGAGGAGGGCCAAGACCGACGGGGCTTGCACTGGCGTTGCCGCATCGAAAGGCCACAACACGACGGCGAGGTATCCGACCGCGACCAGTGCGCTGCCGGTCGCCGCTATGCCATCGATGCCATCGATGAAGTTCGTCAGATTGATCATCCACAGCCACGCCACGCCGATGGCGAGACGTTCAACTGCAAAGGGCAGAGCCGGAGCGAGCCGCACGTCAGCCGGCATGAAAGACAAAGCCGCTGCGACGGCCGTCGCCTGAACCAGCAGCCGCGATAGCGGCCAGATCGGCCGATACTGGTCGGCGAGGGAGATCAATGCGAGCACGCCGAAGCATGCAGCCAATGTCACGGTGGCCAGCGTCGCCGGGATGAGCAAGCTCCCAAGACCGAGCATCGTCGTCACAATAGCTATACCGCCGACATTGGGTGTCGGCCGCGCGTGCATCGTGCGCTCGTTTGGACGCGAGGTGTGCCGCTCGCTGGACAAATGGCGCAGCACAAGGCCCGTCAGCGCCCACGACAACAGGGACGCCGCGAAAGCGACCAAGGGAACTATCAGGTGCATCTGCAAGCAGACCAACCCCTTCAATTCAAACCGCCGCAACGGGCCGCTGTTAGGAATTTCGCAAGACGGGCTCGTTAAGGTCTGTTGCGGGCGTTGGAGGCCAGATCAATGAAGAAGTTGCTGAACAGTTACTGGCGCGACCAGAGCGGAGCAACGGCCATCGAATACGGCTTGATCGCGACGCTGGTGTGCAGCGCATTGATCGCCGCCATGAGCAACTACGGCAACAATCTCGGCAACACCTGGAACAAGATCTCCAGCAAGATGTCCTGAGCTGCCACGGATCGTCCGTCTAGCCCGTTTCGCCGCTGCGATAAATGCGATGCACGCGCTTGCCCAAGCGCGTGAGCAGCTCATAGCCGATCGTGCCCGCTCGATCCGTCAGGTCGTCGATGGTCGTCTTCGCGCCCAAGACCTCGACCCAGGCCCCGCGCTGCGCGAGATGCCCAGGCACATCAGTCACATCGACCGTGATCAGGTCCATCGACACACGCCCGATGATCGGCACCGGGTGTGGCCCGACGAAACCAACCGCCCCTGACGTCTGACCGACGCGCGAAATGGCGCGCAGGAACCCGTCGGCGTAACCGCACGCGATGGTCGCGATCTTGGTCTCGCGGCTGGTCTTGTAGGTAGCACCATAGCCGACCGGTTCGCCTTCGCTGGCCGTCCGCACCTGCAGAATGCGCGCCTGGAGCTGCACCACCCAGTGCATGGGGTTCGGTGCCCCCTCAAGCGCACGGCCCCCAAACAGAGCAATACCGGGCCGCACAAGATCGTAGTGATACTCGGCCCCAAGGAACACACCACCTGAATTGGCGAGCGACGCGGGAGCCGGCGGCAGCTTGGCGCGTTCGAGCTCAAACTGGACCTTTTGCCGACTGTTCATCGGGTGCATGGGCTCATCGGCGCAGGCGAGGTGGCTCATGACCAGGGCCATCTCGAAGTGCTCGAACAGGCCGCGCTCGGCCGCCAGTTGGTCGACTTCGTATGCCGGCAGACCCAGCCTGTTCATGCCCGTGTCGATGTGCACGGCGGCGCGCAGGCGACGGCCAATGGCTTGGCCGTAGGCGGCCCATTCGCGTATCTCGGCAAGACTGCTAAGGCATGGTCGCAAATCGAAGCCCGCGTAGTGCGGCGCCGCCCCCGGCAACAATCCGTCCAGCACATAGATGGCAGCGCCCGGTTGCACCATGCGTACGCGCTGGGCTTCGTTCAGTGTGGCGACGAAAAACGTGCGGCAACCCGCGTCTCGCAGCGCACGCGCGATGTCTTCGAGGCCGAGGCCATAGGCGTCAGCCTTTATGACTCCGGCACACTCGGCCTTGCCGGAGACCTTGTTCAGTTCCGCCCAATTGTTGCGCAGGGCGCCGAGGTTGATGGTCAGCACCGCGCGGGCATCGGCCGGGATCGACGTCATGCTATTTCTCGAACGGGTTAGAGATCGACAACGGGCCGCTCAGCGACACTCTTGGCATAGCGTACCAGAGCCGCAGCGTCAGGCACGATGACGGCACTGCCGGCCATAAGAGGTTGCCCCTTGGCCGCCGCTTCGACTGCCCGATCGAGGCGCAGCAGGGCAAGGGCATGCGTTCCATCCACCGAGCCGACGCGGCCGATTTCGGCGTCGCCGATCTGGACGGCGGCGCCTTCAGTGAGAGGCGTCGTGCCGCTGATCTTGACCACGCGCTTGCGCACGACGGTTTTGTTCTGCATGCGCGCCACGACCTCTTGGCCGACGAAGCATCCCTTGGTGAATGAAACGCCGGCGATGAGATCGTAGTTGGCTTCATGCGGAAATGTGTCGCCGAGCGGGTAGTCGCGGCCGCCCTCGGGGATACCAAGCACCACCCGATGCGCATGATAGCTCGACGCATCGGCCACTTTCAGGCCTTCACCAGAGCTGCGAAAACCGAGACGCGCATCGCGCGGATCCGCAAAGCCGCCACTGAGCCGGGTCGGCGAAACGACAACCCCGCGCCCAGCCTCTGCAATCGTCACTTTTGCGCGCAGACGATAGAGCATTAGGCGCTTGATCAGCTCTGCGGCCCGATCCGCGGACGTATCGAGGATGAACCCCGCCTCGGTTCGCCGCACAAAGAACTCGAACTGAATTTTACCCTGTGGCGACAGCAGCGCCGCAAAGCGTGCGTCGCCAACCGGCACCTTTGCGAGGTCTGCTGTGACGAGGTTGTCGAGGAACCCCACAGCCTCCGTGCCCGCGACCGCCACTAGGCTGCGATCTGCCAGAAAAGCCGGTTCGAAGGTGAGCATTACGACCTCCTGGTGAGCGTGCTGTTGGGGACCTGTCGTCTGCCGATCGGCGCACGAGGTCAAGCCGTAAGGTCAGCGAAGCGGGTCAGGAACGCCGTTTGTGCCGTTGCGACCGGCATGGGCGAAACACGATCGAGACGCGCGGCGAGAGCCGGTGACACATCCGGTCGCCCAAATATCCGCTCGGCCTCCGGGACTGCAAAACCCGCGAGAACGCTCGCCTCGTAATAGGCGGCGATGCGGTCCGCGGTCTTGATTTCTGCCGCAACCGCCTCCGGCAACGCCGATGGCAGACCGAACCGCAGGTGGATCGCGGCCAACAGGCGATTCTCAAAGGCCTTGTAGTCGAGCCCGATGGCCGCCTTGAAGGGGCTGATGAGATCGCCGATCACGTACTCCGGCGCGTCGTGCAGCAAAGCTGCAAGCCGCCAGTCGCGCCGCCATCCTGGCTCCCGCGCGCTGACGATATCCTCAACGATCAAGGCATGCTGGGCAACCGAAAGCGCGTGATCGCCTGTCGTCTGGCCGTTCCAGCGCGCCACCCGCGCGAGGCCATGGGCGATGTCGCCGATCTCGATATCGAGCGGTGAGGGATCAAGCAGGTCGAGCCGGCGCCCCGACAGCATGCGCTGCCAGGCTCGGGAGGGCGTGCTGCGGGGTGTCGACGACGACATGCGGGATGGTTAATGTGTCGGGGTTGGGGGCGACATGGTCTATCGCAGCAGATTGGCCGTCTGGGCAAGCGCCGCAGTCTTTGCAGTCCTTGCGAGCACCGGGCAGGGGCTTGGGCAGAGCGTGCGCACCACTGGAAACAACGCGCAGTCCTGGTCGAATCCACCTGTGCCGACGGTTCAGGAGCCACGCCGCGTGGTCATGCCCCGCCGTCAGACGGAGCAGCCGTTGCCCGTCGCCGGTTCCGTGCCCCAGGCGCGCTGCATGCAGCTGGCCGCCACGCAGTCCGGTGTCGGCTTGCCTGAGACATTGGCTCAAGCACGGGATAATCTCCAGGAGATCGCGCGCAACGAAGCGAGCAGCCGCGGTTGGCCAACCACGCTCGTGCGGCGCGCTGAAGCGCAACGGTGTTCGCCGCAAACTTTCCTGCCGCTGTTCGGCCTTGGCTATGATTGCATCGTGCGCGCGAACTTTTGCGTCCGGTGACCGAGGCTGCAACGCCGGCGCCATACTGGCCGCTTGCGCGCGCCGCCAAAAATTGACATGCGCTCGTCTTTCGCAACGTGACGAACGGAAAGCTCCCATGAGCACGATCCTGCAAAACCTGCCCAAGGGCCAGAAAGTCGGCATCGCCTTTTCCGGCGGGCTCGATACCTCGGCGGCGCTGCTGTGGATGAAGCAGAAGGGCGCCAAGCCCTACGCCTACACCGCCAACCTCGGCCAGCCCGACGAGGCCGATTACGACGAGATACCGCGCAAGGCGATGCAATATGGGGCCGAGAAGGCCCGCCTCGTCGATTGCCGCAAACAGCTGGTGCATGAGGGCATTGCCGCCATCCAGTCCGGCGCGTTCCACATCTCCACCGGTGGCATCACCTATTTCAACACCACGCCGCTCGGCCGCGCCGTTACGGGCACGATGCTGGTGACGGCTATGAAGGAGGACGACGTCAACATCTGGGGCGATGGCTCGACCTTCAAAGGCAACGACATCGAGCGCTTCTATCGCTACGGCCTGCTGACCAACCCGAGCCTCAAAATCTACAAGCCCTGGCTCGACCAGACCTTTATCGACGAACTCGGCGGCCGCGCCGAGATGTCGGCGTTCATGACCAAGCACGGGTTCGGTTACAAGATGTCGGCCGAGAAGGCCTATTCGACCGATAGCAATCTGCTGGGCGCGACGCACGAGGCCAAGGATCTTGAAAACCTCGACAGCTCCATCCGCATCGTCAAGCCGATCATGGGCGTGCCGTTCTGGCGCGAGGATTGTGCTGTTAAAGCTGAGACAGTGCGTGTGCAGTTCGTCGAAGGACAGCCGGTTGCGCTCAACGGCGTTACCTTCACCGATCCGGTCGCGCTGTTTCTCGAGGCCAACGCCATCGGTGGCCGACATGGCCTTGGCATGTGCGATCAGATCGAGAACCGCATCATCGAAGCCAAAAGCCGCGGCATCTACGAAGCGCCGGGCATGGCGCTGCTGCACATCGCCTACGAGCGCCTAGTCACGGGCGTGCACAACGAGGACACCATCGAGCAGTATCGCATCAGCGGCATGCGTCTTGGTCGCTTGTTGTATCAGGGCCGCTGGTTCGATCCGCAGGCGCTGATGTTGCGCGAGACGGCGCAGCGCTGGGTCGCACGCGCGATCACGGGTGAGGTGACGTTGGAGCTGCGTCGCGGCAATGATTATTCGCTGCTCAACACGGAAAGCCCGAACCTGACCTACGCGCCGGAGCGGCTATCCATGGAGAAGGTCGAGGATGCACCATTCCAGCCAATCGACCGCATCGGCCAGCTGACCATGCGCAACCTCGACATCACCGACACGCGCGCCAAGCTCGGCATCTATAAGAATTCTGGCCTGCTTTCTACGGGTGAAAGCCCGAACGTGTTCAAGATCGAGGGTGAGAAGGAGTGATCAAGGGGAGCCAAGCCGCGGCGTCGTTGCGCCCACTCTTTTGAACAACGGTTCATACTCGCGGGGCTCAAGCATCATCGATGGGTGTTTGAACCGACCGTCTTTCTTGGCACCAATGGAAGGATCAACCTTGAAATCGGCTCGACCGGAGATCCAATACAGGGGTCGCTGACGAAATACTGACTTGAGTTGTGGCAGATCGCACAATACGCCCTCGATGACTTAGAGTTTGCCGCAATGCATCTGAGGCCTGCAGCATATCGAGCACCGCGGTCGCAGCACAGGCAGCAACAAAGGTCCGGCGAGTGATGCGAGCCATCGAAGATCCCCGATTTCAAAATTGAAGTCCACGCCGAGAAAGAGGCTTCGAACCTCAGAGCGTCGACTGATAAAACTAGGGTTCAAACGGAGTTTTCAGCAAGCGCCTTCAGCGCGCAATTTTGCGTCATTTTGCCTGCTTTTTGGGCGCAGTCGACGGCTTGCAAAACCGTGCTTGGCATTGCGCTGCGTGGTTTGAACAAGCAGTTCGGCTCGTTCGAACTACGCTGGCCACCCCCTCTGCATGTGCGCACAGGCTGCGTGCCGATGGCAACCGACAAGGTGATCGTTGACGAAGCCCATCGATTGCATAAACGCATACAACGTTGTCGGGCCAACGAAGCGAAAGCCCTCTTTCAACAGCGCCTTCGACATCTTGGCCGACACGTCCGTTTTGGGCGGCACGTCGCCATGCGTCTTGTACTGGTTGATCACCGGCTTGCCGTTCTGGAAGTCCCACAGGAACGCCGACAGCGTCGTGCGCTCCTGTAGTTTTAGAAAGGCACGCGCATTGCTGATCGTCGCCTCGATCTTGAGCTTGTTGCGCACGATCCCGGGATCGGCCATCAGCCGCGCCACGTCTTTGTCTGTATAACGCGCGATCTTGTCCGGTGCGAAGCCGTGGAAGACTTTGCGGAAGTGCTCGCGCTTTCTCAGGATCGTGATCCAAGATAGCCCTGCCTGAAACCCTTCCAGGTTCAGCTTTTCAAATAGCTTGTGATCGTCCGCGCACGGCACGCCCCACTCGGTGTCGTGATAGTGTGTGTAGTCCGGCGTGTCCAAGCCCGGCCACGTGCAGCGTGCCAAACCATCTGGATACATGAGTGCCGTCATGGGCTGCGTCCTGCCGCCTGCGTGCCTGTGCAGGAAACGGATACGCTGGGACGCAGGCTTGGTCCAACCCTGAAAATCTGGCAGGCGCTACTCCGCCGCCACGGGATTTCCCGCTGTCGCGTCGGAACGTCCTGGCGCAGCGACCGCCAGCGTCTTGGCCTTGCGAAAGCGACGCGCTTCGCGCTTCAGCGCACGGGCGTAGTCGTAATAATTGGCCTCGAGCGTGTGCCGCTCAGATTGAACAAAATTTGCGTCGCGCGACGGATGGGCGCCAGCCGACGCCGCGCGCGCGTAGAAGGCCGCATGTTCTGCGGGCGCCGCGGCTTTGGAGGCAATGGTCCGAGCGATCACCTCGCCTTGGGCCGCAGCCAGCCGCCAGATCGAACCATTCGCTTGCACAAGGCCTGCAAAAAACAGCCCCTGGTGCTGCGGGTGCGCCAGCGAGAGATACAGCGGAGACCGTCCTTCCTGCGCACGATAGAGTGCCGGATCAAGGAACGGGATCGTCGGCTCATAGCCGGTCGCGTAGACCACCATGTCGACGGTCTCGCGCGTGCCGTCAACGAATACGGTGTCGTGGCCTTCGAAGCGCGCGATCTCTGGCTTCACGATCAGCCGGCCGTGGGCGGCAAAGCGCGGGATGTCGTCGCTCATGGTCGGGTGCGCCTGATCCAGCCAATGCGTCGGCTGCGGCAGGTAGTAGCGCCACGGCGGCCCCTGCAGCAGCCAGAGCCCCAACTGATGCACCCAGCGTTTCACAACGCGCGGGAGCGGCGTCATCAGCATTTCGGCGACCGCCACAACATCATGCGTTGGAAACCCGAGCATGAACTTCGGCACGAACCATGTCGGCCGGCGCATGCTCATGACGACCTTGGCGCCGGAGGCGTGGACACCGTCTCGGATGATGTCGCAGGCTGAGTTGCCGGCGCCAACCACCAGCAGGCGCTTGTCGCGCAACTGGCGCGAACTGCGATAGTCCCTGGAGTGCATGATCTCGCCGGCAAACGTGCCGGGATAGGTCGGCTGGCGCGGGATTTCGTGGTGGCCGGATGCAACGACGACGGTATCATAGCGACGCGGTGCCGGCTCGCCGCGCACCTGCACGTCGTAGCCGCCCTGAGCCGTCGGCGTGACGCGCTCGATCGTGGTGTTGAAGCGCAGGTGCGGTCCGATGCCGAAGGCGCGCACGTAGTCACGGAAGTAGCCGAGCACGCGCTCATGGCTCGGATAATCCGGATACGCCTCGACTTTCATCGGGAAGTCGGCCCAGCCGGTCGAATCGCGGCTCGAGACCAAGTGCGTGCTTTCATAGACCAGCCCCGCGTGCGTGCTGGCATTCCACAGACCACCAAGGTCGCTCTCGCGTTCCAGGACGTCAAAGGCAATGCCACGCTCGACGAGCGTCTTCGCGACCGCGAGCCCCGAGGCTCCAGCTCCGATGATACAGGTTTTTGCCGTGCCGCTCATGATGCGTGCTCCAGCAGCCTCATCGGCAAGTGGGGCCGTGAGATCAACGACAGAGCGCAGGCTTGGTTAAGCGCGCAACTGCTTCAGCGAGAGTATCGCACACTGCGCTGCGTGCGCCACCCTCGGGTTGCCGCGTTGGCAGGACAATCGGGTCAACGCGGTTCTGCACCCTCTCCCCTTTCTTCACGGGGTGAGGGCCGAGGTGAGGGGCGGCGGCTTGCTCGAATGGAGATTGCTCCGCTGGCACGCAATCGACAATCTGCCAGCGGTTCGATCACGGCCTGTGCGGAGGCCGCCCCTCACCTTAACCCTCTCCCGTTGAAGAACGGAGAGAGGAAACTTCATCCGATTGCCCCGGCCGCGTGGGCTCGTGCGCAAGCGGCATCGCCGCTTCAACGGGGCCGGTGTAGGGATCTGACGAAACCGTTCACTCGGCCGTCCAGCCGCCGTCAACGAGCAGTGACGCACCTGTGATGAGCGCCGCCGCATCAGAGGCGAGGAACACCACCGGCCCCATCAGGTCCTCCAACTCGCCGACGCGGCCGAGCTTGATTTTCGAGAGCACCCAATCCTTGAATTTCAGGTCTTCGAAGAACCCGCGCACCATGTCGGTCATGATGAAGGTCGGCGCGATGGTGTTGGAGCGGATCTTGTGCGGCCCGAACTCGATCGCCATGGCCTTCGAGAAGCCCTCGACGCCCCACTTCGTGCCGCAATAGACCGAGCGGTTCGGGCCGCCGACATGGGCCATTTGCGAGGTGATGTGGATGAGCGATCCCGGTTTCTTGGCCGCTACCAAGCCTCGGGCGACCGCTTGCGCCGCGAAGTAGGCGCCCTTCAGGTTCATGTCGACGACGAAGTCGAAATCATCCTCTTTGGCATCCAGCGCCGGGCCGTGACGCGCGCCGCCGGCATTGTTGACCAGGATGTCGTAGGGCCCGGTTTTCTCGATCATGGCGCGCATGCCGGCAACGTCGGTCACGTCCGTGGCGACGGCGTCGGCACGCTGTCCGCGCTTGACGATCTCACCGGCGACGGCCTCGATCTCGGATGGCTTGCGTGCCGTCAACGTCACATGCGCGCCCGCTTCGGCGAGGGCCGCCGCCGCCATGCCGATGCCGCGGCCCCCGCCTGTCACGAGCGCGCGCCGCCCGTCGAGGCGAAACGAGGGTGTCTTGGGTAGTGTCATGTGCAGATCCAGGCGCTCGCGTAAATGTGGCGGCAACCTATGCACCGGCAGCCGCCCTGTCGAGCCGTTAACCGAGCCCCCGTCTAATCGACCCACGTCTCGCCCGCTGTACACATTCCCGCCTCGGGTCTATGTCGCCTGCATGCTCGACACATCGCCCTCTCCCGCCTCCAGCGACCCCGTGACCAAGATCGGTGCAGCGATGCGCCGTGCACTCGGTGGCCTGCAGCCGTCGCCGCGCAATGCGGCCGTGCTTAAAGGACTGCTGCCGTTCGTTTGGCCGTCGGATCGGCCGGATTTGAAGCGGACCGTCCTGATTTCGCTTGCCCTGATGCTGGCGGCGAAACTTGTCACCGTGATGATGCCGTTCACCTACAAGTGGGCGACGGACGCGCTCGTCGCGGCCTCCGGCGGCAAGGTGCTGACAGCCGAGACCAACTGGTTCATCGCGGCGCCCATCTTTGTGACGGTGCTGTATGGCATCGTGCGCATCACCATGACCGTGCTGGCGCAGGTGCGCGAAGGGCTGTTCGCAAAGGTCGCCATGCACGCCGTGCGCAAGTTGGCACTCTCGACCTTCGAGCACATGCACCGCCTGTCATTGCGCTTTCACTTGGAGCGCAAGACCGGCGGACTGACACGCGTGCTGGAACGTGGCCGGTCGGGCATCGAGCAGATCACGCGCATGCTGCTGATGATCCTGCTGCCAACCATCGTCGAGTTTGTGCTCGTGCTGGCCATCTGCGCCATCGAGTTTGACTGGCGCTATGTTGCCATCATCTCTGCGATGATCGTCGGCTACCTCTGGTACACGATCAAAGTGACGGCGTGGCGCGTGTCCATCCGCAAGGCCATGAACGAGAGTGACACGGAAGCCAACACGAAGGCCATCGACAGCCTCTTGAATTACGAGACCGTGAAGTACTTCGGCGCCGAGCAGCGCGAAGCCTTGCGCTACGACAAATCCATGGCGTCGTATGAGAAGTCAGCGATCAAGACGTACACGTCGATGGCCATCCTCAACTCGGGCCAGGCGATCATTTTCACGCTGGCGCTGATGCTGTGCATGGTGCTGTCGGCGCGCGACGTGATCGCAGGGACGAATACGATAGGCCAGTTCATCATGGTCAACGCCCTGATGCTGCAGTTGTTCATTCCGTTGAACTTCATGGGCACGGTGTATCGCGAGATCCAGCAGTCCCTAGTCGATATCGACAAGATGATGTCGGTGCTTTCGGAGAATCCCGAAGTGCCGGACAAGCCGGGCGCAGCGATGCTTGCGGTGCAAGGCGGCACGGTGCGCTTCGAGGGCGTTAAGTTTCAGTATGAAACCGGACGCACCATTCTGGACGGTCTGTCGTTCGAGGTGCCGGCTGGCAAGATGGTCGCCATCGTTGGCCCGTCAGGCGCAGGCAAATCCACGATTTCGCGCATTCTGCTGCGCTTTTACGATGTGGCGGGTGGCCGTGTGACCATCGACGGTCAGGATATCCGCGAGGTGACGCAAGCGAGCCTGCGGGCCGCCATCGGCGTCGTGCCGCAGGACACTGTGCTGTTCAACGACACCATTCATTACAACATCAAGTACGGCCGCCCCGACGCGACCGAAGCGGAGGTGTCAGAAGCGGCCAACCTCGCGCAGATCGACCCGTTCATCCGGGCCCTGCCGGAGGGCTACAAGACCATGGTCGGCGAGCGCGGCCTGAAACTTTCGGGCGGCGAGAAGCAGCGCGTTGCCATCGCGCGCACGATCCTCAAGGCGCCGCCGATCCTGATGCTGGACGAAGCGACATCCGCGCTCGACAGCCACACGGAAAAAGAGATCCAGGACGCACTGGATCGCGTGTCGAAGAACCGGACGACGCTGGTCATTGCACATCGCCTGTCAACGATTGTGCACGCCGACAACATCCTGGTGCTCGAAAAGGGCGCGCTCGTCGAGCAAGGCACACACGCCGAACTGATGGAAAAGGATGGCCTCTACGCCTCGCTTTGGAACCGTCAGCGCCAGGCCGAGAAAGCGCGCGAGGAACTCGCCCTCGCGCTCGAAGCCGCCAAGAGCCTCGAAGAAAGCGCCCGCATCAAAGGTGGGCGGATGGCGATTGCCGATTGAGTTGGTGCACGAAGCATCAGCAGCATCAACCAACCGTGACCGGCCATCCGCAGCCCGCATGGACGACGCCCGCAGTCCGTCGTAAGCCGCTCAGCTCAACTACAAGCGAGCCCTATCCATGGCACTCTACGTCTTCGACGCCTACGGCACGCTGTTCGATGTCCATGCCGCTGCAGGGCGCTATCGCGACGAGATCGGCCCGTCTTTCGAACGTCTGTCGCAGACATGGCGGACGAAGCACCTCGAATACAGCTGGATTCATTCGCAAACCGGCCGGCAGATCGATTTTTGGACGCTGACGCAGCTCAGCCTTGACTACGCGATAGCGGCGTCTGGCGGCGTGCCTGCAGGCGTGCGCGAGAAACTGCTCGGTTCATACCGGAAGATGGCCGCCTTTCCCGAAGTGCCAACCGTCCTCGCCGCGCTGAAAGCCCAGGGACACAAGCTGGCGATCCTCTCCAACGGCGATCCCGACATGCTCGTCGATGCCGTCACGGCGGCCGGCCTCGGTGGGACGTTCGACGCCGTTATCTCGGTTCAGGATGCCGGCGTGTTCAAGCCCGCCATGCGCGTCTACCAGCTTGTCCATGACCGGCTCGGCGGCAAACCCAGCGACGTCACCTTCATGTCGTCGAACCGTTGGGACGTGGCGGGCGCGCAGGTGTTCGGCTTTGGTACGGTCTGGGTGAACCGCGGCCACATGCCGGATGAGTATCCCGACATGCCCGCGGGCCGGATGGCTGCTGATTTGCGGGTCTTGGCCGCTTGAGGGCGGCCGGTGAGCGGTTTGCGGTGAATCCTTACAGCGGGCCCGGGTAGCCGCCGCCATCGGGCAGGATGTTCTGTCCGGTGATGTAGCCGGCGTGCTTCGAGCACAGGAATGCGACGATGGCGCCGAACTCGTCGGTGTTGCCAAAGCGCTTGGCCGGCACAGCAGCGCGGCGTTCGGCATCGACATCGGCGAGCGGCCGGCCGGTCTTGTCCGCCATCGCCTTGGTGGTGTTGCGCAGGCGATCCGTGTCGAAGGGGCCCGGCAGGATGCCATTGATCGTGACGTTCTTGGCGATGGCCTTGCGCGACAGCACGGCGACCGCTCCAGTCAATCCGAGCCGCGCGCCGTTGGACAGCTCCAGGTTCGAGATCGGGTTCTTGATCGAGGCCGAGGTGATGTTGACGATGCGGCCGAAACCGCGGTCCATCATGCCGTAGACGGTGGCGTGAATGAGTGCGATCGGCGCCAGCATGTTGCCCTCCACGGCTGCGCGCCAATGGTCGAGGGAGAAGTCTTTAAAGTCGCCCGGCGGCGGGCCGCCCGCGTTGTTGATGAGGATGTCCGGGTTCGGGCACGCGGCCAGCAGCGCTTTGCGGCCGGCCTCTGTAGTCACGTCGCAGGCGACCGCTGTGACGGTGACACCTGGGGCGGCTTTGCGGATTTCGGCCGCCGTCGCCTCGAGTGCTTCGACCCCGCGCGCGGAGATCACCACATGCACGCCTTCTTTCGCCAGGGCGAGCGCTGTGCCTTTGCCCAGCCCCTTCGAGGCCGCGCAGACGATGGCGGTTTTACCTTTGATGCCGAGATCCATGGGGATGCCTGTTTGCTCACATAAGTTGTCTGCGCGCACAGAGCCACTGGCATGTTGCGCTGGTCAAGGGGCGTCGTCCTTTCACAGCACTCCTCAATCGCGGATGACGGCCAACGAACGCGAGAAGTAGTCGCGCCGCGCAAGGATGATGAGCACCCATGTCGTCGCCGCGATGAACGCGACCGGATGATAGAACCAGGCCAGCACCGCGATGGCATAGTAGAAGGCGCGCAAGCCGCTGTTAGAATGCTCGGCCGACAGGCCTGCGAGACGTGCCGTGCGCGCCGCGTGATCGTCACAGGCGGCCTTGGCGTCGGGGGCATCGCCCTTGAGCAGCGGCGCCGCGCCGATCATGATGGCCGTGTAGTGGCCGAGCCGGAAGGCCCAGGCAAACTTGAAGAACGCAAACACGAAGATCATGATGATGGTGACCAGCTTGAGCTCCCAAAGGATCGGGCTGGTCATGGCGGCATACGGCAAGCGTTCAAGCGCCGCTTGCGCCTTGTCGCCCGAGCCCATGACCGCGGCCATGCCGCCGACGATCAGCGCTGTGGTGGAAGCAAAGAACGCGTTCCCCTGCGCGAGATTGTTGAGCAGGATGATATCCATGGTGCGGTGATCGCCGCGCATGGCCATGTTCGCCATCCAGCGTACGCGTTGGGCCTGGATCGCGCCCGGCATGCTGCGGCCGCCCAACGCATCGGGGGCGCACAGATAGCGGTAGAGCGCGATGGCTGCGAAGAAGTAGACGAACGCCGCGATATCGATGGGCGTGAAGAGGTCGAACATGGCCGGCCCTGGATGGATGTCAGCCGCCTACTCGGGGCAAATGCATGGGCCGGTCAAGGTGCGGCAGGCGGTTTCGCGCTGGCATACGTTATGCCGGCGCTGCCCCGCTGCAAATCCGCCACTTGCTGGACTTTTGGCCCGAAGCGGGTATGAGAGCCGCAACTTTCCAGACATAGGCGCCGCCGAACGACGACGGCCGAACATAACGGAGACGGCCGTGGTCAAAGTCATCGCGAGCGAAGTGCGCAAGGGCAACGTGCTCGATATCGAGGGTCAGCTGTGCACGGTCATGAAGGCCGAGAGCATCCGCCCGGGCAAAGGCACGCCGACGACGCATATCGACATGCGTCGCATCTCGGACGGCGTCAAAATCGTCAAGAGCTACCGCACGACGGAAAACGTCGAACGCGCGTTCCTTGACGAAAAGAACTATAATTATCTCTACGAAGACGACATGGGCTTCAACTTCATGGAGCCCGAGACCTTTGAGCAGATTTCGATCTCAAAGGACCTGATCGGCGACAGTGCACAGTGGCTGCAGGAGAACATGGTCTGCTCGGTGCAGCTGTTCGAGGGCACGCCTGTCGCCATCGAGTTGCCGGCCAAGGTCACGTTGCTGATCACGGAAGCCGAGCCTGTGGTGAAGGGCCAGACGGCCTCGTCGTCCTACAAGCCGGCGATCCTCGAAAACGGCGCCCGCATCATGGTGCCGCCGCATGTCGGATCGGGGGTGCGCGTCATCGTCATGACCGCTGATGGTTCGTACGTCGAGCGCGCCAAGGACTGAGACCAGAAATCGTCGCGCCTACTTGCGCACAGCAAGCGCCACACCTGCGACAACCACGCCGACCCCGAGCATCTGGCCGATGGTCATCTGCTCGCCAAACAGCATCCAGGCCTCGACCGCGACCACGGGCGGCACGAGATAGATCATCGTGCCCACCCGCGAAACAGCGCCGCTGCGGATCAACCACAGCAACAGCAGCACGGCGCCGATGGAGATCGCGAGCACGCTCCAGGCCATGGTCGCGATCGCTTGCCAGTGCCACTCGAGCCTGTGGTTCGGCTCAAGCAGCCAAGCCGCCGGGAGCGTGGCCCCGACCGCACCGACATATTGCAGCGCAGCAATCGTCCTCAGGTCGCCCGAGGCGATGAACCGCTTCTGGTAGAACGTGCCAAGCGTGACCGAGATCATGCCGAGCGCGTTGACGAACAGCAGCCAGCGCATCGCCCCGAGCGCTGCGATATCAACGCCCAGGATTTTCGGTTGCAGCACCAGAAGGATGCCTGCAAAGCCTGCCAGAATGCCGAGCCATTGACGGGGCGACAGTCGCTCCCGCGCGAGCCAAGGCGCCAGCAGGGCCGTCAACAGCGGTTGCGCGCCGGCCATGACACCCGAGACGCCAGCTGGTACGCCGTGCGCGACCACATACCAGACCGGTCCGAGATAACCGGCATGGAGCAGCACGCCCGAGACGATCGCATGGCATCGCGCGGTGCTGCTCGTCGGCCAGGGTGCGGCAAACGCAAAGCAGATGGCCATCATGATCACGCCAGCAATGGCATAGCGCGCCGCCAGAAATGTCAGCGGGTCGGCATGTGGGGCTGCCGCGCGCGCCGAAATCCAGCCCGTCGACCACAAGAACACGAACAGGGCCGGTGCCAGCGCCAGCGCCGCGGCCGTCAGTTTTGAGGATGTGAATGGCACCAGGATCTCTTTCGGGACGGACCTGCGCTTGTGAACCTGGTGCGCAGGCCACACGACTGTGCCGCGTTGTCGCGGACTCGATTTGAAATAGCGACCATCCGAGACTGTACGGCCACACTGCATCAATTGCGGCACAACCGTTAGCCGCTTGGTAACGAACGGCCAGTAGCTTGGCTCATGATGTGAGCCAGGACCGGTATGATGACCCTTCAGAAAACCATTGCGTTCGACGAGATCATGAGCCGCGGTGAAATCACCGAGGCGGACGTGCTGAAATTCCGCCGTGCGCTTTACGCCGACGGCATCATCGACGAGAGCGATGCCGACGCTCTGTTTGCGCTCCACCGCGCCGCGACCAAGCAGGACCCCCAGTGGGTCGATTGTTTTGTCGAAATGCTGACCGACCACCTGGTCAATCAAGCCGTGCCAGAGGGCTACGTGACAGCCGACAATGTGGCGTGGTTGCTGGCGCGCATCGGCGCTGACGGCCGCCCCGTCGGTCGCGCCGAATTCGAACTGGTGATCAACATTCTCGACAAGTCCCGCTGGTCGCCCCAGAGCCTCGCACGCTTTGCGCTCGACCAGGTGCGCGCCGCCATCGTGACTTGCAAAGGCCCCTTGCGTGGTCGTGAAAGTGACAAGGTTGTCGCTGTCACCGATGCCGACGTCGAAGTCATCCGGCGCATCATTTACGCCTTCGGTGGCGACGGCAACATCACGATCACGCGCGCCGAAGCCGAAGCGCTGTTTGACATCAACGACGCCACTGTGTCGGCCGCCAATGCGGAAAGCTGGCGCGATCTGTTCATCAAGGCGATCGCCAACTGCGTCCTGACGACGTCAGGCTACATGGTACCCTCGCGTGAGCAGGCGCTGGCCCGTGACGCCTGGCTTGACCGGCGCGGCGACCTCAGCGCGATGACATGGCTGAAGGGTATGTTCTCGGGCTATCGCGAGGTGAATCGCGAAGAACAACTGTTGGCCCGCCTGGAGCGTCAAAAAATCGAGATCGTGACGGGCGAAGCCGTCGAAGTCGCCGACGCTGCCTGGCTCGCCAGCCGCCTCGGCCGCGACGGCGATGTGTCGCCCAACGAACTGGCGCTGCTGGCTGTCATCAAGAATGAAAACCCGCGCCTCGCCGCCGAATTGCAGCCGTTGATCGAGCGGCTCGACGTGGCGGCATAGTGGGCGGCTTGCTCGGCCATGCGCAGCGCGACATCTGCCCCCTTGTTTGCCGGCCCTCGACCGCGCTACCTGGGGCGGTCGGCAGCGGCCGGCGAACGAGACCGGAACGCGCGATGACCACTGCACTTGAGAGCCTCTCGGCCTACATTCGCGACAAGGTGCCCGGGGCCATTACCGGCAGCGTGGTCAAGCATGGCGAGCTGACCCTCACTGCCAAGCGCGCCGACATCGTTAAAGTGTTGACCGTGTTGCGCGACGATCCCGAGTGCCTGTTTGAAAACCCGATCGATATCTGCGGCGTCGACTATCCGAGCCGGACAGAGCGTTTCGACGTGGTCTATCACCTGCTGTCGCCGCGCAAGAACCAGCGCATCCGCGTAAAAATATCGACTGACGAGACCACGGCCGTGCCCTCGGTCATCGAGGTGTTTCCGTTCGCCAATTGGTATGAGCGCGAAGCCTATGACATGTATGGCATCTTGTTCTCGGATCACCCGGATCTGCGGCGCATCCTGACCGACTACGGCTTCCAGGGCTTCCCGCTGCGCAAGGATTTCCCGCTGACGGGTTTCGTCGAGACGCGTTACGACGACGAACAAAAGCGCGTTGTTTACGAGCCCGTGAAGCTCACGCAGGAGTTCCGGGCCTTCGACTTCGAGAGCCCTTGGGAAGCCGCCAAATACGTTATCCCCGGCGATGAAAAAGCGACAAAATAAATAGGTGCGGTGTTATTCGGTCGATACGCTGCTGGGCCACATGCGCCGCAGCAGACCATTGCGATCGATCCAGTGGTGCCTCAGTGCCGCCAGGGCATGTCCGAGAGCGAGCAAGCCAAGCGCGTAGGCGAGCCATCGGTGTGTCGCTTTCGCTGTGGGCTCATGGCCTGGCTCGACGGGCAGATGCGGCCACTCAAACCAACCGAACACGAACGTCGCTAGTCCGAGCGGGCTCGACGAGACGATCACCCAACCCGCAAGCGGCACAGCGAGCATTAGGCCGTAAAGACACGTCTGCACGATGCGCGCGGCTCTCCATTGTCGCGACGAGATCGTGGCCGGCAACGGCGGTGGTTCGTGAACCAGCCGCCACACAACGCGTACCAGTGACAGCGCCAGGACGCTCAGCCCGGTGCTCTTGTGCAGTTGATAGACGGTTACGGCACTGGCCCAACGCGCTGGGTCCTCGATCGCGCGTACCATCCAATATCCCGTTCCGATCTGCCACAGGATCAGGACCGCGATCGACCAGTGCAAGGCGATGGCCGTTCGCGTGTAGCGTGTCTGTGCCGGCGTATTTGCGTCTGTCATCCCGCACCATCGGCACGATCCAGCCCGCAAGCAAGCGCGCCGTGACGCTATGCACTGCGCGTCGCTTGGCGCAGACGACTGGTCGCAATGGCGGCAGGCGCCGGTGCGGCAGGTGCCGCATCAGGTTCTGGGCGTGCGGACCGCGAGGCGACTGCCGGTGGCGCGGCACGAGGCGCTGGTTCGTCTGTTGCTTCAGGCGTATCGTCCACTGTGTGGGTCAGCGATTGCACCATCGTGAAGCCCGACAAGCCCGCCAGCGCCATGCCCATGCACAGCATGATGTTCACGGCCGCCCACTTCGCTTGCCCGCCGAACGCATCGACCGACAGTTTGCCGTAGGCAATGAGGCCACCGATAGCGATGCAGGTGGCGAGGAACTGAATTTTTGCGATCTTGTCGACGATGCCGACCATGCGCGCATCATGTGCGTCTTCGGCAGCATCGCGATCGAGCACGTTGGCGATGAACAGGCACAGGCCAGCACCCAAAACGACGACGAAGAACACGCCGCGCCACGCATTCCAATCCAGCAGGAACGTATAGATCAATGTCATAGACATCGCAGCCCAGCACCACAGCATGCCCATATGACGGATCAAAATCGCGGCACGGTGAGACGGCGCTTCGCTCTCTGCCACGTGGAAATCGCGGATCGCCGATATGGTGATGAAGGTAGCAATGATGGCCGCCAATGCGAATTGGAAGAGATGGGCATCAAGCGCGACACTGAACACCATCGCTCCCGCGCTGAACGCGATGCAGAGCATCCAGAATACCATCTGAGACATGACGCAGATCCGCTGACATAACCGAAGTTCGGACTGCACTTATATGGTCCGGCCTGTGACGCCTTGGCTAAAAATATCGCTCAAATTTTATCGAATGGGCGACAAATCAGACCACCGGTCAGAATATGTGACTGACCGTCAGTTGGTCGACTGTGGTCTGTTCCAGGGCCACAAGGAACTGCGGGAGCGGAACTGTAAGCCGCCTCTATCGCGTATCCCCCATCGCCTTAGGAACACGCTCGCTCGATAGGGTGCGCAGGAAGGCGAGGAGATCGCTACGCTCGGCCGGCGAGAGCGCCAGCGGCGTGCGCAATTCCGGCGCGAGCGAGGCGCGGCGATCGAGCCGGCGCGTGTAGTGGTCGAGCACGTCGTCGAGGGCCATGAGGCTGCCGTCGTGCATGTAGGGGCCGGTCCAATCGATCTCGCGCAAGCTTGGCGTTTTGAACGCCCGACCAGCTGCTTTCGAGTCAGGCAGTGCTGCCGCGCCGCGATCGGCCGAGCGCAGGCCGATGTCGTGCACATCGTCGTCGGTGAAGCGCCAGCCGCCATGGCAGGCGAGGCAGCGGGCCTTGCCGGTGAATATGCGAAAGCCCGCAAGTTCTTCGGGCGACAGTGCGCGATCGTCGCCAGCGGCCCAGCGGTCGAAGCGCGTCAGTGGTGAGACGAGCGTGCGTTCGTAGGCCGCGATGGCCTTGGCGATCAGGTCCGGCTGTTCGAGCACATCGGCACGATAGGTGCGTCGAAAGTCGGCGACGTAACTTGGGTCTTGCGACAACCAGAGGGCCGCGGCTTGTAGCGTGCCGTCCATCTCGCCTTCGCGCTCGATAGCGTCCTTCACCTGGGCTTCAAGCGTCTCGACGCGCGCATCCCAATAAAAGCGCTTTTGCCAGGCGAGGTTCCACAGCGGCGGCGTGTTGCGCGCGAGGGGTTGTCCCTTGTCCCCACGGGCGGTGACGCGACCGTCAGTGGATGCGCGATCTGGCTCGTGGCAGGTGGCGCAGCTCATCTTGTGGTTGGCCGAGAGTTTAGGCTCGAAAAACAAGCGTTCGCCGAGCGCGATTTCATCGCGGCTGGCACTGCTCGGCGGCGGAGCTGATGGACGGCGGAACACGGGGCGCAATGCTGCGAGCTGCACGATGTCAAAGGGTGTCGCCGTCGAACCCGCGTCGCCGATAGACGGTGCGGGTACGACGTTCGGTACTTGGGACGGTGCCTGCGCACGGCGCGCTTGAGGGCTCGATCGGATGCCTGGTTTGGCACGCTGGTCGCGCGGTTTCGCTTTGGCTGCTTTGGCTGCCCGGCGTGCTTCGGCATCTCGTGTCTTTGGCCGTGCGGCGTGTTCCATCCGTTGGCGGTCAACTCGCCCGCGCTCGCCGCGCTCAAGGCCGCCGGCACGCACAGGGGAGTTGCCCCCTGTGATGCTCGATAGCATCGCCAGGGCGATCAAGACCCGCGTTGCTTTGCGAACCACGTCCGTCCAACTCTCGTAACAACCCGAACCTGTTGGACCTATCATGGTGGTCCATGGCCCCGCACCAGGGGACGCTAGCTGTAGTTCGCGAGAGGGTTAACCCGATGGTGCCCGATACCATCGGTCAGAAGTTATGATTGACCAACCATCATCGTCATCCCGAAATGCCCGTCGCGCCAAGGCGCGACCAGAGGTAAAGATCCCGGATACGTGATCACGCGGTCCGCGCGATCACGTTCCGGGATGACGCCTGGTTTGATGGGTCAGTATTTTTACGCGCCGGCCTGACATGGTGGCGGACGGCCTATTTGCTCTGCGATTTCTTCCAGGCGAGGAATTCCTTGTATAATTTCTCGTCTGTGGGATCGCCCCCCTTGGCGACGGCGGCCGTGCTGGTCGCAGGGGCAGATCCCGAGAGCTTTTCCTCGACGTACCAATAGCGCTGCCAACCCGGCACCTTGCCGGCTAGGTTTATGTCCTTCCACTTGGGATGATAGGGCGGCTGGCGAAAGCCCGCGAAGCGCTCGATGTAGACATCGATGAAGCGCGATAAACGTCGAAACCGCTCATGCTCGCGGGGCCAGTTATAGACCGCCAGCAGTGCCGGCACGCCGATGATGTCCACCTTCTCGCCGGGCTTGATGTAGCCGGGATAGTCTTCAGCGGTCAGCGTCGAGGGCACATAGTAGTCCTCGAACGGCTCGAAGGGGATGGGGAGAAACTTGAAGCCCGCGTCGTTCTTGTACTTGGCAAAAATCTCAACAGGCTTACCGACCGTGTGGAGCAGTGCGGCGATTTCGCCGGTCTTCATTTGCTCCAGCGCAATGGCGTTGTTGACATAGACGGGTTCGACTTTGACGCCGAGGCGCTCGAACAGGATCGGCCCTGTCACGGTCGGGCCAGCGCCCTTGGTGTGGAACGACACTTTCTTGCCGGCGAGATCCTTGATCGAGTTGATCTCGGGCCGCACCAGCAGGTGCACCTCTGAAATGTACAGTTCGGAGACGTACGAGACGCGCTTTTCAAGATTCGGGATCGGCTCGCGCTTGCGGAAATGTTCGAGCACGTCGGAATGCGTGATGGCGAGATCGACGCCCCGCAGATAGAGCAGATCCTTGACGTTGCCGGTCGCCCCGGGCGTCACCATGGGCAGCACGCGCAGCGGGTCGGCGTCATTCAGATGGCGTGCGATTTCGGCGCCAAAGCGCAGGAACAGCCCCTCCGGCAAGCCGGCCGCAAGGCCGACGGTCCACTGGTTTGCGCGCGCCGCATCTTCAGCCTCCGCACTGGTTTGCGGAATAGGCGGCTTGGTCACCGGCGTTCGCTGTTTCGCCGGCTCTGTCGCTTGCGTGCGTTCGCTGCGCGAGCCGGATTTGGTCGTGGCCTGGGCTACCACTTCGCCCGTCTGTTTTGGGGGTTGCCCTTGCGATGCCGCGGTCTGAGCTTTGCTGTCGGCTGGCTGCGCCCCACACAAAATGGCCGCAAGAAACGAACCGAGGATCTTCGCTTGGCACATGGGACACCTTCGACGCCGCGCAACTGATACGCAATTCGACTTCAAACAGGGGCGATATTACGGCGAGATGTCATTGCATGCCGTGTAGGCCGGGCAGACCTTCGCGCAGTATGGGTGGCGTTACAATGCGTAACAGTTCGTGAATGAATACCAGCCGATAGCGCCGCGCTATTTCGTTGTTGATCTTGGTAAAAAAGTCGTAGTCGGCAACAGTGTGTTAAGACATATGACGGCCTTATTGCGCCGCGATGGAGCGGAGAAGCCGCTCGGTCGAGGCGGATCTGGGTGATCTGCCTGAGCCACATCCCAAACTCGGCTCCGTCAGTTCAGCGTTATTGGGGGAATGATGATCAGCACGATATCGCGGCGCCTCGCGCCTTTTGCCGTTTTGACCTTGTTTTCAGGGGCGGCATGTGCCGAAACCGCGCTTGATGCGGACGCCTTGAAATCGGCCGTCACAGGCAAGACTGTGCGCCTTGAAACCGCCGTCGGGGCCATTCCTATCAGCTTCCGCGCAGATGGTACAATGACGGGTCGTTCGACCGACATGGCGAACTATCTCGGCCGCTCCTACGATACGGGCACATGGTGGATCGCCGACAACCAACTCTGCCAGAAATGGAAGATGTGGATGGATGCCAAGCCGTATTGCTTCACCCTGAGGCAGGCTGGCCAGAAGGTACATTGGACACGCAACGACGGTCTCAAGGGCGTGATCACAGTCGCCAATTAACGCCCGGCGGCGGCCTATGGGAATGAGTTCTTCCGTCCGGAAAAGAACGGATTGTAGGCCACCTCCCAGAGGTGGCCATTCAGATCGGCGACTTGCTGAATAGGCTTGCGCTTACCGTGCTGACTGCCCGCTTCACTTCAGGGCGTCCTTGACCCAGGCGCTGGCGCGGCCCATGTCCATTTGCCCGGTGAACTTGGCTTTCAGCGCGCCCATGACCTTGCCCATGTCCTTAGGGCCGGCAGCACCTACCTCGGCAATCAGCGCGGCGATGGCGACCTTGGATGCGGCCTCGTCCATCTGCCTTGGCAGATAAGCCTCGATGATGGCGACCTCGGCCTCTTCCTTGGCTGCGAGGTCTTCGCGGCCGCCGCCCCTGAACGCGGTGATGCTGTCGCGCCGTTGCTTGAGCATCTTGGTCATCAGCTGCTGGATGCCGGTGTCGTCGAGTTCTTTGGACTCTGCGGTCGCCACGTCGAGCTTCTTCATCTCAGATATGATCAGGCGGATGGTGCCCAGGCGCTCTTTGTCGCCGGACTTCATCGCAGTCTTCATGTCGTCGGTGAGTTTCTGACGTAGCATAGGGGTACTCCTTGTCTGCTTGGATGTACGCAACACCGCGCACCGCCGCAACTGGCTCGCCCTTCCAATGCAATCGCATGAACGAAAACCTCGTCATCCCGCACAAGTGCGGCCCCTTCAGGCCGCGCGCAGATGCGGGACCCAGCGAGTGAGCGCGCGTCGCGCACGTTATAGAACAGTCGACGCGGACCGCTTCGCGGACAGATTGCGCTGGATCCCGCATCTGCACGCGGCCGAAAGAGGCCGCGTTTGTGCGGGATAACGGTTCATGCGATTTCGCCTCCCCATTTGACGCCGTTGCAACACTGGGCTCATGTCTGCCCAACGCAGATCACCTTGAGCACGCCGATGCCCGTCATCAACTCCATTGCCGCCATGACACCCGAGATCACCGCCTGGCGGCGTGATCTGCATGAAAACCCGGAGCTGATGTACGACGTGCATCGCACAGCCGGCATCGTCGCCGACAAGCTCAAGGCCTTCGGCTGTGACGAGATCGTGCCTGGCATCGGCCGCACGGGCGTGGTTGGCGTCATCCGTGGCAAGACCAATACATCGGGCCGCGTGATCGGCCTGCGCGCCGACATGGACGCGCTGCCGATGGAGGAGCTGACGGGCCTCCCCTACGCCTCCAAGGTCAAAGGCAAGATGCATGCCTGCGGCCACGACGGGCACACGGCCATGCTGCTCGGCGCCGCCAAGTATCTCGCAGAAACGCGCAATTTCGACGGCACGGCCGTGGTCATCTTCCAACCGGCCGAAGAAGGCGGCGCGGGCGGCAAAGCCATGTGCGATGACGGCATGATGGAGCGTTGGAACATCAACGAAGTCTACGGCATGCACACGGCACCCGGCATTCCCGTCGGCCAGTTTGCGACGCGTCCTGGCGCTATCCTCGCGTCGGCCGACTTTTTCCACATGACCATCGAAGGCAAGGGCTGCCACGCCGCTGAGCCCCATAAGGGCATCGATCCCCTGGTCGTCGGCGCCAACATTCTGCTCGCCTTCCAGACCATCGTCGCGCGCAACGTCGATCCGCTCAAATCCGGCGTCGTCACCGTCGGCTCGTTCAATGGCGGGCACGCAACCAACATCGTGCCCCAGCATGTCAAGTTGAGCGGCACCGTGCGTGCGCTGGAGCCCGCGATCCGCGACCTCCTGCACAAGCGTGTCGTCGAGACGGCCGAGGGCATCGCCAAAGCCTACGGCGCCACCGTCGAGATCGACTACAACAGAAGCTATCCCGTCACGGTCAACCACGCCAAGGAAACGGACTTCGCGGTACGCGTGGCGCGCGACATCGTCGGCGCCGACAAGGTTGAGGCCAACGTCACGCCCGTCATGGGTGGTGAGGACTTCTCGTTCATGCTCAACGAGCGACCGGGCAACGTCATCTGGATCGGCAATGGCGACACAGCCGCGTGTCACCATCCCGCCTTCGACTTCGACGACAACGCCATTGCCTACGGCGTCACCTACTGGGCGCGCTTGATCGAAACCGGGATGCCGGTGCGATAGGCGGCCCGCTCAGCTGCGATAATCCGCGTTGATGGACACGTAGTCGTGCGTGAGGTCACAGGTCCACACGGTGGCCTTGGCGGCACCCACGCCGACGTCGATGCGCATCACGAGTTCCGGCTGCTCCATGTATTTGGCAACGGTCGCCTCGACGTATTCGGCCGCACGCTCGCCGTTGCGGGCGATGCAGTGCTCGCCGAAATAGATGGAGATGCGATCCCGATCGGCGGCTTCGCCGGCTTTGCCGACGGCCATGACCACGCGTCCCCAGTTGGGGTCGCTGGCTGAGAGTGCAGTTTTCAACAGCGGCGAGTTGGCAACCGACAGGCCGATGCGGCGCGCGGCCTCCCAGGTCTCGGCGCCCGAGATCTCGATGGTGACGAACTTCGAGGCGCCTTCGCCGTCCTTGGCCACCTGAATTGCGAGATCACGCAGCAGGTCGTGCAGCGCCGCATCGAAGGCGGCAAGTCGCGGGTCTGCGATATCGGCGATGACGGGCTGCCCACGCTTGGCGGCGGCGCCGGTGGCAAACAGCAGGCATGTATCTGACGTCGACGTATCGCTATCGACGCTCATGCAGTTGAACGTGGTCTTGGCATGCTGCGCGATCAGCCGCTGCAGCACCGGCTGGGCGATAGCCGCATCCGTGAACAAGAAGCACAGCATCGTCGCCATATCAGGGGCGATCATGCCGGCGCCTTTGCAGAAGCCGTTCAAATGCACGTCGACGCCGCCGATCTTGACCGTCCGCGTGACGAGTTTCGGGTACGTGTCCGTGGTCATGATGGCGCGTGCCGCGGGCGCGAACATGTCGGGCTTCACGGCTTTGGCGAGAGCCGGCAACTGCGCCGCGATCTTGCCCCCATCAAAGGGTTCGCCGATGACGCCCGTTGAGGCGACGTAAACCTCATGCGGCGTGCAGTCTGCGACCTTGGCCGCTGCCTCGACGGTGACACGGACCGTTTCGCGGCCCTTGGCGCCCGTGAAGGCATTGGAGTTGCCGGAGTTGACCACGATCGCCCTGGCCTTGCCGCCAGCCGACAAGCCTTCGCGGCACCACAGGACCGGCGCCGACGACGTCTTCGATTGCGTCAGCACGCCCGCCGCAACGGTGCCGGGATCGAGCAGGCACAGCATCAAATCCGTGCGGTTCTTGTAGCGAATCCCTGCCTCGACCGTCGCAAAGCGCACACCGTCGATCACGGGCACGTTGGGCAGCCCCTTCGGCGCGAACGGCGAGATTTTGGCAGCGTTGCCCATGGCAGTCGTCCCCAACTGAAGCGGTGGCGGTCTTTTCGCGCGGATGTTGGGGTGAGGCAATGGGTGGACAACGTCGCCACTATGAGATCCCGCAGTGTGTCGCGACGGTAAAGCGTTGTTCGGCGACCTTGCGGCCTGCGTGGTGGATTTCAAAACGCCACACGCCCGCCACCAGCTCGAAGGGCTCGTCAAAGCCGTACAGTTCCACGGTCTCCGCCCCAGGCAGCAAAATCTGGGTGGACTCAATATCGGCAAAGCGCCGGCCCTTGGCATTGACGATGCCTTCGGGCGGAAAGCGGGTCACGATGCGCAGCGGCACGACGCCAGTGCTCGAGGGCGCCACGAGTTTGAAACGGATGCCGAACTGCACGCCGAGCCGCGCGCACAGTCGGTCCGTTTGTTCAACCAGGTGTATGTCGTCGGCGACCCCGACCCGGCCTGTCGGATCGTTCGGGTTGTCTTTGAAGCTTGTCATGCGGGCGGTGAATGTGCCGAAATTGACGATCTCCACACTGACCGCCGCGCCAGCCGACATCGTCGTCAGCCAGACCCAAGCCAATGCGGCAAAGCCGATCGCAAGCGTCCGCATCGGAGCACCTTTCCAATGTGTAGCTGCCGGACAGCAGACCGAAACGTCCACTATTGCTTCCCACGTCGTCGGGCGCTGGTCGATCCCCCGCGACACACCGTGCCATGGGGGTGGCTGTCCCCCGTTCTGCACCCGTGCTAACCAGCGATCACATCGCCGCCCTTCCGGACACCGCCCATGGCCTTGCACGATCGCGACCGCATCTTCCGCAACATCTACGGCTTCCAGGGCACCGACCTCGCGTCCGCACAAAACCGCGGCTGCTGGGATGGCACCAAGGTGTTCATCGACAAGGGCCACGACTGGATCATCAACGAGGTCAAGGCGTCCGGCCTGCGCGGCCGCGGTGGCGCGGGCTTCCCGACGGGCCTGAAGTGGTCGTTCATGCCCAAGGCCGACCCACGGCCGAGCTACCTCGTCATCAACGCGGACGAGTCCGAGCCCGGCTCCTGCAAAGACCGCGAGATCATGCGCCACGACACGCACACGCTGATCGAGGGCGCGCTGCTCGCCTCTTTCGCCATGCGCGCGCACGTTTGCTATATCTACGTGCGCGGCGAATTCATCCGTGAGCGCCAGGCCCTGCAGCGCGCGGTGGATGAGTGCTACGCCGCCAAGCTGATCGGCAAGAACAACGTCCACGGCTGGGATTTCGAACTCATCGTGCATCACGGCGCAGGCGCCTACATCTGCGGCGAAGAGACGGCCATGCTCGAAAGCCTCGAGGGCAAGAAGGGCCAGCCGCGCATGAAGCCGCCGTTCCCGGCCAATTCAGGCCTCTATGGCGCGCCCACAACCGTCAACAACGTCGAGAGCATCGCGGTCGCTGGCGAAATCCTGCGCCGTGGCGCGGGTTGGTTCGCCAAAATCGGCAAGCCCAACAATACCGGCACCAAGCTGTTCCAGATCTCCGGCCACGTCGAAAAGCCGTGCGTGGTCGAAGAAGAAATGGGCATTCCGCTGCAGGAATTGCTCGAAAAACACGCCGGTGGCGTGCGTGGCGGCTGGGGCAATCTGCTCGCCGTCATCCCCGGCGGCTCATCGATGCCGATGATCAACGAGGCCGACTGCCAGACCCTGACCATGGATTTCGACGCGCTCTCAAAACTCAAATCCGGCATGGGCACAGCCGCCATCATCGTCATGGACAAGTCGACGGACATCATCGCTGCCATCCGCCGCTTGGCTTATTTCTACAAACACGAGAGCTGCGGCCAGTGCACGCCGTGCCGCGAGGGCACGGGCTGGCTCTGGCGCATCCTGCAGCGCATGGAGCGCGGCGAGAGCAGCCACGCCGAGATCGACATGCTCTGGGACGTCACCAAGCAGATCGAAGGCCACACCATCTGCGCGCTCGGCGAAGCCGCAGCCTGGCCCGTCCAAGGCCTGATCCGCAACTTCCGCCCCGTGATCGAGGCGCGCATCGACAGCTTCACGGCAACAAGGAAACAGGCGGCAGAGTGAAGGGGGGGGCGGTAGGCGAATGCGGGCGCAATTGACCCTTAGGAGACATTCACTCCCAACGTCGGTGTCCCGGAATTTGGCGTGCCCTTCGCACGACAAATATCCGGGATCTACCCCGGTCGAAATGGTGTGCTACGCTCACGCGATGACAGACTTTTTCGGCAAACAGTTT
>JANMGQ010000265.1:0-16497 GCA_031374735.1 Hyphomicrobiaceae bacterium | reverse complement strand
AAACTGTTTGCCGAAAAAGTCTGTCATCGCGTGAGCGTAGCACACCATTTCGACCGGGGTAGATCCCGGATATTTGTCGTGCGAAGGGCACGCCAAATTCCGGGACACCGACGTTGGGAGTGAATGTCTCCTAAGGGTCATAACCTGCCGAAGCCTCACCCCGACACCTCATCCAAATCCGTCACCCGAGCCCCGTGCACGACGTCGATCGCGTCGTCTGCCACGACGATCCGATAGAAGATCGTGTAAGGCCATCAGACCAATGGCATGCGGCGGACAAGGTCGATGTTCGTTTTTACGCCGGTCCGCGGGAACTGCCCAAGGCGTTCGACCGTCGAACGAATTCTATCTTCGACCCGTTGCGCAGCCGTAGGATTGGCCGTCGCGATCTCCGAATAGATCGCCGCCATATCGACCCGCGCTTGAGGCGTGTAGCGGACCATCACGAGCGCTTATTACGGTTCCAGAACGCTTCCATCTCGGCGTCGGACACGAATTCGCCGCGCTCTGCCTGATCCAAACCAACTTGCATCAGCCGTCGCTCTTCATCGGACAGCTGATACACATCGACGCCGGCGCGCTCGATTTCGTCGAGCATGGGACGGCATCTTCTTGCCGATCGTGTGGCCAGGAGCGCACGCGATCAAGCACGACTGTGATTGCTTTGGAAATGGCAGACGCCAACACACGTCGAAGCTGAGCGCCACCTCAGACGATTGGCCAACAGCCAACGCCGTGCAATCTTACCCCCATGTCAGGACTCGGCAAAATCCAGGCAGCTGTCGAGCAGCTCGCCGACGCAGAGCTGCGCCAGTTTAATGCGTGGTTCGCCGAGCTTCGGGCGCGGCTTTGGAATGAGCAGATCGACCGCGATCTTACATCCGGCAAACTCGCTGAGCGCGCGAAAAAGTGGCGTGCGGACCACAAGAACGGCACGACAACCGATCTCCTGTGAACCGCGATGGCGCACAAAGCACATCCGGAGTTCTGGCACGCTTATCGGCAACTGCCTGCTGAGGTGCAGGACTTGGCGGACCGGAGCTTTCAGCTCTTGAGAGATAACCCGCGCCACTCGCCACTACGCTTTCGCAAAGTCGGTCAATACTGGTCGGCGCGCGGGGGCCTGAACTATCGGGCCGTCGGGATCGACATTGCCAAGGGCGTGTTGTGGGGCTGGATCGGCCCACACGACGACTATGTGCGGTTCATCGCGGGCTGAGCGAACACCCCTATTTTGCTGCCACTGAGCGCACTCCGCACGTTCGACACAATGCCGTGGTGGACAGGCGCCAGGGTTGCCCCTGCGCGTGTGCTCCACGGCAAGAGACGTCGCGTATCGCGTTGGCGTGCCAGGAACGTGCCAGGAACATGGACCGACATACAATGACGCAGCGCTACACCCTCATGACACTTGCGATTGTGCTCGCCGTCAGCGCTTGCACCGGCGCGCCGCAATTGCAGCAGACCGAGCAGCGCGGCGGCCCCATGAGCATGGCAAAGCCGTTCGAGTCCGGGACGATGTCGGGTGCCGTCTACACCCCGAGCAGCACAGAACAGGCACTCGATTGCAAGAAGCTCAAGGGCTCGATGCTGATTATCATCGCGCGCCTCAAGGACAGCGCGGCGCGGCCGAAAGCGAGCGCGACATCGGCGGCCATCCAATCCGGCGTGTCGGCTGTGCGCGGGCAGCCGAACACCATGGATCTGGATGCCGAGCTGAAGCGCGAGCGGGCGCGGCTGACGGCTTACAATGGCTTGCTGGCGGAAAAGAAGTGCCTGACGATGGATCTGGCGAACGAACTGCCGGTCACGCGGTGACGTATTGACAGGGCAGGGCTGAACGTCACAAGGCGCCGTGCACCAAATCCCGATCTCAACGTCCAGATCGAACCCTGCCGGAGCCTATGATGCGCATCGACGCCAAAGCCCTTGCCGCGCTCTTCACCGACGCTCGCACGCACAACAAGTGGCAAGCCAAGGACGTCCCCGACGCGCTGCTGCACGAGTTGGTCGATCTCGCCAAGATGGGACCGACGAGCGTCAACTGCTCGCCGATGCGCATCGTGTTCGTGAAATCCAAGGATCAGAAAGAGCGCCTGAAGGCATGCCTCACGCCCGGCAACGTCGACAAGACCATGAGCGCGCCCGTGACGGCGATCATCGCCAACGACATGGCCTTCTATGAGCACCTCCCGAAGCTGTTCCCGCATGCTGACGTCAAGGGCTGGTTCGCTGGTAAGCCCGATCACATCGCAACGACGGCGATGCGCAATGGCACGCTCCAAGGCGGCTACATGATCTTGGCAGCGCGCAGTCTCGGCCTCGATACTGGCGCTATGTCTGGCTTTGACAACGCCAAAGTCGATGAGGCGTTTCTGGCTGGCACGACATACAAGTCGAATTTCCTACTGAATATTGGCTATGGCGATGCCGCCGGCCTGTTCGGCCGCTCGCCGCGCTTTACCTTCGACGAGATGGCAAAGATCGTCTGATAAGATTGGGTTCGATTGCGCTCACGGCTTCGCCTGCTGGATACGGTCCGGCAGGTCGAGGCCGACGCCGCGCAGATGCCCGAACAGCGTCTCGAGCTTCTGAAGTGTCGATGGCGCAAGAGGTGGGGCCAAAATCGAGGCCACGTTCGCGCGCATGTGGGCTGCGCTGCTGGTGCCAAACAGCACGACATCACAGCCGGGTTCGTGGCGGGCAAAGCGATAGGCGGCGTCCGTCACGCTTGTTGCGCCGCCGTCGCTGATCAGGAAGTCGAGCGGGTTTGAGCTCGCCGCAAGCGCCTCTGGGATCAGGCGTTTTGTTGCCAGCTCGCGCAGGGTAACGGCGAGCGCGTCGGGCTTGGAGAAGATGTTGCGCACCACAAACATGGCGAGCGTGCCAACGCCGCTCTTTTGAGTGTGCGGAAAAAGGGCGCGCCGCGCGCCCTGGTTCATGAGGCTGAAGGCCAGCATGTAGACGCGCCACACGTCGTCGGCGAGCGCACGCTGCAGCATCGTCTGATCGGGGTCGCGCGGGCCCGTCTCGCTGAGGCCGATATGGCGGATCTTGCCCTTGGCCTGTTCGCGCAACAGCGCGGGCGCATATGTGTCAACCGCGCGCTCATAAGCCGACGGCGGCACCCCGTGCAGCATGAAGACGTCGACATAGTCCGTGCGCAAACGTTTCAACGAGGCATTCAGGCTGCCGACGATTTCGTCCGCTGTCATGGGCTCGTCGCCCCGCGCGATGCGGCACTTGGTTGATATGACGACGTTGGCGCGCTCCTGCGGTCCGATGGCTTGGCCGAGAATCCCTTCTGTGCCGTAAGCCTCGGCCGTGTCGAAAAATGTGATGCCGAAATCAAGCGCGTCGCGCACGAGGCGCACGCCGTCAGCTTCGCTCTTGCCCGCGCCGAGCCCGAGGCGGCTGTTGCCGCCGCAGCCGAGACCGGCGACGGAAACCTTGAGGCCGGTGGTGCCGAGCATCGTGTAGTGCATGAGAATTCGCCTCTCGTTCGGCGCTGGGCAAGCGGCACTGAAGGAGCGCCAACTGGATAGGTGCTGTCTACGTTCATGTCGCAAAGTCAATCGCGCTCGGCACGATGGCTGGCGGCCGCAAAGGCCAAACGGTCGGCCGCGACCCACCACAGGATCACGCACGTCGCCGCGATGATGTGCTGCTCATACCCCGACAGCACGAGTTGCAACGGCACAACCACGCCATAGGCGAGCAGCGCACCTGCCCCACGCGGAGTGTTCGCCGACGCGGGTCTCTCAGGGTTACTACGATTGCAGGCTGCTGTAGCCTTCGCTGTACCGCTAGAAGCATCCGCGATCCCTATCCTCTGGCAAACACGTTCCTGAACGCCCGTCCACGTGGAAGCCGGTAGACGTCGAAGTCGGAATCAATTGACGCGACGGTTTCGATTCGGCGCCGCTCGCACAGGGCGACCAGCGACGCGTCAGCAAGATCTGCAGGCAGATCGCTATACTTCTGCATAATCGTGGTTATGCGAGGCAGGTCATCACGAAGCGCATCGTCAATCTCGACGGCCGCCGTAAGCCATTCCAGGAAGCGGAACAAGTTCGGCTTCAGGTCACTCAACATGGCCGCCACCTCGCCGACCATGAGCGAGTTCGTCAGCAGTCGCGTATCCGCCACGTCTCGGAGGAAGCGAACCGCCTGCGCGTGATGGGCATCGTCCCGATCAAACAGAGCGATCAGCGGGCCGGCGTCAACGACGATGCTTGGCACGCAGGCGCTCCTTGACCCGGGCCTTGTAGGTCACGGAACGGTCGCTATCGCCACTCCCTTGGCAGTCGGCAGCCAACCTTTGCCACGCCTCAAATGGCGTCTCGTCCTGCGGCGCAGCAGCGAGCTGGATCTCCACCGCCCCGCGCATGAACTCTGAGAGGGACTGACCGCTCTGCTCAAGGCGGCGCTTGAGGCGGGCGTCGGTTTCGTTATCGAGCCGGATGGTGATTGTCGGCATGGCTTCGACCTCATTGTCGATGTATTAGATTGCACGACATCTTATCACGATCAATCACAGCAATTCCCGCCGTCGCCGCCACTCGGATCGCTCGCGAGCTTGCTCGCGGTGTTCTTGTCGGGTGGCAGGTCCATGGCGGGGTTGGCCGAGAAGAAGCCGTTCGGCTTCAGCATGAAGCCCGCGTACTCGCACGCCATAACAGGCATGTCCTCGGGTTTGCAGACGTGCGTGTGGCCGAAGGTGTGCCAGAGCACGATGTCGTCGTTTTCGATGTTGCGGTTGCCTGCGATGAACTTCGGCAGGCCATCGCCGCCCGCATGCTGGTTGGGGAAGTTGCCCGAGGCGTAGCGCTCGGCGGGATCGTATTTCGTCACCCAAACGTGCTTGGTCGCGAACTGCGCGCGCTTGTGCACGGACGATCCCTCCTGCGCCAGCATTAACGGCGACGGATTGACCACCAGTTTGTAACCGGGATTGCCGCCGACCACGTTCTTCTTGTTCGGGTTGGTCACCTTCCAATAGCGTCCCGTCTTGCCATCGGCTTCACGGGCGGCATCGCGCTCGCGCGAAAGCACACGCGACGTCGTGTCGAACACGTTGCCGTAAGGGTTGTCGCGGTCCCAGGGACGCGGGACAAACTCATGCTCGCTGATGGTGTTCTTCTCACCGTCGACCATCATGTGCATGCGCACATTGAAGATGTGCTGGTGCGTCGGCCCCGCGAGCCCTTCGCCGACCATGCCGCCCCAGGGATAGGGTTTGCCGGGCGCGACGGCGGACGTCTGGATGATGCCGGTCAGCTTGGCCTCGAGCTGGATCGTTCCGTCCTGGTAGAGATACCAGTAGAAGCCGTAGTCGTAGTTGCCGACCGTGGCAAAGAACGAGATCACCAGACGGCGTGAGCGGCGCGCTTCATAGGTGTCCGTGCGGAACTCGTAGTGCTTCCACAGGATGCCGTAGTCTTCCTCGTGCATGCACACGACGTTTTTCATCATGGCAGGCACGCCGTTGTCGTCGGCGACGGGCACATCGAAATAGTGGATATTGCCGAGACAATCGCAGCCGAGTTCCAAGGAGTTGGCGAGTTTGCCGAGGCCGTATTCGCCGGCGTCGAAGGCGTTCTTCCAGAAATTGTTCGCGGTCGGATCGGAGTACGGCACCACCATCTCAGTGAGCGATGCCCGATAAATGATCGGGCGCTCTTTACCGCCGTCCTTCATCGAGATCTGGTTGAGCACGAGCCCTTCGCGCGCGGAGAAGCCGACGCGAAACGACCAGTTCTGCCAATCGACTTTCCAGCCATCGACCTTGAAGCTCGGGCCATCCTTCTGGACGATGTCGAGCGGCTTCACCGTCGTGCGCGGCGGCGGCAAGTCCTCGCGGTGATAGTTGCGCTTGGTCCGAGGGATCGGCACGATGTCCTTCTCGTCGACGAGATCGACGACCTTTCCATCGATCAGATCGACCAGCGCCACGACGCCCTCGATGGGGTGTGCGTAGCCGTTGTCCTTGGGGCCGGCGCGATAGTAGCTCACGGCGGACACGAGGCGGCGGCCCTTCTCGACCTCGCGATCGAAATATCCAGCCGAGAACGGATCGACCTGGACCAGCGCGATATCGGCGTCCGTCAATCCCCGCCGTTTCATCGCCTTCAGCCAGCCGGCGTCTTTCTTGACGATATCACCGACCTTGAAGAATTCTTCGATGATCACAGGCGGCTGGCCGTAGGGGAATTCCGTGGTCTTGTGCTCGATCCAAGACGACACCTGCTTCTTGTCGAGATCGACAACGCCGATGTGCGTCGCGCCGGTCTTGGTGTCGAACACGGTCGCGGCCGCGCGCCGCTGCATCGGCTTGCCCGGTGTCCAGGCGAGCACGTTGGGCTTCACAGGCTCTTCCAGCTGCACGAATGCGAATCGCGTGGTGGCGGAAAGCTTCTTCTGCGTCTTGAGCAGCTCGCAGGCGAGCGTGATTTCGGCCTCGCTCAATGGATCGAGCGGATGACGGTGATCTGCGGCGGCGAGTTTCGTTTCGGTTGTAGCTTTGGCCATGGCTGGGCTGGTCCTGTTTTGACCTGTGACCCGCCACTATCGCGCTTTTCGTAATGCGTGAGCAACTTTTTCGCTGCACGTGATTGGCCGGTGCCCACGTCTTTCAGCACCATCAACGCCTTAGCCCAAATGGTGCGGACGGCGGGACTTGAACCCGCACGGCCTTGCGGCCTCGGGATTTTAAGTCCCGTGTGTCTACCTTTTCACCACGTCCGCCTGGAGGCGACCAAATCAGGCGATCGGGCCCGCATGTCAACCGGCCGCTTGCACTTCGTGCGCTGCTCGCATGACAGGGGTATGCGTGACAGGGACGCCCGCGTCGCGTAGTGCGCGCCATACAGCGCCGCACCACAGGAGCACCCGATGCGCATCGACGCCATCCAGACCGGGAAAAACCCGCCCGATGACATCAACGTCATCATCGAAGTGCCGGTCGGGGGCGAGCCGATCAAGTATGAGATGGACAAGGCCTCGGGGACGCTGTTCGTCGACCGCTTTTTGTACACCCCCATGCGTTATCCCGGGAATTACGGCTTCGTGCCCCACACGCTCTCGGCCGATGGTGATCCAATCGACGTGCTCGTGTGCAACACGCGGGCGATTGTCCCGGGTGCCGTCATGAACTGCCGGCCGGTGGGCGTGCTGGTCATGGAGGATGAAGCCGGGGGCGACGAGAAGATCATCGCTGTGCCCTCGAACAAGATCACGCGTCGCTATGAGGCGATCAAAACGGCGACCGATCTGCCTGAAATCACGCGTCAGCAGATCCAGCACTTTTTTGAGCACTACAAGGATCTCGAACCCGGCAAGTGGGTCAAACTCAAGTCGTGGGGCGATGTGACCGTTGCCAAGCAGTTGATCGTCGAAGCGATCGAACGCGCAAAGAAATAGCTGCAAAAAACAAGCCAATGCCCCGCCATCACGTTTGCCCACGGGAAGCAAACGGAAGGCGAGGCGTACCCACGCAGCCGGAGAGGTCAGCGTGGTATCTCGTGGAGGTCAACCGCGCTTTAGCGCTGGTTGCCGCCGTCCTGCCAGCTCTGGCCGGGGCCTTCGAACGAGCGGATGTCGCTTGGGCCAAAGCCCGGTCCGTCGAAGGTCTTGATGTCAGCGGGTCCAAAACCCGGGCCGTCAAAGCCCTTAATGTCTGCTGGGCCGAAGGCTGGGCCGTCGAATGTTGGCAGATTGCCTGAGTTAATGCTGGCGTTGACCGGGGCGACGCCTGCGAGGGCGGATGCTGCGATGAGGAGGGCGAGGAGGGTTTTCATAATCGATCTCGTTGGTTTGGATGTTTGAGTGTTTTAGGGGATACGACAGGTTTCAGCGCTGCTCAGGCTGTCCGAGGCATGACAGCTACATTGGTGTTAGCGCTGGTTGCCACCGTTCTGCCAGCTGTGGGCGGGGCCATCGAACGAGCGGATATCGCTTGGGCCAAAGGCCGGACCGTCGAAGGTTTTGAGATCGGCGGGTCCGAAAGCTGGACCGTCGAAGCCCTTGACGTCTGCTGGGCCGAAGGCGGGGCCGTCGAATGTCGGCAGATTGCCCGAGTTGATGGCGGCGTTGGCCGGGGCGACGGCTGCAAGGGCGGATGCTGCGATGAGGAGGGCGAGGAGGGTTTTCATGATCAGTCTCCGGTGTGTTGTCTTTGCTCAGAGCCGACGGCGCCGGCTGTTCTTTGTTTTGTTCGCCGCCGCGTCACCGCGCCGCCGATGACTAGGTTCTAGCCGATGTTGGCTGAAAGCACAATACGAAACGTAACGTTTCATATTCACAAGGCCGTGAGGCGCGGCGTGAAGTGGATCACGGAACCGTTTCTTTTGGCGCTTTATTTGGACTATTATCCGTAAAGAAGCCGTGGAAGCTGGTCAGATCACGACTTCCCTAGATGCAATCACAGAACCGTTAGTAACGTAATGGGGTTCGTGATCGTTGTGCCGCGCGGGCTCACGCTGCCGTGACCGGGCGGGTGGGCGTAGACTTTGACGCGGCGTCCGGCGCTGTCGCGGCATCGCTGGACGCGCTAGGCCACGCCATGATGCACATGTCTTCCGCGCCGACGGCCCTCGTCGGCTTTATCCTGTTGATGGTTGCGAGCCTTGGGGTGATGGCCAATGCCATCGTTTCGGCGGCCATGCCGGCGATGCGTGACGCCTTCGCTGGCACACCCCACATCAACACCCTGATCGGGCTCGTCGTCACCCTCCCGGCGCTTGGTATCGTCCTGACGGCCGGGCCGGCGGGATGGCTCAATGACCGTTTCGGGCGGCGGCCGGTCATGTTGGGATCACTCTTGCTGTATGCCTTGGCGGGCCTGTCTGGCTTTGTCTTCACGTCGCTGTGGAGCATTCTTGCCGGGCGTTTTGTGCTCGGTATCGCCATCGGCGGCACGATGACATCGGCCATGGCGATGATCGGCGATCTCTACCAAGGCGAGGCGCGCATCCGGTTCATGAGCACCCAGGCGGCCGTCATGTCGGCTGCGAGCATGATGTACCTGCTCTCTGGCGGCCTGCTTGGCGAATTCGGCTGGCGGTTTCCATTCCTCATGTACGCCGTGGGTCTGGTCATGATCCCTATCGCGGCTGCGCAGCTGACTGAAAGCCGCCCTGAACAACCGCCAGCGGGCACGCGGGACAGGTTGGACTTGGCGCCGCTGGCTGTGGTCGGCGTCTCTGCACTCACGGCAATGATCTTGTTTTACATGTTGCCGGTGCGCCTGCCGTTTCATCTGGCGGAGAACGGGATTACCTCGCCCGCGGTCGCAGGACTCGCCGTCGCAACCGGCACACTCACGATGGCCGTGATGGCGATGAGCTACAGCCGCACCGGCGCAAAACTGCCGCCGATGCTGGTGTATGCCATCATCTTTGGGCTCACGGCTGTCGGCTTCCTGATCATCTCACAGTCGACCAGCCTGCTTTGGGTAATGGTCGGCACCGGCTTGGCGGGGGCTGGCAATGGCTGGCTATTCCCAGCCAACAATCTGCTGATCATGGATCGCGCGCCACCGCATCAGCGGGGGCGCGCCTCCGGCTTTCACACGACCTGCATCTTTACCGGCCAGTTCCTGTCGCCGCTGCTGAGCGGCCCGATCGTGGATCGCGGCTCCGTCGCACAAGCCTTCTTGGTGTTTGCGGGCGTCGGCCTGGCAGCTGCAATCGGCTACTTGGCGGCCTATGTCGTGCAGCGGCGTGCTCCGGCCGCCCGTTGATCAGCACCGGCGGAAGAACTTGTAGCTTTCAGGGGCATTCAACCACATCATGTCCGATGACAGCCCACCGCGGCTGAAGATGTAGGCGCGGATGTCGGCTGGGTAATAATCGAGCAGTTGATCCGTGCCGCTGAACTGCGACGCCGTGTGAAAGCCGATCCGCGCACCAGCCGTGACGCAGATCTTGGCGCGGGGAATGTGGTGGAGCAAAATCGTACAGGCTGACGCGCACATGCCTGAGATGCGCACGTTCACGCCTTTGGCTGCCAGATTGCGCCAGCGGGTGTCGTACTGGCCCATGAAGCCGCCGGGGTCGTTCGAGACCTCCACTGTCTGAGCGGTCGCGGGAACGGCAAAAACGGCACAGGCGAGTATAAGCGCGGCGACGATACGCATGTAAGCCCCAAGACCCAAGTGGCCGGACTATGTACACGCACGGCCACCGCCGACAAGGGGAGCCTGTCACCCACCGAGGTGTTGTCAGCACGTCAGCGCTCAGCCGTTGGGGAGCGGATCGTCGCGCACGTTTCGGCAAAGTCGATCGGCGTCCTCGATGGTTAGCTGCATCTGCTTCACGAGCGTGGACAACTAGCACCGCGTGCGACCGCTGCGCATATCACTAAGGCCGTACGCTGCACTCATGCGTCCGGGAGCGGGATCCAGTCCTTGTCGTCGCCGGGTACGATATCGAACTTGCGCTGCGTCCAGTCGTTACGAGCCGCGCGAATGCGATCCTTTGAGGATGACACAAAGTTCCACCAGATGTGCCGCGGGCCATCCATGGGTTCGCCCCCGAGCAGCATGAGCCGTGCGTTCGACAGCGCCAGCACGGAAATGCGATCGCCCGGCTTAAACGTCAGCAGTCGGCCCGCCGCGAATGTTTGGCCGGCGATGTCAATCTCGCCTGAGGCGATGTATATGGCGCGCTCGTCGTAGTCGGCGTCGAGCGGCAGTACAGCGCCTGGCGCGAGCATGGCCTCGGCATAGAATGTTGGATGCGGGAACTCGGCGGGTGACGTCTGGCCGTACATCTGGCCCATGATCACGCGCACGCGCTTGCCCTCGCCTTCGATGCGCGGCAGGTCGTCGACGCCGTGATGAACGAAGGCTGGCGCTATCTCCTCATGTGACTTGGGCAGCGCCGCCCAGGCCTGGATGCCGAACAGGCGGCGGCGCGTGGCCTTGGCCTCGCTCGTCTCGCGTTCCGAATGTACGATGCCGCGGCCTGACGTCATGAGGTTCAACGCGCCCGGGCGGATCGGAGCAGCCGTGCCGAGACTGTCGCGATGGAAGATCTCGCCCTCGAACAGGTACGTCACGGTCGACAGGCCGATGTGGGGATGCGGCCGCACGTCGATACCGCCGGTGAGCAGGAATTCTGCCGGACCCATCTGGTCGAAGAAGATGAAAGGGCCGACCATCTGCTTTTCGACTGCCGGCAAAGCGCGCCGCACCTCAAAGCCGCCGAGGTCCCGTGCGCGTGGCAAAATGATGTGCTCGATCTCCGCGCAGGATGGCGCGTCGCCAGGGATCGGATCGTTGTCGGGCAGGTGGGACACGCAAAACCTCGTTCAGGGTAACGCCCCTAGATCTGGGCTGACCAGCACGGGTTTTCAAGCGTGTGGCGCACCACGTCGACTGCCGTCGTTGATCGCGTGGCGGCGGTGCGTTAGCGGGCCAAACTCGGCAGCCACAGGGTGATGCCAGGCACATACGTCACCAGCATCAGCACGACGAACATAACAATATAGAACGGCCAGATCGACCGCGTCACCTGCTCGATCGTCACCTTGCCGATGGCGCAGCCGACGAACAGCACCGAGCCAACGGGCGGCGTCAACAGCCCGATGCCGAGGTTGACGATCATGATGATGCCGAAGTGGACGGGATCGACGCCGAGCTTGGTGATGATGGGCAGCAAAATCGGTGTGCAGATGAGGATCAGCGGCGCCATATCCATCAAGCAGCCGAGAATGAGCAGCATGATGTTGATCATCAGCAGGATGACGTACTTGTTGTCCGACAGCGTCAGGAAGAACGTTGTCACCTTCGCCGGCACCTGCATCAGGGCGACGATGTAGCCAAAGGCGGACGCAAACGCGATCAGGATCATGACCATCGACACGGTCTTGACCACGCGATGCAACAGCAACGGCAGATCGCTCCACTTGTAATCCTTGTAGACCAGCATGGTGACGAGGAATGAGTAGACGCATGCCACCGCGGCGGACTCGGTTGCTGTAAACACGCCGGTCAGAATGCCGCCGAGAATAATGATCATTGTGCCGAGGCCCCACATGGCCTCGATCGTGATTTTGACGGCATCGCGCATGGCGATCGGCTTTCCCTTGGGATAGCCTTTGCGATACGACACGAACAGCACGTAGATCGCCAGCGAAAGTCCGAGCAGCAGTCCAGGTAAGACGCCGCCAAGAAACAGGCTCGCGACTGAAATGCCGCCACCCGCCGCCATCGAATAGATGACCATGTTGTGGCTCGGTGGGATGAGGATCGCCTGCAGGGAGCCGGATATCGTCACGTTGACGGCGAACAGGCGCGGGTAGCCCTCCTTCACCATCTGCGGAATGAGCACAGATCCGATCGACGATGTGTCGGCAACGGATGAACCAGAGATGCCCGCGAAGAACGTCGAGGCGACGATATTCACCAGGGCGAGACCGCCACGCACGAAACCGACGAGGACATTGGCAAAGGCAACAAGCCGTCGCGCCATGCCGCCTTCCGCCATGATGGCCCCCGCGAGGACGAAGAACGGGATCGCCAGCAGAGAGAACTTGGCGATACCGTCTGACACCTTGATCATAACGGCTTCGTGGGGGATGCCGATCCAGTATGCCCCAAACAGAGCCGCCATTCCCATCGCGTAGGCGATCGGCGCGCCAATCAGCACGAAGAAGAAAAAGGCGATGATGAGTACGAGGGCGTCCATGGCAGTCTCGATCTTACGGTGGAGGCAAAAGGGATGATCAGAGACTTCCAGTTACTCAGCGCTGATCGGCTCGCGATAAACGATGCTATCTGGCGGCGGCGGCCCGATCGAAAGTTTCTCGATAATGAACAGCAGGGTGATCAGCCCGCTGAGCGGAATTGGCAGATAGGTGATGCCAACCGACAGAAATGGAAACTCGCCGACGACCTGATACCAGACCTTTTGAGCGAGCCCCATGCCATAAACTATCATGAACAAGCATATGCCGATCATACAGGCATCAACCAGCCAGACGAGCGCGCGGCCGATAGGGCTTGGCACTGCGTCAGCCAGAAAGCGCACTGAAATGTGCGAGTTGGCACGGTAACAAGCCGCGCCGCCTAGGAATGAAAAAACTACCATTAAGAGTACGGACATCGGCTCGGGCCACGCCGCCGCAGAGTTCAGGACGTAGCGAGTGAAGACGCCGTACGGAATAACCAAGGTCATGACGACCATGGAAATCGCAGAAATCACGATGCAGCCGATGTAAAGCACATCCATGGCGCGGCGGTAACTGGCTTGCATGGTGGGAGGCTCGCGAGTGTCGAGGGATCGCTGCGCACATGACGTGGCATGCGCGCACAAGGCGCAACCGTCGAGGGCGACGCGACATGCGCGCCGCCGGCTTCGGCAGTTGCTGCCGGTCTGCGTGTTACTTGACGTCCTGGATGCGCTTGACGAGCGCCGCGTATTTGGCGCCGTACTTATCCCAGACCGGTTTCACGGCATCCTGGAAAGCTTTCTTGTCGGCGAACTTTATGATCTCGATGCCAGCCGCCTTCATCTTGGCGAGCGACTCTTCCTCAGCTTTGTACCAGAGCGTACGCTGCTCAAGTTGCGCCTCGCGGCCGGTCTTGGCGACCAGAGCCTGATCTTCTTTCGAGAGCGTGTCCCAGGTCTTCTTCGAGAACACCAGGATTTCAGGAATGATAAGGTGCTCGGTTTGCGAAATGAATTTCGCGACCTGGAAGTGATTCTGCGCGATGTAGCTCGGGAAGTTGTTTTCCGCGCCATCGACCACGCCCGTCTGCATGGCGTTGTAGACTTGATCGAAGCCCATCGCGATGCCGTTGCCGCCCAGCGAGTTCATCGTGTCGACGAACAGCGGGTTGCCCATCATGCGGATCTTGAGCCCTTTCAAATCCTCAAGGCTCTTGATCGCACGCTTGCCGTTGTAGACGTTGCGGGTGCCGGCGTTCATCCAACACAGACCAATCAAGCCCGTCTTCTCGGCGGCCGTGATCTTGGCAAGCAGTTCAGTGCCGATCTCGCCGTCGATCACTTTCTCCATGTGGGCGCCGTCGCGGAACACGAATGGCAGATTGAACACGTTCAAATCGTCAACGACGGGACCCAGGGCACCGACGGAAACACGCGCCAGCTGCAGCGCGCCAACTTGCGCCTGCTCGATCATTTCTTTCTCGCCGCCGAGCTGCATCGACGGGAACATTTGGATCGACAGGCGGCCGTTGGTGGCGGCCTCGAGCTTCTTGCCCATGGATTCGACAGCGGCAACCGTCGGGTATCCGGTCGGGTGCACGTCGGAGGCTTTGAGTACCAGTTTTGCTTGGGCGCGCGCGCCCGATGCCCAAGGACCTGCGAGGCCGACAGCGGCCGCGGCACCAGTTAGTTTCAAGAGATCACGACGTTGCATGCGGTCCTCCCATTAGGGCCAATCCAAGCTGCTTTTTGACCCGGGCGTCTGGATGTTCCGGGTTACACGGACTTGATGCCGTGCGCTGCTGCTGGTACGCAGTTGTATGATGACCAGACATCGAGCGTCAAGTTCAGGACTGCCGGCTGCCACACAGGCCCTGCTGCGGCCGCTGCGCCCGTCGCGCAATCTGACCGGCGAGGTGGTCGAGCGGATCGCGGGCGAGATCAGGAGCGGCAGCTTCGCGCCTGGCGCACGTCTTCCGACAGAAGCGGAACTGGTAGCGGCGATGGGTGTTTCGCGCACGGTTGTCCGCGAAGCCGTTGCGGCGTTGAGGGCCGATGGTCTGGTCGTCACGCGTCAAGGCTTGGGTGCTTTTGTTGCGACCGATGTCAGTCGTGTCGCGTTCCGCATCGCACCGGCAAAGGACGACGGCTCTAACACCATCGATGAGGTCATGCATGTGATGGAGTTGCGGCTGGCCGTCGAAACGGAAGCCGCAGCACTGGCCGCGCAACGAGCCACCAAGACGCAGGTCGCACGCATCGTGGACGCACTGCGCGCCATTGCTACCGAGATTGCCGCTCATCGCAATGCAGTGCAGGAGGACTTCGCGTTCCACCGCGCCATCGCTGACGCTGCCGCAAATCCGCACTTCCCGGACTTTCTCGACTTCATTGGTCGACACGTCATCCCGCGTCAGATCATCCGTGTCAGTCAGTCGACCGACGCGGAACAATCGGCATATCTCATTGCCATTCAGAAGGACCACGTTGCGATTGCGGCGGCGATCAGCGCTGGGAATGCCGCGGCTGCCCGCAAGGCGATGCGGACCCACTTGTCGAAGAGCATCGAGAGGTATCGCAGTTTGGGGGCAGCACTGACCACGGCCGACACGTCAACGGAGCGTACCGTTAAGGATGCGGCTTGGTATGGGCCGCGTTGAGGGCGGCTGAAGGATTCGATTGAAGGATACGGAGGCCGCCATGTTTCCAGGCATTCACGCCATCGCCTATGCGCTGTTCAACGCCGACGAGACGCTAGATCGGGCAGCGATGAGGCAGCAAACCGAGGTCTGCCTCGCGACGGGCGTCGACGGTATGGCCGCGCTTGGACTTGCGACGGAGGTATCGAAGCTGCGCGAGGCCGAGCGTCGCGCGATCATGGATTGGACGGCTGAAGACGTGGGCGGACGCGTCCCGCTGGCCTTTACGATCTATGGCAACTCCGTTGCCGAACAAGTGGATCAGATCCGCCATGCCGAGAGCGTGAAAGCCGATTGGGTGATCCTGCAGCCGCCGAATGTGGGCAGTTACGGTGGCCTCGAATACATCCGCTTTTTCGGCCGCATTGCGGATCGGACAACGCTGCCGGTCGCCATCCAGAATGCGCCCGCTTACATGGGCCGTGGGCTGACGGCTGAGGAAATCCGCGATCTCGTGGCGCAGCACCCCAACGTACGCCTGCTGAAAGGCGAGGGTTCCGTTGTCGATATCAAACGCGTCATCGAGGCGACCGAGGGACGGTTGCCGGTGCTGAACGGTCGCGGCGGCTTGGAACTCACCGACAATTTCCGGGCGGGCTGCGCGGGTATGATCCTTGCTCCGGATACGATCGACAAGCAGGTTGGTATCTGGCGCGCCATGCGCGAGGGCCGCACTGCCGAGGCCGAGGCGCTGTATGAGAAGGCGCTACCGACCATCCTGTTTATCATGCAGTCTGTCGAGAGCCTGATCTGCTACGGAAAGCGCATCTACGGCGCGCGCGCTGGCCTGACGATTCATGATCGGGCCCCAGCTTTGCGACCGACCGAGATGGGCTTGGAGCTTGTGGCGGCGCACGCCGCACGCATGGGCGCGTTCGCGGGGTCGGAGTAATGCCGACGCGCAAAAATTCTGACCCATCACAACAAGGAGCGGCATCCCGGAATGCGTCCATCGCCGTGGGCGACGAATACATATCCGGGACCTGTGCGTCTGCAATGTTGCCTTGTCAGGAGGTGAAAGTCCAACCCACGTGGGGTCACGACACGTGTAGCCGGAGGTAACTGCGTCGCAGCGATGCGGGGTGGAGAGCAACCCGAGGCGAACGAGCAGCCCGCAGGATAAC
>JANMGQ010000263.1:0-5259 GCA_031374735.1 Hyphomicrobiaceae bacterium | reverse complement strand
GCGCTTCCTTGTCCGTCGCATCCTCTACGCCGCGATCCTCGTGCTCGCGGTGCTGGTGCTGAATTTCCTGCTCATCCGCCTCGCGCCCGGCGACCCGATCGAAACGCTGGCCGGTCAGATGGGCGGCATGACCGAGGCGATCCGCGACGACCTGCGCAAGGCGTATGGTCTGGATCAACCCGTGTTGAAGCAGCTCGGCATCTACATCGGCCGGGTCCTTCAGGGTGATCTCGGCTATTCGTATTTCTTCAATCTGCCCGTCACGTCGTTGATCGTCGATCGTCTGCCGGCGACCATCCTGCTGCTTGTGTCGTCTCTGACGTCCGCAGTCCTGATCGGCACAGCCCTCGGCGTGCTGGCATCGCGCCGCCCCAACGGCTGGCTGTCTCAGGCCATCACCGTTGCGTCGGTCATCGGTTACTCCGCACCGGTGTTCTGGACTGGCATGTTGCTGGTGATCCTGTTCGCATCGGTGTTTCCGGTCCTGCCCGTGTCGGGCATGCGTTCGGCAGGTGTGAGCCGCGGCCTGATGCTCGACGCCATAGACGTCGCGCGCCATCTCGTGCTGCCGGCGCTGTCGCTCGCCTTCGTCCAGATGGCGCTCTACAGCCGCCTGACGCGCGCCAGCATGCTTGATGTGCTCGGCGCCGACTATGTCCGCACGGCCCGCGCCAAGGGGATGTCAGAGCGGGTCGTCTTCTTCCGGCACGCGCTACGCAACGCGATGCTGCCGGTGCTGACCGTCATCGGCTTGCAGTTCGGTAACATGTTTGCGGGCGCCATTGTCGTCGAGACGGTGTTCAACTGGCCGGGCCTCGGCCGCCTCGCCTTCGATTCGGTGTTGCGGCGCGACTATCCAACATTGCTCGGGTTGCTGTTTTTCTCGTCGTTGTTGGTCATCGCAGCCAACCAGCTCACCGACTTCTGCTACCGGCTGGCGGACCCGCGGATCAAAACCTCATGAGCGAGCCCGGACCCATCGTCGCCGTCTCGCCTGCGCGTGAAGCGCTGCGCATGTTCGTCCGCAGCCCGTCAGCCATTTTCGGCATCTGCCTGCTGACGATGATCGTGTCGATCGCCCTGCTCGGACCGATCATGTTCGTCGCCGATCCTTTCGACATTGCGGCCGCGCCGTTGACGCGGCCGGGGACGAGCGAGGCGTGGCTTGGCACCGACCAGCAAGGCCGGGACATCCTGACCGCGCTCATCTATGGCGGACGCGCGACGCTGGCCGTCGGCGCCACCGCTGCCTGCATCTCTGTTCTCATCGGCATCACCATCGGCTCGCTCGCGGGCTACTTTGGCAGCACGATCGATGATGTGCTGATGCGGATCGCGGAGTTCTTTCAGGTCCTGCCGGCGCTGCTGTTCGCCATGGTCGTTGCCACGCTGTTCAAACCGACGCTGACGACGGTGGCACTTGCGATCGGCGTCGTCAGTTGGCCGTCGACGGCACGTCTTGCCCGCGCGGAGTTCCTGAAACTCAAGGAACTGGATTATGTCGCGGCCGAGCAGGTCATCGGCGCGAGCCGCCGCCGCATCATTTGGGGCGTCATCCTGCCGAACGCGCTGCCGCCGCTGATCGTCTCGGCGACTTTCGCCATCGGCACCGCCATTCTGTTCGAGGCAAGCTTGTCGTTTCTCGGCCTCGGCGACCCAAACCGCATGAGCTGGGGCCTCATGATCGGCTCCAGCCGGTCCTACATGCTGTCTGCCTGGTGGGCTGTGACGTTTCCGGGATTGATGATCTTCCTGACCGTCCTCGCGGTCAGCCTGATCGGCGATGGCCTCAATGATGCGCTCAATCCGAAACTGCGGGAGCGTCGCTGATGGCCGATGTGCTGCTCGCCGTCGAAGGTCTCGCTGTCGAGTTCACGGGCCGCGCAGGGACGGCGCGCGTGCTCAATGGCGTTGATCTGACAGTCCGCGCGGGTGAAACGCTCGGCATCGTCGGCGAATCTGGCTGCGGCAAGAGCATGACTGCGCTCTCCATCCTGCGTCTCGTGCCCTCTCCCCCCGGCCGCATCGCTGCGGGACGCGTAGTCTTCAAGGGCACCGATCTCCTCGCGGCACCAGAAGACCACGTTCGCGATATCCGAGGCAATAGGATCGCGATGATCTTCCAAGAGCCAATGACCTCGCTCAATCCCGTGTTTACCGTCGGAAACCAGATCGGCGAGGGCCTGCGCCGCCATCTCGGCCTGAGTGCCGACGCGGCGCGTGCCCGTTCGATCGACCTGCTGACCGCCGTCGGCATTCCGGCGCCCGAGCAGCGGATCGACGAGTATCCACATCAGTTGTCGGGCGGCATGCGCCAGCGCGTCATGATCGCCATGGCAATCGCATGTGAACCCGCGCTGCTGATCGCGGACGAACCGACCACCGCCCTCGACGTGACCGTGCAGGCGCAGATCTTCGATCTCTTGCGCGAGGTGCAGGCGCGGCGCGGCATGGGTTTGATCCTGATCACCCATGACATGGGAGCCATCGCCGAAATGGCGGATCGGGTCGCGGTGATGTACGGCGGTCGCGTCGTCGAAGAGGGCGCCGTCGCCGACGTGCTCGATCGGCCGCAACACCCCTACACGCGCGGGCTGATAGCTTGCGTACCAGCCATTGATCTGACGGCGGATCCGCCCGGCGACCTGCTTGAAATTCCCGGCGTCGTGCCGTCGATCTGGGAGCTGCAGACGGGGTGCCCGTTTGCCGAGCGATGCGCCGAGGTGATGCCGATGTGTCGCCAGGAGATGCCACCTGCGTACACCGTCGCCGACGGCCATGCGGTGCGTTGCTGGCAGCGGACGGGAGCTGCCCAATGACCGACGCGCTCCACATCGACGACCTCCGCGTCCATTTTAAGCGACGCTCGCTGAACCCTTTCGCCAAGTCCGAAGTGGTGCACGCCGTCGACGGTATCTCGCTGCGCATCCCAAAGGGCGGCACACTGGGCCTGGTTGGCGAGTCCGGGTCCGGCAAGACGACCGTCGCGCGCGCCGTTCTCCGGCTCGTCCCAATCACGACCGGCACCATCTCGGTCGCTGGCGAGCGCATCGACACGCTTGAGGGAGATGCATTGCGTCAAGCGCGCCGACGGATGCAGTACATCTTTCAGGACCCGTATTCGTCACTCAATCCGCGCGTGCGCGCCGGCCACATCGTGCAAAGCCCGCTGGACGTCCTGTCGATTGGGGACGCAGCCACGCGAGACGCACGCGTCGCTGAGTTGTTCAAGTCAGTTGGACTGCGGCCCGAGCAGCGGCATCTGTTCCCGCATCAGTTTTCGGGCGGTCAGCGTCAGCGCATCAACATTGCGCGCGCGCTCGCGCCGGAACCGGAACTTGTCGTTTGCGATGAGCCGGTGTCGGCACTCGACGTCGCCATCCGTGCGCAAATTCTCAATCTGCTGCAGCGCCTGAAGCGTGAGCGCAGAATTACCTATCTCTTCATCTCTCACGACATGGCCGTCGTGCAGCACATGGCCGATGAGGTTGCGGTCATGTATCTCGGCCAGATCGTGGAACAGGCGCCTCGCAAGCAGTTCTTCAGTCAGCCGATGCATCCGTACAGCGCCGCCCTGATGTCAGCCGTCCCGACGGTGCAGGGTGGGCGGGCTGCGGCGGCCACGCGCATCCGCCTCACCGGCGATCCGCCGAGCCCGATCAACCCGCCGCCCGGCTGTCGCTTCGCGCCGCGTTGCCCGGTTGCTGTTGCTGACTGCCGCGTGACTGTCCCTGCACTGCGCGAGGTGGCACCCGGCCACTTCGTTCGCTGCCATCGCGTGACCGAAGTCGACGGACTCGCAATCGCACCGTTGACCCACCGTGTACCGCCAAAGGAGCCGAGCCATGCTTGATGTTGTCGTCAATCATTCCATGCGCAGGATCGCCGCCATGATCTTTGTCGGTTGCCTGCTGGCTGTCTCCAGCACAGCGCCGGCACGAGCGGAAGTGAAGGAGCTTCGGATTGCCTATCAACATTCGATGGCATTCCTGGTCGTCGACGTGCTGCTCGCCAAGCGCATGATCGAAGCGCGGGCTGCCGCAGCGGGACTGGATCCGCTGACCGTCTCTGCCGTCCGATTCTCCAGCGGTCCTGCCGCCAACGATGCGCTGTTGAAAGGCGAGGTCGAGGTCGGCGGCGCCGGCCTTGCACCGTTCCTCGAACTCTGGGCGAACACGCGCGGGACGGCCAACGTGCGAGGCATCGCGCCGATCAATGACTCGCCGCTCTACCTGATCACGACGAACGCGACGGTCAAATCGGTGCAGGATCTCGCGCCGAGTGCGAAAGTCGCCGTTCCCGCGCCCGGTTCGATCCAGGGCCTTTTCCTGCGCATGCTCGCCGATCGTGAGCACGGCAACGCCCGCCATCTCGATCCCGCCATGGTCAGCATGACCAGCCCCGACGCCATCAGGGCGCTCGGCGCTGACGACGGTGGGCTCGGTGCCTACGTCGGCTCCATACCGTTCAATCTGACAGCCATGGCACTTCCGGGTGCACGCGAGATCGCCAACTCGTTCGAGTTCACGGGCGGCGCACACACCCTCGTTTCCCTTTTTGTCACCGAGACGTTCAAGACCGAAAATCCGAAAGTCTTCGCCGCGCTGTCGGCGGCCATCGACGATGCCATGATTTTCATCAAGGCCAATCCGGCCGAAACAGCAGAAACTTTCTCGGCCGCCTCTAAGGGCGCCACGCCGTCGGCGCGCGTTATGGACGTTCTCTCGCGCCAGGACGTCGCCTATTCGATCACCCCGCGCGGCACTATGGCCTTTGCGGCGTTCATGTCGAAATTGGGATTGCTCAAGACGCTGCCGACGACCTGGAAGGATGTCTACTGGGAGAACGTTCACGGGCGTGACGGCTCGTGAGCGCGCTAGTCACATCGCAATCAAGCAGCAAAGTTTGATGGCGGCTTCACCCCTCAGATGCGGACATTCCCCAGAAGGGGGTGGAGTCCGCCCGCGATGCACCCGATTGGCCCGCTGTCTCCGGAACGGCCCTGGCGACGGCCCGGTCGGTCCCAGGGAGCAGCTTCCGACGGACCCAGTCTGTTCTTCGACCGGGCGGTTGCGGGGCATCAACGTGCGTGGCAACTTGTCGGCGCGACCAACGTTCATGACCCTTAGGAGACATTCACTCCCAACGTCGGTGTCCCGGAATTTGGCGTGCCCTTCGCACGACAAATATCCGGGATCTACCCCGGTCGAAATGGTGTGCTACGCTCACGCGATGACAGACTTTTTCGGCAAACAGTTT
>JANMGQ010000261.1:0-9628 GCA_031374735.1 Hyphomicrobiaceae bacterium | reverse complement strand
AAACTGTTTGCCGAAAAAGTCTGTCATCGCGTGAGCGTAGCACACCATTTCGACCGGGGTAGATCCCGGATATTTGTCGTGCGAAGGGCACGCCAAATTCCGGGACACCGACGTTGGGAGTGAATGTCTCCTAAGGGTCATTTTCAACCGGATTCGACCGCATTCACACGCTCACGCATTGACCTCTTAGCTCCACGTCGCCGTTTTGCGGTCATACACACCGTCGTGCCCAAATCCCTGAAAGACGAGCTCGGCGAGGAGGCGCAGCCTGAGACACCCGCCTCGCCGAAGCGGCAACGGCACTTGGGTTCCCGATCGCGCAGATTTAAGATATCCGGGTGCCACGTCCGCCAGTTCTCGCCGTTCACGGGATCGCACCTCGGATCACAAAATGACCGCTCCCCTCATGATCCTCGTCGCGGGACCGTATCGCTCTGGCACGGGCGATGATCCCGCGAAAATCCAGGCCAACGTCAACGCCATGTCAGACATGGCCTTGCGCCTGTTTCGCCGGCCACCTGCCGGTGCTCGGCGAGTGGTATGGCCTGCCATTAATCGAGCACGCGGGGTCGAAACAGATTGGTGACGCGGTGTTCAACGAGATCTTCCACCCGGTCGCGCGGCGCCTGCTCGCCAAGTGCGATGGCTGCCTGCGCATCGGCGGACCGTCGGCCGGCGCAGATGATATGGTTGCGACAACGCTGAAACTTGGCAAGACCGTGTGGTACAGTTTCGCCGAAATCCCCGCCGCAACACCCGAAAAGGGGAGCTGAATGATGAAGCCCACCACCCGCACCTCACCGACCACGGCGCCAGCCGGCCAGGCAACCGCCTTTATCAATGCCCGCATCGTCGATCCCGCCTCCGGGCGTGACGAGCCGGGCGGACTTGTTGTCGCCGATGGCGTCATTGCAGACGTCGGCCCAGCCTTGCGCCGCAACGCACCAACCGGCGCACATGTCGTCGATTGCCACGGCCACGTGCTCGCGCCCGGCCTCATCGATATGCAGGTGTTCACCGGCGAGCCTGGCCAGGAGCACCGCGAATCACTGAAAACGGCGAGCCGCGCTGCTGCTGCCGGTGGGGTGACGACCATGGTCGTCATGCCCGACACCAAGCCCGTGATCGATCAGGTCGCCCTGGTGGATTTCATCAATCGCCGCTCGCGCGACAACGCCATCGTCAACGTGTACGTCATGGCCGCCATGACGCGCGGGCTCGAAGGCGAGGAAATGACCGAGTTCGGACTATTGCAACGCGCCGGGGCGGTTGCGTTCAGCAATGGTAAATCCTCTGTCGCCAACACGCGCACGATGCGCCAGTGCCTGCTGTACGCCAAGGATTTCGGCGCGCTCATGGTGCACCACACCGAAGACCCGCACCTCTCCAAGGGCTCGGCCATGAACTCGGGCGAAGTCGCGACGCGGCTCGGGCTTCCAGGCGTGCACAAACTGGCCGAGACGATCGTGGTCGAGCGTGATGTGCGCCTCGTTGAGATGACCGGCGGCCGCTATCACGCATCCGGCATCACGTGTGCCGAAAGCCTCGCCGTCATCCGCGAGGCGAAGCGGCGCCAACTGCCCGTCACCTGCGGCGTGTCGATCAACCACCTCACCTTGAACGAGAACGACATCGGATCGTATCGCACCTTCCTCAAGCTCCGCCCGCCGTTGCGTGCCGAGGCTGACAGGTCAGCCATGGTGCAAGGTCTTGCGTCTGGCGATATCGATGTGATCGTTTCCGCCCACGACCCGCAGGACGTGGACGTGAAGCGCCACCCGTTCGCCGAGGCTGCCGACGGTGCCATCGGTCTCGAGACGCTGCTTGCGGCAGCGCTCCGCCTGCATCACAGCGGCGACGTGAACCTGCTGTCGATCCTGCGCGCGTTGACCATCAATCCGGCCAAGCTGCTCGGGCTTCCGGGCGGCAAGCTTGAGAAGGGCGCACCAGCCGACATCATCGTCGTCGATCTCGGCCAGCCCTGGGTGGTCGACAAGGCACAACTGAAATCGCGCTCGAAGAATTCGCCCTTCGATGAGAGCAAGATGCAGGGCCGCGTCCTGCATACGATGGTGGCAGGCGAGATGGTGTACAGGTACGGCGCATAAATGACGAACCGTTCGTGTGACGTTACACGGTGGCATCACCGTGCTGACAACCTCGCCGACTCCGGCTCTACTATCTCACCATGGACACCCGGTCCGACACCTTCGATGATGCCGGCGCACCGGCTCCCTCCTTGCCGGGGGGCGGCTAAGGGCATTGGCTACTGAACTCAGTGAGCGCGTGGCGCAGTTCAAGCACGCGGCGATGTCGGACACCGATCGTACAGAAGCAGCCCGACGATTGTCCTCACCCGCGCGCTATGCCGACGACGACAAAGTTCGGGCCTTCTTTGCCCGCCATAGGGTCCGTGACTGATGCCGCTTCGCGTGAAGCTGCGCGATAAAGCGCAAACGGCTTCGCCGGTGATGCCCCCTACAAATTCCTATTGTGCCGCCCGCCCGTTCAAGCTATCGAACCAGCAGATCCGCTTAGCAGGGCATGCTGGGCGGGTTTTTCGCGTCCGGCTTGCAGCTGGAAGCATACCACAACCAAGCCGGATCACACGCCGAAAGGCAGACTGATCCGCTCCTGCGTCGCGGCGGCCGGAACACCTGGAAACTCCAGGCGGAACGGTGGCTTGAGCGGCACCAGGGCCAGAACAATCGGAGATCAGAATGCCCAAGTTGAAAACCAAGAGTGGCGCCAAAAAGCGCTTCAAGATTACCGGCACCGGCAAGGTGGTGGCTGCGGCACAGGGCAAGCGGCACGGCATGATCAAGCGGACGGCAAAGTTCGTTCGCTCGGCGCGCGGCACGATGGTGCTGAGCGACAGCGACGCCAAGATCGTCAAGAAATACATGCCGTATTTCCGCTGAGGTCTGGCAGCCGGCATCAGGCGACGGGCAACACGATTGCGCCGTTGGATTGGATGCTGATGCTGCCGGCATACAGCTGCCCTCTGACCGAAACCCATTGCCTGGAGCTTTAGAATGGCACGCGTAAAACGCGGCGTAACCGCCCACGCCAAGCACAAAAAAGTCCTCAAAGCCGCCAAAGGCTTTTACGGCCGGCGCAAGAATACCATCCGCATTGCCAAGCAGGCCGTCGAAAAGGCCATGCAGTATGGCTTTCGCGATCGTAAGCGCAAGAAGCGCACGTTCCGCGGTCTTTGGATCCAGCGTATCAACGCGGCCGTCCGTGAACACGGCATGACCTACGGCCACTTCATCCACGCGCTTGATAAAGCTGGCATCAAGGTCGACCGCAAGATGCTGGCTGACATCGCTGTCAAGGATGCACCCGGTTTCAAGGCCATCGTCGACAAGGCGCTCGCGGCAGCTGGTCCACGCCCGGTTACCAAGCCGGCCGTTGCCAAGCCGGCGAAGGCAGCCTGAGACTGACGTGGTACAGCACCGTCATTGCGAGCCGCGGAGATCATGTCTTCGCGGCTTTCGTGTTGACCCGTGCGCGTGCGAGCCGCATGCCCCCTCCACAAGGCGCGCGAAACTGCGTAGTAGCTTAGCGCTATCTCCAGTCGCCCCCCGAGACCACGCATGCCCGAGCTGCTGAACTTCATCGACAAGCTGCTGCACTTTTTCACGATCATCCTGATCGCGGCTGTGATCGTGCAGATCCTGGTACAGAACAACCTGGTGCCCTACTCGCCGTTCATGCGGTCGCTGCACATGGGCCTCTCGGCCGTGACGGAACCCGTGCTTGCGCCGATCCGCCGCCGGTTGCCCCGGGCTGCTGGCGTGGACTTTTCGCCGCTGGTCGTGTTCGTGCTCATCTGGTTTACCCGCGACGTCATCATCACCAACATCGCTAAAGCGGCGGCGTAGCGCGGCTGTCTCATCGCCCCGCTTGCATTGCCACAGCCACGCCTTTGCGGCAGCGTGTGTTTGCCCCGAGACCTATCTGAGCACTGCACGCCCCCATGGACCCAGCCTTTGTCGCCATTCAATTCCTGAACGGGCTCGCCAGTGCGTCATCGCTGTTCATCATCTCGTCCGGGCTGACGATCGTGTTCGGCGTCACGCGGATCGTGAACTTCGCCCACGGCTCGCTATACATGCTCGGCGCGTACATGGCCGTGACGTTGCTGCCGGGGATGCTGGATGTCTCGCGGTCGTTGCCGATGTTCGTGATGGCACTTCTGGCGGCGGCGTTCGTCGTCGGGATGCTCGGCGTGCTGATGGAAGTGGGCCTGCTGCGGCGCATCTATCATGCGCCAGAATTGCTGCAGCTGCTGGCGACGTTCGGCGTCGTGCTGATCGTGCAGGATCTCGTCATCAAAGTGTGGGGGCCGCTCGAGATTCTTGGGCCGCGGGCTCCAGGTTTGCGCGGGGCCGTGCCGATCTTCGGGCGCATGTTTCCGCAATACGAGCTGTTCCTGATCGCCGCGGGCCCGATCGTGTTCGGCTTGCTGTACCTGCTGATGCAGAAGACGCGTTTTGGCGTGCTGGTGCGTGCCGCCACGCAAGATCGCGAGATGGTGGCAGCGCTCGGCGTCAATCAGGCGCTGCTGTTTACCGGCACGCTGTTTCTCGGGGCGTTTCTCGCGGGCCTCGGCGGCGCGTTGCAGGTGGCGCGTTCGGCGGCGAACGCGCAGATGGACATTTCAATTCTCTCCGAGACCTTCGTCGTGACCGTCATCGGCGGCATGGGCTCGATCCCAGGCGCCGCGCTGGCGAGCCTGATCATCGGCCAATTGCAAGCGTTCGGCATCCTCGTGTTCCCGAAAATCACGCTGGTGCTGGTCTTTCTGCTGATGGCCGTCGTGCTGATCCTGCGTCCGCAAGGTCTGCTCGGCCGGCCCGAGGCGCCGTCGTCACGGCCACTGACGCCAGAAGGCTTTGTGCTTCTGAAGCCGCCTGGGCTGCCTGCGTTGAAGTGGATGGCGGGTGTGATTGGCGCGCTGGTCCTCCTACCGTTGGTTGCCGACAGCTACACGCAGAAAGTCGCCATTGAGGTGCTGTGCTTTGGCCTTGCCGCCTTCTCGCTGTCGCTGCTCATCGGCAACGGCGGTGTGGTCAGCTTTGGGCACGCCGCCTATTTCGGCATCGGCGCCTACGCGGCGGGGTTGCTTGTGACCAAGGTCGGCGTCTCCATGGTGCCGGCACTTGTTGCGGCACCTGTCGTGGCCGCTCTGTTCGCCGCCGCCTATGGCCTGTTCATCGTGCGACTGTCCGGCATTTACCTCGCCATGTTGACGTTGGCGGTGGCGCAGATCACTTACGCCATCGCGTTCCAGTGGGTCGAGATCACGGGCGGCGACAATGGTGTCGTCGGCGTCTGGCCATCGGCCTGGGCGCGTGGGCGCACAGTGTATTATTACGTTACGCTTGTGCTGACAGTGGCATCCATCGCAGCGCTGTATCGCATCATCCATTCGCCGTTCGGTTATGCGCTGCGCGCCGCGCGTGACAGTGCCATTCGTGCCGACGCCATTGGCCTGGATGTGGCGCGTTTGCGGCTGGTGGCTTTCACGATCGCAGGCGGCGCCGCGGGACTTGCCGGCGCACTCTATGCCTTCTCGAAAGGCTCGATCGATCCGACACTGCTGTCCATCCCGATGTCGGTGGACTTTCTCGCGATGCTCCTGACAGGGGGCATTCAAGCCGTGTGGGGCGCGCTTGTGGGCTCGGCGGTGTTTCACACCATCAAGGATATCGCGCTGCCGCTGACGCAATACTGGCGCGCTGTGATGGGTGTCGCCATTATCGCGATCGTCCTCGTCTTCCCGCACGGCATTGCGGGTGCTGCGGAACGCGTGCTGACGCGGCGTTCGTCCCTCAAGCAGGCCGCCGCTTCGCCTCGATGATTTTCAGCGCGGCGGCAAACGCAGCGGTGACATCGAGATGGGTTGTGTCCAGCACCACAGCATCGTCGGCCGGTTTCATGGGCGCGGCATCGCGGCCCATGTCGCGTGCGTCGCGGCGACGGATGACGTCCAGGACGCCTTCGTAGGTGACATCTTCGCCGCGGCTCTTGAGCTCCAGAAAGCGGCGTTTGGCGCGCACCTCGACATCAGCGACGACGAAGATCTTGGCGTCAGCTTTCGGCAATACCACCGTGCCGATGTCGCGCCCATCCAGGACTGCGCCGGGTTCCTGGCGGGCAAAGTCACGCTGGAACTCGAGCAAAGCTGCACGCACTTCAGGGATCTTTGCGACGATGGAGGCCGCATCGCCGACACCAGGGTCACGCAAGCTCGGGTCTGCCACGGAAGCAGGATCGAGCTGGCGTGCAGCTCTGGCCGCCGTTGCCGCGTCATCGAGCGCGCCGCCTGAGTGCCGCACGTCGCGCGCCACGGCTCGATAGAGGGATCCGGTATCGAGATAGGCAAGATTGAGCGCCTCGGCAATTTTGCGCGCGAGGGTGCCTTTGCCCGAGGCGGCCGGCCCGTCGATGGCGATGATCATAGCTGGCACCGGTTCGAAGTTGTGCGTGCGCTATCGCCTCGGACAGGCAGCTAGGTCAAGACGCCCAAGGCGCGCCCCTAAACGCCGTGGCATCGGTCAAGTCCTACGGACGTTTGGCCGTGCGTAATTGTTGAAGCGATTGACTCGTCTTGGCGCAGGGGCGGGTTTTGGTGCCACCGCCGTCTCTCGAATGAGACTGCCGGCCAGAATAAGAAACGTTATCCACAGTGCGTCAAACGCTATGAACCAGATTGTCTCCATCAGATTCATGATCAAGACATACGCAAATATCGTGAGGAACGCAAAGCAACGGTCTGGGCGAAACAGATACACGCGTTCCAGCCGGTGCAAGACCAACGCGACGAACACGAGGAACAGCGCAAGCCCAACGTAGCCGTTCTCCAGGCGGAGATCGAGATAGCCGCTGTGACCGGAGGGCATGTCCTTGACGAAACCCGGTGCGGATAGAACCGGGCTTCCTGGCACATGCCAGAAGGAATGAAATCCCCAACCGAACCACGGCCTGAGTGCGGCTTGGCCCTCGATGAAATCCCAGATAAGTGTGCGGCCTGTGAAGGTTGGATCCCCGTACAGGCTGAGCGCGATGCGGCTCGAAAGATTTGAGATTGTTAGGGCAAGCAGGTTGTAGGAAATTGGAATGGCGGCTGCGCCAACAGCGATGGGAACCCCTAAATATCTGCGTGCCAGGAACACTACCCCAGCGAGGAGAGGCGCAAGAAACAGAAATCCGAGAGAAGACTTCGACTTGCTTTCTACGATGACCCAGATTGCTGTCATGCAGGCAGCCAGAGCTGTCAGCGGGCGCCGCTTCGTTAGGATAAAGTATGAGCTGATCAAAATCGCGGTGGATGCACAAAAGCCAAGATATTGCTTGTGAAAGAAGTACCCGAAATGGCCGAAGACTATGCCGTCGCGATCAATGACTGGAGGGGTCGTCAGGACGAAGATCGCGCTTATAAACATTGCGACCGTGAAGCACTTGAAGATATCGTCAAGAATATCTCGTGACGAAATTCTCAACGAGAACGGTAGGATCGCAACCGTGGCGACGATTAAGGCAAGCCACCAGCGCTTGAACGCTATCTCCGGATTGAATGCCCACAACGCGCTCGCGCCACAAAGCGCGAGAAGGGCCGCCAAAAGAACAACAGGCTCCTGGCGCAGCATCGCAACGCTCGTCTGCCGACGACAGATGAAAAATAAAGCAACAGTCAACACAAACAAAAGTGGCCAGATGACCTGACCGTCCAATGCCTCCGGAAGAACTTTGTCCATAAGTGGCTGTAAGATTAGGACGTAGGCCAAGGCCATGATCGGCATGGCTGCAAACAATCGAAGCATGATCTCTCCCCGCCGGGTCGGCCCGCCGAGGGCCGAAACGTCTATTTTGGAACTGCGACTAAGCCTGTGATTTTGATGCGCTCATGCCTTGAAACAAGCCCATCACTTCGCTGGAGCCAAGACGAGATCCAGCCTGGAGGCCGCCGTAGTTTGTTGAGTGTCCGGGGCTGGTCAATCGCCAATAGAGGACGCCTGCCGGCGGTCGCCAAGGATGTTGCGATAAACGGCTTCGACTTTCTTGGCAATTCCGGGTGGCCGACCTCGTCTTGAACGCGCAGGCGACACCGCTCGCCCAGCCGCCGAGATAGGTGAGCGGCAAGACGTTCGACATGGGCAAGCGAGGACAAAAGACCGGTCTGGTTATGGACCACGATCTCGCCCGCACCACCATGACTGAGGGCGACGACCGGCTTGCGCATCATTCGCACCTGAAAGACTCAACGCCTTTTGAGCCTAGGTAAATGTGACGGCGATGCAAAGCCGGAAATCAGCCATCGGTAAACACCGTCTTGCGTGAGCGGACGTGGCGCGGTGGCTGACCGGCGATGAGGTTGCGCGAACTTCGGGGCGCCGCAACCACAGCGGACAAGCAGGGGCTGTGAACAACGATTTTTTGGGGCGCCGCGGCACTCAGACCGCAAAAATCTCGCCGAGAGCCTTGTCGATTCGCAAGACACGGCCCTTTAAGGTCACAAGCACAATTGTGACTTCCGCGCGGACCAGGTCGACGGCAGGGCTGTCAGCGGCGCGGATACGACGGACGCACTGATTGAGCACCAGTGTTGCCGCCGTGAGCGCTTTCACCCCGGTCGTCACCTCGAGCACATCGTCGATGCGGGCAGGCGCGAGATAGTCGAGGGTCATGCGCCGGACCATGAGGGCTGCCGGTTCTCGCCCCGCCGAGCCATCGAGCAAGCGACGGTGATCATTGCCTGCAAGCCGCAGGAAGTCAGATCGGCCCCGCTCGCACCAGCGCACATAGCTGCCGTGATAGGCCACTCCGGAAAAGTCCGTGTCTTCGAAATAGACGCGGACCGGTAGGCAGTGTGTACGGCCGTTTTCGCCAGAGTCGAGCCGGCCCGCGAGGTCGGGCCACAGGTTGGCTTTTCCGGCGCCTGGATCAGACATTCAAGTCTCGCTCAAGAACTGCTGGCTTAAGACTTCTTTGACCGACATATCGTGTCGCCGCCGAGCGAGCGGCGCGCCGCGGTTTCCCGGCACTACGATTGCACGTGCTCCCCCGACTGCAGACCAGTCTTCAGCACCTAAAGGAACGAGACGCATGACGCTCTTCGCACGCTTCCTGAACGACGACTCTGGCGCGTCCGCCATCGAGTACGGCCTGATTGCCGCACTGATTTCGGTGGCTATCATCGCCGCCACCACCGCTCTCGGCTCGAACATCAGCCGAACATTCAACAACATCGCAAGCAACATGAAGTGATCTCCGTCTGAGATATCTCGCTCAGACAGACGCCCACCGACCACGGCTCGCCCCGAGGTCGTCAGAGCCCGGCCCGCCCGCTGCACGCCCCTGCAGCTGACGTGGCCGGGCTTTCTTGCGTTCGGGTTCGTCAGAGGTTCGGGATCAACGACGTGAGTTTCCAATCGAAGCCCGAAAAGCTCATGCCGGCCGTGACGTCGGGTTTGGTTGCCGCAGGGTCCTTGGCGACCGCAACACGATAGCCGAGCGGGCCGTCGAGGCCGAAACTCTTGATGTTGGACAGGCCGAACGAGGGCTTTTTGTCAGCGTTTGCCGACGGCGCAGGCGCCGGAGCAGGTTGCGGGGCTGCAGC